>NZ_FNYI01000003.1:0-665568 GCF_900108925.1 Arthrobacter sp. yr096 | reverse complement strand
GAGATCGCCAAGCTGTCTGCCCTGCCCGAGGACGAGCTGTATGTTGCGGCCAAGGAACTGCAGGCCCCGTACGAGCTGGTCAAGGAAGTTGCCGCCACGGGCAAGCTCCCCGTGGTCCTGTTCACCGCCGGCGGTATTGCTACCCCGGCTGATGCTGCGATGATGATGCAGCTCGGCGCCGACGGCGTGTTCGTTGGCTCCGGTATCTTCAAGTCCGGCAACCCCGCCCAGCGCGCCGCCGCCGTCGTCAAGGCCACCACCTTCTACGACGATCCCGACGTGATCGCCAAGGTCTCCCGCGGCCTCGGCGAAGCCATGGTCGGTATCAACGTCGACGACATCCCGCAGCCCCACCGCCTCGCAGAGCGCGGCTGGTAAACAGCAAAAGAAGTACGACGCCGGGTCGGTCACCTTGATGAGGTGACCGGCCCGGCGTCGTTGTTACTCCAGTCCGCGACGCTTCAGGAGCGGTTCCAAGTGGGCGTCGCGGCCCCGGAATGCCCGGAATGACTCCAGGGGGTCGCGGCTGTTTCCCCTGGAGAGCAGCTCGGCACGGAACTTGTCTCCGTTGGCCCGTGACAGGCCGCCGTTGTCCTTGAACCACTCCACGGTGTCCGCGTCCAGCACTTCGCTCCAGATGTAGGAGTAGTAGCCCGCGGCGTAACCTGCCCCGGCAAAGATGTGCTGGAAGTATCCCGTGCGGTAGCGCGGCGGAACAGCGGATGCGCGATGCCTGCCCCGGCAAGTGCCTTGGCCTCGAAGGCCAGGACGTCGTCCGGCACATTGGCTTCCGCCAGAACATGCCAGGCAATGTCCAGCAGTGCCGCCCCCAGATATTCAGTGGTAGCGAATCCTTCACCCCATAGTTGCGAGGCATTGAGCTTGTCCACAATGTCCTGGGGGAGTTGTTCGCCAGTGGAGTGATGGCGTGCGTAATTGGCCAGGACTTCGGGCCACATGATCCACATTTCGTTAACTTGGGAGGGGTACTCAACGAAGTCGCGCGGCACCGATGTTCCTGAGAATCGTGGATACGTCACATCGGAGAAGAGCCCATGGAGCGCGTGGCCGAATTCATGGAACACGGTGCGGAGTTCGTCAAGGGTCAACAGGGTGGGCTCGCCGGGTGCTGGTTTGGTGATGTTGAGGTTGTTGATGACCACCGGCCGCGTGCCCAGAAGGCCGGACTGTTCCACGAGCGAGTTCATCCATGCGCCGCCTCGCTTTGACGACCGGGTGTAATAGTCACCGAGAAACAGGCCTAAGCCACTTCCGTCCTCATTGCGGACCTCCCAGACACGGACATCGGGGTGGTACCCCTTCAAGTCGATGCGCTCGTGAAAAGTGATGCCGTAGAGCTGGGTAGCTGCATGGAACACGCCGTCTGTCAGGACTGTTTCGAGGGCGAAATAGGGTCGCAGCGCTTGTTCGTCAACCTCATACTTCTCTCTGCGGACCCTGGCGGAGTAGTACGCCCAGTCCCAGGGTTCCAGTGCATGGCCTGCGGATTGCGCCAGCGCAGTGGCTTCTGCAGTGGCATTCCGCAGGGCGGCTGGGGCCAGTCTGCCCAGCATCTCTTCGACGGCGCTGAAAGTGGGGGCTGTCTGCTGGTCCACCACGAGTTCGGCAAAGTTGCTGAAGCCCAAAAGCGTTGCCTTCTCGGCCCGCAGCCCAACCGTAGCCGTCACGAGCTCGCGCACATCGAGGGAGCTGCCGTCCGTGCCGCGGGCCAAGGACCCCTCGAAGAGTCGACGGCGGACGGACCGGTTGTCCAGGGAGGCCAGGGCGGGCTGGTTGCTGGGCTGGATCAGGGTGAGGAGGTAATGGCCGTCATGTCCAGCGTTTTTCGCGGCTTCGGCGGCGGCAGCGACGTCGTCGGCCGGCAGCCCGGCCAAGTCCCCAACGTCGTTCAGCAGAAGTGCGGAACACTTCATTCCCTCCTTGACGCGCTGGCCGAACTCAGTGCCCAATCGTGAGAGCTCCGCGTTGACTTCGCGCAATCGCAATTGGCCGGCATCATCGAGTTGGATGCCTGACTGCCGGAACTCTTTGAGGTACTCCTGCACCAGGCGAACTGCCTCGGCATCAAGGTTGCCGGCATCGATGGCCGCAAACCGATGGTAGAGGTCACGGTTCATGTACACGGCATCCTGGTGGGCGGAGAACTTGGGTGATAACTCCGTCTCCAACCTCTTTATGGCATCTGACGCGTCTGCCGAGACCAACGTGAAGAATGCAGCTGCTGCCCTGTTCAAGAGCATTCCCGAACGTTCCATGGCCACGGCTGTGTTCTCGAAGGACGCGGGTTCGGGGTTGCCCGCGATCAGTTGGATTTCCTTCAGGTGCTCGGCCAGACCGGCGTCCACGGCCTCGGCGTAGTGCTCGGGGGTGATCCCGGCAAACGGCGGCAGTCCATACGGCAGGGGGCTGGGGCTCAGCAGAGGATTGGTCATGAAGTGACTCTTTCACGTAAGAATCGTGTCCTCAAGGGTGCCGCGCCCGACTGGGCCGCTCTCCCGCCTTAGGATAAAAATCATGGGGAAGATCACATCTTCAATTGCCAGGTTCGGATCGCCAAAGGCGCTGACCGCGCTGGGAGGGGCGTTAATGGCCGTGACCTTGGGTGCTTGCGGTGTCATCGCCGAGACTGATGATCAGAACCGCAGCAGCTCGGCCTCGGCTCCCGCCACTGAGTCGCCAACCCCCACCCGCACTCCCGCTCCAAACCCTACTCCCGGCAAGGGCCCGGCTTGTCCGGAGCTGAGGTGCACTTCCGTTACAGTGACCGGCGACATGCTGGTCCACACCCAACTGTGGCAGCAGGCACGGGCGGACGCCGCCGCTGCAGGCATACCCGGTTATACCTTCGTTCCCCTTCTGGAAGGACAGCGGCGCTACATCGCAAACAGCGATCTCGCCATCTGTCACCAGGAAACCCCCGTCGCAACGCCGGAGGGCCCGTTCTCTGCCTATCCATCCTTCAATGTGCCGCCGCAGATCATCAGCGCCTCCAAGAACGTGGGTTACCAAGCCTGCACCACGGCCAGCAACCACACGATTGACCGCGGGACGGAGGGGCTCCTGAGGACGCTGGACGCCCTCGACGCGGCCGGACTCAAGCACACAGGTTCATACCGTACAGAGGCGGCGTCCAAGGAAATATTGATGATTCAGACGGATGCGGCCAAGGTGGCCGTGATCATCGGTACTTACGGCCATAACGGACAAATTCCCGAGTACCCGTGGTTGGTCGACGAGCTGGATCCCGCGGCCATGATTGCCAAGGCAACCCAGGCCAAGGCGTTGGGGGCTGACATTGTGCTGGGCGTCATGCACGCCGGTGACGAGTACGCCAGCGAAGCCAATGCCCAGCAGCAGGACGTGGCGCATGCCCTGGTGGACAGCGGTCAGTTCACCATGATCTACGGGCACCACACCCATTCGGTGCTTCCCATCGAGAATTACAAGGGCACATGGATCGTGTATGGACTGGGCAACGGAGTCACGGAACTATCGCCCTGGTACGTGGTCAACAACGAAGGCTTGCTGGTAAGGGCACAGTTCAGCCAGAACACCGCAGGTGTGTGGACGGCTTCAGACCTGGCCTGGGCACCTTCGGTTATTGTCCGGGATCCTTACCGGTGGTGCTCAGTGGCCAGTGACGCACCGCAGGGAGTCTGCGCAACGCCCGCTGCCGATGCTGAAACCTACCAGCGAACCAAGGCTGTGGTGGAGTCCATGGGTGCGGCGACCGCCGGTGCCCATGAACTCCTGATCACCAAGGAAAAGTAGTCGCTAGCGCGGCCGGCGGGCTGCGTGCTCGCGCGCGAGGCGGGCGTAGTCGTCGTCGGGCGCTCCCGGCACGAAGGTGCCGTACTTGCGTTCGGCAGCTGTCCTGATGAGGAAGTCGGCGATCGCCGGGTTCTTCGGCAACAGTGAACCGTGCAGGTAGCTGGCCACAACATTGTTGTACCGGGCACCCTCGTGGCCATCCTTGCTGTTGTTTCCGGCGCCCTTGGTGACAGTTCCGAGAGGTTCGACGCCGGGACCCAACGTGGTCTGTCCGCTGTGATTCTCGTAGCCCATGATGTCCCCGAATTCGGTGGACTTCATGATCACGTTGCCGATCAGCCGCTCGTCCGTACCGTGTGTTTCGACATCCAGGATGCCGATGCCCGGGATGACAGGTCCGGCGCTGGTTTTGAAGAACTTGCCAAAAAGTTGGTAGAGACCGCAAATGACCAGCATGGGTGCGCCGGCATCGGCCATCTCCCGGAGGCGGTCGGCGCGCGACTGGAGGTCATCCTGGATGACCAGCTGGCCGCTGTCCTGCCCCCCGCCACCGACGATGATGTCGACGTCGTCAGGAAACTCGTCACCCACGTTGTATTCCAGCAACTCGGGCGTGTAACCGTGCCATTTGATACGTTGCTGAAGGACCAGGGCATTGCCCCAGTCACCGTAGATGTTCATCTCCCGCGGGTAGAGCTGGAGGACGCGGATGGTTCCCTTGGCGGGCTGCGACCCCTGGGCCGTTGGCAGTGCTTCCGAGGTCATGAGACCACCTCAACTATGGTGATTTTGGCCAGTTCACGGCGAATGGCGAGCATGGAGGTGTAGGTGCAGAAGATTCGTTTGGGCTTGCCCCTTGAGCCATTGATGAAGGATCGCAATGCTGCTGTGATGTCGGGTTCCACAAGTCCGAAAGGTACGTCGTCATACTGCAGCCTCAGCGCCATGTCGTAGGCCCGAACGCCGGTGAGTACTTCCACGCCATCATCCCTCAGGGATTCGAACTCGACATCCCACAGCCACGACATGTCCCTGCCGTCTGCGTAGTTGTCATTGATGGCGATCATGGTGGCGTAACCGCCGGCGGGGAAGGACTTCAGCCCAAGCCGGAAGCCGCTGGGGTTCTTCACCAACACTAATTCGAGCGGTTGTCCATCTACCGTCAGGCTTTCCCCGCGGCCAAATGCGGGGGCGACGTCGCCCAGGGCCTTCACAAGTTTGGGCGTGTCAACGGGGCCGGTCCCCAAAACGGCACGTGCCAGTGACAGCGCGGCCGCGGCATTGAAGATGTTGTAAATACCGCGCAGCTTCATCGCCGTGGTGACGGTCTCGCCGTCGAACTCAAAGTCAGCATCCTGCGCGCCTACCCGGCGGAGTACGACGTCGGCACCCGGCAGGTCAACTGCCTCACCAGCCGCCGCGGCTACGGAAGTCCCCGACGGGGAAGGGCCGCTGCCGGTACGCATCTCATCATCATTAGGAAAAGTGCTGCGGAGCGATTCGTCCAGGCCGAAGTAGCGCACGTCGGGGTGATGGACTGCGTCCAGGCTGTTGACGGTGGTGGCTATCCGGGCAACCCGGGGATCTTCACGGTTCAGTACCACGGTGTCCGTGGTCCTGGAGGCGATGTGCTCAAGGAGCCGGGCAGTCTTGTCGATTTCGCCGAAACGGTCCAATTGGTCGCGAAGGACATTGAGCAGCAGGCTGAACCTCGGCTGGACTTTGTTCACGAAATGGACGGCGTGGGCCTCGTCGAGTTCAAGGATGGCGATGTCAGCGTCGAGCCGGCCCCGCCAATCCACGTCGCCCAGGAGCGAGGCAGCAACGCCCCGGGTGAAGTTGCTTCCGGTGCGGTTGGTGAAGACTTTCAATCCTTGGCTTTCAAGGAGTTCCACCACCATCTTTGTGGTGGTGGTTTTTCCGTTGGTTCCACTGACCACGGCCACGCCGTGGGGGAGGGAGGCCAGCGTTCGCTGCATGAAGCCGGGGTCGATTTTCTCGACCACCAGGCCGGGAAAAGCTGATCCTCCACCCCGGAGCCGGGACAGAGTGCGGACCAGCTTGCCGATGGGGACGCTGAAGGAAAGCATGCTCTGTAATATATCCCAGTCAGGGCATGCAACCGGGTCCGCAGGCGCCATGGAGGACCGCCGGAAGGGCGATGGCCACTATGATGGTCCAATGACCAACCCCCTTTCCGACGCTTCATCACGCGTGGGTTCAGGACTCCGGATCGGTGTACTGGCGCTCCAGGGCGACTTCCGCGAGCATATCCGCGCTGTGGAGGCCGCAGGTGCCACGGGCGTGGGTATCCGCAGGCCTGCCGAACTGGACGACATCGACGGCCTGATCATCCCGGGCGGCGAATCCACCACTATTGACAAACTGTCCCGGATTTTCGAACTACGCGACCCGCTGAAGAAGCGCATCGCTGACGGCCTGCACGTCTACGGTTCCTGTGCCGGCATGATCTTGCTGGCCGATGAAATCGCTGATCCAGCGACCGACCTCGAGGGAAATCCACAGCAGACCTTCGGTGGACTGGACATCACTGTGCGGCGCAACGCTTTTGGGCGGCAGCGCGAGTCCTTTGAAACCGACCTCGATTTCAAGGGCCTGGATTTCAGTGCAGGCGATTCCGGCGTGGACCCTGTCCATGCTGTGTTCATTCGCGGCCCATGGGTTGAGCGCGTGGGTCCCACCGTGGAAGTACTGGCGCAGGTTGATCCGGATCACGCCAGCCACACGGCCACTTTGCATGGAGTGGCTAGAATTGTTGCAGTGCGTTCAGGCCACCTGCTGGCCACCTCCTTCCACCCGGAAGTGACGGGAGAGAAGCGCGTGCATGAACTCTTTATTCGAATGATCAGAGGAGAAGCGTAAAGCATGTCAGGCCACTCCAAATGGGCGACCACCAAGCACAAGAAAGCCATCATTGACGGCAGGCGTGCAAAGTCGTTCGCGAAACTGATCAAGAACATCGAAGTTGCCGCCCGCATGGGTGGCCCGGACCTTGCTGGCAACCCTGGCTTGGAACTCGCGGTCACCAAGGCGAAGAAGACCTCGGTACCCAATGACAACATTGACCGTGCCATCAAGCGTGGTGCAGGCCTCACCGGTGAGGTGGTCGACTACACCGAAATCATGTACGAGGCCCGTGGCCCGCAGGGTTCGGCATTGCTGATCGAATGTCTGACCGACAACAAGAACCGCGCCGCCTCCGAGGTTCGCCTCGCTATTTCGCGCAATGGCGGCACCATCGCCGACCCCGGCTCCGTCAGCTACCTTTTTGCCCGGAAGGGCGTAGTGGTGCTGCCGAAGAACGGCCTGAGCGAAGACGACATCCTGATGGCGGTCCTGGAAGCCGGCGCCGAGGAAGTCAAGGACAGCGGCGAGAACTGGGAAATCCACTCCGAACCGTCCGACCTCCAGGCCATTCGTGACGCACTGAAGGAAGCGGGCATCGATTACGAAACCGACGAAGCCGAATTCGTCCCGTCCATGCAGGTGGACCTTGACGTCGATGGCGCCCGGAAATTCATGAAGCTCGTGGATGCACTGGAAGACCTGGACGACGTCCAGAACGTCTACAGCAATGCGGACCTCAGCGAGGAAGTGCAGGCTGCCCTCGACGCCGACTAGGCGGGGCGGCTTTCAAGGGTGATAACAGACAGGAAGGCCCGGACTTGACTCTTCGCGTATTAGGAGTCGATCCGGGCCTTACCCGTTGCGGCATCGGTGTGGTGGACATCGAAAGGAACCGCCGCGCCACCATGGTTGCTGTGGGGGTTGTGGGAACTTCGGCAGAGCTGACGCTGGATAAGCGCTTGCTGGTCATTGCCGAAGCCATCGATGAATGGCTGGACCGGCATGAGCCGGACGTCGTCGCAGTCGAACGTGTTTTCTCGCAGATGAACGTCAGCACGGTGATGGGCGTTGCCCAGGCATCAGGCGTCGTTATTGCCGCAGCGGCACGCCGTGGCATCCCGGTGGCCTTGCACACCCCTTCCGAGGTCAAGGCCGCGGTGACCGGCAGTGGTACGGCCAACAAAGATGCCGTCACCAAGCTGGTGACAAAAATTTTGCGGCTGGATGCGCCGCCCAAGCCTGCCGATGCGGCCGATGCCCTTGCCCTGGCACTCACGCACGCGTGGCGCGCAGGCAGTGGAATGGGCTCGGCAGGTGGCGCCTCCGGAAAAGGTTCACTCACTCCTGCTCAGAAGGCATGGGCCGAAGCGGAGGCAAAAGCGCGCCGCGCGCGGTGATTGGTGCCCTGCCTTGCTAGGGTATTCGTAGATATGTTCGGATAGTCCGCTTTGGCCGCAATAATTCAGGAGCCGGGTCTTGATCAGTTTTCTCCGTGGAACCGTAGCCCACGTTGGTTTGTCCACCGCCGTCATTGACCTCAACGGCGCCGGCATGAGTGTCTTTGCCACCCCGCAGACCCTCAGCCACCTCAAGGTCGGATCTGAAGCCAAGCTCTTCACCTCCATGATCGTCAGGGAGGATTCCCTGACGCTGTTCGGTTTCGCCGATGACGACGAACGCGAAGTTTTCGATGTCCTGCTCAGCGTCAGCGGCGTGGGACCCAGGCTGGCGTTGGCTGTTCTCGCGGTCCACGAACCCGAAGCTATCCGGGTGGCTGCGCACACTGGTGACGGCAAGGCCTTTACGAAGGTTCCCGGCATTGGGCCCAAGGTCGCAGGGCGCATTGTCCTGGAACTGGCCGGAAAGTTGGTCCCGCATGGAACGGGGACGGCCGCTGCTCCGGAAACTGCCGTCAAGGCAGACTGGAAGCCGCAAGTGGTTGCGGCAATGACCAGCCTGGGATGGTCAGAGAAGGACGCCACGGGCAGCATCGACAAAGCCATGGCCGATTCTCCGGAGCTGGTGGACTCGGGAAATGTCGCCCACATCCTCCGTGCAACGCTGCGGTGGCTGGGCCAGGACGGCGCCCGCGCCGGCAACCGTGTAGGCAGCCGTGGCTGAGCAGTCCTTGGTCAGCGGGGGAGAGGAACCGGAGGAGCGGGTCATTGAGGCGGCCCTCCGGCCCAAGAACCTGCACGATTTCGTTGGCCAGCACCGGGTCCGCAAGCAGCTGGCGTTGGTGTTGGAGGCGTCAAAGATGCGCGGGCGCAGCGCCGACCATGTGTTGATGTCCGGTCCACCGGGGCTGGGCAAGACCACGCTGGCCATGATCATTGCTGCGGAAATGAACGCGCCATTGCGGATCAGCAGTGGTCCGGCCATCCAGCATGCAGGTGACCTCGCTGCCATTCTTTCCTCCTTGTCGGAGGGCGAGGTCTTGTTCCTCGATGAAATTCACCGGATGTCCCGGCCTGCAGAGGAAATGCTGTACATGGCCATGGAGGACTTCCGTGTAGACATCGTGGTGGGCAAGGGTGCCGGTGCCACGGCCATCCCACTTGAGCTTCCGCCGTTCACCCTGGTAGGGGCCACCACACGTGCCGGCCTGCTGCCTGGGCCACTGCGGGATCGTTTCGGATTTACCGGGCATCTTGAGTTTTACTCCGTAGCGGAGCTTGAACTTGTGCTTCGCCGTTCGGCAGGGCTTTTGGACCTCAAGGTGAATTCGGCCGGATTCACGGAGATCGCGGGTCGGTCGCGAGGCACGCCGCGTATTGCCAACCGTCTGCTGCGCCGTGTCCGGGACTGGGCACTGGTTCATGGCATCGATCAGATCGATGCCCGTTCCGCGTCGGCGGCCTTGGATATGTATGAAGTGGACCAGCGGGGCCTTGACCGGCTTGACCGCTCAGTGCTCGAAGCCCTCATTACCAAGTTCAACGGTGGCCCGGTGGGTCTGTCCACCTTGGCGATTGCCGTAGGTGAGGAACCAGAAACTGTAGAGACCGTTGCCGAGCCCTTCCTGGTGCGCGAGGGACTATTGGGGCGGACGCCCAGGGGCCGCATCGCAATGGCGCCTGCCTGGACCCACCTCGGCTACGCGGTGCCGTCCGGCGTCTTCGGCCAAGAGACACTGGCGTTGTTCGATGAAGAGGAAAACCACGCCGAAAGCGTGGATACCATCGGTTAACACGCCGTGTTCAGCTTTTCCCTCTAGACTGGTATGACGCTCGGCACGTTCGAGTCCTTGATCCATGCGCCCGCTTCGCGGATCTGCCAGGGACGTTGCCGTGAACCAAAACGTAAGTACAGAACGGAACTTCCCTGTGGATCCAATGACCATATTGCTGTTCGTCATGCTTGGACTCTTTGTCTTCATGATGTTCCGCCGCAACAAGAAGACCCAGCAGCAGCAGGCTGAGATGCAGTCCAAGTTCGCTCCGGGCGTCGACGTCATGACCAGCTTCGGTCTTTTTGGCCGCATCGTCTCCATCGACGAAGCCGAAAACAAGGTCGTCATCGAACTTTCCCCGGGTAACCAGGCCACGGTTCACCGCCAGGCAGTTACCAAAGTTGTTGAAACGGCTCCGGAAGAGGCGCCGGTTGTTCCGGATGATGCCTCTTCCCTGACCGTTGCGGACACTGAAGCTCCTGCCGCAGTGGAGACGCCGGACGAAACCATTGCGCGCCTCAACAAAGAGGACAAGAAGGACAACTAGCACCGTCAGTCGCGGCAACACCGCGCAAGGCAACTTCTACGGCAGCGGAGAGCCGCCGGCAGACGCTTATCCGCGTACGCCGGCGGCTGTCCGGCGATAACAGGAAGATTGATAATGGCACGGACCGGCCCCAAAAACTCAGCCCGCAGGGTGCTGACTTGGCTTGGAGCAATATTCGTTGTACTCACCGCTGTCCTGGGTGGCGGAGTGATGACTGGCAATGCCAGCTGGGCTCCCAAACTTGCTTTGGACCTTGAAGGCGGAACCCAGATGATCCTCGCACCCAAGGTAGAGGGTGCCAGTGAAATCAATGAAGAGCAGCTCAACCAGGCAGTTGCCATCATCAGGCAGCGCGTTGACGGCTCTGGTGTTGCTGAAGCAGAAATCAGCACCCAGTCAGGTCGCAATGTGGTGGTCAGCCTTCCCGGGACACCCTCCAAGGAAACCCGCGACTTGATCCAGGCGTCGGCGGATATGAACTTCCGCCCCGTGATTGCCTCGGGCGACCCCGCTGCAGTTCCTGTTGAGTCCAGGACACCTGAAGACCAGCTGCCCAAGCCCACGGCAGAGCCCGCGAATGCCAGTGACAACAACTGGGTGACCGCTGACATCGTCAAGGAATTTGAGGCACTGGACTGCGTCAATCCTTCCACTGAACGGCGAGATCGTTCTGATCCCGCCAAGCCGCTTGTTACCTGCGAGGCAGCCACCGCGCAGACTCCGGCCATCAAGTACATTCTTGGTCCGGTTGAGGTCAAGGGCCAGGACATCGCCTCGTCCTCGTACTCCCAGGTCCAGGGCGCACAGGGATCGGTGACCAACTCCTGGGGCGTCAACATTGTCTTCAATGGCGAAGCCACTGCCAAGTTCAAGGAAGTCACTGAACGTCTCAACCAGTTCTATGTGGCGTCACAGGCGCAGGGCGGCAACGACCCCAAGGCCCAGTTCGCGATCGTGCTGGACGACAAAGTCATCTCTGCACCCCGATCCCTTGCCGTCATCACCGACGGAAAGCCGCAGATCACCGGCAACTTCACCCAGGCGTCCGCCAAAGCCCTGTCGGATCAGCTTCGCTTTGGCGCACTCCCCATCAGCTTCGAAATCCAGTCACAGGAGCAGATCTCTGCCACCCTCGGTGGCGACCAGCTGCGTCTCGGCTTGTTGGCCGGCATGATCGGCTTGCTGCTGGTGGTTGTTTACTCGCTGTTCCAATACCGGGCACTTGGCCTCGTCACTATTGCGTCCCTCGTGGTTGCCGGTCTCCTGACCTACTTGGCAATTGCCATCCTGGGCTGGACCGAGAACTATCGTCTGTCGCTTGCTGGTGTTGCCGGCCTGATCGTTGCCATCGGTCAGACCGCGGACTCGTTCATTGTCTACTTTGAACGCATCCGTGATGAGCTGCGCGATGGACGCGGGCTGGTATCCGCCGTCGAGAATGGCTGGAAGCGTGCAAAGCGCACGGTGCTGGCGTCCAAGGCCGTCAACCTCCTGGCCGCGCTGGTCCTCTACTTCGTGGCTGTTGGCAACGTGCGTGGCTTTGCCTTCACCTTGGGCTTGACCGCCCTTGCCGACCTTTTAGTGGTCTTCATGTTCACGCACCCCATGCTGCAGGTCTTGGCCCGCACCAAGTTCTTCGGTGAAGGGCACCGGTTCTCCGGGCTTTCGCCGGACCGTCTTGGGGCAGTTCCCCTGTACCGCGGCGCAGGACGACTGCGGTCTCCCGAGGACAAGCCCACGCCCGTGCGTCCGCGCAACAGCGGGGCAGCAGCTGAAGCGGAACGACGCATGACCATCGCCGAACGGCGCCTCGCCGAGAAGGGCCAGTTGACTGGTTCCTCCAAGGCCACCAAGGAGGAGAAGTAATGACCACGAGCTTCGCAACCTTCGGCCATGAGCTCTACACGGGCAAGCGTTCGTACAACTTCGTCAATTCCAAGAAAATCTGGTTCATTATCGCGGCCGTCGCGGTGGCGCTGTCCATCCTGATTCCCGTCGTCAAGGGCGGGTTCAACCTCGGAATCGAGTTCCGGGGCGGCTCGGAGTTTACCGTCTCCAACGTCAGCAGCACTGATGCAAGCCTGGGCGAGAAGGCCGTCCATGACGTCGTGCCTGACGCCATTCCGCGCGTCGCGAATGTGGCAGGCAACACCATGCGGATCCAGACGGATCAATTGACTGACGACGAGACCAACCGCATCAAGGATGGCCTCACCAGCGCATACGGTGTCACCGAGAACGAGGTAACCTCGAACTTCGTTGGCCCAACCTGGGGCCAGGACGTCACCAGGCAGGCACTCATTGGCTTGGTGGTCTTCGTTGCTTTGGCGGCGGTCCTCATGGCTCTGTACTTCAGGACCTGGAAGATGTCGCTCTCTGCATTGGTGGGAATGCTCGTCACCATGTTCACCACAGCGGGTGTCTACGCGTTGAGCGATTTCGAAGTGACGCCATCGGCCATTATTGGATTCCTGACGGTCCTTAGCTACTCGCTGTACGACACCGTAGTGGTCTTCGACAAGATCCGGGAAAACACAGCTGACATCACCACGTCCACCCGGCGCACCTTCGGCGAGGAGGTCAACCTCGCGGTCAACCAAACCCTGGTCCGCTCCATCAACACCATGATGGTGGCCGTCCTTCCAGTGGCGGCGATTCTGTTCATCGGTGCGGGGCTGCTGGGCGCGGGCACACTGCGGGACCTTTCACTAGCACTGTTCGTGGGTATCCTCATCGGTACGGCAGCGACGATCTTCATCGCTGCACCGTTGTACGCCTGGCTGCGTCAGGGCGAACCTGAGCTGGTGAAGCAAGCCAAGAAGGTGGCGCACCGCCGGGCTGAAGCCACCGTTTAGGACTTCTCCAGTCCCACTGTTTGATCGAGAGCCGGTCCCCGCAGCACTGCGGGGGCCGGCTCTTTGACTTGCCGCTCCGTTCGTCATGTGCTGCCCAGTTGCAGAAGCATTCACTTGCGGGAATAGACTGGGAGAATTAAATCGGTTGTGAGGGGTACTTCTGTGGAAGAACGTGCGACGTCGGCACCACCGGCGGGCGGGGAAGATGGCCGCAATGCTGTGGCCGTCCCGGCAACAAACGTGGCTGGACGGGCTGCTGGTGCGGTTCCGGTGGATACCCCCGGTGTGCGACCTACTTTCCCAGGGCGCAGGGAGCGCACGCGATCCCGCCTTGCACGCCTCACTGGCCGCGGTGTCGCTCCGTACTCGCCGATCCTCGAGCCCCTGCTGCGTACCGTCCGGGCGAACAACCCCAAAGAGGACTTTGACCTGATCCAGCGGGCTTTCGCTATAGCCGAGCGGAGCCACCAAGGACAGAAACGCAAGAGCGGTGATCCCTACATCACCCACCCGGTGGCAGTGGCCACTATTCTTGCCGAGCTCGGCATGACGGGCACTACCTTGGCAGCTGCGCTGCTTCACGACACCGTGGAGGATACCCCGTACACCCTCAACGACCTCACCCGGGACTTTGGCCCGGAGGTTGCCATGCTCGTGGATGGTGTCACCAAGCTGGACAAGGTCAGTTTTGGCGAGGCAGCGCAATCGGAAACAGTGCGCAAGATGGTCGTGGCCATGGCCAAGGACATCCGCGTGCTGATGATCAAGCTGGCCGACCGACTCCACAACGCGAGAACATGGCGGTTCGTTTCGGCTGAGTCGTCCTCACGCAAGGCGCGTGAAACCCTGGAGATTTTCGCACCGTTGGCGCACCGCCTAGGTATGAACACCATCAAGTGGGAACTGGAAGATCTCTCCTTCGCCGCACTGTATCCCAAGGTGTACGAGGAAATCGTCCGCATGGTGGGAGATCGCACACCAGAGCGCGAAAAGAGCCTTAGCGTCATTCGCAACCAGATCGCCGATGACCTCCGTACAGCTCGTATCAAAGCCACCATCACGGGCCGCCCGAAGCACTACTACTCGATTTACCAGAAGATGATCGTCCGCGATAAGGATTTTGACGACATCAACGACCTCATGGGCGTGCGTGTCCTGGTTGATTCGGTACGGGACTGTTACGCAGCCCTTGGCACCCTCCACTCGCGGTGGAACCCTCTCCCGGGACGGTTCAAGGACTACATCGCCATGCCCAAGTTCAACATGTACCAGTCCCTCCACACCACGGTGATCGGCCCGGGCGGCAAGCCTGTGGAGATCCAGATCCGCACCCATGAGATGCACCGCCGTGCGGAGTACGGTGTTGCGGCGCACTGGAAGTACAAGGACCAGCCGAACCGGACCGCGCAGGGACCCGGCAGCCCCCGCGACGGCGATATGGGCTGGCTGAGGTCCTTGGTGGACTGGCAGCAGGAAACTTCTGATCCCGGTGAGTTCCTGGACTCGCTGCGGTATGAAATCAATGCCCGCGAAGTTTTTGTCTTCACCCCCAAGGGTGAAGTCATGGCGCTGCCCGCAGGTTCTACCCCTGTTGACTTCGCCTACGCCGTGCATACGGAAGTGGGCCACCGCACGATTGGTGCACGCGTCAACGGCAAGCTGGTCCCGCTGAACAGCGAGTTGAACCACGGCGACTGGGTTGAGATCTTCACGTCGAAGGCAGAAGGAGCCGGACCCAGCCAGGACTGGCAACACTTCGTCAAGTCAGCGCGGGCACGCAACAAAATCCGTCAGTGGTTCACCAAGGAACGCCGCGAAGAAGCTATTGATCGTGGCAAGGACATGTTGACCCGTGCCATGCGGAAGCAGAACTTGCCGCTGCAGCGTCTTATGACGCACGACGCCTTGTCTGCTGTGGCGGAGGACTTCCACTACGTCGACATCTCCGGGCTCTATGCGGGCGTTGGCGATGGCCATACCTCAGCCCAGTCCGTGATGGAAAAGCTCGTGGAGCACCTGGGCGGACACGAAACACCCGACGAAGACCTCGACGAAGTCAGCATTCCCACGCAGGTAGCGAAGTCGAAGTTCTCTGACTCCGGCGTCATCGTCCGTGGTGTTGGCGACGTCTGGGTCAAGCTGGCCCGCTGTTGCACACCAGTTCCCCCGGACCCCATTCTCGGCTTCGTGACACGAGGTTCCGGAGTTTCCGTTCACAGGACTGATTGCACCAATGTCTCTGGGCTTCGGGACCAGCCGGACCGGATTGTTGAAGTGGAGTGGGCGCCCACGCAGTCCAGCGTCTTCCTGGTGGAGATCCAGGTAGAAGCTCTGGACCGGAAGTCCCTCCTGTCTGACGTGACACGTATCTTGTCTGAGAACCACGTCAACATCCTCGCTGCTTCTGTTCACACATCCAGCGACCGTGTAGCGATCTCCAAGTTCGCTTTTGAGATGGGTGATCCCAAGTATTTGCACCACGTCTTGAACGCCGTCCGTCGCATTGATGGCGTCTTTGACGTCTACCGCACTACTGGTAACCGCCGGCGAAGCTAGTTCAGGTCCGGTTGGGTCAGCCTGGCCAGCGTTGCCAGTGCGCGCTTCTTGTGGGGCAGCCGTGGCGATGCTTCCACAGCTAATGTCAGCAGGCGCAATCTGATGCCAAGATCAGCCCGGTTCAGCAGCCTTCTGAGGGCGGGCAGAGCACGCTCGGCCTCAACGTGCAGGGCGATATCGGCCGCAGTCCGGAGCGGGCTGCTCACAAGTATTCCTCCCAGGCTGATCGCATCCATCTGGCCCAAGCGGACTTCATGGAGACTGCAGGGCGTGCTCCCGCGCAGGCTTGAAATGCGGTGCTTCGCATCCACCAGGAGTGACAAGCGCTCCGGGGGACTGGCGCAGCCATAAATCCAGGCGGCCGTAAGCCTGCCGGCAACTACCTTGGTGCGGATCCGTTCCGGAACGGTCTGAGCCGCTGCGCGTGCCCGCAGGCGGTGGGTGACGGCAACACCCGGTGAGGCATAACTCTTGCCGTAGAGGGGCAGCAGGATGCCGTCTATGGCCATGCACTGCAATTCGTTCCAGGTAAAAATGCGGCTGGGGGAGTAGAGCTCGGAGACAACCGGCTCCGTGATAGGCAGGGCGGTGAGAGTGGGGACCATCCACCGATCATTCCGTGCCGTTGCCCAACGAGTACAGGCTCCGTCCCGGATATGTGGATAACCGGGACGGAGCCTGCAGGAGCCAATATTTCAGGACTGGCTAGGCGAGATCGCTCGCTGAACGCTGGATCTGGTCCAGCCATGCCTGGCGTGCTTCCAACGCTTCACGGGCGGCCTTGATGCGGCGCTGGTCGCCCGCCTTCTCCGCCTTTTCGAGATCGTCCTTGAGGCCGGCAATAGCTGTTTCCAGCTGGGAAAGGGCACTGTTGGTGCGGGCCTTGGTTTCCGGGTTGCTCCGGCGCCACTTCTCTTCCTCGGCGTCGCGGACCGCGTCTTCTACCTTGCGGAGGCCGGCTTCGATGCGGCCCATGTCAGCCCGGGGAACCTTGCCTGCATCTTCCCAGCGGTCCCTGATCGATTGCAGGGCCTTCTTGGCAGCGTTGAGGTCGTTGATGGGCAGGAGAGCCTGTGCTTCGGCTACGAGCTGTTCCTTGACGCCCAGGTTGGCTGTGTACTCCTGGTCGATCTGCTCGTTGGCGGCCTGACGGTTGCTGAAGAAGACATCCTGGGCAGCGCGGAACCGGCCCCAGAGAGCGTCATCATCTTTCCGGCTGGCGCGCGGCGTGGCCTTCCACTGGTCCATCAGCCTCCGGTACTCGCCGGCAGCAAAACCCCAGTCGGTGGAGGAAGAGAGAGCCTCTGCCTCGGCAATCAGGGCTTCCTTGGCGGACTTCGCAGCAGAATTGTTGCTATCCAACTGGGAGAAGTAGGCGCGGCGGTGACGATCGAAGACCGTGCGCGCGGAGCGGAACCGCTTCCAGAGGGCGTCTTCGTTGCTGCGTCCCAACCGGACGCCGCTCTTCTGCGCAGCCTTCCACGTTTCGAACAGTTCATTCATGCGGGCGCTGGAGGTCTTCCACTGGATCTGGGCAGGATCCTGGCCAGCTATTGACTCTGCTTCGGCCACAATGGCTTCGCGGGCGGCAAGTTCGCTGGCGCGTACGGCCTCATGGGCGGCTTTCTCAGACTTCTCCAGTTCCACGACCTGTGTGGAGAGGGCGTCCAAGCGGGCCTCGGCGGAACGGATGTCGCCCACCATGTTGCGCTCGGCGAGCTGCTCGCGAAGGTGCGTGACGGTCTTCTGCATGTCAGTAGCGGGAGCCTTGGACTCTACGCGGTGCTCCAGGAGGACAACCTGCGCGATGATGTCGTCGAACTTTCGGGCGAAGTATCCCAATGCTTCGTCAGGACTGACACCCGGGTACTGGCCCACAGCGATCTCCTCGCCATCCAGCGTGAGGAAGACATGGCCATCACCTTCTGCGCGGCCCCACTTGGCGGCCTCGGCGAGCGACGCCGCGGACACAGCCGGGGCGGCAGGAACGACGGCGGCGGGGGCCTTCGGGCGGGCTGCGAAGGCAGCCGGTGATGGGGCAGCGGATGGAGCCGGACGCGGTGCTGCCGGCGCCTCGGGCTTCTGTTCAGGCGCAGGCTCCGGGGTCTCCGCCCCGTTCGTTTCGGTTGCCTCGACCGCTTCCTGATTGGCCACTGCTGCTGTTTCGTCGGATTTCTGACTGTCTGTCACCGCTAAAAGTCTTTCGCTTGGAGGGACTGCTAAGGTAATGCACCCCGGGCCGGGGCCTGGAGCTGGTTACTTCAGAGAAAACGAGTCTATCGTGACAGGTGCCACAGGGGCGCCGTCGTTGGGGTTTTCGCCGGACTTGAGGCCTGCGGCAGCTATCTTGGTCACCACGTCCAGGCCACTGGTCACCTTGCCCACCACTGAGTATCCACCCGCAGTGTCTGCGGGGATGGTGGTGTCTTTGTAAACGATGAAGAATTGGTGGCCGTTACCGTATGCGTCGTTCCCGGTGCGTGCCACGGCGATGGTCCCCGCAGGGTATTTGTTGTCCGCAGGCGCGTTTTCCAGTGGACCCCATCGGTAGTTGGGGTCGTCCGTCCCGTTTTCGTCGGTGGCGCCGCACTGCAGGAGCCCGAACGTTTCGGACGTCGTCAGGCGGTGGCAGAACTTCCCGTTGTAATAGCCGGCGTCACTCAGGGACTTGAAGACTGCAGCTGCCTGTGGAGCTGCTGTGCCGTTCAACTCAATACCCACGGCACCGCCGTTCAAGGCCAGTTCACCCGTGAATGTCTTTCCTGCCGCGGTGTCCGGGCTGGGGACGTCGGCGCTGTTGGATGCGGCCGGGGAAGCTGACGGCGAACTCAGTCCGGCCTCGGCAGCGGCAAACTCCGCTTCGGTGGGGTTGGAACTGAAGACTGTCAGCTGCAGCACGACGGCGAGGACAACTGCCGCGCCGCCGGCACCAATGGCAATGGTGTTGTCGCGTTTGCGCCGGTTTCCCTGTTCCTGGCGCAGGGCACGCTTGGCTTCCATCTGCCTGATGCGACGTTTTGCTTCGCGGTCATCCCGCGACCTTGTTGCCAAGAGTCCTCCTGATTTGTCCTCAATAGATGGCGGCCGACAGGAACCCGGGCATGCTGCATTAGATGTGCACGCGCGGAAAGCATAAACTGGCTGCCGCACATAGTTTATGCATGACCGGCTGGACGCCCGCCCTGTAAACGCCGTTCGGGCGTTTTAAAGCTGCGGTGCCGATTCCAGTTCAGCTTTCTTTGAGGAGACAATTCCCCCATGGCACGTACCGCCTCCCTGTCCGGATTCCCCGAGTGGCTTCCCCAGGAGCGGTTGGTGGAGCTTCATGTGCTGGACACTCTCCGAAAGACGTTCGAGCTGCACGGATTTTCCTCCATTGAAACCCGCGCCGTTGAGACCGTGGGGCAGCTGCTCCGCAAGGGTGAGATCGACAAAGAGGTCTACGGCCTGAGCAGGCTCCAGGATGACGAGGGAGACGCTGCAAAGTCGGATAAGGGCGATCCGAACGCGCTGGCCCTGCATTTTGACCTCACCGTTCCATTTGCCCGCTACGTGGTGGAGAACGCCGGTTACCTGGCGTTTCCGTTCCGTCGTTACCAGATCCAGAAGGTCTGGCGTGGCGAGCGTCCCCAGGAGGGCCGCGCACGTGAGTTTACGCAGGCGGACATTGACGTGGTGGGCGACGGCGAATTGCCCTTCCGCTACGACGTAGAGATCGCGCTGGTCATTGCCGAGGCACTGAGTGCGTTGCCGATTCCGGATTTCCGGCTCCGGATCAACAACCGGAAGCTGGCTGAGGGCTTTTATCGCGGCATCGGCCTGACGGACACGGCTGGTGTTCTTCGCAGCATCGACAAACTGGAGAAGATTGGCGCCGGGAAGGTTGCCGAACTGTTGAAGTCGGAGCTGGGTGCGACGGATGAGCAAGCAAGCCTTGCCCTTCAGCTGGCAAGCATCCGCACTGAAGACACGTCGTTTGTCCAGCAGGTCCGCGCCTTGGGCGTCACTGATGACCTTCTTGAAGAAGGCCTCGACGAACTCGAGCAGGTTATTGAGGCTGCCGTCCAGCGCGCCCCTGGCAAGGTGGTGGCCGACCTCAGCATCGCCCGCGGCCTGGACTACTACACAGGAACCGTGGTGGAGACGGTGCTCGTGGGGCATGAGCAGCTCGGTTCCATTTGTTCGGGCGGACGCTATGACGCTTTGGCGAGCAAGGGTAACCGCAAGTTCCCCGGCGTCGGGCTCTCCATTGGCGTCACGCGACTCGTCTCGCGCATCCTCAGCCAGGAATTGGCCACGGCCTCCCGATCGGTGCCCACAGCGGTGTTGGTTGCCTTGAATTCAGACGACAGCTGGTCTGCGGCGCAGGACATTGCCGCCCAGCTGCGCGGCCGGGGCATCGCCACGGAAGTTGCGGCAAAGGCCGAGAAGTTCGGCAAGCAAATCAAATTCGCTGACCGTCGCGGCATTCCCTTTGTATGGTTCACAGACGATGACGGCAAGCACCAGGTCAAAGACATCCGCTCCGGTGAGCAGGTAGACGCGGACCCGGCAAGCTGGACACCTGCGGATGAGGACCTCCACGTCCGGGTCACCACCGCCTGATAGACAGATAGTTTGTCCCGCCTCTTGGCGGGAGCCGCGGCCGGGGCGGGTAAACTCGGACGGGACCGCTTTGCAGCGGTCCCTCTAAATTTCATGCTGAAAGGAATGCTGTGCTGCGCACACATGACCTCGGATCCCTTCGCTCCGAGCACATTGGACAGACCGTTACCCTGGCCGGCTGGGTGGGCCGCCGCCGTGATCACGGTGGCGTTGCATTCGTTGACCTGCGTGACGCGTCCGGTGTCGCCCAGGTGGTTGTCCGTGAGGAAGAGGTCTTCCACGGCCTGCGGAACGAGTACGTTCTGCAGGTGACGGGTACCGTCAACAAGCGTCCCGAAGGCAACGAGAACCCGGCTTTGGCGACCGGTGAAATCGAGGTTATCGCGGACAAGGTTGTTATCCTCAACACCTCCGAGCCCCTCCCGTTCCAGATTGACGAGCACGTGGAGGTCGGCGAGGAAGCCCGGCTCAAGCACCGTTACCTTGACCTTCGCCGTCCCGGCCCCGCACGCAACATGCGCCTGCGTTCAGAGGCAAACCGTGTGGCACGCGAACTGCTGCACCAGCGCGGATACATCGAGATCGAGACTCCCACGCTGACGCGTTCGACGCCGGAAGGCGCCCGCGACTTCGTGGTTCCGGCCCGTCTTGCCCCGGGTTCCTGGTACGCCCTGCCGCAGTCGCCGCAGCTTTTCAAGCAGCTCCTCCAAGTGGGCGGCTTCGAGAAGTATTACCAGATTGCCCGTTGCTACCGTGACGAGGACTTCCGTGCCGACCGTCAGCCGGAGTTCACGCAGTTGGACATCGAAGCCAGCTTCGTTGACCAGGACGATGTCATTGAATTGGGCGAGGCAATCGTCAAGGCCTTGTGGCAGTTGATCGACGTCGAGATCCCCACCCCGATCCGCCGCATGACGTATCTGGACGCCATGGCCAAATACGGTTCGGACAAGCCTGACCTGCGTTTTGGTGTGGAGCTGACTGAACTTACCGAGTTCTTCAAAGACACTAACTTCGGCGTCTTCAAGGCACCCTACGTCGGCGCAGTGGTCATGCCCGGTGGCGCTTCCCAACCGCGCCGGACCCTGGACGGCTGGCAGGAATTCGCCAAGCAGCGTGGACACAAGGGCCTGGCCTACGTCCTGTTCAAGGAGGACGGCGAGCTCGCCGGCCCCGTTGCCAAGAACCTCACGGATGAAGAGCGTGCCGGCCTTGCTGACGCCGTTGGCGCCAAGCCCGGCGACTGCATCTTCTTCGCTGCCGGCGAGAAGTCCGCGGCGCGTGCCCTGCTGGGTGCCGCACGTGTTGAGATCGGCCACCGCACCGGCTTGATCGATCCCAAGGATTGGGCGTTCGTTTGGATCGTGGATGCTCCCATGTTCGAGCCTGCTGCCGCTGCTGTTGCCTCTGGCGACGTCGCAGTGGGTGGGGGACAGTGGACTGCCGTTCACCACGCCTTCACCTCGCCCAAGCCGGAGTTCCTTGACACGTTTGACCAAGACCCGGAGTCGGCGCTCTCCTACGCCTACGACATCGTCTGCAACGGCAACGAGATCGGCGGCGGCTCCATCCGTATCCACGAGCGCGAAGTGCAGGAACGCGTCTTCCAGCTCATGGGACTGGACAAGGAAGACGCCGAAACGAAGTTCGGCTTCCTCCTGGAGGGCTTCAAGTACGGAGCTCCTCCGCATGGCGGCATGGCCCTCGGCTGGGACCGCGTGGTGGCTCTGCTCGCCGGCGTGGAATCCATCCGCGACGTCATTGCGTTCCCGAAGTCCGGCAACGGCTACGACCCCCTGACCGCGGCTCCTGCTCCCATCACGGCGCAGCAGCGCAAGGAAGCGGGCGTCGACTTCAAGCCCGAGGCAAAGCCTGCCGCCAAGGCAGAGGCGAAGGCCGAGTAGTACAACTGCCAAAGGCTCTCCACTGCGGTGGGGAGCCTTTGGTGTTCCTTCCAAGGAAAGGTGAGGGGCAGTGGTGGATCAAGCCGCCATCGAAAGGCTCATGGACAAAGCGTGGCCCGCCATCGAGCGCGAGGACGCGGGAGGGTGGGTACTGCGGGCTTCGGAGGGAGTAACGCAGCGTGCCAATTCCGTGTGGCCACGGCAAACCTCCGGGGAAGCGGGTCTCGCTCCAGATAACAGCGTCATCGAAGCCGCCGTTCGGGCCGCAGGCGAGTGGTACCGGAGTCGTCGCCTTCCTTTGATCTTCCAGGTTTTCGAGGATGCCGGCAGTGCTGCCCTTAACGCTGTGTTGGATAGGCAGCGCTTCACCAGGCAGTCCGAAACCCGAATCATGGTTCGTGACGTGGAGGGCTTGCCGGCCGGCCAGCCGGGGCTGGAGATCACCCAACAACCCTCCGTGGAATGGCTCAAGGTCTGGTGGTCAGTAGACGGGCGTGGCGGCGAGGCCGAGATGGCCGTTGCCCGGAAGATACTCACCGCTTGCCCGTCGTTGTATGCGTTGATCAGGGACGACGACGGCGTTCCGGCCGCCGTTGGGCGCCTGGCCCTGGTGGATGGCTGGGGTGGCATTTACAGCATGGCGACGTCGGCAACGCACCGCCGGCGCGGATACGGCACACGGGTTTTGGGCGGATTGTTGGAGGCCGGCGCCCATCTGGGCCTTGAAGGATTCTGGCTGCTGGTCACGGCGGCCAATCACGGAGCGCAGTCGCTCTACACACAGGCAGGCTTCTCCGCGCACGGCAGCTACCTGTATCGGCAGGCTCCATTGCGGCGTGCCCCAGGCGGCTGCTGAACAGCAGCTTCTGGAGGACAGCTTCTGAGCAGCAGTGCTGGACAACGGCTCCTAGTCCGGGGGATCGGATACTATGACCCGCACGGAGCACGCATCCGCAGCGGCTTTGGCCAGAACGCTGGACTTGGGCTCCTGAATGTCCAGGAAGGCCAGCCGTGTGCGGCCCGCCACCGATCTGAGGGCTGGCTGGGCAAGGACTTGATCCACTGATGCCCGGTCACCACCGGGGACGATGTACTCGATGCGCTGATCCTTGTAGATCCGGGCGGCGTGTTCGGCTGTTGCCTTGATCTCCACCAGGCGCTTACCGCTCTTCCATGCGAGGATCGTGGATCCGCTGGCAGCGGCTATCGCGTAGCCGCCTCTGCGGACCAACAGCAAGCCCAGCCCGCGTTCTTGGCTGGCCAGCGACGCCAACCGGTCCAGCTCCGTTGCACCGCGGCCCGGACGCCCGTCGGTCGGCCAGGGAGCCCGCAGCAGCGCCTTGGTGCCGTCAGCGGCACGCAGTACCAACCCGCCGTCGTCGAGGTCCTCGACAGCCGGGCCATGGCTGGCCGTGAACCGTTCCACCCAACCCAGCAACCTGTCTGCGGGCACCATAGCGGTCCGGCTGCCGGATCGCTGGTGCGGGGCAGATGCTTGGCGGTCCATGGCCGATGTCTCCTTTGCTGGAACTATGAGTAGCCTATCCATGTGGAAGATCTCTTTGGTGCGGGTGCAGGACACGACGACGAGTCGGAGGATCTGCCTGCCACCGGGGGACCGTCCGACGCTCACTGGATGGCATCGCAGCGCAGCCCGCTGGCCGTGCGGATGCGGCCACGCACTCTGGACGACGTTGTAGGCCAGCAGCATTTGCTGGGTCACGGTTCGCCACTGCGCCAGTTGGCTGCAGGGGCTGAAGCGGCCGGCCCGGCTGGCCCGAGCTCAGTCATTCTGTGGGGGCCACCTGGAACCGGCAAGACCACTTTGGCGCATGTGATTGCCCGTGGTCCAGGCAGGAAATTCGTTGAATTGTCGGCCATCACCGCCGGAGTCAAGGATGTCCGGCGCGTCATGGACGAGGCACTGACAGCGCGCGATCTCTACAAGAAGACCACGGTCCTCTTCCTGGATGAGATCCATCGATTCAACAAAGCACAGCAGGATGCATTGCTACCCGGCGTCGAGAACCGCTGGGTGGTGTTGGTGGCCGCCACCACGGAGAATCCGTCGTTCTCCGTGGTCTCGCCCTTGCTGTCCCGTTCCCTTCTGCTGACGCTGAAGCCGCTCACCGACGACGACATTTCCGGTTTGCTGCAGAGGGCAGTGGCCGATGCCCGGGGCCTCGCCGGACGGGTTTCGCTCAGTGATGAGGCCTTGGAGCATCTGGTCCGTTTGTCCGGTGGTGACGCCCGCAGGGCACTCACCGCGCTGGAAGCTGCCGCTGGCGTGGCGTTCGGTGACTCTGCCGCCGTCGGGGATGTCCACTCCGTCGGGGCGGAACAGGGCGGAGCCGGAGCGGAAGACGACAGGGTCGACGGGGACGATGACGGGAACGACGACGAAGCGGGCCTCGCCAACGACGGCGCCCCTGATGCTCCGGTACTGGTGGAACTCCGCCATACAGAGCGGGCACTTGACGCTGCTGCTGTTCGTTACGACCGTGCTGGCGACCAGCATTATGACGTGGCCAGCGCGTTCATCAAGTCCATCAGGGGCTCGGATGTAGACGCGGCCCTGCATTACCTGGCACGCATGCTGGAAGCCGGCGAGGATCCGAGGTTCGTGGCCCGACGCATCGTGATCTCCGCGGCAGAAGACATTGGAATGGCAGATCCCACGGCACTGCAGACGGCAGTGGCCGCGGCCCAAGCGGTGCAGCTGATCGGCATGCCCGAAGGCCGGATTGTCCTGGCTGAAGCCGTGGTCCACCTGGCCACCGCTCCCAAGTCCAACGCTGCCTATATGGGGTTGAACAAGGCCGTGGCTGATGTCCGGGCCGGGTTCGGTGGCGGCATTCCCATGCACTTGCGTGACGCGCACTATCCAGGCGCGAAACAACTGGGCCATGGCAAGAGCTACAAGTATGCCCACGACGAACCCCACGGAGTAGCCCAGCAGCAGTATCCGCCCGACGACCTTGTGGGTAGGGATTACTACGAGCCCACCAGTAACGGTGCCGAACGTGACATTTCGGCAAGGCTGGAAAAGCTACGCAGGATCGTGCGCGGGGAGTAACCCGCTAGCAGCACCCAGGCGGTGGATGACCACCCCGCACATGGTAGGATAGATCCTTGTCTGGCATGGCCCGACGCACAATCCCTTGAAGATTTTCTCCATAGTGCTGTGCGCCCGGGCTAGTAGCAAGAGGCAGCGGTTGGCCGATGCTCTCCCTGATGGAGGCCAGTAACACAGACACACCGCAGTAATTGGAAGGACACAAGTGGCTAACAACACTCGTGCTCGCCGTACCGCACGCCTCTCGCGTGCACTCGGCATTGCTCTGACCCCCAAGGCCGCCAAGTACATGGAGCGCCGTCCGTACGGCCCCGGCGAGCATGGCCGTGCCCGCAAGAAGCAGGACTCCGACTACGCCGTACGTCTGCGCGAAAAGCAGCGTCTGCGCGCCCAGTACGGCATCCGCGAAGCACAGATGACCCGTGCCTTCGAAGAAGCACGCCGCACCAAGGGCCTCACCGGTGAAAACCTGGTTGAGCTGCTCGAAATGCGTCTGGACGCCCTCGTGCTCCGTGCAGGTTTCGCCCGCACCATCGCGCAGGCACGCCAGCTGGTTGTGCACCGCCACATCATGGTTGACGGCATCCGCGTGGACCGCCCGTCCTTCCGCGTTGGCGAAGGCCAGCTCATCCACGTTCACAGCCGCTCCGAGGTTATGCCCCCGTTCCAGGTGGCAGCAGCCGGCGCACACGTGCTGAACAACGTACCGGCTTACTTGGACGTCAAGATCGACGCCCTGCAGGCACGCCTGGTTCGTCGCCCGAAGCGCTCTGAGGTCCCCGTGATCTGCGAAGAGCAGCTCGTCGTCGAATTCTACGCTCGCTAAATTTACGCAGCGCATACAAAGAAGCCCGTGGCACATGCCGCGGGCTTCTTTGTATGTAAGGTACCGGTGCAAAGTAGGTAAGGTACTGGGGAGGCCTTGTCCAGAGCCGATAGTCGGCTGGTGCAGGGCAGCGCAACGATCCTAGGAGAAGAGTTCTATGTCTGGTGGCGACATCGCCGGCCTCATCGCAGCAGGAGTGTTCGCGCTCCTTGTTTTGCTGTTGGCTGTGCCCATCCTGAAACTGGGCGGCGTCTTTGACGAAGTGCGGACTTCCATCCGTTCCATCAGCGACGGAGCTACGCCCCTGATGGATGAGGTGACCGCCACAGTCTCCACCACCAACCAGCAGTTGAAGAAGGTTGACGGCATCGCCTCCAACGTCTCCGATGCTTCGGCGAACATCTCTGCACTGTCTTCACTTGTAGCTGCCACAGTGGGGTCACCCTTGATCAAGGTAGCCGCCTTCAGCTACGGCGTCCGCTCGGCATTCGCGGCCCGCCGCACGCCTTCCTCCGGCCGCCGCAGCCGCTGAACAAAGCGATCGCTGGACGAGTAACCGCTGAACCAACGGGAGAACATAACCCCATGAAAAGAATTGTTTGGATGGGCATTGGCGTCGCTATCGGCGTCATTGCCTTTCGGAAAATCACCGAAGCCCAGGCCAGCATCGGCCCTGAAGGCTTGAACCGCGCTGTAGGCCGCATGGCAGATGGCTTGTTCGACTTTGCCGATGCAGTGCGTTCGGGCATGCACCAGCGTGAAGAGGACCTGCGCGCGGCGTTGGGGATCGACGAGGCCGGAGCAGGCCGCCGCTAGCCGGAGCGTTTCGCTCCCGCGCCCGCAACAGGGCAGAATGGAAAACTGCGGAACGGCACCAGCCGGTACCGCGCACATCACGTGCAGTGAATTGAGAAGGGTAAGTAATCAGCTAATGAAGTCGCAGGAGATCACCAAACGCTGGGTGGACTTTTTTGTCAGTAAGGGCCACACCGCCGTTCCTTCCGCGTCGCTCGTTTCCAGCGACCCGTCCCTTCTCTTCACTGTGGCCGGGATGGTGCCTTTCATTCCGTACCTGACCGCGCGCGAGGAGCCACCCTACAGCCGCGCCACGAGCGTCCAGAAGTGCATTCGCACCGGTGACATCGAGGAAGTTGGAAAGACGGCCCGCCACGGGACGTTCTTCCAGATGTGCGGAAACTTCTCTTTCGGGGACTACTTCAAGGAAGACGCCATCAAGTTCGCCTTCGAGTTGCTCACCAAGAGCGTTGACGACGGCGGCTATGGTCTTCCGGCTGAACGCCTCTGGGTGACGGTCTACGAAGAAGACGACGAAGCCAAAGAACTGTGGCTCAAGAACACCGGCATCCCGGCCGAACGCATCCAGCGCATGGGGAAGGCCGACAACTACTGGTCCACAGGACAGCCCGGACCTGCGGGGCCTTGCTCGGAGATCTACTATGACCGCGGCCCTGCCTATGGCATTGAGGGCGGCCCTCTCGCTGACGAGACCCGCTACATCGAAATCTGGAACCTCGTGTTCATGCAGTACCAGATCGAGAATGTTCGCTCCAAGGTGGACTTTGACATTGTGGGCGAACTACCGCAGAAGAACATCGACACCGGCCTGGGCATGGAGCGTCTTGCGATGATCCTCCAGGGTGTTGAAAACATGTACGAGACCGATCAGGTCCGTCCTGTGATCGATAAAGCCGCTGAATTGTCCGGCCGCGAGTACACCTCGGCCGAGTCCCCGGAAGACCCGCACCACACGGATGATGTCCGCATGCGCGTTGTCGGCGACCACATTCGTTCTGCCTTGATGCTCATTGCTGATGGCGTTGCGCCGTCCAATGAGGGCCGCGGGTATGTGCTCCGCCGCCTGATCCGCCGTGCCGTCCGCGCCATGCGCCTGCTGGGCGTCGAGAAAGCCTGCCTGCCCGATCTCCTGCCCGCCTCCCGTGATGCCATGAAGGGCGTCTACCCGGTGGTGGAGACTGACTTTGCCCGGATCAGCCGCATTGCTTATGCCGAAGAAAAGGCCTTCCTGCGCACGATTGCCTCCGGCACTGCGCGCTTGGAGGACGCTGTTGCCGAGTCGAAGGCTGCGGGGGTTCCGTTGTCCGGCGCCGATGCCTTCGCGTTGCACGACACCTACGGCTTCCCGATCGACCTGACCTTGGAAATGGCTGAAGAAGCCGGCCTCAAGGTGGACGAGGCCGGCTTCCGTTCACTCATGCTTGAGCAGCGGCAGCGCGCACAGGCTGACGCCAAGGGCAAAAAGGGTGGTCATGCTGACCTCAGCGCATACCAGGAACTGCTGGGCAAGGGTGAGACCGTCTTCACGGGCTACGACGAGCTTGAAAGCGAAGCGAAGGTCCGTGGCATTGTCAGTGGCGGCCGGGCAGTAGCCCATGCTTCCACCGGTGACGAGATCGAACTCGTCCTGAACGAGACACCGTTCTATGCAGAAGCTGGTGGACAGTCTGCAGACACCGGCCTCATCACAGGCGACGGCTTCGTGGTGGAAGTACTGGACGTTCAGCGTCCCATCAAGGGCCTGAGCGTGCACAAGGCGATTGTTCGTGAGGGCGAAATCGGCTCCGATGCTTTGGTGCGCGCTGCAGTGGACCGTGAACGGCGCCACGCCGCGGAGCAGGCGCACACCGGTACGCACATCGTGCATGCCGCCCTGCACCAGATCCTGGGCCCTGAAGCTACCCAGCGTGGTTCCTACAACAAAGCGGGCTACCTGCGCTTCGACTTTGCCTGGGGCGAAGGCCTGAGCACTGCCACCCGCTCTGAAATCGAAGAGGTTTCCAACATCGCCATCCGGAACAACTTCCGGGTGGACACCAAGGTGATGGGACTGGCTGAGGCAAAGGCGCTGGGCGCCATGGCGCTGTTCGGAGAAAACTACGGCAGCGAAGTACGTGTTGTGGAGATCGACGGCGCATGGTCCCGTGAGTTGTGTGGTGGCACGCATGTGTCCAACACCTCCCTGATTGGCAGCCTATCCCTGCTGGGGGAGCAGTCCGTTGGCTCGGGAAACCGCCGTGTTGAAGCGTTCGTGGGCTTGGATGCCTTCCGCCACCTGGCCGCGGAGCGTGCCTTGGTGACTGAGCTCACCGAGCTCTTGAAGGTTCCGTCCGGACAGCTGGCGGACCGCATCTCCAGCACCCTGAACAAGCTCAAGGCAACGGAGAAGGAACTCGACCGCCTCCGCAAGGAGCAGCTCGCTGCGGCCGCCGCCAACCTGGTGGGCACCGCGAAGGATGCCGCTGGCGTGCGGGTTGTAGCCCACGACGCCGGACAGGTGGGCGGGGCAGACGATCTGCGCAACCTTGCCCTGGATCTCCGCAGCCGCCTGGGCTCTGAAGCGGCCACCGTGGCAGTAGCCGGCGTCAGCAACGATCGTCCGGTGATCCTGATCGCTACGAACGAGGCCGCCCGTGAAGCCGGAGTCAAGGCCGGAATGTTGGTCCGCCTCGCTGCCGGTATCCTCGGCGGCGGCGGTGGTGGCAAGGACGATGTCGCCCAAGGCGGCGGCACCGACGCTGCGAAGGTCTCTGAGGCCCTCACAGCGGTGGTGGATGCGATAGCCAAGCGCTGACGGTGGCTGCGAGTACTAACAGTGGCGTCTACCCCCACGGAGTTAAGCTGGGGGTAGACGTCGGTACCGTCAGAGTGGGCCTGGCCATGTGTGATCCCGACGGAATCCTTGCCACGCCATTCAAGACCGTGGGCCGGGACGCCAAGAAGAACTCTGATGTCCGTGTTGTGGTCAAACACGCTGCGGAATTGCCGGCGGTCCAGATTTTCGTTGGCCTTCCACGCACCATGAAGGGCGAGGAACGCGCTTCCGCGGAAATGGCCATGACGTACGCCGAACTGCTGGCTGCCGAGCTGGTAAGGGCCGGTTTGGACATCCCCGTGAACCTCGTTGACGAGCGACTTTCAACTGTTACGGCACACCGCAACCTGCACGAAGCTGGCATGAGCAGCAGGAACCACCGTAAAGTGGTTGATCAGGTTGCTGCTGCTGGAATACTTCAGCACGCAATCGACATGCAAAAAGCCAGAGGAACGGACGTTGGCCGCCGAGTGCAGGCACCGGCGCAGTCCGAAAAACCCAGCAGTGCCCCAACGCTGCGGGTTGCCTCCGGCAATGAACCCGATTCTTCTACGAGGGGACTGCAACTGTGAGCCCGGTCAACAACGACCCCTCCAGCGGTACCGCCGGTGGCGGCATGCCGCTGACCCGCAAGGAGCTGCGGGCGCGGGAACGATTCCTCGCCACGCAGAACCACAACGTCGTACCCGTTCCCGAAGCGACTCCTGGGGAGACCGCCCCGCCAGCGGACGTTGAGCCCGAACTGCCCCGTCCCGTCCCCGCGGTTCCGGCGGCCTCGGCAGCTCCTCCGCCACCAGCGGTCCCGCCTGTGCCTGTGTCCCAGCCAACGGCTGCCGACAACCCTGCTGCTGAAGCCCGTCCCGCAGCCACAACTCCACCCGTTCCGGCAGCAGAGCCCGTGAATGCTGCTGAATCAGTTTCCGCGGAATCGAACCAAGACCCAGCCCCTTCCGTTGAACCCCAGGTGGAAGACCGTCAGGACTTAGTTAACCTCACTGAATCGCAACAGCAGGACCATGATGTCCGCCAGGACCAGCTCCCCGTTCATGACGCAGACCAGCACGCGGATGATGTTCATGTACATGCATTCAGTGGTGATCCAGAACATCTGAACCATGGGCAGGCGGACATCCAGCACGCCGACGCGGCCGTCCATGAATACGCAGGGCACGATGCCCACCACGTCTTTGACGCCCATGGTGACCTCCACGCCGAGCATCATCTCGACGATCATCACCACGATCTGCTCATCCCCGTTGAGCCAACGGTGTCGAAGGCAGCGGCGAAGAAGGCGCGCCGCCGCCGTCGTGTTGTCGCCCTCCTGATCACCCTCGGTGTCTTCGTAGCCGCCATTGCCATCGGAGCCCAATTCCTGAAGCCCCTGCTGGGGATGGACAAGGTGACCGACTACCCGGGCCCGGGCACGGGATCTGTGGTCATTACAGTGGCGGAGGGTTCCGGGCCGAAGATTGTGGCCACCGCCCTGGTGGAGAACAAAGTGGTGGCCGACGCCGATGCCTTCGTGAAAGAGTTCATGAAGGAAGGCGCAGAGTTGTCTCCGGGCGAATTCACGTTCCGCACGGAAATGAAGAACTCAGACGCCGTGGCGGTCCTGGCGAACAAGGACGCATCGAAGGTCATGTACTTTGCCCTGAGCGCGGGCTTACGCATCAATGAGTCGTTGGAAGCTATCTCCAAGGGCTCGGGTATCTCCATGGAGCAACTCAACGCGTTTAACCAGGCGCCTGCACAATTTGGGGTCCCGGCCAAGGCCAAGAACCTTGAAGGCTTCCTGGCTCCCGGAGAGTACCGTTTTGAGCTGGGTACGCCGGCCAAGGACATCATCCAGAAGCTGGTCTCAACCACACTGGACGAGCTCAAGTCCCAGGGCATCACTGATCCCGCCAAGCAGTACGACACCGTGACAATTGCCAGTATTGTCCAGGCAGAGGGTGGGCAGGCGGACTACGGAAACGTGGCCGGTGCCATCTACAACAGGCTGAAGCCCAACAACGTCGAAACCAGTGGCCTTATCCAATCGGATGCCACCGTGACCTACGGTTTGGGCAAGAAATCCTTCCACCTCACGGAGGAAGAAAAGGCTGACAAGTCCAACACGTACAACACGTATGCAAATGTCGGGCTCCCGGCCGGCCCCATTGGTTCACCTGGCAAGACTGCCATCGATGCCGCCGCCAAGCCCACGCAAAATGACTACCTCTACTGGGTGACCATCAACCTGGATACCAAGGAGACCAAGTTCTCCAAGACCCTGGCTGAGCACAACACTTACGTTGAGCAGTACAACGCGTGGTGCCAGGCAAATGCTGGACGGTGTGTGTGAGTCGTCGTGCCGCAGTCCTGGGGCATCCGATCTCGCATTCGAAGTCCCCGGCCTTGCACACAGCCGCCTACGCCAAGCTTGGTGTCGACATTGACTACTCGGCGATTGACGTCACCGTCGAGGCGCTCCCGTCCTTCATGAACTCGCTGCGTGGCGATGACACATGGTGTGGCCTCTCGGTGACCATGCCGCTGAAATCGGCCATGGTCCGTGAAGTGGACGAGGTCCGAGGCGCAGGCGCCCACCTGGGGGTCATCAACACTGTTGTTTTTGAGCACGACGGCGGATTGGTGCGTCGTGTGGGCTACAACACCGACGTCGCCGGGATCGTCGAGTCGGTCAGGTATGCCGGAGTGGTTTCCACGCCCCATGCCGCCATTCTTGGTGGCGGCGGTACCTCGGCAGCCGCCGTGGCTGCCGTGCACGAACTCGGTGCCGGCCACGTCGATGTTTTTGTTCGCGACGCGGGACGGGCCGGCGACGCGGAAGCTGCTGCTGCCGCCGTCGGAATTTCCCTGACCGTCCGGCCGCTCACACAAGCAGCCACGGCCATTGCTGGTACAGACTTGGTGATTTCCACCTTCCCACCGCGCGCAGCGGATGCTGTGGCGGAAGAGCTCGCCGCGCTCCCCGGAACGGGCGCAGGGGTCCTGCTGGATGTCGCTTATGATCCTTGGCCCAGCCGCCTCGCGGACGTGTGGCACGGGCACGGGGGAGCGGTGGTACCTGGGCTTGAGATGCTGATGTACCAAGCGGCGGAGCAGATCAGGCGCTTCAGCGGCTGTGACGTTGATGCCGCCGTCATAGATGTGATGTGCGACTCAGTCGGGCTTCCCCGGCGAGTGTTCTAGAGGCCTTACATGGCAGGATTGGTTATATGTTGCGTTGGTTGACTGCCGGTGAATCCCACGGTCCGGCTCTGATCGGAATTGTTGAAGGCGTGCCTGCCGGTGTTGAACTCACCAGCGGGCAGATTCGCGACGCCCTGGCGCGTCGCCGCCTGGGCTATGGGCGGGGAGCCCGCATGAAGTTTGAGCAGGACGAGGTCACCATTATGGGCGGCGTCCGCCATGGACTGACCCAAGGCGGGCCAGTGGCCATCCAGGTTGGTAACACTGAGTGGCCCAAGTGGGAGCAGATCATGTCTGCGGATCCCGTGGATCCGGAAGTCCTCGCCGATCAAGCGCGCAATGCCCCCTTGACGCGTCCCCGTCCCGGGCACGCCGACTTCACGGGTATGCAGAAGTACGGTTTCGACGAAGCCCGACCGGTTCTTGAGCGTGCCAGTGCCCGCGAGACCGCCACCCGCGTGGCACTTGGTACCGTTGCTGCCCAATTCCTGAAGCAGTTGGGCATCGAGTTGGTAAGCCACACCGTGTCCATTGCCAGCGTGACTGTTCCTGAGGGCCGGCCGCTGCCGCTGCCGCAGGACGTCCTGGCACTGGACGCTGACCCTCTCCGCTGTTTCGACCGCGAAACGTCGGACGCTATGGTGTCCGAGGTTGACGCTGCCCACAAAGAAGGCGAAACCCTCGGTGGAGTTGTTGAGGTCCTCGCATACGGTCTGCCGCCCGGACTGGGCAGCTACGTGCACTGGGATCGTCGGCTCGACTCGCGGTTGGCTGCGGCACTGATGGGCATCCAGGCCATTAAGGGTGTGGAAGTCGGTGACGGTTTCCTGACGGCTGCCCGCCGTGGTTCTGCAGCCCATGATGAGATCGTCAAGGACGGGAATGGCAGGATCGTTCGCCAGACCAACCGGGCCGGTGGCATCGAAGGCGGCATGAGCATCGGTGAAGTCCTGCGGGTTCGCGCTGCCATGAAGCCGATCGCCACCGTTCCGCGTGCTCTGCGCACCATCGACGTGAGCACCGGTGAGCCCGCCAAGGCCCACCACCAGCGTTCAGATGTGTGTGCAGTGCCCGCAGCCGGCGTCGTTGCCGAGGCCATGGTGGCCCTGGTGCTGGCCGAGGCTGTTGCCGAGAAGTTCGGTGGAGACTCCGTCGCCGAGACCCAGCGAAACCTGCAGAGCTACCTCGACAACATCCCTGCCACCCTGGACTCGGTCGGCCGGTAGTGGTCCGCCCTGTTCAGGATGGCTGTCCCGGCCGTCCCGTTGTTCTGGTGGGGCCCATGGCTGTTGGCAAGTCGGCCATTGGCCAGCAGCTGGCCCAGCAGCTGGGTCTTCCCTTTGTTGACACCGACGCGGTGGTTGTCGCTGCGCACGGCAGCATCGCCGATATCTTCGCGGGCCGGGGTGAGCATGCGTTCCGCGAGATTGAAGCCCGGGCCGTCGCCAAGTCCATCGAATCTGCCACGCTGAGCCCAGCGATTATTTCGCTGGGCGGAGGCGCGGTCCTTGACTCGGGCACCCAGCAACTGCTGGGGGAGTGCACTGTTGTTTACCTTGAGTGTGACGCGGAGACGGTGGCAGATCGAATAGCCCGCAATACCGGCAGGCCTTTGCTTCAGGGCGACGCCATGATCCGTTGGGAAGCGTTGTTTGCCACCCGACGTCCTGTCTACGAGCGACTAGCGGATATCGTCATGGACGTCCGTTCAGGATCCGTCGCGGAAATCGGCCTCCAGTTGGAGGAGCGGCTGCGCCAGTATGCAGCCTTGAAAGAGGAAGTTGAAAAGTGAGCAACGAAGCAACTGTCATCAAGGTGACCGGCCAGTCAATTAACGAAAACTACGACGTCGTGGTGGGCCGTGGCCTTCTGGACACCCTTCCCGCCAAACTTGGTGAACGTGTGCGGCGCGTTTTGGTTATCCACCCCCGCGCCCTGCGTTTGACCGGTGATACTGTCCGCGCCGAGCTCGAGGCAGCTGGTTTTACCGCGCTTACGGCTGAGATTCCGGATGCCGAAGAGGGCAAGCACATCCAGGTGGCGGCGTTTTGCTGGCAGGTGCTCGGCCAGAACGACTTCACCCGCTCTGACGCCATTGTGGCCGTTGGAGGCGGTGCGGTGACCGACCTCGCCGGTTTTGTGGCAGCAACGTGGCTCCGTGGCGTCAAGGTCATCCACATGCCCACCAGCCTGCTGGGCATGGTGGATGCCTCTGTTGGCGGTAAGACCGGAATCAATACCGCAGAGGGCAAGAACCTCGTGGGTTCCTTCCACCCGCCTGCTGCCGTGCTGGTGGATCTGGATACCCTCCAGACGTTGCCCAAGAACGAGTTGATTTCCGGCATGGCCGAGGTCATCAAGTGCGGGTTCATTGCCGACCCCGTGATCCTGGATCTTGTTGAGAAGAACAACGACGCCGTCATGGACGCCGGCTCGGATGTGGTCCGCGAACTGATCGAGCGTGCCATCTCCGTAAAGGCGGAAGTGGTGTCCCAGGACCTTAAGGAGTCAGGCCTTCGCGAGATCCTGAACTACGGCCATACTCTGGGCCACGCCATCGAGTTGGTGGAACGCTACTCCTGGCGTCACGGCGCCGCCGTCTCCGTGGGCATGATGTTTGCTGCTGAGTTGTCCCGCAGTGTTGGGCGGTTGTCCGACGCTGACGCCGACCGCCACCGCACCATCCTGGAGGGCTTGGGACTGCCGGTCACCTACCGCCGTGACCGCTGGCAGGGTTTGCTTGACGGCATGCGCCGGGACAAGAAATCCCGCGGCGACCTCCTTCGCTTCGTTGTCCTTGATGGTGTGGCGAAGCCGGGCATCCTGGACGTTCCTGACACCTCCCTTCTGTTTGCCGCCTACCAGGAGATCGCATCATGACGATCACCCTGCGGGAAGGCGTCAGCGATTGGCCGACAGCAGGCTTCCCCGGAGTTCGAATGAATCCGGACACGTTGCTGCCCGTGGTGGTCAACGAGGACGTCATGGAGACTGCTCTGGCGGCTTCCGAGGACCCTGCTGATCGCATTATGGCGCTCCTGCTGGAAAACCAGCCCAAGGAAGCGGCGGAGCTGTTGGCTGAAGCTCGTTACAAAGATCCTGAGTCGTTCCGTCTCCGGATCTTCGAAGCGGAGGTGCACCGGGCCACAAACCGGTTGGACCGTGCGGTTCAGCTGTTCCGGCACTTGCTCCATGAAGTTCAGGGGAGTTCCAAGGAAGCAATCGTCCGCCAGTATTTGGGCCGTGCCTATTTTGTGAGTGGCAACCCGCTGGCAGCTTCCGAAGAGTTCGCCAGGGCACTGGACTTGCGGGTGGCCATGGCAGCCGATGCGGCGCTGATCTACTCCTCTGCGGTAGCCCTGCAGCGTGCCCGCAACGTGCTTGAAATGGCTTCGTGAACGCCGCTGAAATCACCGTTCGCAAGGCTCCGGGCTATTTACCGGTAGAATGGTTCTTGGATTTTTGATAAATACGCGCTGGCGGGCCGTTTGGCATGCCTGCTTGGCATAGACGAACTGGCAGCTTGAACCAGTGAGAGAAACCTGAGGATACGAGTGGCAACCACAAACGACATCAAGAACGGGACCGTACTGAAGCTCGAGGGCCAGCTCTGGAACATCATCGAGTTCCAGCACGTCAAGCCGGGCAAGGGCGGCGCGTTCGTCCGCACCAAGATGCGCAATGTTATGTCCGGCAAGGTAGTCGATAAGACATTCAACGCCGGCCTCAAGATCGAGACCGCCACGGTTGACCGCCGTGATTACCAGTACCTGTACCAGGACGGTGAAGACTTTGTCTTCATGGACACCCAGGACTACGACCAAATCACCGTCTCCGGCGCCACTGTTGGCGATGCCACCAACTTCATGCTTGAGAACCAGATGGTCAACATCGCCATCCACGAGGGCACCCCGCTGTACATCGAGTTGCCGCCGAGCGTCGTGCTCGAAATCACCTACACCGAGCCGGGCCTCCAGGGTGACCGCTCCTCGGCAGGAACCAAGCCGGCCACCGTTGAAACCGGTTACGAAATCCAGGTTCCGCTGTTCGTTGAGCAGGGCACCAAGGTCAAGGTCGACACCCGTGATGGCAGCTACCTGGGCCGGGTCAACGACTAGTGAGCGCCCGCGGTAAAGCCCGTAGCAGGGCACTGGAAGTACTTTTCGAGGCAGAGCAACGCTCCGTTTCGGCTTTTGACGCGATGACAGCGCGCCGGGAGAAGACCGACCTGGTCATCAACCCCTACACGGTGGAAATCGTGGAAGGCGTTGTTTCCATGCAGGCAACCATTGATGAGTTCCTGCAGACGTACGCCCAGGGCTGGACGTTGGAGCGGATGCCGTCGGTAGACCGCATCATCCTTCGGATTGGTGCTTGGGAGCTTCTTTACAATGATGAAGTTCCGGACGGCGTGGCAGTGAGCGAAGCTGTGGCCCTCGCCAAGACCATGTCCACGGACGAGTCGCCGGCCTTCATCAACGGACTGCTTGGCCGGCTTCAGAAGCTCAAGCCGTCTTTGCTGGCCTAGGCAACTGCCTCCGCCCGGCATGACATCAAAGGACCCGCTGACAGGAAACTGTCACCGCGGGTCCTTTTGTGTTCAAGGCGGGTCCTTTGCGTTAGTGCAGCACAGCTGCCCGTAGTCCTGGAATGGCGCGGAGGGCTTCCAGTTCATCGTGCTGATGAACCTGGACATCCCGGCCACTGAGAATTCGCTGACGCGTGAATGCCAATGTTGTGGCCCCTCTGATGAAGGCCTTCATCTGCTGCCCGCGCGCCCGGGATGAAGCCCAACGAAGAGCATGCCGCCGGCCCCTGGATGTGGCCAGCATTTCCACTTCGGCAGGCGTGAACCAACCCGCCCGGGCGTACTCCATGAGCCGCTGGCGCGTGAGCTTGCCTTCAGCGGCCCGCAGCAAGATGATGCCCACGGCCGCTACCAGGAAAATCGGCACCTGGACCACAAAGTACTCCGCCAGGAAATCCTGGCCCATGCTGTTCCAGCGATTGTGCAGGAACATGGCGGGCAGCAAACCAATGAAGAATGCCAGCACCGCATATCCCGGGTGCCACTTCCTGGCTGCGAAACCCATGACCAGGCCGGTCGTCCCCGTGAAGATGGCATGCGCGAAAGGCGACATGACGCCGCGGAGGATGAAAATGCGTACCAGGTCCGTGCCGGGATCCGTGGACGATGCGATTTCGCGTCCGAAGTAGAGGATGTTTTCCGTGAACGCGAATCCGGCGGCAATGGTGAACGCGAACACGACCCCATCCACAGGACCGTCAAAATATTTCCGGGCTGCCAGGACCAGCACCAGCAACCCCAGTGACTTGGTGAATTCCTCCACGATGGGGGCCTGGACCGTTGCCATGAAGTAGGTAAATGCTTCTTCGCTGCTTGTAGGCGCGGCGAGTGCGAAGAGTGGCTGGATCAGGAGTGTCCCGGCAATGGACACAGCAGCACCCCAGGTGAAAGCGAACCAGAGGAGCCGTTTGGGCTCGGGTTCCCAGCGATCAATGAGGCGTACCGTCAGCAGCACCACGGACAGGGGGATGAGGGAGGCGATGAAGCCGATCACGAAGCCTGTAATTCCAGTGTTGCCCAGCAGGAACGGGACCACCAGAAGGAGGCTGGCAATGGCCAACACCGCGCCTGTGATGACCAAAGGGAGTGTCTCCATTGACCGGCGTACCGGGACCGGAGGGATGGCCCAGCTTTGCTGGGGGAGCGACGTCGGATTCCCCGGAGCGGGCTGGTAGTTGCCGGGCAGGACGCGGCCAATCCATGTGGGATTGGCTGAGGGTTCCAGATAGGGCCGCGGATAGGGTTGTCCGCCGGGCTGCCCATGAGGGTTCGAGGTCATGGGCAAGAGCCTATTCCACCCGTGGGAATGTGAGCTTAAACTCACGCCAAGGTTGCCGCCGGGCGTGAGGCGGGAAAGTGCTGCTGTGGTAGCTTTGAAAAGCAAATATTCCTTTTTTAATTCCGTCCCGTGAGGCGGGGAAAGGGGAGACGAGCGATGACTGAAGTCACTTCAGCGCACATGCCGTCGCGGGTTGTCCTCAACCAGGCAGACATTGATCGTGCGCTCACTCGTATCGCCCACGAGATCCTCGAAGCCAACAAAGGCTCCCAGGACCTGGTTCTTCTGGGCATTCCCAGCCGTGGCTATCCCTTGGCCGTGCGGCTTGCCAACAAAATCGCAGCAGCTGATCCCACGGTCAACGCCCAGGCGATCGTTGGCCAACTGGATGTCACGATGTTCCGTGACGATCTTTCCCACCAGCCCACCCGGCCGCCGCGTCACACCCGGCTTCCGTTGTCAGGCATCGACAATAAAGTTGTTGTCCTGATTGACGACGTCCTCTACTCGGGACGCACTATCCGCGCCGCTTTGGACGCGCTGGTGGACCTCGGCCGCCCCAGGATTGTCCGTTTGGCCGTCCTGGTGGACAGGGGCCACCGCGAGCTTCCGATCCGTGCCGACCATGTGGGCAAGAACCTGCCCACCTCGTCCTCTGAAAAGGTCCGTGTCCACCTCGAGGAAATTGACTCCATGGATGGTGTGCCCGTCAACGAGGTAGTTATCGAGGCCGGCAAGTGAAGCACCTCCTTTCTACAGAAAACCTCAGCGCCTTTGACGCCATTCGGGTTCTGGACACCGCTGAAGAGATGTCCGCGGTAGGCGAGCGTGAAGTGAAGAAGCTGCCCGCACTACGGGGTCGGACCGTGGTGAACCTCTTCTTTGAGGATTCCACCCGCACCCGGATCTCCTTCGAAGCCGCAGCCAAGCGCCTCTCAGCCGACGTGATTAACTTCGCAGCCAAGGGCTCCTCGGTTTCCAAGGGTGAGTCGCTCAAGGATACGGCGCAAACACTGGCCGCCATGGGGGCGGATGCAGTGGTCATCCGCCACTGGGCCTCGGGTGCTCCGCACCGCCTGGCCGCCACGGACTGGATCGATGCGGCAGTCATCAACGCCGGCGACGGTACCCACGAACATCCCACGCAGGCACTTCTGGACGCTTTCACCATGCGCCGGCATTGGGCGCAGCTCAGGGGAACTGCTTCCACGGGGGCGGACCTCAAGGGCATGCGGGTAGCGATCGCGGGCGACGTCCTGCACTCACGCGTTGCCCGCTCGAACGTCTGGTTGCTGAAGACCCTCGGGGCAGAGGTCACCTTGGTGGCGCCACCCACATTGCTGCCTATCGGCGTCGAGCACTGGCCCTGCAAGGTCAGCTACAACCTGGACCAGACTCTTGAGGCCGGCATCGATGCCATGATGATGCTGCGTGTCCAGGGTGAGCGCATGAACGCTTCATTCTTCCCCTCAACCCGCGAGTATTCGCGACGCTGGGGATTCGACGACGCCCGGCTCCGTGCGTTGGACGAGCTCGGCATGAAGGACACCATCATCATGCACCCGGGTCCCATGAACAGGGGCCTGGAAATTTCGTCGGCCGCCGCAGATTCGCCGCGTTCCACTGTGCTTGCCCAAGTGCGAAACGGCGTTTCGGTCCGCATGGCCGCCCTCTATCTGCTGCTGTCCGGGGACTCCCGCGAAGCCGCCCCGAATGCAATCCAGTCCAGCAAGGAGACCAACTGATGGCAGAGAACACCTACCTGATTCGTGGGGCAGCCATCCTCGGCGGCGACGCTGAAGACCTGTTGATCCGCGACGGAATCATCGAAGCACGTGGTAAGGACCTCTCCGGCGAGGGCGCCACCGTCATTGACGCCCAGGGCCTGGTTGCCCTTCCCGGAATGGTTGACGTCCACACACACCTGCGCGAACCCGGCCGCGAAGACGCAGAGACCGTGGAGACCGGTACCCGCGCTGCAGCGTTGGGCGGCTTCACCGCTGTCCACGCGATGGCCAACAGCAACCCGGTGGCAGACACCGCAGGCGTCGTTGAGCAGGTCCACAGCCTGGGCCGCGCATCCGGCTGGGTGGATGTACGCCCTGTTGGTGCAGTCACCGTAGGTTTGGCCGGGGAACAACTGGCAGAGCTGGGCGCCATGGCGGATTCCCGCGCCCAGGTCCGGATGTTCTCCGATGACGGCATCTGCGTTCACGATCCCGTCATCATGCGCCGCGCCCTGGAATACGTGAAAGCGTTCGACGGCGTGGTGGCCCAGCACGCGCAGGAACCCCGCCTGACGGCCGGGGCACAGATGAACGAAGGCGCTGTCTCTGCAGTGCTCGGGCTGACCGGATGGCCGGCTGTTGCTGAGGAAAGCATCATTGCCCGCGACGTCCTGCTGGCACAGCATGTTGGTTCCCGCCTGCACGTCTGCCATGTGTCCACGGCCGGATCCGTGGAGATTGTGCGCTGGGCCAAGGCTCGAGGTATCAACGTCACTGCCGAGGTAACCCCACACCACCTGCTCTTGACCGACGAACTGGTCCGCAGCTACGACCCCGTGTACAAGGTCAATCCGCCGCTGCGCACGGACGCCGACGTGCAAGCACTGCGCGCGGGCCTTGCGGATGGCACCATCGATGTTGTTGGCACGGACCACGCCCCGCATCCCAGCGAGCACAAGGAATGCGAATGGGCGCAGGCAGCCATGGGTATGACGGGACTCGAAACCGCCCTCTCCGTGGTCCAGGAGACCATGATCGAGACCGGCCTCATGACGTGGGCCGACTTCGCGAGGGTTACATCCTTCACGCCAGCTGTCATCGGCCGCGTTGCTGACCAGGGCCGCCCGTTGGAGGTTGGCGAACCTGCGAACGTCATCCTGGTGGACCCGGCTGCGCGTTGGACCGTTGACCCGCATAAAATGGCAACCATGGGCCGCAATTCACCGTTCAAGGGCAAGGAGCTGCCCGGATCCGTGGTGGCGACCTTCTTCAAGGGCCACCCCACGGTCCTCAATGGTCAGCTCAACACGCCTTACAGGTACCCGGCAGTCAGCAGCAACTAATGGACAACCAAACACTGACCGTGCTCATCACGGTGCCGTTGATCGTCGTCGTCCTGGCGATGATCTGGTTGGGATGGCGGAACCGGCTGAGGCGACAAGCCGACCTCGGACGCCTCCCCGCGGTTCCGGAGCAGCTGACCCCGGCCACCGTGGTGGCAGATGGCCAGTATGTGGCCACCACCACGGCCGGCGACTGGCTGGACCGGATCGCGGTCCAGGGCCTTGGTATCCGGACAAATGCGGAACTGAGCATCCACGCTGAAGGCGTGCTGTTCGACCGGTCCGGTGCCGCCCCGGTGTTCATCCCCAGCGCAGCCCTGGCCGACAGCCGTGAGTCAAACGGGATGGCTGGGAAGTTCGTCGAGAAAGACGGTCTCCTGGTCATCAGTTGGAAGCTTGGCGCCAGGGAGCTCGACACTGGATTCAGGTCCAGGCACGCAGCCGACAAGCACCTCCTCCTCGAAGCCCTCCAGGAATTGATCTCCGCAGCCCCTCAGGCAGATGCCGATAGTGGAAAGTAATAAAGTGACGGATAGTACAGCAGCCACCACACCCACCCCCTCAGCAGCAGTGCTGGTGCTCGAAGACGGCCGCATGTTCCGCGGCCGCAGCTACGGAGCCCAGGGAACCGCCCTGGGTGAGGCCGTCTTCGCCACCGGCATGACCGGCTACCAGGAGACCATCACGGACCCCTCCTACGCCCGGCAACTGGTAGTCCAGACGGCTCCGCACATCGGCAACACAGGCGTCAACAGCGAGGACGCTGAATCCCGCCGCATCTGGGTGGCCGGGTACATCGTGCGCGACGCTGCCCGACGCCCCTCCAACTGGCGCTCCGAACGCAGCCTCGATGACGAACTGGTGGAGCAGGGAATCGTCGGTATCCAGGGCGTAGACACCCGCGCCATCACCCGCCACCTGCGCGAGCACAAAACCATGCGTGCAGGCATCTTCTCGGGTGACGCCGCGCAGGCTACCGACAAGGAACTGCTGGACACCGTCCTGGCCAGTGCCCCCATGGAAGGTGCAGCCCTCGCTGAGGAAGTCTCCATCGATGAGGCCTACGTCGTGGAACCCAAGGACCACGGCTGGGAGGGCGAACCGCGCTTTTCCATCGCAGCTGTTGACCTGGGCATCAAGGCCATGACACCGGTGCGCTTTGCAGAGCGCGGCGTCCGGGTCCACGTCCTGCCGGCCACGTCCACGCTGGAGGACGTCAACGCCGTCAACCCGGATGGCTTCTTCATGTCCAACGGACCTGGCGACCCCGCCACGGCGGACCACCAAGTGTCGTTGTTGCGTTCAGTTCTGGACGAGAAGCTGCCCTACTTCGGCATCTGCTTCGGCAACCAGATCCTGGGCCGCGCCCTTGGCTTCGGCACGTACAAGCTCCGTTACGGCCACCGTGGCATCAACCAGCCGGTGATGGACCGCCGCACCGGCAAGGTTGAAATCACGTCACAGAACCACGGCTTCGCCGTTGATGCTCCGATGAACGGTGCCACCGTGGCACCGGAGGAGCGTTACGGTCGCGTGGAAGTCAGCCACGTTTCGTTGAATGACGACGTCGTTGAGGGGCTAGCGTGCCTCGACATCCCGGCGTTCTCGGTCCAGTACCACCCTGAGGCCGCGGCAGGTCCACACGATGCCGCCTACCTCTTCGACCGCTTCATCGATCTCATGGCTGAGACGAAGTCCGGCGCTGCCACCACCACCGACTCCAAGACTGAGGACAAGAAGTAATGCCCAAGCGTACAGATCTCAAGAGCGTCCTTGTCATCGGTTCCGGCCCCATCGTCATCGGCCAGGCTGCCGAGTTCGACTACTCCGGTACCCAGGCGCTGCGTGTCCTCAAGGAGGAAGGCCTGCGGGTCATCCTCGTAAACTCCAACCCGGCCACCATCATGACGGACCCTGAGTTCGCCGATGCCACCTACGTTGAGCCCATCACTCCCGAGGTGGTGGAAAAGATCATCGCCAAGGAGCGTCCGGACGCCATCCTGCCCACTCTGGGAGGCCAGACGGCGCTGAACACGGCCATCGCGCTGGACAAGAACGGCGTGCTGGAGAAGTACAACGTGGAACTCATTGGTGCGAACATCGCTGCCATTGAGCTTGGCGAGGACCGCGAGAAGTTCAAGGGCGTCGTTGAGCGTTGCGGTGCTGAATCTGCCCGCAGCCACATCATCCACACCATGGACGAGGCCTTTGCTGCTGCGGAAGACCTCGGCTACCCGATGGTCGTCCGCCCGTCCTTCACCATGGGTGGACTGGGCTCCGGCTTGGCCTACAACGAGGACGACCTTCGCCGCATCGTCGGCCAAGGCCTCCAGTACAGCCCCACCACCGAGGTCCTGCTCGAAGAGAGCATCCTCGGCTGGAAGGAATACGAGCTCGAGATGATGCGCGACAAGAACGACAACGTCGTTGTTGTGTGTTCCATCGAGAACTTCGATCCCGTGGGTGTCCACACCGGCGACTCCATCACGGTTGCTCCTGCCCTGACTCTGACCGACCGTGAGTACCAGAAATTGCGCGACGTCTCCATTGCCGTGATCCGTGAAGTTGGCGTGGACACCGGTGGTTGCAACATCCAGTTCGCCATCGACCCCGCCACTGGTCGGGTGGTGGTCATCGAAATGAACCCGCGAGTCTCCCGTTCCTCCGCCCTGGCATCCAAGGCCACCGGCTTCGCCATCGCCAAGATCGCCACCAAGCTCTCACTTGGCTACACGCTGGACGAGATCCCCAACGACATCACGCAGAAGACGCCGGCCTCGTTCGAGCCGACACTCGACTACGTTGTGGTCAAGGTTCCCCGCTTCGCCTTCGAGAAGTTCCCGGCAGCAGACAACACGCTGACCACCACCATGAAATCGGTGGGCGAGGCCATGGCCATGGGCCGCAACTTCACCGAAGCCCTGCAAAAGGCCCTGCGCTCCCTGGAGCAGAAGGGGTCCCAGCTGGACTTCAGCTCCGTGCCCGAATACGAGGTTGCTGAGCTCATCGAGAAGGCCAAGCGTCCCACCACGGACCGCCTGCACCAGGTGCAGCGTGCAATGCTGGGTGGCGCCAGCGTCGAGGACCTCTTCGAAGCCACCAAGATCGATCCCTGGTTCCTGGACCAGCTGCAGCTGCTCAACGAAACCGCGCAGGAGATCCGCAAGGCGGGCGTACTCACTGAGGAAATGCTGCGCAACGCCAAGCGCCACGGCTTCTCCGACGAGCAAATTGGTGCCTTGACGCACAACAACGAGGCTGTGGTTCGTGGCGTCCGCCAGGCCCTGGGTATTCGCCCGGTCTACAAGACGGTGGACACCTGTGCCGCAGAGTTCGCCGCCTACACGCCGTACCACTACTCCTCCTATGACGAGGAAGACGAGGTAGGCCTGCACTCCAAGCCCTCCGTCATCATCCTCGGCTCGGGCCCCAACCGCATTGGCCAGGGCATTGAGTTCGACTACTCCTGCGTGCACGCCTCCATGGCACTGCGCAAAGCCGGCTATGAGACCGTCATGGTCAACTGCAACCCTGAAACCGTCTCCACGGACTACGACGTTTCCACGCGCCTGTACTTCGAGCCGCTGACTCTTGAGGATGTCCTCGAAGTCATCGCCGCTGAAGAGCGTACTGGCGGCGTTATGGGCGTGTTCGTGCAGCTGGGAGGCCAGACTCCGCTGAAGTTGGCCCAGCAGCTCGCCGACGCCGGCGTTCCCATCCTGGGCACGTCCCCCGAAGCGATCGACCTCGCTGAGCACCGTGGCGCGTTTGCCCGCGTGCTGGATGAAGCCGGCCTGACCTCCCCGAAGAACGGCACCGCCGTATCCTTCGAGGACGCCAAGAAGATCGCTGACGAGATCGGCTACCCGGTTCTGGTGCGTCCGTCCTACGTCCTGGGCGGCCGTGGCATGGAGATCGTCTACGACGAAGCCAACCTGTCCCGCTACATTGCCAACGCCACGGAAATCACCCCGGACCACCCGGTGCTGATCGACCGCTTCCTTGAAGACGCCGTCGAAATCGACGTCGACGCGCTCTTCGACGGCACCGACATGTACCTTGGCGGCATCATGGAGCACATTGAGGAGGCCGGTATCCACTCCGGTGACTCCGCGTGTGTCCTTCCCCCCATCACCCTCGGCAACAACGTGATCGAGCGCGTGCGCACCGCAACCCGTGCCATCGCCGAAGGTGTGGGCGTCCGCGGTCTCATCAACATCCAGTTCGCCTTGGCTTCCGACGTCCTGTACGTCCTGGAAGCCAACCCGCGGGCATCCCGCACTGTTCCGTTCGTTTCCAAGGCAACGGGCGTGCAGATGGCGAAGGCTGCCGCGCTGATCGGTACCGGTGTCACCATCAACCAGCTCCGCAGCGCCTACAAGATGTTGCCGGAGACCGGTGACGGTTCCACGCTGCCTTTGGATGCACCGGTTGCCGTAAAGGAAGCCGTCCTGCCGTTCAGCCGGTTCCGCACACCGGAGGGCAAGGTCGTAGACTCCCTGCTCGGTCCGGAAATGCGTTCCACCGGTGAGGTCATGGGTATCGACAAGCACTTCGATACCGCTTTCGCGAAAAGCCAGGCAGCTGCCAACAATGCGCTGCCCACCGAAGGCAAGATCTTCGTCTCCGTGGCGAACCGCGACAAGCGCTCCGTGATCATGGGCGTCAAGCGGCTCTCTGACCTCGGATTCGAAATCGTCTCCACCGGCGGTACTGCAGACGTTCTGCGCCGCAACGGCATCCAGGCGACGCCGGTGCGCAAGGTGGCTGAGGGCAGCAGCGCCGAAGGTGAGGGCACCATTGCGGACCTCGTCATTGCGGGCGAGATCGACATGGTCTTCAACACCCCTTCCGGTGGTGAAGCCCGCAGCGACGGGTACGAGCTCCGCGCTGCAGCAACGTCCATCGGTATTCCCTGCATCACCACGGTTGCCGAGTTCAACGCCGCCGTTCAGGCCATTGAGGCGCTTCGCACCTACGAATGGTCGGTGACAAGCCTGCAGGAGCACGCAGCCAACCTGGCTGCCGCCGTGGAAGCTGCGCATGCCTGAGTCCGCCGCAACGCAACAAGGGCAGCAGCCGCTCCGGGAGTCTTTCGGCTCCCGGCTGGCTGCGGCCATGGCCACCCGCGGCCCGCTGTGCGTCGGCATCGACCCGCACCCGCAGTTGTTGGCGCAGTGGGGATTGAACGACGACGCCGCCGGGCTGGAGCGCTTCTCGTTGACCGTCGTGGAGGCTGTGGCTTCCCTGGCTGCAGCGGTGAAGCCGCAGGTGGCACTGTACGAGCGACACGGATCAGCAGGAATGGCTGTCCTGGAGCGAACGTTGGCTGCGTCCACGGATGCCGGTGTACTCAGCATCGCCGATGCCAAGCGTGGGGACATTGGCTCCACGATGGCTGCCTACGCCGACGCCTGGATGCGTGATGGTTCCTCCTTGGCCGCAGACTCTGTGACGTTGAGCCCATACCTTGGCTTTGAGTCGCTGCGTCCTGCGCTGGACCTCGCGGCCCAGTACGGCAGGGGAGTGTTCGTCCTTGCACTGACGTCCAATCCGGAAGGAAAGTCAGTCCAGCATGTTGGCGGAAGCGATTCGGTTGCCCGACGGATTGTCGCAGCAGCCGCCGCGGAGAACCAGCGCTACGACGGCGTCCTTGGTTCGGTTGGGCTGGTAGTGGGCGCAACCATCGGTTCTGCGCTTGAGGAGCTGGCGATTGATCTTGGGCCTGTCCGCGGGGCCATCCTGGCTCCGGGCCTTGGCGCCCAGGGTGCTACGCCGGCTGATCTCCGCGCGACCTTTGGAGACGCGTACTCCAGCGTGCTGGCCACGTCCAGCCGCGGGATTTTGGTGGCCGGACCTGACGTTTCCGCGCTGCGCGCCGCAACCGAGGAGACACTGGACGGGCTTCGCGGGGAGTAAGTTGCCAACCCGCATTGCGCAAGCGGACTCCTGCCGGTAGGTTCAGGATCAGTCCGCGTGATCTGGATCACAATCTCGATCTGACAGGGGTTTGGCAGTGGGCCTTAAAGAGCTGACACCGCAGGAACGTTCCGATGCCCTCGAAAAGGCCGCCAAGGCGCGGGCCGTGCGTGCCGCAGCCAAGGAAAGGCTTAAGCGCGGTGAGGTGAGCATTGCGGAGTTGATCTCCTCGGGCACCACTGACGAGGCGATCGCGCGTATGCGGGTGGTGGAACTGTTGGAGGCCCTGCCGGGCATTGGACCCGTCAGGGCGGCCGGGATCATGGCAGAGATTGGCATTGCCGGATCCCGGAGGATCCGGGGGCTGGGAATTCACCAGGCCCGGGCGCTGGTAGATTTTATGGATACCCAGCAAAGCATTTGACGCATCTCCCCGAAGGAATCCGTGAGCAAGAATCCTGGACTGACTGTCCTTGCAGGCCCCACTGCCGTTGGCAAGGGAACCGTATCAACGTACATCAGGGACAACTATCCAGAGGTTTGGCTCTCAGTCTCCGCCACCACCCGGGCGGCCCGTCCTGGTGAAGAGGATGGCGTCCATTACTTCTTCAAATCTGCGGAGGAGTTTGACTCGCTGATCGCCCAGGGCGAGCTCCTGGAGTGGGCAGTGGTGCACGGCCACAACCGCTATGGCACGCTCCGCAGTACGGTCAATGCCGCCATCGCCGAGGGCAAGTCCGTTCTTCTGGAGATCGACCTCCAGGGCGCGCGCCAGGTCAAGGCTGCTGTCCCTGACGCAAACTTTGTGTTCCTGGCCCCGCCCAGCTGGGATGAAATGGTCCGCCGCCTGGTGGGGCGTGGCACCGAAACGCCGGAGGAACAGCAGCGCAGGCTGGAAACCGCTAAACTGGAACTTGCTGCTGAACCGGAGTTTGACCACACCGTCATCAATGACGACGTTCGCCGGGCAGCGGACGAGCTTGTTTCACTCATGGGGCTTACCCCGCACGAGCGCTAAAGCGCTTGCAATTGTTGGCCCGCTAGAATTTGGAGAATTCGTGTCCACGAACCTTGAAGGCATCATCAACCCGCCGATCGATTCGCTGCTTGAGGCTGCCGATTCCAAGTACGGCCTGGTCATCTTCGGTGCCAAGCGTGCCCGTCAGATCAACGCCTACTACGCACAGCTGCACGAGGGCCTGTTTGAGTACGTCGGTCCGTTGGTCGACACCAAGCTGAACGAGAAGTCGCTCTCGATCGCCCTCCGCGAGATCAACGAAGGCCTCCTGGTCTCCACGCCGATCGAGCCCGCAGAATAAGCAGACTGCCTGTTGACGGAGGTCACGTGCGCATAGTCCTCGGAGTCGGGGGAGGGATCGCAGCCTATAAGGTTGCATCGCTCCTCCGGCTTTTTACTGAAGCCGGTCACAAGGTGACGGTCATCCCCACAGAAGCGGCAACCCGCTTCGTTGGGGTGGCCACCTGGGAAGCACTCTCGGGGAATCCGGTGAGCAACAGCGTCTTTGACGACGTTGAGAGGGTCAATCATGTCCGCTTGGGGCATGAGGCTGACCTGATCGTGGTTGCCCCGGCCACTGCCGATCTCCTGGCCAAAGCAGCAACCGGGCAAGCGGGCGACCTCCTCACCAACACACTCCTGATGGCCCACGGGCCGGTGCTCTTCGCTCCGGCGATGCACACTGAAATGTGGCAGCACGCCGCCACCCAGGCCAACGTGGAGACGCTGCGCAGCCGAGGCGTGACTGTGCTTGAACCAGCCTCCGGTCGCCTCACCGGTTCTGACTCCGGTCCGGGCCGGCTGCCCGAGCCGGAAGCAATCTATGCCGCCGCCATGGCGCTGGCAGAGGTTGCCGTGGACGGCGAGCCGAAGGCGTCGCCCGCCGCCTACACCCCCTTGGCTGGTCGGAAGGTCACGATTTCCGCCGGTGGGACCCGGGAAGCCCTGGACCCTGTGCGCTTCCTCGGTAACCGTTCTTCGGGCAAGCAAGGTACAGCACTGGCCGCGGCTGCACTGGCCGCCGGAGCAACGGTCCGGTTCCTGGCCGCGCATATGGACGTCGAGCCGCCTGCCGGCGTCGAGCTCATCCGCGTTGAATCAGCTTTGGAACTGCGGGAAGCGGCGCTGAAAGCTGCGGTGGATTCCGACGTCGTCATCATGGCCGCTGCTGTGGCGGACTTCCGCCCGGCAGAGATTTCGGACACGAAGATCAAAAAGGTGGACGGCGAGGATGCGCCGGTGGTGCGGCTGGTCCGGAACCCGGACATCCTTCACGAGTTGGTTGAGCGACGGAACGCCGAAGGCGGTCAGCAGCTGATTGTTGGATTCGCCGCCGAAACGGGCGACGCGCAGGGCGATGTCCTTGAGCACGCCACGGCCAAGCTCAAACGCAAGGGCTGCGATCTGCTGGTGGTTAACCAGGTGGGCGTTGGCCGCGTCTTCGGCCAGGATGAGAACTCTGTGGTCATTCTGTCCGGCCACGGTGCCGAGCCGCAGTCGGCCGCTGGCTCAAAGGCTGACGTTGCTGCTGCCGTGGTGGACCGGGTGGGCGCCGAGCTCGCACGGGTCTTCCCGGCCTTGTAACCGATCCCACACCCGAATTCTTAGCATAGGGACACACGGCAGATGCCGCCGTCCCGCAACCCAGTAAGGTGGTCGAGTGACTTTACCGCTGCACCATGAACCCCATGGCACCCCGTCCAAGCTCCGGCTCTTCACCTCCGAGTCGGTCACCGAAGGGCACCCGGACAAGATCTGTGACCAAATCAGCGACGCCATCCTTGATGCGCTGCTGGCCGCGGACCCTGAATCCCGCGTGGCCGTTGAGACCATGGCCACCACGGGGCTGGTGCACGTGGCTGGTGAGGTCACCACCGACGCCTATGTAGAGATTCCGCAGATTGTTCGCGAGACCATCCTCGGCATCGGCTATGACTCGTCCGCCAATGGCTTCGACGGCGCCCGATGTGGGGTTTCCGTTTCCATCGGGCAGCAGTCCAATGACATTGCCGGGGGAGTGTTCAATTCCTTAGAGGCCCGTGAGGGACGTCAGGAAGATGACTACGACCTCCAGGGCGCAGGTGACCAAGGGATCATGTTCGGCTACGCCAGCGATGAGACGGCGTCATACATGCCCACTCCCATCTGGCTGGCCCACCGCCTGTCTGAACGCCTCACAGAGGTCCGCAAGAACGGCGAGTTGGCATACCTCCGCCCGGACGGCAAGACCCAGGTTACGGTAGGGTACGACGGCGACCGGCCGGTTTCGGTGGAAACGGTGGTCATTTCCAGCCAGCACGCCGAGGAAGCAAGCCTGGAGCAGCTTCGGGCCGACCTCGCCAGTTACGTCATTGATCCCGTTCTGGCGGCGTCAAGCCTCGACCTCTCGCGGACGGCCAACATCCTCAACCCCGCCGGTGCCTTCGTCATCGGCGGCCCGGTAGGCGACGCCGGCCTCACCGGACGCAAGATCATCGTCGACACCTATGGCGGGTTCTCCCGTCACGGCGGCGGCGCGTTTTCCGGCAAGGATCCGTCCAAGGTGGACCGCTCGGCTGCTTACGCCATGCGCTGGGTTGCCAAGAATGTGGTGGCCGCTGGATTGGCCAAGCGCGCCGAGATCCAGATCGCGTATGCCATTGGTCAGGCACGTCCTGTTGGAACCTACGTTGAGACCTTCGGCACAGAAACGGTTGACCCCGCCCGCATCAGCGAGGCGATCGACGAACTCTTCGACCTCCGTCCCCGCGCCATCATCGACGCCTTGGACCTCAAGAGGCCCATCTACGCCAAGACGGCGGCCCACGGTCACTTTGGCCGCGACGAACCTGACTTCACGTGGGAGCGCCTGGACCGGGTTGATGACCTGAAGGAATACTTCAACGCCTGATTCCTTCCCTCCCGCCGGGTCCGCACGGCCGATGTTGTTTTGTCGGTGGTTCGTGGTTGGCTGGAGCCAGAGAGATGCCCGCAGCGGGTCGATCCCGCTGCGGGCTTTCTGCGTTGATGGTGCGCGGTAGTGGCCGCGCGATGAATTGGAGGTGAAGAGCATGGCAGGACACGAGGCCCAGCCGTCGCTGCTCCAACCATCATTGCTGCAAGGTTTTCCGGCGCGGGCACAGGTCAGCGGTCCTCCACTGGCCGCGGTTAACCCTGTTGCCCGCGTCATCCTGGAGTCATCCCTGCCGCATCTGGACAGGCCCTTTGACTACAGCGTTCCCGCAGAGCTCGCGGAGGCGGCTGCTCCCGGTGTCCGCGTGAAGGTTAAATTCAACGGTCAGGAACTGAACGGCTTTATTGTCGAGCGGCGTGATGACTCGGATGCAGCCCACCCGCTGACGCCCTTGCATAAGGTCGTCTCCCCGGTGGCTGTCCTGGTCCCTGCTGTCTCCAGGTTGGCCGGAACGGTGGCTGCCCGGTACGCCGGGACGCTCAGCGATGTTCTCCGGACGGCTGTTCCGCCCCGGGTTGCCAAAGTGGAGAAGGAACTGTTGGCAGGGGATTTCGACGCCGACGCAGTGGACCTTAAGCCGTTCACGGACGCCCATGCCTGGGCCGCCTACTCCAACGGCGCATCTTTTCTGCAGCACCTTGCCAGTGGCGGTTCTCCCAAGGCTGTGCTCACGGCCCTCCAGGGATTCGGTCCTGAAGGATGGCCGGCCCTCATCGCGTCGGCCGTTGCCACGGTCCGGTCCTCCGGCCGTGGAGCGGTGGTGGTTGTGCCGGACTATCGGGACCTTGAACAATTGGAGGCTGCCCTCACCCAGGTACTGCCGGCATCCGATGTTGCCCGGCTCACCGCGGATGACGGTCAAACGCCTCGCTACAGGAATTTCCTGCGACTACTGAGCGGAAGTGCCGGGGTGGCCATCGGCACCCGTTCAGCGGCCTATGCGCCAGTGCGGGATCTCGGCCTGGTGGTGTGCTGGGATGACGGTGATGACCTCCACATCGAGCAGCGGGCCCCCTACGCGCATACGCGTGAAGTCCTGTTGCTACGCGCCGAGCAGGAGGGGTCAGCCTGCTTGATGGCTGCCCATAGCCGGAGTACCGAACTTCAACGCCTGGTGGAAATGCAGTGGGCGGTGCCCCTTGATGCACCACGCACAGCTGTCCGTTCCACTGTTCCCCGGGTCCTCAACACCGCGGACAGCTTCGAGCAGGAGCGCGACCCCTTGGCGCGCATTGCGCGTTTGCCAGGTGCGGCCTGGCGTGCCGCCAAGGAGGGGCTGGAACGTGGACCCGTCCTGGTGCAGGTTGCACGTGCAGGTTATGCACCATCCTTGGTGTGCGAGACATGCCGTGAGCTTGCCCGCTGCAACGCCTGCCAGGGGCCTCTGGCAGTCTCCAGCAGTTCTGCTGTGCCATCATGCCGCTGGTGCTCAACACCGGCTCCCCAGTGGCGCTGCACGCACTGCAGCGGGACCAGGTTGCGCAGGGGAGCGGCCGGCGTCATGAGGACCGCAGAGGAACTGGGGCGGGCTTTCCCGGGCGCATCAGTTGTGACTTCCTCCGGAGAGCACATCAAGGCAACTGTTCCGGACAGTCCTGCTTTGGTGGTGGCTACTGTGGGGGCAGAGCCCGTGGCACCTCACGGTTATGCGGCTGCATTGCTGCTGGATGGGAATTCACTGCTTCGGCGGGAAAATCTTCGGGCAGGGGAAGACACCGTCCGGCGCTGGTTCAACGCTGCAGCCCTGGTGAAGCCTGCCAGCCAAGGCGGTCTGGTGGTCATCACTGCGGACGACACTACTGCCACAGGAGCCCTCCTGCGGTGGGACGCTCCGGGGTACGCGTCACGGGAACTGGCCCTTCGGAAGGAACTTCAACTGCCCCCGGCGGTCCGGGTAGCATCCGTCACCGGTTCCAGGGCCGACGTCGGGCTTTTTTCTGACGCTTTCGAAGCTAGCGCCGGGGCGGTAACCGGCACCAAACTTCGTAAGGCCGGTCCCGCTCCAGTGCAGTTGTACTCCGGGCCGGGAAGCTCCGGAGAGGCGGAGGCAGACGTGCGTACGCTTTACTTCATTCCCTACACGGACGCCGCGGAAACCACGCGGGCCCTGCGGGCTGTCAAGGTAGCCAGCGCTGCCAAACGTACGTCCGGTCCGGTACAACTCCGCCTGGACGGCGTTGACGTCCTCTAGCAGGCGGCTAAGCCTTTCGCAGACGGAGGGCCACAACTTCCCTGGCTGCGGCAAGAAGTTGCTGTGCTGAAGCGTCCCAGTTGAATTCCGATGCCCGCTCCACGGACTTGCGTGAGCGCTGCTGCCAGAGACCGTCGCTTCCCAGTGCAGTCACAGCATCAGCGAATTCCGTGGGCGATTCGGGGTCAACGTAACTGACGGCGTCGCCGCCAACTTCCCGGAAGATCGGGATGTCGCTGGCGATCACCGGCGTCCCCAAGGCCATCGCTTCCACCAAGGGCAGGCCGTACCCCTCTGCGCGGGAGAGGCTGATGAGGGCGGTGGCCCGGACCAGGAGTTGGTCGTATTGGGCATCGGTCACACCGTTGTGGAACTGTACCTTCGCGCCCTCGGGAACCATGGCCTGCAGTTCTGCCCTGCGCTGGGGCGTGATCCGGCTCAGAAGATGAAGAGTGTAGTCCGGCAGGCCGGCCATCCCCCGGATCATGGTTTCCACGTTCTTGTACGGCATGAACGAACCCATATAGAGCAGGGTCTTGTCGGCGCCGGCGTCGGGGTCGCGGGGTGTCTGGCCGGGTTGGGGAGCGTTGCCCACAATCCGCACCGGCCGCTTGGTCAGCTTGTACTTGGCCATCAAAGCCTCAGTGGTGCGGCTGATGGTGGCCACCACGTCCGCCCGGTTCAGCAGGAGCCGCTGCGGCCAGAAGGCCTTGTGGTACAGCCGCCACAACAAGCGCACGGGCGCTGGGAGGAAGCCCGGGGGAGTTGGGTGTTCGTAGTAGATGAGGTCGTGCAGGGTGAGGACCAGCCCATAACGTCGACCCAGGGTGCCCATGGTCTGCATGGGACACACTACGACGTCGGCACCCAACGGGTTGACTTTCCGGGCCACGAACAACTCCAGCGGAGACAAGGGGCTGTTGACCATTACGTAGGGGACGTCGGGCAGCAGGGTGAGTTGGCGCTTGTCGCTGATCAGCATGGTGACATCGGCGATCTTTGATGTCGCGGCTATGAGGCTAGAACCGTAGCGGCTGATGCCATCGTGGTGGTCCGTTCTGGTAAAGCGGGCATCGATGACAATTTTCACGCGGGATGTTCCTCCAGGAAAGTGCGGATGGCTGCTGCTGCCGGGACCGGCGTCTCATAGTGGATTAAGTGCCCGACGCCGGGGATGACTTCCAGCGCCGCATCGGGAAGGAGCGCCATGAGTTTGTGCTGGTTGGGAAGGGTGGCAATCTCATCTTTTTCGCCGGCGACGAGGAGCACAGGAAGCGTCAATTGACCGGCAACCTCGGCCACATGTCCCGAGACCGAGGCTTTGAAGGATTCCAGCAGGCTTTTCCGGTCCGAGAACGCGCTGAAATAGGCGTCGTGTTGACCGTGGATGAAGCGACGCAGGTTCTTGTCCTTGGTTTTGGCCATAGTGATGCTCATGACGCGGACGATCGCCCGATTGCGGAGGACGGCGAGTCCCAGGCGGCTGGGGAGCTTGGCTGAGACCTGATAGTAGAGCACTGCCAGTTTGGTCATGATTCCCTTGGGACCTTCCAGTGCCGGTGCGGCAATGGGGTTAACCAGGATCAGGGGGTAGACGGCGCCTGGATGCGAGGCCGCAAAATGGCTTGCCACGATCGAACCAAACGAGTGGCCAAGCAGCACAGTTTTGGGCCCCAGACCGAGGGCGGCCATGAAGCCGCTGATGAACTGGCCGTAGCGTTCAACGCTGTGCTCGCCGTCGACGAAAGGTTCAGAGCTTCCGAACGCCGGCAGATCAGGCATGATGATGCGCATCTCCGGGAGCTGGTCCGCAACGCGCAGCAGGCCGTGGTGGTCTCCGCGGAAGCCGTGGATGACCAGGATGGTACGGGTCTTGGGGGTTGTACTGACCGGTTCGTATGTCCAGTACGCCACGGCGCTGCCGTCTACCTCCACGTCTGAGGCGTGTGTGCGCCCCGCCAAGGAGCTGCTGAAGAAATCGCTGGGGGCCTGCGCACCTTGGGGCGAGTGCGCGGTGTCCACGTTATCCATATGGTGTTCCTAGTTCACGTTGTCCGGATGCGAGCCGGTGCGGTGGTGGCGTTCCAGAGTTGCGATGCCATCCATGTCGGTGCCATCCAGATCGAAGTCGAAAATGGCGAAGTTTTCCTTGATGCGTCCCGCAGAGCTTGCCTTGGGGATGACCAGATTGCCCAGCTGAAGATGCCAGCGGAGAATAACCTGCGCCGGGGTCCGGTTGTACTTCTCCGACAAGGCCACGATCGCCGGATCGGCCAGGACCTGTCCGCGGCCAAGGGGACTCCAGGCCTCAGTGGCGATGCCGAGTTGTTCGTGCAACGTCCGGAGCCGGGTCTGCTGCAGCCACGGGTGCAGTTCGATCTGGTTGACGGCCGGAACCACCTCGGCCTTCTGCATGAGTTCTTCCAGGTGTCCCGGCTGGAAATTGGACACACCGATTGCCCGCACTTTGCCTTCCCTGTACAGGGTCTCCATGGCTTTGTAGGTCTCTGCAAACAGGCCCCGCCCGGCGCAAGGCCAGTGGATGAGGTAGAGGTCCACGTAATCGAGGCCCAGGTTGGAGATGGAGGTGTCGAACGCCCGGAGGGTGGCGTCGTAGCCTTGGTCGTCGTTCCAGACCTTTGTGGTGACGAACAGATCCTCGCGTGAAAGGGCGTGGACCGACTCCCCGGAACCTCCAGTGCCGTTGTTGGCAGCCGCAGCATCTCCGATGGCGCCGCCTATGCCCCGGCCGACGCCTACCTCGTTGCCGTACATCGCTGCGGTATCGAAACGCCTGTAGCCCTCGCCCAGGGCGGTGGCCACCAGAGCATCTGCGTCTTTGGGCGGAACCTTATAGAGGCCAAATCCCAGGCGTTCCATCTGTACGCCGTTGTTTAATGTCAGCCGGGCTGGGGATCTCATAGCAACGACTCTACCCATTCCCTGCACGAATGCTTCAGGCATGGCCGTTGAAAGTGACCAGGCGTCGCGCAGAAGCTTCGTCCAGAATGAGGTCTGTTGCCAGGCCGGCGGCCAGTGCCCCCTGGAGCCCATTGATCTTTGAAGCACCTGATACGACGCAGATCCGGCGCCTGACCTGACGGAGTTGTTCGTGGCTGGGCCCGGTGGATCGCTCATTCAGCGTGATCCCGTCCGAAGATCCATCGCTGCGGAAGAAGACGGTTGCTACATCGCCCACCACATCGTCGGCAGCCAGCACGGTGAGATCGTGTTCATCCAGGTAACCGCCGGCGTACACGTGGCTGGGGTAGTCCGAATCCACGGAGCCCACGCCAAAGATGGCGATGCTCATGCGGGCCTGTAAATCCAGGATGCGTTGCACGCTGCGCTCATTCCACATGGCCGTCTTGGTGGATGCGTGGTCAAAAAAGGCAGGAACGGGGAACTGTTCCACCCGTGCGCCGTAGGCACTGCCGAAGCGCCGCATGATGTCGCTGGCGTAGGTGATACCGGTAGTTTGCATGTTTCCCGCCCCGTTGAGCTGTACCACGATGCTGTCGTGGGTCACCTTCCGGGTCAGGTGACGGCTGACCGCGCTGAGCGTCGCGCCCCACGCCACGCCGATGATGGCATTCGAATCCACCAGGGGGCCAATGGTTCGCGCGGCCTGCATGGCCACGCGGTCCAGGGTCTCTGCTTCGTTGAGGGTGTCCAGTACAGGGACAACGTGGACATCTACCCCGTACTGGCTCCGGATCTGGCTCTCCAACTCGGGACCGGTATCAAATGGGCTGCGAATCTGGACCTGCACCAGGCCGGTTTCCCGGGCAGAGGACAGCAGCCGGGACACGGTGGATCGGGACGTCCGCAACTCGCGGGCGATCGCATCCATGGTCAGGTCCTGCAGGTAATACATCTGTGCAGCCCGGAGCGCATCCGAGTGACGTGATCGTGCCATCTCATTTCCTTACTGCACGTTTGTGCAAATAGCTTGACTCCATTTTCCACCTTCGCAAGATTAGTGGTGAACGGTGCAGCAGCGATTGGCGCGGCGCACGAACCAAGCCCAAGGGAGCAGTTTTGGGACACAACAGGATTTCCGGTACCTCACAGCACGCACAGCAGCGCGACTCCGTCGTTGCACTGCAGGAGCGGCCCACGGCAAAGGTACTCATCATCGGCGGTGGCATCAATGGTGTCGGAACGTTCCGCGACCTGGCTCTCCAGGGTGTGGACGTTGCACTTGTTGAGCGCGGTGACTACTGCCAGGGAGCCAGCGGCGCCTCGTCCCACATGATCCACGGCGGTATCCGCTACCTCGAGAACGGCGAGTTCCGCCTCGTCCAGGAATCCGTCGTTGAACGCAATCGACTCCTCCGCATTGCACCGCACTACGTCAAGCCGCTGCAAACAACCATCCCGATCTTTAGCACCTTCTCCGGCATCCTGTCCGCGCCCATGCGATTCCTAACCCACAAACAAGGCAAACCCAAGGAACGTGGCGCGTTCCTCATCAAGGTGGGCCTGAGCATGTATGACTTCTTCTCCCGCGACGGTGGAAGCGTTCCCCGGCACCAGTTCCGTGGCCGGACCAAGGCCTTGGCGGAGCTTCCCAAGCTCCATTCGGGCATCAAGTACGCGGCAACCTACTTCGATGCCTCCGTCCATAACCCGGAGCGTTTGACCCTCGATGTCCTGCAGGATGGTGAGAAGGCCGGCCGTGGGGGAGGACTTCCGGGAGGCAGCGCCCGCGCCAGCAACTACGTATCGCTCGTCTCCATGGGATCGGACGGAGTCCGGCTCCGCGATGAGCTGACAGGCAAGGAATTCGATTTCCAAGCCGACGTCATCGTCAACACCACGGGTGCGTGGGTGGACCTCACCAACCAAGCCATGGGCGCAGTCAGCAAGTTCATGGGCGGCACCAAGGGTTCCCACATCGTGCTGGACCATCCGGAACTCCTGGCAGCCTGTAACGGCCGGGAGATCTTCTTTGAACACACCGATGGCCGCATCGTCCTGATCTACCCCATGGGTGACCGCGTGCTGGTGGGTACAACGGACGTTGATGCGGATATGTCCGAAGACGCCGTGTGCACGGATGAAGAAATCGACTACTTCTTCGACCTGGTGGGCCACGTATTCCCCACCATCAAGGTGGAGCGCGAGCAGATCGTCTACAGCTTCGCCGGGGTCCGTCCCTTGCCCCGCCACGACGAAACCCAGCCTGGATTCGTCTCCCGCGACTACCGCATCGAACGCAGCGTCCGTACCGGCAGCGATGCCGTCACGACGCCGGGCGGCAAGGCCGCCGTCGTACTCAGCTTGGTGGGCGGTAAGTGGACCACGTTCCGTGCCTTGGCCGAACACATGACCAATGATGTCCTGCGCGAACTGGGCATGGACCGCAAAGTCTCGACGGCGAAGCTCGCCATCGGGGGTGGCGCCGGCTTCCCCTCCACTGAGCAGGGTGAGCAGGAATGGATCAAGAAGCACATGGGACCGGGCCTCGACGCTGACCGCGTAGCCGTCCTGCTGACGCGCTACGGAACACGCGCCGACGCGGTCATCGACTACTTGAACGCCGGGCACGACGCGCCGCTGCGTTCCACCCGCGAACTGAGTGTCCGGGAGCTGGCCTTCATGGCTGAGCACGAGCAGATCGGGCACCTGGTAGATGTCCTTATCCGCAGGACCTCGCTCGCATTTCGTGGCCTGGTCACCGGCGAATTGCTCAATGAGATCGCCGCAGCGCTGGCAGAGCCGCTCGGTTGGGACGCCGCTGCCCGCGAAGCGGAAATCCGCCACGCACAGGAAGTACTGCAAAGGTTCCACAAGGTTGACGTGCACAGTCTCGTAGCCTGACACCAAGCAGCGGAAAACAGCTTGACCGTCCCGGCGTGCGGCAGGGACGGAATGGGGTAGGTGGGCCCGATAGGGGGACCACCGCACCGGGACGGTTCCGGAGACAACGGAACCGTCCCAAACGGCCTCTTCACCCGCGAGGGGGCTGACAACAGAAAAATGAGGAGTCAAAGATGTCTCTTGGAATTGTTTTCCTTTCCGAAGTATTCGGAACCATGATGCTGACCCTGCTGGGTTGTGGCGTCGTGGCAAACGTTGCGCTCAAAGGCACCAAGGGCAACAACGGTGGATTCTTGATGGTGACGTGGGGCTGGGGTATTGCGGTCTTCGCGGGCGTTTTCGTGGCCGCAAAGTCCGGTGCGCACCTGAACCCGGCCGTCACCTTGGGCCTGCTGGTCAAGGGGAGCAAAGAATACGCCCCGGATGTTGCAGTCACTTTCGGCTCAACCCTGACGTACTTCGGCGGCGAACTGCTGGGCGCCTTCCTGGGCGCCGTTGTCTGCTGGCTCGCTTACAAGCAGCACTTCGATGAGGAACCCTTGGCAGCCAACAAGCTGGGTACTTTCTCCACAGGCCCGGCCATTCGGTCCACGCCGTGGAACCTCATCACGGAAATCATCGGTACGTTCGTCCTGGTGTTCGTCATCCTGACCTTCGGTGGAACCCCCTCCGGCCTCGGTCCGCTGGCAGTTGCGTTGCTGGTTGTCGGTATCGGTGTATCCCTCGGTGGCCCCACGGGCTACGCCATCAACCCTGCACGTGACCTTGGCCCGCGTATCGCGCATGCTGTCCTCCCCATCAAGGGCAAGGGCTCCAGCGACTGGGCCTACTCCTGGATCCCCGTCGTCGGACCCCTGGTTGGCGGTGCCCTCGCAGGCCTGGTGGCCATTTGGGTCCCGGACATCATGCCCGCACTCGCCGGCTAGCCGTGCACGAAACACATCGCTAATCCGCACGCCGTAGATAACCACCTGAGTAGATAACAACTTCAGACAAGGACGTCACCATGAATCAATACGTCATCGCCATTGATCAGGGCACCACCAGCTCCCGCGCCATCGTGTTCGACCACTCGGGCAACATCGTGTCCACGGGTCAGATGGAACACGAGCAGATCTTCCCGCAGGCGGGCTGGGTTGAGCACAACCCCGCCGAAATCTGGAACAACACCCGCGAGGTCATTGCCTCGGCCCTTTCCAAGGCGAACCTGACGCGGCACGACATCGCCGCCGTCGGCATCACCAACCAGCGCGAAACGGCTGTCGTCTGGGACAAGAACACCGGCGAGGCCGTCTACAACGCCATCGTCTGGCAGGACACCCGCACCCAGCCGATTGTCGATGAACTCGCCAAAGACGGAGGGCTCGAGCGCTTCAAACAGAAAGTCGGCCTGCCACTGGCTACCTACTTCTCGGGTACCAAGATCAAGTGGATCCTGGACAACGTCGAAGGAGCCCGTGAGCGTGCGGAAGCCGGCGACCTCTTGTTCGGCAACACCGACGCCTGGGTTCTGTGGAACCTGACCGGCGGTGTTGACGGGGGCGTACACGTCACCGATGTCACCAACGCCTCGCGCACCCTTTTCATGGACCTGGAGACACTGCAGTGGGATCAGGAGATCCTGGACATCTTCGGTGTCCCGGCGTCCATGATGCCCACCATCAAGTCCTCCTCCGAGGTCTACGGCCAGGTTCACACCTCGCAGTTGCTCCGTGAAACTCCTGTAGCCGGCATCCTCGGCGACCAGCAGGCGGCTACGTTCGGCCAGGCTGCATTCCAGGCCGGCGAAGCCAAAAACACCTACGGCACGGGTTGCTTCCTGATCTTCAACACGGGCGAGGAGATCGTTCACTCCAAGAATGGCCTGCTCACCACGCTCGGCTACAAGCTGGGCGATGCCAAGCCGCACTACGCCCTTGAAGGCTCCATCGCCGTCACGGGCTCGTTGATCCAGTGGCTCCGCGACAACCTGGGCATGATCAGCTCCGCCCCGGAGGTCGAGGAACTGGCCGCAGCAGTGGAGGACAACGGTGGCGTGTACATCGTCCCCGCCTTCTCCGGCCTGTTCGCTCCGTACTGGCGGGCAGACGCACGTGGCGCGATCGTTGGCCTCACGCGGTTCGCCAACAAGGGACACATCGCCCGTGCAGCGCTGGAAGCCACAGCCTTCCAGACCCGCGAGGTACTCGACGCCGTCAATGCCGACTCGGGCGTTCCGCTCACCGAGTTGAAGGTCGACGGCGGCATGGTTGCCAACGAGGCTCTCATGCAGTTCCAGGCCGACATTCTGGGCGTACCCGTAGTCCGCCCGAAGGTTGTTGAAACCACGGCCCTCGGTGCTGCATATGCCGCGGGCCTGGCTGTCGGATTCTGGAAGGATCTCGGAGAACTGAGTGCCAACTGGAACGAGGACAAGCGCTGGGAACCGCAACTGCCGGCAGAGGAGCAGGAGCGCCAGTTGCGTCTCTGGAAGAAGGCAGTAACAAAGTCCATGGACTGGGTCGACGAGGACGTTAAGTAGTCATCTCCCGACGTTGACGGCAGCCGCGCCTGCCCCGCCCGCTTCGCGGTGCCCACCACACCCGGGCGAGGCGCGGCTGCCGTCAACTCATCCATCAGTTCTGTAAGCCGCTCGATGCGACGTGGGAGTTTGATCGTGCGCTATTGTAGATCTATGCGTGCGATCCTTCTGCTTAGCTAGCCGCCCGGCTTTCAACAGCCGTGCGGCCGCCCCTCCATTGTTGAGGGGCTTTTGTGTGTCCGGGGCTTTCCGGGAATGCAGCAGGAGGCAAAACCGCCATCGAAGAACAGAAGAGGGCAGCAGTGAGCGTTAAGCCGGAGACAGAGACCGGAACAGCACAACCAGCCGCAGCCGAAGCGCCAGAAGAAGGCGTCTACAGCTTCGCTGCGATGGAAGCCAAGTGGCCACAGGTGTGGGAAGACCTTAAAGTCTTCACGCCTGCCGACGACGGCTCGCGTGAACGCCGCTACGTGCTGGACATGTTCCCTTACCCTTCCGGCGATCTCCACATGGGGCACGCTGAAGCGTTTGCCATGGGCGATGTCGTTGCACGCTACTTGCGCCAGAAGGGCTTCGACGTCCTGCATCCCATCGGCTGGGACTCTTTTGGCCTGCCCGCCGAGAACGCGGCCATCAAGCGCAACGCCCACCCCAGCGAGTGGACCTACGCGAACATCGACACCCAGGCAGCGTCGTTTAAGCGCTACGCCATTTCCGCCGACTGGTCCCGTCGCCTGCACACCTCGGATCCCGAGTACTACCGCTGGACCCAGTGGTTGTTCAAGCGCTTCTACGAGCGTGGCCTGGCCTACCGCAAGGATTCGCCGGTCAACTGGTGCCCGAAGGACCTGACCGTCCTCGCGAACGAGCAGGTTGTCAACGGCGCCTGTGAGCGCTGTGGCACGCCGGTCACTAAGAAGTCGCTGAACCAGTGGTACTTCAAGATCACCGATTACGCCGACCGTCTGCTCCAGGACATGGACCAGCTGCAGGGCCACTGGCCGGAGCGCGTTCTGGCCATGCAGCGCAACTGGATTGGTCGCTCCGAAGGCGCCCACGTACGGTTCGTCATCGAGGAGACCGGGGACCGGGCCGAACGCGAAGTCACCGTCTTCACCACGCGTCCGGACACCCTCTACGGTGCAACGTTCTTCGTTGTCGCTGCTGACGCGCACCTGGCCCTGGATCTGGTGACCCCGGAACAGCATGACGAACTCATGGCCTACCGGGAGAAGGTTAAAGCCCTCTCCGAAATCGAGCGGCAGTCCACCGAGCGCGAGAAAACGGGTGTGTTCACCGGCCGCTATGCCATCAACCCGCTCAACGGCGAAAAGCTCCCGGTCTGGGCTGCTGACTATGTGCTCGCTGATTACGGAACCGGCGCCATTATGGCCGTCCCTGCCCACGATCAGCGCGACCTCGACTTCGCCAAGGCCTTCAACCTGCCTGTCCGGGCAGTACTGGACACCGGCGCCGAAGATCCGGCAGAGACGGGCATCGCCAGTGCTGGCGAAGGCACGCTCAAGAACTCCGGCGAACTGGACGGGCTCACCAAGTCTGAAGGCATTCCCGCAGCGATTGAGATCCTCGAGAAGCTGGGAACCGGAGAGAAGTTCGTCAACTTCCGGTTGCGCGATTGGCTCCTGAGCCGTCAGCGTTTCTGGGGCACGCCGATCCCCATCATCCACTGCGGTGAATGCGGCGAAGTTCCTGTACCCGATGACCAGCTGCCCGTCAGGCTCCCGGACAATCTGCGGGGCGAAGCGTTGTCCCCTAAGGGCACTTCCCCGCTGGCCTCAGCCGTCGAGTGGGTCAACGTCGAATGCCCCAACTGCGGCCGTGCTGCGCAGCGCGATACCGACACCATGGACACCTTCGTGGATTCCTCCTGGTACTTCCTGCGCTTCGTGTCGCCCGACTACACCGATGGCCCGTTCGATCCTGAAAAGATCAACAACTGGATGCCGGTGGGCCAGTATGTGGGCGGCGTAGAGCACGCTATCCTGCACCTGCTGTACGCGCGCTTCTTCACCAAGGTCATCAAGGACATCGGCCTGATCGAAGCCAACGAGCCGTTCTCTGCGCTGCTCAACCAAGGGCAGGTGCTCAACGGTGGCAAGGCCATGAGCAAGTCCTTGGGCAACGGTGTGGACCTCGGCGAGCAGCTGGACAAGTTCGGCGTGGACGCCGTCCGCCTCACCATGGTCTTCGCTTCGCCACCGGAGGACGACGTCGACTGGGCGGATGTTTCGCCGTCGGGTTCGGCCAAGTTCCTGGCCCGTGCCTGGCGTCTGGGCCAGGACGTCAGCAGCGAACCGGGCGTTGACCCGGCGAATGGTGACCGGGTCCTGCGCACCGTGACCCACAAGACCATCGCCGATGCCGCGGATCTGTTGGACAACAACAAGTTCAACGTGGTGGTTGCCCGCCTGATGGAACTGGTCAATGCCACGCGTAAGACCATTGACTCGGGCGCCGGCGCCGCTGACCCGGCCGTGCGCGAGGCCGTGGAGGCTGTAGCGGTCATCCTGAGCCTCTTCGCTCCGTACACCGCAGAAGACCTTTGGAACACGTTGGGTCACCCAGCTTCAGTTGCGAATGCAGGCTGGCCGAAGCACGACGACGCACTGCTCGTGCAGGACACTGTCACCGCCGTCGTGCAGGTCCAAGGCAAGGTCCGCGACCGCCTGGAGGTTTCGCCGGACATCACTGAGGACGGCTTGCGCGAACTCGCCTTGGCCTCCGAAAATGTCCAGCGTGCGTTGGACGGCCGCGGCATCCGCACCGTGATCGTGCGGGCACCTAAACTGGTGAACATCGTCCCTGCCTAGCAGGGATGGTGCGGCCGCCGGCACTGTGCCGGCGGCCCGCCTGCCATCATCTTTGGAGGTTGCGTGCCTGAGCGAGAACCACCCGCATGGATATGGCTTAAGGAACGAGTTGCCCGACTCCGACAGCCCACTGCGCCGGTTCCTGTCGCTGACCAGCCGCTGGCCGCCGTCGTCAAGACCGCAGTGGTCACCGATTCTGCCGCTGCACTGCCAACCGACTGGGTGTCCGCCTTTACAGCCGATGGGCGCCTTGCCGTCGTTCCCATGCCTGTGATGGTGGGCAACGAAATCTACGGTGAAGGTGAAGACGACATCACCCAAACCCTGGCGCTGGCTTTGGCCTCGGGCGCGTCGGTGAAAACATCCCGCCCCTCGCCCGGTCAGTTTGAGCAGGCGTATCTTGCTGCCCAACGTCGCGGCTTCGAGTCCGTGGTGTCCATCCACATATCTTCAGAGCTGTCCGGGACCGCTGATGCGGCACGCCTTGCTGCTGCCCGCGTCACCATACCGGTGGAAGTTGTGGACTCACTCACCGTCGGAATGGCGCAGGGCATGGGAGTACAGAGTGCCGTGGTGGCTGCGGCTGATGGTCAGGACGCCGCAGAAGTACGGGGTTTTGCCGAGCGGCGCATGGAACGGACCAAGGTCTACTTCTACGTACCCAGCCTGGAACAGTTGAGGCGTGGCGGACGAATCGGGGCGGCGGCGTCACTTCTGGGGACGGTCCTCGCCATCAAGCCCATTCTGGCGGTCGACGGCGGAAAGATCGTCCCGCTCGAAAAGGTTCGGTCCGCTGCGCGCGCCGTGGCCCGCCTCGAGGAGATCGTTGCAGCGGACGTCGCCTCCAGACCTGCGGGCCAGCAGCGATTGGCGGTTCACCATTTTGGCAACCAGATGGAGGCCGAGGCTTTGGCTGCCCGGCTTAATGAGAAATGTCCGGACTGCCCGGCACCCCAAATCAGCGCGCTCCCGGCTGTCCTGGCGGCGCATGCCGGACTTGGTGTTCTTGCAGTCATCGTAGGGGAGAGCAGTACTCCAACCGGCTGATCCGTCGTTTGCCCTTTTCCACATAGCTCACTTCTTACGCGCCGTAATGGCAGCAGCAACCATAGGCTCGTTCCATGCCACGTCGGAACCGGGACGCTGCCCCAGATGCCGCAGCACAGGCGGTCCGGCAGCGGTTTGCTTCCCGGATGGGCACGGACACCACGGAAACTTCGCTATTACAGTTGCCCGTTGAGCCTGATCAGGCGCCGGATGACTCGTGCTCCGAATCCCAGGCGCGCAGTGCGCGGACGCGGTGGAGAACCCCCTGGCGGGTTGCGGTGGTGGTGGCCATGGTGGGAGCCGGCATCATGGCCTGGCACGTGTGGCACTCAGCCGCGGAACAACCGACGTCGGAACCTCTGAGCCGCTCAACGTCGTCCAGCCCGGGGCCACCGGATCAATCATCATCCCCGCAGCCGGTGGCCACGGACGCTGAAGCGAGTACCAAACTGCTCGTCCACGTAGCGGGCGCCGTGCAGAAACCCGGAGTGGTTTCGTTGCCGCCCGGCAGCCGCGTTTTCCAAGCCATAGATGCTGCCGGGGGTGCCACAACCAACGCCGAGCTCGGCGGCCTGAACCTCGCTGAAGTTGTCCAGGACGGGGCGAAAGTCCGTGTTCCAGCCTTGGGCGAGGCAGAACAGCCCTCCCCGTCTGCGCCTGCCGGCAGTGCTTCCGGCAGCACCGGCAATTCCACTGGAGGTGGCGCAAAGATCAACATCAACACGGCGTCACTGGAAGAGTTAGGCACGTTGCCCCGCGTGGGGCCAGTGACGGCGCAGAGAATTGTGGACTGGCGAAAAGAACACGGGCAGTTTGCTTCCGTGGACGAACTGGATGCCGTTGATGGCATTGGTCCCAAGCTTATGGAGTCCCTCAAGGACCTTGTGACGGTGCAGGGTGGCTGATGCTCCTGACCAAGCGTCTACCTCCAAGCGGGTGGACGGCAGGCTGGTGCCAGCCGTACTGGTGACGTGGTCCGCGGCCTTGGCTGGCGGTTTCCTGGGCGCTGCCTGGTCCTGGACGTTGGCAGGTGTGTTGGCCGTACTGGGAGTTGCGTTGACAGTGCTGGGCCGGCGCCGGCGGCCCGCAGGGGCACGTGCAAGGACCGTCCCGGCCACCCTTGCGTTGGCGTGCGTGCTGGGAGCTTCGGTGGCAGTCCACTGTGCTGTCACGGCAGGCGGGCGTGAGGAGGGTCCATTGGTTGAGGCTGTGGCAGGCGGGGACGGTGTTGTCATCAAGGTCCTGGTCACTGGCACTCCCGTCGCAGTCCTCACACCGGGCCGCTCAAGTGGAACCCGGTGGAGTGTTCCGGCGAACCTGATTGAGCTCACGTCCGGGGGCACGGTGGTGCGCGGCAACGCAGACCTTGTGGTGGTTGGTGGTGAAGGCTGGCAAGGTGTGCTGCCGGGGCAGAGTGTGAGAACCACGGGCACCCTCAAGGAAGTCCGCCAGGGACAGTCCCAGGCGGCTCTTCTGGCTGCGTCTTCCCCGCCGGTCATCACTGCCTCGGATGTCGATATCCGGGGGTCCGCCGCGTCCCAGCGTCAAAGCTTCGTGACCGCTGCCAAATGGTTGCCGCCGGATGCGGCCGGGCTATTGCCGGGCATGGTCACCGGTGACACCAGCGCGCTTCCGGAAAGCCTTGATGCGGATATGAAGACTACAGGCATGACTCACCTGACTGCCGTCAGCGGGGCCAATTGCAGTCTTGTCCTGGGTGCCTTCATTCTTCTGGCGCGGTGCCTAAAGCTGCCACGACCAGTTGCTGCTGCTTTCGCTGCGGCTGGACTGGCCGCATTTGTGGTGCTGGTGGGCCCCGATGCGAGCGTTCTTCGGGCGGCCGTCATGGGAATCGTTGGACTTGCGGCATTGGTTGGAGGCTTGCGGGGACGCTCCCTGACTTTCCTGTGCCTTGCGTCGCTGCTCCTGTTGTTGGTGGACCCGGCCATGGCAGCCAATGTTGGTTTTCTTTTGTCGGTTCTTGCGACGCTGGGGATTGTGCTGCTGGCCAGACGCCTGACATCGTGGATTCCTGCCATCGTGCCGCGATGGCTGGCGGCCGGGGTGGCTGTGCCATTGTCGGCGCAGCTAGTGTGCGGCCCGGTCATTGTGGCACTTCAGCCGCAGTTCACCCCGTACGCCCTGATCGCCAACGTGGTTGCTGGTCCCTTGGTTGCACCTGTGACCATACTTGGGACGATCGCAGTGCCTCTGACCACAGTCCTTCCTTGGCTGGCGGTGGTGGTGATCGCTATAGCAGGGACATGTGCAGGGGCGGTCGCTGGTGTCGCGAGGCTCCTCGCCCACCTGCCCGGCGCGGCGCTGCCGTGGGCAGAAGGCCCGGTGGGAATCGTGTCCATGGCGATCTGTTCAATGGTGACTGCTTGGTTTGTCTGGGCTGCTCTCCACCCCGCAGGTGTGATGAATCACGTCTTGTCCTTGCACGGTGCCATCGTGGTACTCCTGGAGCGCGTGGCCCCGCCCAGGCATGGCAGACTTGAAGCCTCCAAAGAAACGTCCGGAAGGAACCACCTGTGGCTGCTGCCCAAAACACCCGGGCCAAAAGTGTCGCGGCGAACACCGTCAGCTGGCGGGATGCGGCACCGGCCGCCGTAGTCCTGATCATGGGCCCGGAAGAGTACCTTGGAATCCGGGCCATGGATGGCATCCGCACCCAGGTCCGAACAGCTACCCCGGATGTCGAGCTCAGCCGGCTCAACGCCGGCGCTTACGAGGCAGGGTCTCTGGCGATGACCGTCACGCCGTCACTCTTCGGCGAAGGAAAGCTCATTGAGGTGGAGGGCCTCGAGGCGATGAATGATGCCTTCCTGGCCGACTGTTGGGCTTACCTTCAGCATCCGGACCAGGACGTCGTCCTTGTGTTGCGCCATGCAGGGGGAGTGCGTGGCAAGAAGTTGCTCGACGCCGTGAAGTCCGCTGGCTGGCCCGTCATAGATTGCCAGCCGCTGAAGAAGGACTCGGACAAGACGGCATTTGTTGTCTCTGAATTCAGGGCTGGAGGGCGTCGCATTGAGGGCGAAGCCGTCCAAGCCTTGGTCAATGCCGTAGGTGCCAACCTTTCAGAACTCGCGGCAGCTTGCAGCCAACTCATCGCTGATGCCACCACCGCGGTTACGGCGGAGACCGTGGAACGTTACTACGGCGGCCGGGTGGAAGCCACAGCATTCAAGGTGGCTGATGCTGCCATGGCCGGAAATGGGCCGGTGGCACTGTCCACCCTGCGGCATGCCTTGGCTACCGGAGTCGATCCGGTTCCCCTGGTTGCGGCGTTGGCGGCAAAGCTGCGGACCTTGGCCAAGGTTGCAGGAGCCAATGGTTCACCGGCCAGCATCGCCAAGAACCTCGGCATGCAGCCGTGGCTCGTGGAGCAGGCCCAGCGTGATGTCCGCCGCTGGACGCCGGAGGGCCTGATCCGCTCAATCCAGGTCATTGCGGAAGCGGATGCCCAAGTGAAGGGCGAGTCGCGGGACCCTGTCTATGCAGTGGAGCACGCGGTGACAGTGATTGCCACGTCAGCCAGTCGCCGCTGACACCGGCAAGCGCTGACGCCGGAAAGGGGTAACGCCGTCGCCGGTCACACAGCTTATTAAACCCAAAGGCCGGCACCCAATGGGTGCCGGCCTTTTGATCAGCTCAGTCGAACTGGAAAACCTTAGAGTGCGTTGACCTTCTTGGAGATCGCCGACTTGCGGTTTGCAGCGTTGTTCTTGTGAATAACGCCCTTGCTGACAGCCTTGTCCAGCTTGCGGCTGGCAGCAACAAGTGCAGTTCCAGCAGCATCCTTGTCAGCAGACTCAACGGCGGTGTTGACGGCGCGGATGGCCGTCTTCAGCTCGGACTTGACCGCGTTGTTACGCAGGCGAGCCTTCTCGTTGGTGAGGATGCGCTTCTTCTGGGACTTGATATTAGCCACGTATGAACTCTCTTTTTAATGCGGAAATGGTCTAGAGGGTTTTCAGGTTGGCCATCGACTGAGCGGCGTGGGGATGCCTATGGCAGCCAACCATGAGTGGCCGTCGACCTGCACGGACACACAGCTATAAAGGATAGCAGAAAGTCGAGCGTAACGCCGACCCGCGCTCAGTTCGACGTGAGCCGCGCGGCCAAGGCGCGTGAGACTTCCCTGAATTCGGACTTTCCCAGGACAGCGCCTTCACGCCTGATTGCGTTGGAATCCATGCGAATGACACGGCCTAGGTTGACCTCGCTCGGCCTGCCTTGACGGTCCCAGGGTCCAGAGCCGATGTCCACATAATCACCCGAACGTGCCCCGTTGTCGTGATCTTTGGACGTCAGCATCAGGCCAAGCAGCCACTGCTTGTCCCGTCCAACAAGAAGGACAGGACGGTCTTTGCCCCGGGTGTGATCCTCTTCGTAGGGGACCCAACTCCAGACAATCTCTCCCGGGTCGGGTTGGCCGTCCGGTTTGGGGGAGTAATTGACCTTGACGGGCCCTCTGTAGTCGCCGGGGTAGGGGATTGGTTGATGCTCGACGGCGGTTCGCCGGGTTTGCTGCCTCGGAGCGCCGACGGGCGCGCCGGCTTTGGTGGCGTTGCCTCCCAACGCCTTGAATGTTCGCCGGAGAAGTTTGCCCAGGGGGCGGAAGTCGAAAGCCATGTGACAACGCTACAACTACCCGCTGCGGACGCCTCGTACGCGATGTACGGCGAAGCGCTGGTTCATGGGAGACTAGAGGATCAGATGCGCGGCGTGTTCCGGCTGGCCTATGCCCAGTTCCAGGAATTGCCGTGTGAGTGTCGACAGTAAGGATCCTGCGTGTCTCCCATGGCCCGCACCGCACCGGTGCCCGCCGCAACAGATCCGGCCATCATCCGGAACTTCTGCATCATTGCCCACATTGACCACGGTAAGTCCACCTTGGCCGACCGCATGCTGCAGTACACCGGCGTCGTTAAGCAACGCGACATGAAGGCCCAGTATCTGGACCGCATGGATATCGAACGTGAGCGCGGCATCACCATCAAGTCCCAGGCTGTTCGCATGCCCTGGGAACTCGATGGGAACAGCTATGCGCTGAACATGATCGATACTCCTGGCCACGTCGACTTCACTTATGAAGTCTCCCGTTCCCTTGCGGCCTGTGAAGGCGCAGTGCTGCTGGTTGACGCAGCCCAGGGCATCGAGGCGCAGACCCTCGCCAACCTGTATCTGGCGATGGAAAACAACCTCACCATCATTCCTGTGCTGAACAAGATCGACCTCCCGGCCGCCCAGCCCGAGAAGTACGCGGCCGAACTTGCAAACCTCATTGGTGGCGACCCCGAGGACGTCCTCAAGGTATCCGGCAAAACGGGCGTCGGCGTTGAGGCGCTGCTGGACAAGATTGTCCGCGATCTCCCGGCTCCCGTAGGCGATCCGGATGCTCCCGCCCGGGCCATGATTTTCGACTCCGTCTATGACACTTACCGCGGCGTTGTCACCTACGTCCGTGTGGTGGACGGCATGCTCCATCCGCGTGAACGCATCCAGATGATGTCCACCCGGGCAACACACGAGCTCCTGGAGATTGGTGTGAGCTCGCCGGAGCCAACACCGTCCAAAGGCTTGGGCGTGGGTGAGGTGGGATACCTGATCACAGGCGTGAAGGACGTTCGTCAGTCCAAGGTTGGCGATACCGTCACCAACCTGGCCAAGCCGGCGTCGGAGTCGCTCAGCGGTTATGCCGACGCGAAGCCCATGGTCTTCTCCGGTCTCTATCCCCTGGACGGCACGGATTATCCGGTACTCCGCGACGCCCTCGAAAAGCTGATGCTCAACGACGCCGCGCTGGTGTACGAGCCCGAGACATCTGCAGCCCTGGGCTTCGGCTTCCGCGTAGGGTTCCTCGGATTGCTGCACCTGGAAATCACGCGTGAGCGCCTGGAGCGTGAGTACAACCTTGACCTCATCTCGACGGCTCCCAACGTGGAGTATGAGGTGACACTCGAGGACAAGAAGGTCATCCACGTCACCAACCCCAGCGAGTACCCCACCGGCAAGATCTCAGAGGTCCGCGAGCCGATGGTCTCTGCCACCATCCTGGCGCCCAACGAGTTTGTGGGTTCCATCATGGAGCTGTGCCAGAGCCGACGTGGGCAAATGCGGGGCATGGACTACTTGTCCGAGGACCGCGTTGAGCTCCGCTACTGGATCCCGCTGGCCGAGATCGTCTTCGACTTCTTCGACCTCCTGAAATCCAAGACCCGCGGCTACGCTTCGCTGGACTGGAAGGCCGACGGCGAACAGGTCGCAGACCTCGTCAAGGTGGACATTCTCCTGCAGGGTGAACAGGTGGATGCTTTCAGTGCCATCACGCACCGTGACAAGGCTTATGCCTACGGTGTGATGATGACCGGCAAGCTTCGCGAACTCATCCCCAGGCAGCAGTTCGAGGTGCCCATCCAGGCTGCCATCGGATCCCGCATTATTGCCCGCGAGAGCATCCGGGCCATCCGCAAGGACGTTCTTGCCAAGTGCTACGGCGGTGACATCACCCGTAAGCGCAAACTGCTTGAGAAGCAGAAGGAAGGCAAGAAGCGCATGAAGATGGTGGGTCGCGTTGAGGTGCCGCAGGAAGCATTCATCGCAGCCCTGACCACTGACGAGTCCAAGGACAAGGCCAAGAAGTAAATGCCCAGCGTCCTACCTTTGGGCGACCCAGCACCTGCGGATGGCGTCTTGCCGCCGCAGGTGCTGGCCGGCGTCGAGCATCGCAAATTCGGGCTCTACGTGCACATCCCCTTTTGTGCCGTGCGGTGCGGCTACTGCGATTTCAACACCTATACAGCCACGGAACTCGGGGGCGGTGCCTCGCAGGATGCCTACGCCTCCACGGCTATTTCCGAGCTGGACTTCGCGGCAGTAGCCCTTGACGCCTCAGGTTTGCCTCGCCGGCCCCTCAGCACCGTCTTTTTCGGTGGTGGCACCCCCACCCTCCTCCCAGCGGAGGATCTGGCACGGATCCTGCGTGCCGCCGTCGAGCAGTGGGGGCTGGAACCCGGCGCCGAGGTGACCACCGAGGCCAACCCCGATTCCGTCACGCCTGAGTCCTTGAAGGTGTTGGCTGACGCTGGCTTCACCAGGGTCTCGTTTGGCATGCAGTCTGCCGTGCCGCACGTCTTGAAGGTGCTGGACCGGACGCATACGCCAAGCCGCGTACCACTGGTTGTGCAGTGGGCACGTGAGGCTGGACTGGCCGTCAGCCTCGACCTCATTTACGGGACACCGGGGGAGTCCATGGCGGACTGGCAGCTGTCCCTTGAAACCGCACTGTCCTACGGCCCGGACCATATCAGTGCCTATGCGCTGATCGTGGAGGATGGTACCAAGCTGGCTGCCCAGATCAGGCGTGGCGAAGTCCCTGGCATCGATGACGACGACCATGCTGCGAAGTACGAGCTTGCTGACCAGATGATCTCCGAAGCTGGTTTGAGCTGGTACGAGGTCAGCAACTGGTCCAGGACACCCGAGCAGGCTTGCCGGCACAACTTGGCCTACTGGCGCGGTGATGACTGGTGGGGCATTGGGCCGGGTGCGCACTCGCACGTGGGAGGCGTCCGTTGGTGGAACGTCAAGCACCCCACAGCGTATGCATCACGGCTTGGGTCCGGTGGTTCGCCGGCTGCCGGAAGGGAAACGCTCGACGCAGATACCCGGGAAGTCGAGCGCATCATGCTGGAAGCGCGGCTTGGGACAGGTCTGGCAGTAGACGCCCTGGATGCCATCGGACGGCATGCGATGGCCGGGCTGATTGCTGATGAGCTGGTTGACCCAGTGCAGGCGTTCAAGGGTCGCCTTGTCCTGACCCTTAAGGGTCGGCTCCTGGCTGACGCCGTCGTCAGGCGCATACTTCCCGATTAGCGGTGGTTGGCTGAGCGCGTTTCGGCACAGCCGTGTTTCGGCAGAGTCCGGCTTCGGCTCGACCGTGCCGCGTGGAGGCTACTTGATCCAGCGCAGGTTGAGCCGGTAGCGGTGCGGCTGACCATGGTTGACCCGAATTCCTGCGGATACGGAGAAGCACGTCAGGGCAACCCAGATGCCGGTGGCAATCACAGCGAAGATATTGCCCACTACCGGCAGCAGCACGAGGATGTTTGCCAGGACAGCGGCAATAGTGGGAGGCAGCGTGAAATTCAGCGCTTCCTTCGATTCCTGTGCCGTAAACGGTCCCCGGTCGCGGAAGATCAGATAGATAAGCAGGGACGGCAGGCATCCCAAAATGCCGCCGAAGTGCGCCAAAGTAGCCCACTGCCTGTCTTCGCTGGCGGTCAGCGGGAGCGCATTGGCAGGCGCACCATGGTACTGGGGCTGGCCTGCGGCGCTGCCCGGTTCTTCAGGAGCGTTCTCTGCCACGTTGTGTTCCCTTTGCTGTAAAGATGCTGCGGTGTTGCTGTCCCAGAATACCGGCCTTGGCGGGCTTCCCGGGACAAGCACCACGATGACACGTCAGTTGCTGCCGCTTTGGGGGCCCCGGTCAGGGGACTGTGAGGAAGTCGATGACTTCCTCGACGCGGCCCAGCAACGATGCCTCAAGGTCGGCGTAGCTTCGAACCGCTCCGAGGAGCCGTTGCCAGCCCAGGCCGATGGCCTCGGCGGTCTCATGGGGCCAGCCGAAGGCACGGAGAATCCCGGTCTTCCAGTCGATCCCCCGGGGCACCGAAGGCCACGCGTCGATCCCCAGCACCTTAGGCCGGATGGCTTGCCACACGTCAATGTAGGGGTGACCGACGATCAGGACATTTCCGGCAGCTCCTGGCACGGTCATGGCCTCGGCCGCAATGCGGGACTCCTTGGAACCGGCGACGAGGTGGTCCACCAGGATGCCGAGGCGGCGGGCGGGACCTGGATTAAAGGCCGCGATCGCAGATTTCAGGTCGTCCACGCCGTGGAGGGGCTCTACGACGATTCCTTCGACCCGCAGATCGTCGCCCCAGACTTTCTCGACCAGTTCGGCGTCGTGCTTTCCTTCTACCCAGATGCGGCTGGCCTTGGCCACCTGGGCGCGCTGGCCTTGCACCCTGACGGAGCCGGAGGCAGTCCGCCCCGCAGCTGCACCGGAAGCGGGTGGGCGCGCGGCGGGCGGCATCAAACGGATTGCCTGCCCTTCAAGCAAGAAGCCGTATCCGAGCTGGAACGACTTCGTCTTCCCGCGCCTGTCCTCAAGGGAAACAATGTGCATGCCGCCGGTCTTTTCTACGCGCGTGACCTCACCCACCCAGCCCGACTGGACGTCCTCAAGGACCATTCCCCGCTGGACTGGTACCTCTGGGAGTTGGCGTTTGGCAGGAGCGGACAGATCCTGCGGACCCCAATTGTCGAAAGCCAAGGAGTTCCTACCTTTGTGCTGGTTTGTGCCGGGCATCAGATCACCGTGGCTGCTGTTGCCGCCCCACCTGGCTGATCCGGGCGTTGGGCGGTTTCAATGCTAGCAACGGGGTGGCTCATACTAGACTTGTTAGCACTTGGGCATGTTGAGTGCTAAATGCGGTGATCCGTTTGCGGTCCCGCGGTGACCGGTCGGAGTGACCACGGAAGTCGTCAGGAGGTGGAGCAATGAGTGAGCCACGCAAATTGGAAGTGCTGCGGGCCATCGTTGAGGATTACGTGCATTCGAGGGAGCCTGTCGGATCGAAGGCACTCGTCGAGCGGCACCATCTTGGTGTTTCCAGCGCCACCATCAGGAACGACATGGCTGTCCTGGAAGAAGAAGGCCTCATTGCGGCGCCACACACCAGCGCCGGCCGCATTCCAACGGACAAGGGTTACCGGTTGTTCGTTGACCGTATCTCCCAGGTCAAGCCGCTGTCTGCGGCAGAACGCCGCGCGATCCATTCATTGCTTGAGGGGCCCGATGATGTCGATGACATCCTGGAGCGCACAGTAAGGCTTCTGTCGCAACTGACCAACCAAGTGGCCGTCGTTCAATACCCGCACTCCAACAGGGCCCTGGTCCGCCACGTTGAGTTCGTCCTGCTGGCACCCAAGCAAGTGCTTGTCGTCCTGATCGCGGACACCGGCAGTGTTGGCCAGAAAGTCATTGAGGCCGGTTCGGACACGAGCAATGAGGCCTTGATGCTTTTGAGGTCGCGGTTCCTCGGCAACATCGCAGGGACGCAGCTGGCACTCTTGCCGCAGGTACTTCCATCTGTGGTTGCCCTGTGTCCGCCGGAGCTTCGCAGTCTGGCCCAAACACTGGCTCACGGGCTGCAGTCGCTGAGCGACACCAGCCGGGAAGAGCGCATCCTGATGGCCGGCACAGCGAACCTCGCCCGATCCAATGTGGACTTCCCGTTGAGCATTGGTCCGGTCCTGGAGGCGCTTGAGGAACAAGTTGTCATGCTCCGGTTGTTGTCCGACATGGGGGATGACCCCCGTGGCGTCACAGTGAGCATTGGCCGTGAGAACCCCTACGACGGTTTGGCCGAGGCGTCTGTGGTTGCCACAGGCTACGGCTCAGGTGCCAAAGTGGGGATTCTCGGTCCTACAAGGATGGACTATCCCACCACCATGGCCGCGGTTCGCGCAGTGGCCCGTTACCTTTCACGCATTCTCGGCGGCTGAACGCCGGCCCGAGGAAACATTCGCAGTACAACAAGGAAGAGATACCGACTTTGAGCAGCCACTATGACGTTTTGGGAGTCTCTCCGGAAGCCACCGGGGAAGAGATCAAAAAGGCGTACCGCAAGTTGGCGAGGAAACTTCACCCGGACGTCAATCCCGGTGAGGACGTCGCAGAGCAGTTCAAGGCCGTGACCCATGCTTACGAGGTGTTGTCAGACCCCCAGAAGCGCCGCGTTTACGATGCCACGGGCAACGAGAACGGCACTGACAACGGCTTCGGCGGTGGATACTCCGGCCAGGGCTTCGCCTTCCAGGATATCTTCGACACCTTCTTTGGCGGTGGTGGAGGGCATGGCGGACCGGCGTCCCGTGTCCGTCGCGGCCAGGATGCACTCATCAGCGTCCGCATTGACCTCAAGGATGCCGTGTTCGGCGTCAACAAGAAACTTGAAGTGGACACGGCCGTTGTCTGCCCCACGTGCGACGGCAGTTGCTGCCGCCCGGGTACCCACCCGGAACGTTGCGATATTTGTGGCGGCAGCGGCCAGGTTCAGCGTGCGGTCCGCTCCATCCTGGGCCAGGTCATGACCACCGCGCCCTGTGGTTCCTGCGAAGGCTTCGGATCTGTTATCAAGGATCCCTGCAACGAGTGCAATGGACAGGGGCGTATTCGCAGCCGCCGGTCCCTGACCATCAAGGTCCCTGCCGGCGTTGCAACCGGTACACGGATCCAGCTGTCCGGACAGGGCGAGGCGGGGCCAGCGGGCGGCCCTGCAGGCGACCTTTACGTGGAGATCCGGGTCAACAACGATGCCATGTTTATGCGCGAAGGCGATGACCTTCACGCCACGCTGAGCGTGCCCATGACTGCCGCGGCCCTTGGCACGGAACTGAAGCTCGAGACCTTCGATGGCGCGCAGGACATTGATGTGAAGTCCGGCACCCAGTCAGGTGAAATCATCACCCTTCGCGGACTCGGCGTCACTCATCTTCGGGGTTACGGCCGCGGGGACCTCAAAGTGCACCTCCACGTTGAGACACCCACCAAGCTCGACCCCGCCCAGGAAGAATTGTTGCAGCAGCTCGCCAAGCTTCGCGGGGAGCAGTTCACCGAGGGAAAGCTTGTTGCCAGCGGCGGCATGTTCGCCAAGCTGCGGGACAAGCTCGGTAACCTGTAGCGGTGAGCAATCCCGTTTTCTTCGCACCAGTCGGCAGCCTCGGCCACGTGAACCCCGGTTCCACGTTTGTCCTGGAAGGGCCTGAGGCCCGGCACGCCGTCACGGTCAAGCGCCTGGCCGTGGGAGAGCCCGTTGACATCGCTGATGGTAAGGGGGCCAGGCTTACAGGGACAGTTGCCGAAACGGGGCCTGGCACATTGACGGTCACGGCCTCGGATGTTGTGTTCGAGGATCAGCCGGACGTGCGTTTGGTGCTTGTCCAAGCCCTGGCCAAGGGTGATCGCGATGAACTTGCCATTGAGACTGCTACGGAACTCGGAATAGATGCCGTGATTCCGTGGCAGTCGGAGCGCTCGATTGTGCGGTGGAAGGGAGATCGCGCGGCAAAGGCCCATGCCAAGTGGCAGTCTGTGGTCACCGCTGCGGCCAAGCAGGCCCGGCGGGCATGGATACCGGAAGTGCGGCAAATCCTGGATACCGGGGCGCTGGCCAAAGCCGTAGAGAACGCGGATCTGGCCATCATCCTTCATGAAGACGCCAAGAATCCCTTGCGTGCGGTCCTCGAGGAATTGGAGGCGTCCCGTGAAGCGCGTCGCGACGCACCTCGGGAAGTTCTCTTGATTGTGGGGCCGGAGGGCGGAATTTCGCCACGTGAGGTGACGCGTCTCAGCGACGCCGGGGCCGTGACGGCACTCCTGGGTCACCACGTCCTGCGGTCGTCGACGGCGGGTCCCGCCGCCGTCGTTCTCGCCAGCGACGTTTTGGGCCGCTGGTAGAACAAATCAGCCGACGCTGAACAGCCGGGTATCCGTAGTGGCTTCAATGGTCTTGCCGGCATCATCGGCCTGTGAGACCCGCAACTCGTACTTGCCGGGCTTCAGCGTTGCACTGAAGGTGAAGACGCCGTACTGTCCAGGCTCGCCGGTCGCCTTCACCTGCCCGGTCAGGAGGCTGGCTTTTTCGCCTTTGCCCGTGTCTTGGAGGATCTGCCAGTTCACGGGTTTGGAACCGTCCGTGCTGCGGCCGTTGAACTTGACCGCACCTGCCGGCAGTGACGTATCTTCCTGCGGGTCAATAATCCACAGGGGTGCCACGAGCGATGCATCGCGCGCCATAGGTTGGCCCAGCTGCACTTGGCCGAACGCCATATAGTCCTTGTGTCCGTCAACCAGGATGACCACCTGGATTTGCTGGCCTGAATTGATCAGGCCGGAGGACGAGGCCGCCGCCGTAGCGGTGTACACCAATTGCTGGATGGCCCGCTGCGCCATCCCTGCATCAAGGTTCGAATTGAAGGCATCACGGGAAATATCGACCGTGATCACGTTCTTCCCGGAGATTGAGGTGGCCAGGCTTGCAGGTTCCTGCCAGGGCGTGAAGAAATCGTGGTCCAGGGGCTTTTGGGCCATCATGATCCGCAGCGCAGTTGTCACGGGATTTCCGTCGCCGGAGATGTCCCTGAACTCACGGTAGAGGTAGACCTCTTCCTTGCTCCGCCCGATCCAATACACGGGAATCTTGGTGGAGGCCTGGGTCGTTTCCAGGGGAGCATTGCTTGCAGGTGCGTCCTGGACGGTCAGAGACGGCGGCCCTGACGTAGCTGGAGCGCCCTCGCCATTGGCGATGCATCCGGTGAGGAAGAGGACAGCAAACATCGCAGGCACGGCCATTGCGGATTTTTTCCGTTGGCGCGCGCCTTTAGCGTTGTTGGCTGAATCCTTGATGGAGTTTCCTGTCCTGAAGTTCATGTTCAAACAGCCGTCGGCGGTGGCTGGCTGCGGGGCAGTGGTGGTCCCCGCCTATGCCAGCTTGGCACATGGCCGACGACGGTCGGTCGGGTTTTTGGGGCCGGGCGCCAACTGAAACGTGATTGATACCCGCTTGATGCCGAGTTGAGACATAGAGTCCGCTATCAGCGTGGGGGCCGGAATGCGCCCGGCCGGTTAGGTTCACCGTGGGCGGTGCTGGCGTAGGATTGAGTTCATTCCGGCATCAAGGCGGGCGTCTTCAGGCGGCCGCATATGTCGAATCGATGGCGTTAATACGACCCAACCGGAGGAGAACAGGCCTGACGGCCAGCACTATGAGTGAATCTTTGAATGGGCGGCTCAGGACCGGTAACGGCAACCAGTCGCCTACCGAGTTCCCGCACACGTTACCGGGCACGCGCACGGAGATTGTCACGTTCGACAACTCCGACCAGATGGTTCACTCGCTGGGCAGCCACGACGAGGCCCTGCGGTACATCGAGGAGCAGTTCCAGGACGTCAATTTCCATGTCCGGGGCAACGAACTTTCCATGACCGGCCCTTCCACGGTTATCCCGCGAATCATGCGCCTCCTTGAGGAAGTGCGCGGGCTGGTGTCGAAGGGCACCGTGGTCACACCGGACGTCCTTCAGCAGCTCGTCTCCCTCTTGAGCACCCAGTCAGTGCAGAATCCTGCCGATGTCCTGACCCACAACATCCTGTCCAGCAGGGGCAAAACCATCCGGCCCAAGACGCTGAACCAGAAGAACTATGTGGATGCCATCGACGCAAACACGGTGATCTTCGGGATCGGCCCGGCAGGTACGGGCAAGACATATCTGGCCATGGCAAAGGCTGTTCAGGCGCTTCAAATGAAGGAAGTCAGCCGGATCATTTTGACGCGGCCCGCCGTGGAGGCGGGGGAGCGGCTGGGATTCCTTCCCGGAACCCTGAGCGACAAGATCGATCCTTATCTGCGGCCTCTTTATGATGCGTTGCACGACATGATGGACCCTGAATCCATACCGCGGCTTATGGCGGCGGGGACCATTGAAGTCGCACCACTGGCCTACATGCGCGGACGAACGTTGAACGATGCCTTCATCATCTTGGACGAAGCACAGAACACCACCCCGGAGCAGATGAAGATGTTCCTGACCCGCCTGGGCTTCGGATCAAAAATGGTGGTGACCGGTGACGTCACACAAATCGATCTGCCCTCCGGATCCACCTCCGGCTTGCGAATAGTCCGCGAAATCCTCACCGGCATCGATGACGTCAATTTCTCACTTCTGGAGGCGGCCGACGTCGTCAGGCATCGGCTCGTGGCGGACATCGTCTCCGCCTACAGCAAGTGGGATGACGCGCACACTACTGACGCCGCAGGAACACATTTCAAGCGTGGAGAACGTAAATGAGCATTGAAGTCAATAACGAGTCCGGCGTTGCCGTGGACGAGGCGCAACTGGTGACGTTGTCCCGCTTCATCTTTGAGCGGCTCTACATCCACCCCCAGGCCGAGCTTTCCATTCTGCTGGTGGATGAACCGGCCATGGAGAAGCTCCACATCGAGCTCATGGACGAGCCCGGAGCAACTGACGTGCTGTCCGTGCCGATGGATGAGCTCACTCCCGGAACTCCGGACAGGCCAACGCCACAGGGGATGTTGGGAGACATTGCCATCTGTCCACAGGTTGCCGAAGTGCAGGCCCGGAACGCCGGGCACCCTACCCAGGATGAGATGTTGCTGTTGACCACCCACGGCATACTCCACCTGCTCGGGTTCGATCATGCCGAGCCTGAGGAGAAGGAAGAGATGTTCGGCTTGCAGCGGGAACTGCTGTCTGAATTCCTGGGCAAGGATGCCCCCATGGAGACCATGCAGTGACCGGGATCATCCTGGTTGGCATGGCGCTGGTTTTCCTGAGTTTCGTCGCCCTGCTGACTGCAGCCGAGGCCGCGTTCAACTTCCTGCCCCGGCATGAAGCAGAGCAATCGATTCTTAAGAGCAAAGGCAAAGCGCTGGGTGGCATCCTCAAGGCACCCATTGCCCATATGCGCGCTTTACGTTTCTGGCGCGTCTGGTTTGAAATGGCCGCCGCCGTAGCCGTGGCCGTGGTTCTGCACAGCTTGCTGGACAATGTGTGGCTTGCCGGCCTTGCCGCCACTGGCATCATGGCCGTGATCGGATTCGTCCTGGTGGGTGTGTCGCCCAGGCAGTTGGGTCGGGCGCACTCAGGCCCTGTAGTCCGGTTCACGGCTCCATTGATCCGTTTCCTGTGCTGGATCCTTGGCCCCATTCCCGGCTGGCTGGTGGCACTCGGTCAGGCCGTGGCTCCCGGTGCTCCGAGCGGCGATGACGCCTTCGTCAGCGAAGAAGAGTTCCGCGAGTTCGTGGATCGTGCCGCGGAATCGGACATGATCGAAGACAACGAGGCCGAGCTCATTCATTCAGTGTTCGACTTTGGCGACACCCTGGTGCGTTCCGTCATGGTTCCCCGAACGGACATTGTCAGCATTGGGACGGGTTCGGATCTGGAGACGGCCATGGGCCTGTTTCTGCGTTCCGGCTATTCCAGGATCCCCGTCATTGGTGAGAATACGGATCAGATCCGTGGCATTCTCTACCTCAAGGACGTCGCGTCGGCCATGCATCGTGGCGAACCGGGCTTACAAGCCCATGATGTCGATTCACTCGCGCGCGATGTCCGCTACGTCCCGGAATCCAAACCCGTGAGCGATCTCCTCCGGGAGCTGCAGCAAGAGTCCACCCACGTGGCCATCGTCATTGACGAGTACGGCGGTACCGCAGGGCTGGTGACCCTCGAGGACCTCATTGAGGAAATCGTGGGCGAAATCGTTGATGAATACGACGCAGCCGCGGAAGAAGCGGTGGAGCTCGGTGACGGTACCTATCGCGTAAGTGCACGCATGAGCATCGATGACCTTGGCGAATTGTTTGACGTTGACCTCGACGACGACGAGGTAGACACCGTCGGTGGTCTCCTCGCCAAGGCCTTGGGTCAGGTTCCCATTGTCGGAAGCTCCGTTGAAGTGAACGGAATATCACTCAGGGCGGATAGGCTGGAGGGTCGCCGAAACAGGGTCAGCCACATCATTGCGGCAGCCATGCCAAAGGAAGACACTGACTTTGAAGACCTACTCGATGACGCCGACTCAACGCAACAGGGAGTTCCACGTGAGCAAGCAAAATAAGAAATTCGATGCCGATAGTGATTTCGGCGGCTTCCACGCAGGCTTCTCCGTGCTGGTGGGCCGCCCGAATGCCGGCAAATCAACGCTGACCAATGCCTTGGTTGGCCAGAAGGTGGCCATCACTTCTGCCAAGCCGCAAACAACGCGCCACACCATTCGCGGGATCGTCCATCGAGATGACGCCCAGCTGATCTTGGTGGACACACCGGGACTCCACCGGCCGCGCACCCTGCTGGGAAAGCGCCTTAACGAACTTGTCGCAGACACGCTGGCGGAAGTCGATGCCATCGGATTCTGCTTGCCCGCAAATGAAAAAATCGGCCCCGGCGACAAGTACATCGCCGCGCAATTGGCCGCAGTGGGTCGCAAGCCTATTGTTGCGCTCGTGACCAAAACGGACCTCGTGGACCGCCAGGCACTGACTGAGCAGTTGCTGGCCGTAGCGGCTTTGGGGCGCGAAGTCCTTGGCGAGCAGGGCTGGGCGGACATCGTCCCCGTATCCGCCGCAGATGGTTTCCAGGTCTCTACTGTTGCGGATGTGCTGATCAGCCACATGCCGTCGTCCCCACCGCTCTACCCGGATGGGGAGCTAACGGACGAGCCCGAGGCCGTCATGATCGCCGAACTGATCCGCGAGGCCGCTCTGGAAGGGGTCCGTGATGAACTCCCTCACTCGCTGGCGGTAGTGGTGGAGGAAATCGTTCCCCGTGAAGGTCGTACGGAGGACAATCCGCTGCTGGATGTTCGGGTGAATCTCTATGTAGAGCGTCCTTCGCAGAAGGCAATCATCATCGGCAAGGGCGGAAGCAGGTTGCGTGAAGTGGGTACCAACGCCCGCAAGGGAATCGAGACTCTTCTGGGAACCCGGATTTACCTCGACTTGCACGTCAAGGTAGCCAAAGACTGGCAGCGGGACCCCAAGCAGTTGGTCAAACTCGGGTTCTAAGGGCGTCATACGTCCCGGCGTGGCTTTGGCCCGATAAGGAACTTCCCAGAATCGGCAACTATGATGACGGGAATCCACGTGTTTGAGGAAAGGTAAACCGAATAGTGCGACGTCGTGACGCCCGCCCGCAGGGCACCGGCACCGCTGGCTCCGTTGCGGCCCGCCATGGTGAGGATGCAGAGGGCACTCCCCGCCACATGAAGGAACGCAAAGGCCTGCCGCTCTGGCTGAAGATTGTCACCGGAGTAGTCTCCGTTGCCCTCGTTGCCGGGGTGGCCTTTGCCGCCTTTTGGTTCATCCGCCTGCAGAGCAATATCACCAAGGCGCCGCTGAGTGCCGGGGAGTCCCGCGATTCCGGTGAAGCGTTGGCCAACGACAAGTCTGACCGCCTGCAAATCCTGATACTTGGTTCGGACACCCGTGACGGCAAGAACTCCGGCTACGGAACGTCTGAGGACTCCACGGGCTACGGTCACTCCGATGTGATGATGCTGCTGGATATCTCCGCGGACAACAAACGCGTCAGTGTTATGAGTTTCCCCCGCGACCTCCTGGTGGACGTCCCCCAATGCACGGATCACACCAACAACCAGACGTTCCCCGCCCGCAGCGGCGTGATGATTAACGAGGCCATGGCTGAAGCCGGCATTGGTTGTGCGGTGGATACCGTCAACAAGCTGACAGGCCTGGAGATCGACCACTTCATGATGGCGGACTTCAACGCCGTCAAGGAGCTCTCCCATGCTGTTGGTGGAGTCAACGTTTGCGTCAGCGATCCGGTCTTTGACCCGGACTCCCGCCTGCGCCTGCCCAAGGGTGATTCGCTGGTGGAGGGCGAACAGGCTTTGGCCTTCCTGAGGACCAGGCACGCTTTCGGCGATGGCGGTGACCTCGGCCGTATCAAGGGCCAGCAAGCGTTCTTGTCTTCCCTGACAAGGAAACTCAAGGACGAAGGCACCTTGGGCAACCCGCAGCGGCTCCTCCAGATTGCCGACGTCGTAACGCAGAACCTGACAGTTGATGAGGGGCTGGCATCCGTGCCGTCCTTGTTGACCATTGGTGGCCGGTTGAAGGACATTGATGTTTCCAAGGTGGCGTTCGTCGCAGTTCCCACTCAGGCAGCTGCTGTGGATCCGAACCGATTGGAGCTCGTTGAACCGCAGGCGTCCCAGCTCTTCTCCGCTCTGCGTGCGGACCTTGACCTGACGACGCCAGGAGCAACGTCCAATCCGTCGTCCAGCGCGACTCCCGCGCCCCAGCCCACGGCAACGACTCCGGCGGCGCCTGCGTACGATAAAACAATCCAACCTGTAGCGGTTGCCAACGGCAGCGGTGTTGCCGCGAGGGCACAGGAAATGATGGCCGTCCTGACGGGCAATGGCTTTACCCAGGCGGTTTCGTATCTGGCGAACCCCGTGGATCAGACCTTTGTTTACTACGGAGCCGGATTTGCCGATGTGGCCGCCGACGTTGCCACGCTGTATGGAATTCCGGCGGCGCAGGTTCAGCAGGCTCCCGGCGTGGCAGGTGTACAGCTGTATGTTGGAACCGACTTCGCGAGCGGCACGGCCTACGGTGCCACAGCTGTTCCCTCCGACGTCGTCAACCAGACGGCCAAGGATGCCGTATGCCAGCAAGTGAATCCGCTGTATATCGATCAGTAGAAGCCTTGGCATCAACAAGCCACAATAAAAGGCCGGACCCGTTCTCATAGAACGGGTCCGGCCTTTCCACTTGTTCTACCAAATACTGACGCGCTCTCCGGATTCCATCCACATGCCATCCTCGGCACTCACGTTGAAGGCCTCGTGGAAGGCGTCGAGGTTCCGGGCGATGGCGTTCGTACGGAATTCATTGGGGGAGTGCGGATCGGTAGCCAGCCTGCGGATCGCTTCCTCCGTGCGGATCACCTGGCGCCAACCGGCAGCCCAAGACATGAAGAACCGCTGTTGTCCGGTAAAGCCGTCGATGACTTCCGGCTCTACTCCGCCCAAACTCAGCAGGTAAGCCTTGTAGGCAATGGTGAGTCCGCCGAGGTCGCCGATGTTCTCACCGAGGGTCAGTTTGCCATTCACTTTGTGGTCCGGAGCGGCATAAGGGGACAGGGCATCGTACTGCGCCACCAACCGTGCGGTGAGTGCCTCAAACGCCGTGCGGTCTTCCTCTGTCCACCAATTCCGCAAGGCTCCGCTGCCATCGAACTGCGAGCCTTGGTCGTCGAACCCGTGCCCGATTTCGTGCCCGATCACAGCACCGATCCCGCCGTAATTCACGGCGTCGTCAGCGTCGGCATTGAAGAACGGTGGCTGGAGGATGGCGGCCGGAAACACGATCTCGTTCAGCATTGGGTGGTAATAGGCGTTTACCGTTTGGGGTGTCATCAGCCATTTGGTGAGATCAACAGGTTTCCCGATTTCATCGAGGTGACGATCGACGTCAGCATTATGGGCGCGCTCAACGTTGCCCAGAAGGTCCGTGGGGTCGATCTCCACGGCGGAGTAGTCTATCCACTTCTCCGGGAAGCCGATCTTGGGGCGGAACGCTTCCAACTTCTTGAGCGCTTCCTTCTTGGTTTCTTCGCCCATCCACTCAAGGGAAGAGATGCTGTCCCGGTACGCCGCGATCAAGTTACCCACCAGGGTCTCCATCCGGGCTTTGTGGCCTGCAGGGAAGTGGCGGTCCACGTAGATCTGGCCGACTGCCTCACCGAGAGCTGCTTCAACCACAGCAACGCCCCGCTTCCACCGCTCCTTGTTCTGGGGAGTGCCACTGAGGGTGGTTCCGTAGAAATCGAAGTTCGTGGTCACGAATTCCGATGACAGGTAGGGGGCAGCGGAGCTAAGGACCCTGAGCGCCAGCCACTCCTTCCACGTGTCCAGGGGCTCGGACTCCAACAGTGCGGCGGCACCGGCAAAGAAGTCCGGGGTGCTGACCACAATCTCATTGCGTTTGGCCGCATCCACGCGTGCAGCCGCGAACCATGTGTCCAGCAGGGGGAAAAGCGCTGCGGCCTGATCGGCAGTTTTCAGGTTGTAGGTCTTCTGCGGGTCCCGCAGCGTGACGTTGTCCCAGTGATGGGATGCCAGGGCGGTTTCGAGTCCCACGATCCGTTGCGAGGCTCCCTCTGCGTCAGGAAGGCCGGCCAGGGTGAACAGCCTGGCGATGTATTTGCCGTACGCTGCCACAATTTCCGCAAATTTTTCATCCCGGTAGTAGGACTCATCCGGCAATCCCAGGCCTCCCTGTCCAATGTAGAGGAGGATCCGCTCAGGATTTCCGGCATCCGGGGCAGGGTAAATGGGGAACAGACCTGAGACGTCGGCGCGGAAGAGGCGGCCGATCAGCGCAGCAAGTTCCGTTGCTGTCCCCGTGGCCTCAACATCTTTGAGGCGGCCGCGGACAGGGTCCAGGCCCTTCGCCTCTGCCGTGGCCTCGTCCATGAAGCTGGCATACAGGCCGCCAACTTGTTGTTCGACGCCGGTTGCTGACTCACCCTTGCTGGCAGCTTCCTCAATAATCGCCTTGACCGCCAGCTCGGCGCCGTCCCGCAGCGCGGTGAAGGTACCTTCCAATGGCCGGTCGTCAGGGATCGTTGTGCTGTTGAGCCACGCGCCATTGACGTGTTGGTACAGGTCGTCCTGGGGCCGGACGCTGTGATCGATGTTGGAAAGAGTGATCCCCGACTGTGGCACTGTGGCTCCTTGTGTGGACGCTGCAGGAGGCGTTTCCACCGTCGCGGCGTCTGCATAGTGGACGTTGTATGAGGTGTTGCACTGTCATCATACGCATCGTGTTACTGTCATTTTGTGCGTACGGCAATGCTTCTTCTTAGCTGCCGCGGCGAGGCCTGAAAGCTATCTGACGCTGGGCCATCCTCGCCGCGGAGTTCCGTTGTGTCCGGCTAAGCTTTCACTTAGTTCTTAGAGAAAAGGCCACATCATGCGTAATGCACAAAAGCCCTCCGGTATGCCGATTCACCGCTACCTGCCGTTCCAGGACCAGATCACCGTCGAGGTACCGGACCGCACGTGGCCGGACAAGGTCATCACCAAAGCGCCCCGCTGGTGCGCAGTGGACCTGCGTGACGGCAATCAGGCGCTGATCGATCCCATGAGTCCTGCCCGCAAGCTGAAAATGTTCCAGTTGCTCGTCAAGATGGGCTACAAGGAGATCGAAGTTGGTTTCCCATCGGCATCCCAGACTGACTTCGACTTCGTCCGCCAGCTCATTGAAGGTGGCCATATTCCTGACGATGTCAGCATCCAGGTCCTGACGCAGGCGCGTGAGCACCTGATCGAGCGGACTTACGAGTCCCTGGTTGGCGCCAAGCAGGCCATCGTGCACCTGTATAACTCCACGTCTGTTCTGCAACGCCGCGTCGTGTTCAACCAGGATGAAGACGGCATCCTGGACATTGCCTTGCAGGGCGCCAGGCTGTGCAAGAAGTACGAAGAGACCTTGGAAGACACCCACATCACGTACGAATACTCGCCGGAGTCCTTCACGGGCACCGAGCTCGAGTACGCCGCACGCGTCTGCAATGCGATCGCTGATGTCTTTGAGGCCTCTGCTGACAATCAGGTCATCATCAACCTGCCGGCAACCGTGGAGATGGCAACTCCGAACGTCTACGCGGACTCGATTGAGTGGATGCACCGGAACCTGCACCCCCGCGAGGGCATCATTATCTCCCTGCACCCGCACAATGACCGCGGCACTGGAGTAGCCGCAGCCGAGCTCGGTTACCTGGCAGGCGCCGATCGCATCGAAGGCTGCTTGTTCGGCAACGGTGAGCGGACCGGCAACGTGGACTTGGTGACACTGGGTTTGAACATGTTCGTCCAGGGTGTGGACCCAATGATCGATTTCTCCGATATCGACGAAGTCCGCCGCACGGTGGAGTACTGCAACCAGCTGCCTGTTCCGGAGCGTTCCCCTTACGGCGGCGACCTCGTCTTTACCGCCTTCTCCGGATCGCACCAGGACGCTATCAAGAAGGGCTTTGAAGCGCTGGAGAAGGATGCCGCAGCAGCGGGCAAGCCGGTGGATGACTTCACCTGGCAAGTCCCGTACCTGCCCGTCGATCCGAAGGACCTGGGCCGCAGCTACGAAGCCGTCATCCGGGTTAATTCCCAGTCCGGCAAGGGCGGTGTTGCCTATCTGCTGAAGAATGAGCACAACCTGGACTTGCCCCGCCGTGCACAGATCGAATTCTCCGGGGTCATCCAGCGACGTACCGATGCTGTTGGTGGCGAGGTCAGTGGCGCCCAGCTGTGGAAGATTTTCCAGGATGAGTACTTGCCTTCCGATGAGGAGCAGGCGCAGTGGGGCCGATACGCCTTGGGCAGCATCAGCACCGAGACGGACGAATCCGGTGCCATGACCATGAACGCCAATCTGCGGATTGACGGCGTGGAGGTTCGCAGGACCGGACACGGCAATGGTCCCATCGCTGCCTTGCTGGACATCCTGCACCATGACGGTGTTGACGTCCGTGTCCTCGATTACAGCGAACACGCTTTGTCCGAAGGCGGCAGCGCCAGTGCAGCAGCTTACGTCGAATGTGCCGTCGGCGAACGGGTTTTGTGGGGAGTGGGGATCGACCCCAGCACCACGACGTCTTCCCTCAAGGCGCTGATTTCGGCAGTGAACCGGGCAGTCCGGGACGCCCGAGCTTAATGCCCTCCGTGTGGTGACGGGAAATACCGTCACCACACGGTCCGGCGACCAACCCGGACGCGGGCGTAATGCGAAGATTAGGTGTGGCCAATCCGTCGTTTGCAGCACGTTCCTATCGGGACGACGCCGTGGTGCTCCGTACCCATAAGCTGGGGGAAGCGGATCGCATCATCACCCTCTTGACCAAGCACCATGGACAGGTTCGTGCGGTTGCCAAAGGGGTTCGTAGAACCAGCAGCCGTTTCGGTGCCCGGTTGGAGCCATTCATGGTGGCGGACCTGCAACTCGTTTCCGGCCGCACGCTGGACATTGTGACGCAAGCCGTCGCGAAGGGTGCCTATGGAAGCAGCATCGCAGCTGACTACGGGCGGTTCACAGTTGCTGCAGCCATGACAGAGACTGCGGAGAAACTGACGGACGCCGATACTGAATCGGGAACTGCCCAGTACAACCTGTTGGTTGGCGCACTGGCTGCGCTCAGCCGTTCCGACCATCCTCCCGAACTCATCCTGGACTCCTACCTGCTCCGGGCACTGGCGACTGGAGGCTGGGCGCCGAGCTTTACCTCATGTGCCCGTTGCGGCCGGCCCGGTCCACATACGGCATTTGCGGCACCGATAGGCGGGATGGTGTGCGGCGACTGCAGGCCTCCCGGTTCACCGGCGCCGGCACCAGAGACGGTGGTGTTGCTCGGCGCGCTGCTGACGGGTGACTGGAGCGTCGCGGATACTTCCGACCCCCGGCATCGACGGGAAGCAGCAGGCCTGGTGGCCAGCTACCTGCAATGGCACCTGGAACGGGCATTGAAATCACTCAAACACGTGGAGCGAAGCTGACAGTGGCACTTGGAAAAAAGAGCAAGTCAACAACGGCAAGAACGGCGCCAGTGGTGGCCCCCTATGCTCATCCATCCGGGGCGGTCCCACCGGCCATTCCAAGTGAACTCATCCCGCAGCATGTGGCGATTGTCATGGACGGCAATGGCCGCTGGGCAAATCAGCGTGGACTGCCTCGCATCGAAGGACATAAGGCCGGTGAGCCTGCTCTCCTCGATGTGATGGCAGGGGCGATCGAGCTCGGAATCAAGTACGTCAGTGTCTACGCTTTTTCCACCGAGAACTGGCGCCGGTCGCCCGAAGAAGTCCGTTTCCTCATGGGATTTAACAAGGATGTACTACGTCGCCAGCGCAACCAGCTGGACGAATGGGGTGTCCGCATCCGCTGGGCGGGCCGTCGCCCACGATTGTGGGGTTCCGTCATCAAGGAGTTGGAAGAAGCCGAGGACTATACGCGAGGCAACGACACCTGCACGTTGACCATGTGTGTTAATTACGGTGGCCGCGCCGAGATCGCCGATGCTGTTTCGGCAATTGCCCACGATGTCGCAGCGGGGCGGCTCAAGCCGGGGTCGGTATCGGAGAAGACCATCCAGAAATACCTCGATGAGCCGGACCTCCCCGACGTGGACCTCTTCCTACGCAGCTCTGGGGAGCAGCGACTCTCGAACTTCCTGCTGTGGCAATCTGCCTATGCCGAGTTCGTTTTCATGGACACCCTGTGGCCGGACGTGGACAGGCGAACCCTGTGGGACGCCGTCGAGATCTATGCGAAACGCGACCGCCGCTACGGTGGAGCAGTGGATGCGGCCCCGCCCGCCACGTAGCACGCCTTTGCTACGTCAGGGCCCTAAGTGCATCAATACGGATAGGCAGCCAGCCACACCGCGACGTCGCGATAGGCCTGTTGGCGGACGGTGCGCCTGGACAAAAAGACGTCATGGAGGGCTCCCGGGTACCGGAACACCGCGGTACGACGGGCGAGTCCGAGGGCCCGTCGTGAGGTTTCCTCCACGTCAATCACAGCATCCGCCCGCATGAGGTCAGCGGTCCATTCGGCTTGTATTCTGGTCCGCCCGGACAGCAGAACCAGCACGGGTGCGTCGATGTTCAGCTTGCGCTCCACGGCAGCATGTCCTGCCAGAACCGCCTTGGTCCAACCGGCCCGGATGGGGAAGGAAGTGCGCGGTCGCCACACAGGGTCCAGGATCCATTCGCCGTGGGCCTCGTTACTGACGCTCTCCCAGTAGGCCGGCATGTCCGGAAACCGGAAGGGGCGCTTGGGATCCGTGCGGGCAAAAGGTTCCACCAAGTGCATGGCTATGCTGCGGACGAGGCTACTGCCCTGAAGCTCCAGCCACGGCGAGTTCAGAACCAGGGTGCCCAATCGGCCGGGGTTACGATCGGCCCAGAGCGCGGCAATCAGGCCTCCCAGCGAATGGCCCAGCATGTGGATGGTGGGTGGCGTGCTGCTATTGGTCCTCGTAGCCACATCGCGTTCGATTTCCGTCAAAGCCGCCGCAAGATCCTCATCGTAGACGCTGAGGTCCGAGGTGTAGCCGGGCGTCTGTCCCGGCAGCAGGCTTCGGCCGAATTTCCGCAGGTCCACTGCATAGAAATGAAATCCTGACGCCGTCAGATACTCGGCAAGCTCAGTCTGCAGGAAGTAGTCCGCCCATCCGTGGAGGTACAGCACGGCCCTGGGGGCTCCGGAAGGATCAGCCGGAGCAGGACGGCGCCTGCGTTTGGTAAATGACGCAAGGAAGTCGAGGATTCCATGCGGTGCTGAGTCGGCGACTGGAGGCGCATGCCTGATCAAGGTCGCCTTAGTGGTGCCCTCTTCATCCGGCGTGAGTGGAAGTTCCATGCATTCATAGCCGTGGCCAAGAATGTCGGGTCTCCACTGTGCTGCCGATTCCCCCGCGGTGGTCATATCTCCCCTTCGTGCCGTTCTTCAGGCGCTTCGTACTGCATGAATCCCTTGATCCATCGGGCCAGACGTGCGTATGCGTCCTTGCGCACCGCCGGTGCCGACAGGAAGACGTCGTGGAGGCCGCCGTCGATGCGTTCCAGGGTGACGGTCCGTCCCAATGCCATGGCGCGCAAGGCCATGACACTGACGTCAAGGACAGCATCCGAGCGGCGCATGGATTCCTGCCACACCATGCCGTTGGCGCTGGCTGACGACGCCAGTACCAGGACTGGCATCTCCAGATTCAGGCCCCGGGCAACCTGCGAATGCCCGGCAAAGACTGCATTGAGCCATCCCGCGCGGACCGGGAATGCCAAAGGTGGCCGGTACTTTTCATCAAGGGACCATTCGCCTTCGGCGGAACTGCTGATGCTCCGGAAGTAGAAGCCCCGCTCCGGCAACCTGAGGACGGTCTTGGGACGAAGCTTTGCCACCGGCGCCACCATGGCTTGCGCAGCCCGCCGTACCAAGGAACTGCCGTGCATCTCCAGCCAGGGGCTGTCAAGGATCAGGTATTGGACCTCTGCTGGGTGGCGGCTGGCCCATAAGGCCGCCACGAGTCCTCCCGTGGAATGTCCCATTAGCGTCAAGCTGCCTGCAGGCGATCCGCCGCGGTCATGCCGGATGACCTGAACAGCCTGGTTGATTTCAGCGTCGTAGTCGATCAGATTCGCCACATATCCGCCGGGGTTTCCCGCTTGCAGGCTCCGTCCGTGATTGTGCATGTCCAGCGCGTAGAAGTCGTAGCCTTGCCCGGCCCAGAACCTGGCAAGTTCGGCATTGAAGAAGTAGTCGCTCCAGCCGTGCAGAAAGAGGACGGCGCCGTATCGCCCGGCCATTGTGTGCCCCCGGCCGGACGGTTGGGTTCCGGGCCCTGTCCTGTGGCGGATCAGCGTGGCGTGCCGGACGACGCCGTCCGGACCTGCAGCGTCAATGTCGCAGGATTGGAAGTCCGTTCCCAGGATGTCAGCGGTCCACTCCATGGCATTAGCTTAGACACTGGCGGCGGCGTCCCGTCCCGCTGCCCTCCCCGTGAAGAGGCAGCCGCCCAGGAAAGTGCCCTCCAATGCACGGTAGCCATGGATGCCACCGCCGCCGAATCCTGCAGCTTCGCCCGCCGCGTAGAGGCCCGGTATGGCCTGCCCGCCGTTGTCCAGGACCCTGGAACGCAGATCCGTTCTGAGCCCACCCAGGCTCTTCCTGGTCAGCACGGAAAGCCGGATGGCGACCAAAGGTCCGTGGGCGGGGTCCGTCAGTCGGTGCGGGGGAGCTACCCGCATTAGTTTGTCCGTAGCAAACCGGCGGGCTGCCCTGATGGCGGCGAGTTGTGGGTCCTTGCCCAGACCGCTGGCCACTTGGCTATCCCGTGCGCGAATCAGTGATTCCAGCGAGGCGGCGTTGATCCGGGGGCTTTCCGTGAGCTGGTTCATCCGGGATGCGAGTTCTGCGGGAGCCGAGGCCTGAATGAAGTCCACTCCCTTATCCAGGAACCGCTGGATGGGAGAATCGCTGCCGGGCTTCAATCGGGATGCAAGAAGCCTGATGTCCTTGCCTGTGAGATCCGGATTCTGCTCGGATCCGGACAAGGCCAGCTCCTTGAGGGCGATGGTTCTGTTGAGGACAAACCATGAATAATCGTGGCCGGTGCCGAGTATGTGGCGCAGTGCTCCCAAGGAATCAAAGCCGGGGAAGAGGGGAGCCGGCAGCTGGTGGCCCTCGGCATCTAGCCACAGGGACGATGGGCCGGGCAGGATGCGGATGCCGTGCTTGGGCCACACAGGATCGTAGTTATGAATACCCTCCGGGTAGTGCCACATCCTGTCGCCGTTGACCACCGACGCTCCCATGGTTTCCACGGCGGATTGGAATTCTCCGTCAACGGAAACCGGGACGCCGCTCAGCATGTAGGTGGGTGCGTTTTCTCCGGGCCATTGGCGCCGGACCATGTCATGGTTACCGCCGATACCACCGGATGTCACCACTACAGCACCGGCGCTTGCTTCGAAACCCGCAACGGCGACCCTCGCCGTCGCAGTGCCACGCACCGCCGTCGACGGTTCCAGCACCTCACCGGAAACGCCCGTGACCTTGCCCGCCGTCGTTATCAGGGAAAGGGCACGGTGCCTGAAGTGCAGGCTTACCCGGCCGGCCTCGACGCCTTCCCGCACTTTCCCGAGGAACGGTTTCACCAGCGCTGGTCCGGTGCCCCACGTGACATGGAAGCGTGGGACAGTGTTCCCGTGTCCTTGGGGTCCGTAGCCGCCACGCTCTGCCCACTGCACCAGTGGGAAGATGCCGACGCCAAGGTTCCGGAGCCATGCCCGCTTCTCACCCGCAGCGAACTCCACATAGGCCTCGGCCCACTCCCGCGCGTTGCTATCCCCGGAGCGATCAAAGGCTGCCGACGCAAGCCAATCGGACAAAGCGAGCTCAGCGCTGTCTTTGACGCCCAGGCGCCGCTGCTCAGGAGTGTCCACCATGAAGAGGCCGCCGAAGGACCAATGCGCCTGGCCGCCAATTGATGCCTCGGGCTCCTGGTCTAGCACGGCTACTGACTTGCCGGCTGCGTAGGCCGTGGCGGCGGCAACAAGACCTGACAGCCCCGCTCCCACCACGACGATGTCTGCAACAATCCTTGGGTTCGAATGATCTGCGTCACTAATATCCAGCGGCATGCGTACATGCTAGCCCCAGTGCGGGTCACGGGTTTGGTGAGTTGTCCGTAAAGCGGAAAACTAGGACCATGCGTGTTTACCCCACATTCTTCAAGCTGGCCTTCTCCTGGATGGACGCCGAGAAGGCACACAAGATCGGCTTCCAGGGAATCCGTGCTGCCCACCGTTCGGGCGCCGGCCGGATTCTTGCCAGGATGACAGCCCCGGATGCTTCCCTTCGTACGGAGGCCCTCGGGCTGACATTTCCGTCGCCGTTTGGCCTCGCAGCCGGCTTTGACAAGGAAGGGCACGGGATCGAAGCTTTGTCCGAGCTCGGATTCGGGCACGTGGAAGTGGGTACCATTACCGGCCAGGCGCAGCCCGGCAACGAGAAGCCACGCCTGTTCCGATTGGTTGAGGACCGTGCGGTCATCAACCGTATGGGATTCAATAACGACGGCGCTGCTTCCGTAGCGCCGCGGCTCAAGTCCGCACGGGCTGCTTTGCAAAGGCAGCACCCGGACGTTCGGCCGATTATCGGGGTTAACATCGGCAAGACCAAGCTGGTGGCACTCGACGACGCCACCGAGGATTACCTGGTCAGCGCACGCAGCTTGGCGCCCGCTGCCGATTATCTGGTGGTCAACGTCAGCTCGCCCAACACGCCGGGACTTCGGCTTCTGCAAAATGTGGAGACATTGCGTCCGCTGTTGCGCGCAGTAGGAGATGCTGCCGATGAGTCCGCCGGGCGGCATGTTCCTCTGTTGGTCAAGATCGCGCCGGACCTCTCTGATGACGACATCGACGACGTCGCGAAGCTTGCGCTGGATCTCAAGCTTGATGGCATCATCGCCACCAACACCACCATTTCCCGTGAAGGGCTGGTCTCGGACAACGTGAAGGTTGCCGCACTGGGTGCGGGGGGCCTCTCGGGAGCTCCTCTTAAGGAGCGTTCCCTCGATGTCCTTCGACGACTCAAGTCAGCGGTGGGTGATGAGCTGGTACTCATCGCCGTCGGTGGCGTGGAGACTGCCTTGGATGTCCAGGATCGACTGGATGCAGGCGCAACCTTGGTGCAGGGTTACACAGCTTTCCTCTACGAGGGGCCCTTCTGGGCTTCCCGCATCAACAAGGGTCTCCTGAAAAGTCGTCGACGCTCGCCCCGCCAGTAACCGCTTCCCAACAGAAAACCCCGGACCCATGGTCCGGGGTTTCTCGTTTTTTGAAGGTCTGAAGGCTGTTAGGCGGGGTACTCTCCGCGCTTTACCTGCGGCTTGGGGAGGCGGAGCTTCCGGAACTGAAGGGCACGCATGCATCCGTACCAGACCGAGCCACGTTCAACTTCGCCAAACTTTTCCGTGAGGCGCTTCCGAAGCTTGCGCGACAGGATGAAGACGTCCACGAAGACCGCGAGGAACATGATCCAGAAACCCACCAGGACGTAGCTGATACCTGCGCTGGTGGGCGGGATGATCAGGGAGATCACCACGAACAGCAAAGCGCCAAACATCAGGTATTCGCCCAGGCTGAACCGCGCGTCCACGTAGTCGCGCGTGTATCGCTTCTGGGGACCCTTGTCCCGGAGAGGCAGGAACTTCTCATCACCCGTGTCCAGCGCCTGCCGCATTTTCTGCCGCTGGTCCTGGATGGCTACCCGCTCTGCCGCCTTTGAAGCCTTGCGGTCGTTGGGCACCAAGGGGCGCTTGCGGGCCGCTTCCTGGTCCTTCCGCTTGGGCGTAGGGGTGCCCTTTCCCGCACCCGGCTCCGGGGTGGCGGCGTAGGCCTGGTCTACTACTGATTGAGCGCTGGGCTCTTCCTTTTTGCGTCCGAACACCCCTACAGAATACCCCGCAGCGAGGTGGCGCAGGTTACGTGCCCCATGCCGTGAGTCCGCCTCCGGGCCCTGCCTGCCCCGGCCTCCGGAGACGCGACGGTAAAGTGTGGGCCATGACTTCAGCACATGCGGACAACCCGCAGAACAGGCAACGGCACTCCGGCTCCACCCCCGTCGAGGCGCTGACCCGCGCGGTCAACGATTCCTTTGAGGCCACGATGGCTTCCCTCAAAGACCTGGTCAGCATCCCCGGCATAGCGTGGCCCAGCTTCGACCCCAAGCAACTTGATCTCAGCGCCGAAGCGGTCTCTTCGCTGGCTAAGGCCGCCGGTATGGAGGACGTCCGGATCCTGCGGTGCGACAAAGCCGACGGAACCCCCGGTGGTCCTGCCGTCGTCGCCCGCCGCCCTGCCGCTGAGGGCAAGCCAACCATCCTGCTGTACGCGCACCACGACGTGCAGCCGCCGGGGGATCGTAACCTCTGGAAATCGGAACCTTTTGTCGCCGAAGAGAGGGACGGCAGGCTGTATGGCCGCGGTGCGGCTGACGACAAGGCAGGCATCATGGCCCACCTGGCGGCTTACAGCGCCGTGACCAAGGTGCTGGGAAACGACTTTGGCCTGGGCGTGACGTTCTTCTTCGAGGGAGAAGAGGAGGCCGGATCACCCACCTTCCGGGCGTTCCTTGAGGAGCACCAGGAACTCTTGCGGGCAGATGTGATCGTGGTGGCCGACTCCAGCAACTGGAAGGTAGGGGTGCCCGCCCTGACCACCAGCCTTCGCGGTCTGGTGGACGGTACGTTTGAAGTGCGCGTTCTGGACCACGCCGTACACTCCGGGATGTTTGGCGGCCCGGTGCTCGATGCTCCCACGCTCTTGTCCCGGTTGATAGCTACCCTTCACGATGACGACGGCAACGTGGCCGTTGCCGGCCTGGTGGGCCGCGACCACGTAGCGGTGGACCTCACCGAAGCGGACTACCGGGCCGACGCATCAGTGCTCGACGGCGTGAAGCTGGCAGGAAGCGGAACCATCGCCTCCCGCCTCTGGACCAAGCCGGCATTGTCCATTATCGGCATGGACGTCCCGGCCGTGGACGTCGCTTCCAACACCCTTATTCCCGCTGCCAGGGCGAAATTCAGCATGCGGCTTGCACCGGGGCAGGATCCGCACGCGGCAATGGATGCCCTCAGGCAGCATGTCGAAGCCAAGGCACCGTTCGGCGCCAAGGTGACGTTCACTCCGGGGGAGCGGGGCAACGCGTTCTCCACCGACACGTCCTCCGCTGCTGCAAGGGTGGCGCTCTGGGCGCTGGGGGAGTCCTGGGGCGTGGAGCCGGTGGAAATGGGCATTGGCGGCTCCATCCCCTTCATTGCAGACCTTCTGGAGATGTACCCCGCCGTCCAGATTCTGGTGACCGGAGTTGAAGACCCCGATTCCCGAGCGCACAGTGCCAACGAATCGTTGCACATCGAAGACTTCCGCCACGCAGTGCTGGCTGAATCCCTAATGCTTGCCCGCCTGAATGCCGAAGGTTTGACGGACTAAGCTGCAACGGCGCGCCGGGAACAACCAAATGCTGTCTGTGGTTACGTCAGGAGTTATAGCTAAGCGTCTGTGCGACGTAGCATTAGCTATAACCCGTACGTAATTGGGTAAGGGCAGGCAGCGTTCCGGCGCGGCCTCCAAGAGCTTCATAAGAAGGTAGGCCAATGAGCACTGCAACCAACGAAAACAGCACCGGAGCACAGGTCGTCTCCAACGACGAACTGCCCACGCACGAGGTCAATCTGACCGATGTCGCCGCAGGCAAGGTCCGCAGCCTCCTGGAACAGGAAGGGCGCACCGACCTTCGGTTGCGCGTTGCAGTCCAGCCTGGGGGATGCTCCGGCCTGATCTACCAGCTTTACTTCGACGAGCGCATGCTTGACGGAGACGCAGTCCGTGACTACGACGGCGTTGAAGTCGTCGTAGACAAGATGAGCGTTCCTTACCTCAGCGGTGCCAGCATCGACTTCGAGGACACCATTTCGAAGCAGGGCTTCACCATCGATAACCCGAACGCCGGCGGGTCTTGCGCCTGCGGTGATTCGTTCCACTGATGTGAGCCATCGCTGCATGTCGGCGCCACTCCGGACGTGTTTAAAACCGATCGGAGCCACGGCGCTGACATGTGCGCGAAAACCGCTTGATAGCGGTAAGCTCTACATCGGGTAGTAAAACTTTTAGTGTGCCCGGTGAGCCTTCGGCCTGCCGGGAGACAGCAACAAGAGGAAGGGCCGTCTGTGAGTTCGCAGAACCGAACCGGCAGCCGACGCATAAAGATCACATCGATCACTGGCTTGGCACTAGCCGGCGCGTTGGTTTTGACCGGATGTTCACCAGAGGTAGAGAAGGGTTGGCTGCCTACAGAGCGCGGCACGACCAACCACACTGACCGGATCATGGACCTCTGGGTCAACTCATGGATCGCCGCCTTGGCAGTCGGTATCATCACGTGGGGCCTTCTGGTCTGGTGCATCATTGCCTACCGTCGCCGCAAGGGCACCACGGGATTCCCCAAGCAGCTCAGCTACAACCTGCCGCTCGAGGTCTTCTACTTGACCATCCCGCTGTTCATGGTTCTGGTGTTCTTCTACTTCACCGATCAGGACCAGCGCGCGATCGATGACCGGTCGCAGCCTGCCGACGTCGTTGTTGACGTCCGCGGCAAGCAGTGGGCCTGGGACTTCAACTACAAAAAGGGTGAGGTCATCAATGAGGACCTCCACGAAGCCGGCGTTCAGGCTCACCTGACCGGCAACGAGGTCAACAAGGAACTTCTCCCCACCCTGTACTTGCCGGTGGGCAAGTCCGTGGACCTGGAGCTGAATTCCCGCGATGTCATCCACTCGTTCTGGGTTCCCGCCTTCCTTCAGAAGCGCGACATGATCCCGGGCAAGACGAACTACATCAGGTTCACCCCCACCAAGGAGGGCACCTTCGATGGCAAGTGTGCCGAACTCTGCGGTGAATATCACTCCGAAATGCTGTTCCGCGTCAAGGTGGTCTCCGAGTCTGAGTTCCAGGCCCACATGGATCAACTCCGCCAGGATGGCAACACGGGCCTGCTCGGTGCGGAATACGACCGCAATCCGAACCTGAACGAAAAGTAAGGGGAGCGACGTGGCTACTTACACTCAATCCGCCGGGACCCTTGAGGCTCCCGTAGTTCCTAAGTCCAAGGGACGCATCGTCGTCAACTGGATCACCTCGACGGACCACAAGACCATCGGGTACATGTACCTGATTGCGTCCTTCGTGTTCTTCTGCCTCGGTGGCGTCATGGCGCTGCTGATCCGCGCCGAATTGTTCGAACCCGGCATGCAGATCCTGCAGACCAAAGAGCAGTACAACCAGATGTTCACGATGCACGGCACCGTGATGCTCCTGATGTTTGCAACTCCTCTGTTCGCCGGCTTTGCCAACGTGATCATGCCGCTGCAGATTGGTGCTCCGGACGTTGCCTTCCCGCGTTTGAACGCCCTGGCATTCTGGTTCTTCCTCTTTGGCTCCACCATCGCCGTCTCCGGGTTCATTACGCCCCAAGGTGCAGCCTCCTTTGGCTGGTTCGCTTACGCGCCGTTGTCCAACACGACGTTCAGTCCGGGTGTCGGTGGTGACCTCTGGGTCTTCGGCCTGGCGCTCTCCGGTTTCGGAACCATCCTTGGCGCGGTCAACTTCATTACCACCATCATTTGCATGCGTGCTCCGGGCATGACCATGTGGCGTATGCCGATCTTCACGTGGAACACGCTGGTTACGGCAATTCTGGTTCTGATGGCCTTCCCGCCGCTGGCAGCTGCACTCTTCGCTCTTGGCGCCGACCGCCGCTTTGGTGCGCACATCTTTGATCCCGAAAACGGCGGCGCCGTTCTCTGGCAGCACCTCTTCTGGTTCTTCGGCCACCCTGAGGTTTACATCATCGCCCTGCCGTTCTTCGGTATTGTTTCCGAGATCTTCCCGGTATTCAGCCGCAAGCCGATCTTTGGTTACAAGGGCCTTGTTTACGCAACGATCGCCATTGCCGCCCTGTCCGTCACGGTATGGGCTCACCACATGTATGTGACCGGTTCGGTGCTGCTTCCGTTCTTCGCCTTCATGACCATGTTGATCGCGGTTCCCACGGGTGTTAAGTTCTTCAACTGGATCGGTACTCTGTGGCAGGGTTCCATCACTTTCGAGACCCCCATGCTGTGGAGCATCGGCTTCCTGGTGACGTTCCTCTTCGGTGGCCTGACCGGCATCATCCTGGCCTCCCCGCCGCTGGACTTCCACGTCTCGGATTCCTACTTCGTGGTGGCCCACTTCCACTACGTGGTGTTCGGCACCGTGGTGTTCGCGATGTTCGCAGGCTTCTATTTCTGGTGGCCCAAGTGGACCGGCAAGATGCTCAACGAGCGTCTTGGTAAGATCCACTTCTGGCTTCTGTTCCTGGGTTTCCACGGCACGTTCCTCATCCAGCACTGGCTGGGTGTTGAAGGTATGCCGCGCCGCTACGCCGACTATATGCCGCAGGATAACTTCACGTGGATGAACCAGTTCTCCACCATCTCTTCCTTCGTCCTGGGTGCTTCTCTGTTGCCGTTCTTCTGGAACGTCTACATCACCTGGCGGAGCAACAAGAAGGTTGAAGTTGATGACCCGTGGGGCTTCGGTGCTTCGCTGGAATGGGCAACGTCCTGCCCGCCGCCGCGCCACAACTTCACTTCCTTGCCCCGTATCCGCTCCGAGCGCCCGGCGCTGGACCTGCACCACCCTGAGTTGGCCCAGGTTCACACTGCCGAAGCTCCGTCACCCGCAGCAGCCGTTTTGGGTAACGCCGACCAGAGGGACGTCCGCTCATGAAAATCGAATCGTGGCTCTTCGGAGCTGGAGTGTTCTTCTTTGTTCCCGTAGCCATTGCTTATGGCTTCCTGACCGAATGGTCTGAGTGGGTAGGCGTCCTGGGGATTCTTCTGGTTGGCGGCCTCGCCGGCATGATCGGTGCTTACCTTGGTTTCACCGGCAAGCGCATTGGCATGCGCCCGGAGGACCGTCCCGACGCCGAAGTCCACGAGGGCGCAGGCGAACAGGGGCACTTCAGTCCTTGGAGCTGGTGGCCCCTGGTTCTTGGCCTTGCATGTGCCGGCGGTTTCCTCGGCCTGGCCATTGGCTTCTGGGTGACCTACGTCGCCGGCGGGCTGGCCCTTGTTGCCTTGGTTGGCTGGGTCTTCGAATACAGCCGTGGCGACCACGCACACTAGATAATCACTAATACGATCGATGGGCCCCACCTCCAGGTGGGGCCCATCGTCGTTAAGTCACGCCTATGTCATGGCTCTGCCGGAATTGTGCCTCAGCGGGCCTCAGTGGCCTCAAGAACGGCCGACAGGGCATTGAGAGCACTCCTGACCCCGGCAGCGGTCTGATCGTCTCTGAGTGCCTCGGGTGCCACCCCGAGGAAAACTTCGCATCCGTGCCCGAAGTCTTCTGTCATTACTTCCAGCAGCGAACGGGCATCCACAGGCCGGCCATCCTTCTTGCGGATGGTCACTGGCAGGCCCGTGTCGGTGACAGCGCGGACAAACACCGCCGCAGCCCGTGCATGCAATCCGATTTCGGCGCCAACGACGGCCCTCTGCTCCGGCAAGCCAACTCCTTTGTTATGACGGACTCTCCGTCAGAAAATGATCCATACAAGCGTAGCGGGCGCTTGCATTCCTGTTCCACATCGCCGGCGGGTGGTCTAGACCTGCGGTGGCACTGACTTATCCTTGAAGTATGACTCACTTGCTGGACCATCGCTGTGGCTGAGGCATCAAGCATCGCCGGCGATATCGACCGCACCAGCGGTACCCCCATCTACGTCCAGCTGCGGGAGATACTGCGGGCATTCATTGCACAGTCGTGCCCTCCGGGATCTGCCTTGCCGTCTGAACGGGACCTGTCTGACCGATTCGGACTGGCACGCATGACCGTGCGTCAGGCCATCGATGCCCTGGTGGGTGAGGAAGTAATCGAGCGCGTGGTGGGGCTCGGAACATTCGTCCGCAAGCCCAAACTGGATCTCCAAGTGAAGCTGACCTCCTACAGCGAGGAGATGCAGCGCCGTGGCATGGTGCCTGCCGCCAAGGTTCTGAGCTTTGAGCAGATCGCTGCCAGTGCATTCCTTGCCCGTGAACTCCAAATGGAAGAGGGCACGCCGCTGGTTCGGTTCAGACGGTTGCTGCTGGCAGACAACGAGCCCATGAGTGTTGATGAGAACTTCATTCCTGCCCACCGGGTCCCTGGACTCCTCGATGAAGCACCTCCGACGTCCCTCTACAACGTGCTGAGCGAACGGTTCGGCTTGGTCATGGAGTGGGGTGAGGACATGATTGAGGCCACCGCCGCATCACCATCCACTGCCAGATTGCTGAATGTCGACGTCGGGTCACCCTTGCTAAAGATTCAACGCCATGCCTTTGTTGCCCGTGCAATGGTGGACTATTCCGTCTCCTACTACCGCGCCGATCGCTACAAACTATGGGTTCCACTGCAGCGTCCAGGTGTTCGTCCCACCCGGAACTACTCCTCGGGATATCGCACCCAGTAGGGGCCGTTGGAACCCGCGACGCATAGACGCATAAGGGAGGGGCCCGATCCTATGGATCGGGCCCCTCCCTTATGCTGTGTGCTTGGCGTTAGTGGCTCAGGCTCTTCTGGTCTTCACCAGCTGCGATGGCCTCGTGGTGGCCATGAGCATGTGCGGCCTCAAGTTCCGCCGGCGTTGCCGGGGCAACACGGTCCTCGAAGAACCACTTGGAGAGTGCGGCGCGGCGCTTCTCCTTCCGCGTGACAACGCCGTGTTCGTTCGGTTCGGCCGGCAGGGGAGCCAGAGATTCGAATCCAACGAGCTTATAGCGCTTGTACTCGTCCAGCGGAGCGTGCACCTCAATGAACTCACCGTGGGGGAGCCGGACAATCCGGCCCGTCTCACGGCCGTGCAGGGCAATTTCACGGTCCTTGCGCTGGAGGGCCAACGCAATGCGCTTGGTCACGATGAAGGCAATGACCGGGCCGATGAAGAACAGCGTCCGCAGCCAGTAAGTGACATCGTTCAGCGACACGTGGAAGTGCGTTGCAATGAGGTCGGAACCTGCAGCTGCCCACATCACGCAGTACCACGTGAAGCCTGCGACGCCGATGGCTGTGCGGGTAGGGGCGTTGCGCGGACGATCAAGAACGTGGTGCTCGCGGTTGTCTTTGGTGATCCAGCGTTCGATCCACGGGTACATGAACAGCACGGTGAAGATGATGCCTGCCGGCACAAGAGCGGGCAGGAGAACGTTCAGCGTCAGCGTGCGCCCAAAGATGATCCATTCGAAGTGGAAGTCATTGATGACACCCGGCATAAGGCGGAGGGCACCATCGACGAAACCGATGTACCAGTCAGGCTGGGTACCAGCGGAGACCGGCGAGGGATCGTATGGACCGTAGTTCCAGATCGGGTTGATTGTGAATGCCGCTGCCATGAGCGCCAGCACGCCGAAGACGATGAAGAAGAATCCACCGGCCTTTGCGGCGTAAACCGGACCAAGGGGGTAGCCAACGACGTTGCCGTCGTTGCGGCCCGGGCCGGGGTACTGGGTGTGCTTGTGGACAACCACCATGAACAGGTGAATGACGATCATCAGGAGGATGAGGGCCGGAACCAGGAGGATGTGCAGGACATACAGTCGGCCGATGATGGCCGTGCCCGGGAATTCTCCACCGAAGAGGAAGAAGGAGGTGTATGTACCGATCACCGGAATCGACTTGATGACGCCGTCGATGATGCGCAGGCCGTTGCCGGACAGCAGGTCATCGGGGAGGGAGTAGCCGGTGAAGCCGGCTGCCATGGCGAGGATGAGCAGTACGCCACCCACAACCCAGTTCATTTCGCGGGGCTTGCGGAAAGCACCCGTGAAGAAAACGCGCAGCATGTGGACACCCAGTGATGCTACGAACAGCAGTGCAGCCCAGTGGTGTACCTGGCGCATGAACAGACCGCCGCGGACATCGAAGGAGATGTTCAGCGACGAGCTGTAGGCAACAGACATTTCGACGTTGTACAGCGGTGTGTACGAACCCTGGTAGTGGGTCTCCGCCATGGACGGATCAAAGAAGAAGGTCAGGAAGGTACCTGACATCAGCAGGATGACGAAGGAGTACAGCGCCACCTCACCGAACATGAACGACCAGTGGTCGGGGAAGACCTTCCGGCCGAACTCGCGCAGGATGCCGGAGCCACCCACACGCTCGTCCACGAAGTTGGTGAAACTACCAACCTTGGTCTTCGGAACGAAGGGGGCTTCAGCTGTTGATGAGGCGCTCATGCTCGTCACGCTCCCAGTAACTCGGTCCTACAGGTTCTCTGAAGTCGCTGGTTGCGACGAGGTAGCCCTCTGCGTCAACTGCAATCGGCAGCTGGGGGAGCGGACGGCTTGCCGGCCCGAAGATGACCTTGCATTCCTGCGTGAGGTCAAACGTGGACTGGTGGCAGGGGCACAGAAGGTGGTGGGTCTGCTGCTCATAAAGAGCAACAGGGCAACCGACGTGCGTGCAGATCTTGGAGTAAGCAACGATGCCGTTGTAGCTCCAGCTTTCGCGTCCCTCGGAGGGGTTCAATGAGTTCGGGTCCAGGCGCATCAGCAGAACCACGGCCTTGGCCTTCTCGTTCAGCTTGCCTTCGTGGAGTTCGTTGAGGCCTTCAGGGATCACGTGGAAGGCCGAACCAATGGTGACGTCCGAGGCCTTGATGGGGGTGCCATCGGGGTCGCGGGTCAGGCGCTTGAGCTTGCCGCCCTCTGGTGCCCACATGGTGTGCGCCAGAGCCTTGTCCGGACGCGGACCCAAGTCACCAAAGATGGCGAGCGCCGGGAGCGGAGCAAGCGCAACGGCACCAAGAAGGGTGTTGCGGATCAGCGGGCGACGCTTGATGCCGGTTTCCTCGACGATGTCGTCGACGATGCGCACAGCTGCCTGGCGATCTTCTTCTGTGCGGATAGCGTGACGCTCTTCAGACACTTCGTGATCGGGCATCAGGGCCTTGGCCCAGTGCACGATGCCGGTGCCGATACCCAGCATTGCGAACGCCGTGCCGAGTCCCAGAAGAAGGTTCTGGGTGCGGATGGTCGCAATGGTGGTGTCGTCGCCAAGGTCGATGGCAAAGTATGCCACCAGGAAGACCAGCGTACCGATGACGGAGGTGCCAAACAGAATGGCTACCTGACGCTCGGCGCGTTTTGCGGCTACCGGGTCCGTGTCAGCCAGGCGCAAACGATGCGGAGGAAGACCAGGATCCTGGAACTTCTCCACCTCATTCTGACCAGCCGTAGCTACGGTGCCCGAGTGGTTCGGACTGCCGTCACTATGGTTGCCCATAATTCGCCTCATCCTTCTCTCGTTGTCTCGACCGGGGCCGAGTTATTTTCAGTTTCAAACTGCTGACCGTGCAGCAGAAGTTTTCTTGTGTCCGGAACTAGGACGTGCGGGACGTCAGCCAGATCGTGAAAGCGATGATGACTCCCAAGCCGGCAACCCAGACGAAGAGGCCTTCAGAGACCGGGCCGAGGGAGCCCAGGTCAGCGCCACCAGGCGAACCGTTGGCTTCGATGGTCTTCAGGAAGGTGATGATGTCGCGCTTGTCTTCAGGGGTGATGTTGGAGTCATTGAACACGGGCATGTTCTGCGGACCCGTAGCCATGGCCTCGTAAATGTGCTCTGCGCTCACACCCGCCAACGCCGGGGCGAATTTGCCGCGGGTCAGCGCACCGCCGGCAGCGGCTGCGTTGTGGCACATGGCGCAGTTGACGCGGAAGAGTTCGCCACCGTTGGCTGCATCTCCCTTGCCATCGAGGAGGTGTTCCTCGGGAATGGCCGGGCCGGCGCCGAGGGACGCAACATAGGCAGCGAGCTGCTTGGTCTGCTCCTCGTTGAACTGGGCGGGCTTCTGCTGGGCCTGCGGTCCGCTCATCTGCATGGGCATACGACCGGTACCAACCTGGAAGTCAACTGCAGCAGCGCCCACGCCGACCAGCGAGGGGCCGTCCTGGGTTCCGCTGGCACCCATGCCGTGGCAAGTGGCGCAGTTGGCGGCAAAGAGTTTGCCGCCTTCTTCTACGTCACTGGCGCTGAAGCTTGTGGTGTCGGCCTTGGCCTGGTTGACAGTTGTGGCAACGGCGTAGAGCCCACCAGTGAGGAGGAGGCCCATCAACAGCAGCGCAATGGCTGCCAGTGGGTGACGTCGCTTCTGCGAGAGTGCCTTCACGTGGTGGTTCCTTTATTCGATCCTGCGTCGGCTCCGCGAGCCGCTTCTTGAAATTCTGCCTCTTGTAGAAAAAGAGTCAAAGCCGGGCTTACTTGAGGACGTAGATGACCAGGAAGAGGCCGATCCACACGACGTCAACGAAGTGCCAGTAGTACGAGGTGACGATCGCCGACGTCGCTTCAAAGTGCCCAAACTTCTTGGCTGCGAACGCGCGGCCAATGATGAACAGGAACGCAATCAGACCGCCGATGACGTGGAGGCCGTGGAAGCCCGTTGTCATGTAGAAGGCGGAGCCGTAGGCGTTGGACGACAGGGAAACGTGCTCGGAAACGAGCATTGCGTATTCCGTGGTCTGTCCAGCAACGAAGAAGGCACCCATGATGAAGGTGAGGACAAACCATTCAGTCATGCCCCAGCGGGTGAATTGGAGCGGACCGCCGGTACGGCGGGGTTCGAGCCGCTCGGCGGCAAAGACGCCCATCTGGCAAGTAAACGAACTTGCCACAAGGACGATGGTGTTGACGAGCGCAAACGGGAAGTTGAGCTTGGCCGTCTCCTCGGCCCACATCAGTCCGGATGTGGAGCGCAGGGTGAAGTACATGGCAAAGAGGCCGGCGAAGAACATCAACTCACTGGACAGCCAAACAACGGTTCCAACAGAAACCAGATTGGGGCGGTTCAGCGTCGGGTGCGCCGGGGTACTGGGGGCATGGGTCGCAGATGTCACAAGGACATTATGTCTGTAAAAGTCCAGACTTCCCAATGCAAACCACCGATTCGGGAGACTTTTTCTACAAAGACGCGAAATCGCGCGGAAAAGTTCCCGGCCTCGTTCACATTGGTCATCCGCATGGCTGGCTGGATAGCATCAGTGAGTGACTTCTCCGGCATCGGCTCCTGCAACCAGCAATACCTGGCCAGGACTCATCTCAGCACTGATCAACGGCGACGACCTTGCGGTGGGCAACACAGAGTGGGCCATGAACACCATCATGTCCGGTGAGGCAACGCCGGCTCAGATTGCAGGGTTCCTGGTGGCGCTCCGGGCCAAGGGCGAAACGGTAGAGGAACTGGCCGGTCTGGTAGAGGCGATGGTCCAGCACGCCAATCCCATTGAGATCTCCGGCGAGAAGCTGGACATCGTTGGAACCGGCGGTGACCGACTCAACACAGTGAACATTTCCACCATGGCAGCCCTTGTAGCGGCCGGGGCGGGTGCCAAGGTGGTGAAGCACGGGAACAGAGCTGCATCGTCAACCTCGGGTTCCGCTGACGTCCTTGAAGCCCTGGGAGTTCGCCTGGACCTGTCAATTGAGCAGGTAGCCAGGAACGCCGAGGAAGCGGGAATCACCTTCTGTTTTGCGCAGGTCTTCCACCCGTCATTCAGGCATACCGCGGTCCCGCGGCGTGAACTTGCCGTTCCCACGGCGTTCAATTTCCTCGGACCAATGACCAATCCTGCACACGTCCAGGCCTCTGCTGTCGGAGTTGCCAATGCCCGCATGGCACCCTTGGTGGCAGGAGTCCTTGCCCGCCGCGGAAGCCGAGGGCTGGTGTTCCGCGGCGACGACGGACTGGACGAGCTCACCCCGACGGGTCCATCCACCGTCTGGGAGATCAGGAACGGCGCAGTTACCGAGCAGGTGTTCTCTCCCGCTCAGCTGGGAATCACACCGTCCACCGTGGCCGATCTTCGCGGGGGTGACGCTGCTGCGAATGCCCAAGTGGTCCGCGAGATCCTCGCTGGTAAGGGCGGGGCCGTGCGGGATGCCGTACTGCTGAATGCCGCTGCCGGATTGGTGTCTGTTGATCTTCACGCGGACGGAAGCCTTGTGGAACGGATGCGCGCCGCCTTCGATCGGGCAGCCGAATCGATTGACTCCGGAAAAGCTGGCGAAGTCCTCGCCAAGTGGACGGCACTCAGCAGGAGTTAGCCTCCGAAGGTACCGCGTCCAGGCATACGCCCGGGATTACTCGAATCCCAGCGCGAAAGCTGCGTCCAGATCATGCTGTGAGTATGCACGGAAAGCGATGTGCGTGGTGGTGTGGACCACTGAAGCAACCTTTGAAAGCCGGTCGGCAATAACGTCCGCGAGTTCTTCGTGCTTCGTCACCCTGGCTACCGCAATCAGATCCCATTCGCCCGTGACGGAATAGACCTCACTGATGCCTTGGATAGCCGAGATCTGCTCGGCGGTCTCCGGGATGCGTGAGGCATCGGTCTTGATCAGGACGAAAGCGGTGATCACGTGGGGCCTTTCCGGAAAAGCTGCGTTGCGGACTGTTCTCAGCGTAGTGCATCCATGGGACAGCGGACCTGATCACACCCGGCGTTGCCGCTTCCGCGACGCGCGCACCACCAAGGCAACCAGAGCGCGGTATCCGACGAGGAATACTCCCAGGCTGATCAACGCCACAATGATGAAGGGCAGGACCACCGTCTGGCCGGTGGCAGCCCGCAGCAGCATCCCGACCAGCACCGATCCGAGCCAAATGCAGACGCCGGAGGGCCACACCGCCAAGGGTGAGCGCCACGCCCTCACTGCAAACCATGCGACGGCGGCTCCGGCGAGGAATGGCCATGCCGTCATGAAAGCTCCGGAGACGATCTCTCCGCGGGCGTGGGCGTCACGGCCGATGGCGGCGAAGACAAGAATCAACAGGAGGTCGGCACCGGCCGCAGGAATCCACAATCTGGAGGATGAAAGCATGCTCCTGACACTATCCAACCCGTGACCCCCGCGCGAAGTCAGGTGGATATACCCGGCCCCTTGCAAGCAGGGGCGGTGGCGTCCACGATGTTTGGCAAGTGGCCAGGCGGGACAAACAGCGTGGAGGAAGCCATGAGATTCATTCAGGTGGCCCAGCGGGCCGAGGACCTCAAGAGGGCAGCTGCTTTTTACTCAGCGCTCCTGGGTGTTGAGCCCAGAGCCCTTTTCGACCCTCCGGGCTTGCTGTTCTTTGAGATCGATGGTGTCCGTCTGCTGCTGGAAAAGGGCGCTCCGTCGTCCCTCATTTATTTCGAGGTTGCAGATCTCCACGGAACCGTGGCCTCACTGCGGAATCGGGGCGTCAGGAACATCGCTGATCCACGGATGATCTACGCGCATGAGGACGACACCCTGGGGCCACCGGATTCCGAAGAGTGGATGGCCTTTATTGAGGACAGCGAAGCCAACACTGTGGGGTTGGTCAGCCGGATACGGACTGCGGGGGACTAGCCCGGGGTGCTTCAGCAGCCCGGCGATTGGTGCCGCCATCCGGGCAGGCGGATTCGTCGTCGTCGTGCGTTGTGTCCGTGTTCGTGCGGTACTAGCCTCGGTCAGGGGACATGCGGTCCCCGGCGATCCCGGAGGAATGGCTGATGCAGAAGATTTCCACGTGTTTATGGTTCGACGGGCAGGCGGCCGAGGCCGCGGAGTTCTACACCTCGACGTTCGACAATTCATCCATGGGACAAACGATGCAAGGGCCGGACGGCAAGGTTCTCACTGTCGAGTTCGAGATCGAAGGCCGGCAGTTCATGGGACTCAATGGCGGTCCGGTGTTTACGTTCAACGAGGCTGTCTCACTGGTGGTGAACTGTGACTCCCAGGAGGAAGTGGACAGGTACTGGGACGCTTTGCTGGTGGGGGGAGAAGAGAGCCAGTGCGGTTGGCTTAAGGACAAATTTGGTTTGTCATGGCAGATCGTCCCCACGGCCATGTCCGGACTCCTGGCTGGACCGGACCCGGCAGGCTCCCAGCGTGCAATGGAAGCCATGCTGAAGATGCGCAAACTGGACATTAACGCCCTCCAAAAGGCCTACGACGGCGACTAGAAATTCGGGGGACAGGCGCCATGTGGCGCTGTTAGCATGGCGGCACGGTGAAGTGCGCATGCACCACACAACCATGAGGAGAATCCACCAATGACAACCCGCCTCAACCCCTACATCTCATTCCGGGACAACGCCCGGGAAGCCATCACTTTCTATGAATCCGTCTTTGGCGGAGAGCTGAACATCAGCACTTTTGGTGACTATCAGGCAAGCCAGGATCCGGCGGAAGCCGACAAGGTGATGCACTCCATGCTGGAAACGCCAGGTGGGTTGACCCTTATGGCCGCGGATACGCCCAACGGCATGGAATACAACCCCGGTGACAACGTGTCCGTGTCGCTGAGCGGCGAATCGGCTGATGAAGCCGAGCTGCGTGGCTACTGGGAGAAACTCGTCGACGGCGGTACGGTCACCGTGCCGCTCGAAGCGGCACCGTGGGGTGACATCTTCGGGATGTGCGTGGACAAGTTTGGAATCGCGTGGCTGGTGAACATCGCTGGTGCACCACAAGAACAGTAGCCACTGTCCAGTGTGATTACCCAGACGAATGCCCTGCCCAGTTTCCCGGGCGGGGCATTCGTTTTCCTTGAATCAGACAATGCGCCGGCCATCCGGCGTCAACCTTTGGCCCATATGCTTGGGAGTACGCAACACGAGGGAACGGTCCATTATCTCGGCGAACGGCAACCGTTCACCGAGTTGCCGTTCAAGGACCGTCATGTCTTCTACGCGGCGGAGCCACACATTCATCAGGATGGAGTAGAGCCCTCCCGTCGTAGCGACCAGTCGCATCTCTTCCAGGCCTACCAGCTTCGCAGCAACGTGTTCGACCTCAGTGGCCGGAACCCTGAGAAAGTACCAGACCGCCACGGGCCACGGCGAGTATGTACGCGCTACTTCCAACCTCAGGACGAGGCGTTTGCCGGCCATAACGGTGGCCAGCGCGTTCTTGGCGATGGATGGGGAGACGCCCAGCTCTTCGGATATCCGGGAGAGGGAGGCCCGTGCGTCAATGCGCAGGATATCGACGACCCCTTGTTCCACGGCCGCTGAAACTCCTCTCTGTGGGGCGGCTGCATGGGGAAGGCTCATCTCAAGCTGCTGGATTTCCCGTTCGGGCAGGGAACGTAACCTCCACCGCTGCGCATCGGCCAGAAGCCTGATGCCCCGGTGGGTGCGGGTGCTGGTTATTCCGGACACTGCGGGCAGTCGGTCCAGGACGAACCTTCCAAGATCTGTATCGGTTGAGCACAAGAGGGTCACCACCAGATCCCTGCCTCCTGCGGTCTGGTCGATGGTGAGAACCTCGTCGTCGCGGGCAAGGTCTTCGGTCACAGAAGCGACGCTGGACGGTGCACAGGCTATCTCCACGATTGCTCCGGTGTACTTCGCCCCGGGGCCCCTGTAGGACGTAATCCACGCAAGCCCTGACTCCTGGAGAGCGTTCCAGCGTCTTGCGAGTGTGACTGCGTCTGCCCCAACTACAGGCGCCAAGGCCGCCCATGGTGCCCGGGGGCGGAGCTGAAGTGCGTGCAGAAGGCGAAGATCCCGCTCGTCGAGATCATAATCCTGCATTGATCGCCCCCATTTCGCGGAAAGCCTGCACCGTGAGTGTATTCAACCATTTGCTGCCTACGTTTGGCCCGCCCCAGACTCCTTGAAAGGCAGCCATGTCGCCCAAAGCCGCGTCCTTAGATGATCACGCCCACGAAATGCCGGACGACTCGCAGCTGGTTGACTTGGTGCGCTCTGGCCATCTTGCCTCCTTCGAGGAGCTGTACAGGCGGCACTATGCAGTGGCCCGATATGTGGCGCGCGCAGAATCCGACAATTCCGACGAAGCCGAGGATATTGCAGCGGAAGCATTCGCCAGCGTCCTCAAGTCTTTGTGTGCGGGTGGGGGACCCAGGGAATCATTTCAGGCCTACCTGACTACCACCGTGAGGCGTACGGCTTACCGCAGAAACCTTCAGGGGCGGAGGACTGCAACCTTTAGATACGGCAGCATGATGGACGTCCTGGTATTGGACGAGGACGTGACCATCAAGGCATTCGAAACAACGATCCTGATGCGTGCTTTCCGTACGCTGCCGTTACGGTGGCGTGCCGTTCTCTGGTGCGTTGACGTGGAGGGCCTGAAGCCTGCTGCGACGGCACGTGTGATGGAACTGAGTCCGAACGGAGTCTCTGCACTGTTGATCAGGGCGCGGGAGGGCCTGCGGCAGGCGTACCTTCAAGAACACGTCGCTGAATCGCCCAATAACTCTTGCACGGACTTCTCGCGGCACTTGGGCAAATTTGTCCGTAACGCCGTACGCAAAGCCGCACGCGATCGTGTGGCGCGCCATGTTGCGGCCTGCCGAAGCTGCGCAGAGGCGTTGAGGCACCTTGAGGACATCCACTCGGCCATGGAAGGAAGTTCCAGTCGGCAGGATCGCCGGAAGGCATTCGGCTAGCGCGACCTTTGGTTCCTTGTTAGTATGTCAGGACAAACTAATGAAAGGGACTGAAATGCCTCTTGTTCGAATCGACGTCAACGAAGGCAGAAGCCCTGAAGAGCTTGCAAGGCTGAGCCGCTGCATCCACGATGCCATCATTGCCGAGTATGGGATTCCGGAACGTGACTATTTCCATATCGTCACCGAGCATGCCGTTGGCCAGATCGTGGCCCAGGATGCGGGATTGGGATTCGAGCGGACAGATGGTGTGGTGATGATTCAGATCTTCACTCAGGAAGGCCGGGGCCGGGTTGCCAAAGAGGAGCTCTATGCTGCCATCGCAGCGAGCCTGGCCGGCGCTGGCGTCGCTGGCGAAGATGTCTTCCTTGGATACGTTGAAAACAGTGCCAGCGACTGGTCCTTCGGCTTTGGCCGGGCCCAATATCTCACTGGCGAACTGGCCGTACCGGCAAAATAGTCCTGCCCGGCGCGCTCTGCAGGGGCTCTCTTTTGTGATTCTCCGCAGGGACTACGTTTCGTTGTAAATATGTCAGTACAAACCTTTGACAGGACATGAATTGTGGTGCAGAGTAGTGGTTGTGGCCCCGCTCACGTGCGGTCCATCCAGGCACCGGAGCTCTCAATGTCCCGGCAGAGTTCACTACAGAAAGGTCCGCGATCACCGTGACCCACGAACTGCTCACGATCGGGCGCATCAGCGTTGATATCTACCCGAATGACATTGGAGTGGACCTGGAGGACGTGACGTCCTTCGGCAAGTACCTCGGAGGCTCGCCCTCCAACGTGGCCGTCGCCGCTGCGCGCCACGGCCGACGCGCGGGTGTCATCACCCGCACTGGTGATGATGCTTTCGGCAGCTACCTTCATCGCGAACTGCACAAGTTTAATGTTGATGATTCGTTCGTGGCCCCGGTCCGGGAATACCCAACTGCTGTAACGTTCTGTGCGATCAAGCCCGCAACCGACGAGTTTCCGCTCTACTTCTACGGGCGGTTCCCTACGGCGCCGGACCTGCAGATCAAAGCCGCTGAATTGGACCTGGATGCCATCAGGAACGCAGGAATCTTTTGGTCAACTGTGACCGGCCTCTGTCAGGAGCCCAGCCGCAGTGCGCATATCGCCGCGCATCAGGCACGTCCCCGGACTGGCCTGAAGGAAGGTCAGTTCACCATCCTGGACCTGGATTACCGCCCCATGTTCTGGGCCTCCGAAGAGGAAGCCCGCGCCGAGGTCGCCAAAATCCTCCCGCATGTCACTGTTGCCATAGGCAATGACAAGGAGTGCGCTGTAGCCGTAGGTGAGGGCACACCCGACGAACAGGCGGATCGCTTACTGGCGGCCGGCGTCGAGATCGCCGTCGTGAAGCTTGGCGCGGAAGGCGTCATGGCCAAAACACGCACCGAGCGGGTCGTGTCTGCGCCCGTCCCGGTGGAGACGGTCAATGGATTGGGCGCCGGTGACTCTTTCGGCGGTGCCTTCTGCCACGGGCTCTTGTCCGGCTGGCCGCTATCCGAGGTTCTGGATTACGCCAACGCTTCGGGAGCAATCGTGGCCTCCCGTCTTTCGTGCGCGGATGCGATGCCGACGCCGGATGAGGTCACCTCGCTGCTCGCCGAACGTGGCCGGCCCATCCCCGGCGCAACGCTTGCATCGTCCACCCTTGCAGAAGGAGCAGTGCGTTGAGCCTCAACGATGACCCCCGCCGCTACGAGCACTTGAGCCGGATCAGGCTGGAGGACCCCGAGGCCGTGGCCCGCGCTGCAGCCACCCGCCGCAAGCATCCGGGCCTGAAGCACGGCACCCAGAACTTCATCGTCGCGGCCGACCACCCGGCACGCGGAGCACTGTCCGTCGGCTCGGAACCGATGGCGATGGCAGACCGCCGCGACCTGCTGGACCGGCTGCAGATCGCCTTGGCCAACCCGGCAGTGGACGGCATCCTGGCATCGCCGGACATCATGGACGATCTCCTGCTCCTGGGCGCGTTGGAAGGCAAGCTGGTGTTCGGTTCCATGAACCGGGGAGGACTGGCCGGCCTAGTGAACGAGTTCGATGACCGTTTCACCGGGCACACGGCAGCAGCTTTGCGGGCTCTCGGTGCCGATGGCGGCAAAATGCTGACACGGATCTGCCTGGGCGACCCGGACACCGTGGCAACACTCGAAGCAACGGCCAAGGCCATCGATTCGCTGGCCGAACGCAAGCTCATCGCCATGGTGGAACCATTCCTCTCCATTCGTGATTCCCACGGCAAGGTCCGCAACGATCTCCGCGCTGACGCTGTCATCAAGTCCGTCGGCATCGCCGAGGGCCTGGGCTCCACCAGTGCCTACACATGGATGAAACTGCCGGTGGTGGATGAAATGGAACGTGTCATGGCCTCCACCACGCTGCCCACTGTGCTGCTGGGTGGGGACCCCACGGGGACCCAGGATGAAGTTTTCGCCAGCTGGCAAGCGGCCCTGGCCCTGCCTGGCGTTCGCGGCCTGACTGTCGGGCGAACTTTGTTGTACCCGCGTGACGGCGACGTAGCAGGCGCCGTTGCGACGGCCGCTTCGCTGCTGAATAACACTGCGCCCGAGCAGGACGCTGCTGTTGAGCGCACCTTGTCAGACCGCATCCCCGTGAAAGTATCGGAGTAAAGACCCATGGGAACACCAACCCGTCGGATGACTGTGGCGCAGGCCGTGGTCGAGTTCCTTTCCAAGCAGTACACCGTGGATTCCATCGGTGGCCAGGACTACCGTGAGCGCCTTATTCCAGGGACCTTCGGTATTTTTGGGCACGGCAATGTTGCCGGCGTAGGACAGGCCTTGAAGCAGTACCAGGCTGCCGATCCGACCATCATGCCGTACTACCAGGGCCGCAATGAGCAGGCCCAGGTGCACCAAGCCGTGGGTTACGCCCGGCACACCCGTCGCCGTCAGACGTTCGCCATCAGCACCTCCATCGGTCCGGGTTCATCGAATCTGCTGACCGGTGCGGCGTTGGCCACCACTAACCGCCTGCCGGTGCTGCTGCTGCCCAGTGACACCTTCGCCACGCGCGCTGCCGACCCAGTGCTGCAGCAGCTGGAACTGCCCTACGCGTACGACATCACTGTCAACGATGCTTTCCGGCCGCTGTCCAAGTTCTTTGACCGGGTCTCAAGGCCGGAACAACTGTTTTCCGCGTTCCACCACGGTCTGCGGGTTCTCACGGACCCGGCCGAGACTGGTGCTGTGACAATTTCCCTGCCGCAGGATGTCCAGGCCGAGGCTTTCGACGTCCCGGAAGAGTTTCTGTCCGAGCGTGAATGGCGGATCCGCCGGCCCGAAGCCGATGACGACGATATCCGCCGTGCTGCGCAGGCCATCCGCGCCGCCAAACGCCCGCTGATCATCGCCGGCGGTGGCGTCCTCTACGCCTACGCCAACCAGGAACTGGCAAAGTTTGCTGAGTTGACCGGCATTCCGGTGGGCAATACGCAGGCAGGCGTCGGTGTGTTGCCATGGGACCACGCGTTCTCCCTCGGTGCCATTGGATCAACGGGAACGACGGCGGCCAACGCCATTGCGGCCGAAGCGGATCTGATCATCGGCATCGGCACGCGCTACGAGGATTTCACCACTGCGTCCCGGACAGCGTTCCAGAACCCGGACGTGAAGTTCGTGAACATCAACGTTGCCCCAATCGACGCCTACAAGCATGGCACCACGTTGCCGATCGTCGCGGACGCCCGGAAGGCCCTGGTGAAGCTGAACCAGGCCTTGGGCGGCTACCGCGTGGGTGCTGACCTTGAACAGAAGGTAGCGGCGGAGAAGAAGCGTTGGGACGGAATCGTGGACGAGGCCTTCGAGACCCGTTACACGCCGCTTCCGGCCCAGAACGAGATCATCGGTGCCACCAACAAGGCCATGGATGACCACGACGTTGTCATCTGTGCCGCCGGCTCCCTGCCTGGTGACCTGCACAAGATGTGGCGCGTCCGTGACCCGTTTGGCTACCACGTGGAATACGCCTACTCCTGCATGGGTTACGAAATTCCCGGTGGTCTGGGGGTCAAGCGCGCAGCCTTGGCCGAAGCCGCTGCCGGTGGCCCTGATCGGGACGTGGTGGTCATGGTGGGGGACGGCTCCTACCTCATGATGCATACCGAGCTGGTCACCGCCGTCGCCGAACGCATCAAACTGATCGTTGTCCTTATTCAGAACCACGGCTACGCCTCCATCGGGTCGTTGTCCGAGTCCCTGGGCTCCCAGCGCTTCGGCACGCAGTACCGCGTCCTGGATAAGGAACGGCACAGTTTCGACGCCGGCGAGAACCTTCCCATCGATCTCGCCACCAACGCGGAATCCCTGGGTGCGAAAGTTATCCGGATCGAACCAGGGGAGCACGTCATTGACGCGCTCGGCGCCGCCATCAAGGAAGCCAAGGCAGCCCCGGAGTCAGGCCCGATCGTCATCCATATCGAGTCTGATCCTCTGCTGGACGCCCCGAGCTCCGAGTCCTGGTGGGACGTTCCCGTTTCGCAGGTCTCAGACCTTGAATCCACCCAACGGGCTTACGAGACCTACACCGACCACAAGAGCCGCCAGCGCAAGCTGCTCGGCTGATTACCGCTCACACTTCAAAGCCACAGACCAAAGGAAGTCCGCACATGTCGACGACGACCATACTGACCACCATCCACCACTTCATCAACGGCGCTGAAACTACCGGCGAAGGGGACCGCACCCAACCGGTCTACAACCCGGCCACCGGCCAGGTTTCCGCTGAACTGCGCCTGGCCAACGAAGCCGATTTGAACACCACCGTTGCCGCAGCCAAGAAGGCTGCCGGGTCCTGGGGCGACATTTCCCTGGCCAAGCGCACCGGTGTGTTGTTCAAGTTCCGTGAACTCGTCGCCGCGCACGTGGACGAACTGGCCGAGCTGATCACCGCCGAGCACGGCAAGGTCCTCTCCGACGCGAAGGGTGAGATCGGCCGTGGCCTGGAAGTCATCGAGTTCGCTTGCGGCATCCCGCAGCTGCTCAAGGGCGATTACTCGGACCAGGTTTCCACGGGCATCGATGTCTTCTCATTCCGCGAACCCTTGGGCGTCGTGGCCGGCATCACCCCGTTCAACTTCCCGGTGATGGTGCCGTTGTGGATGGCACCGATGGCCATCGCCACCGGCAATGCGTTCATCCTCAAGCCTTCCGAGCGTGACCCGTCTGCCCCGATGCTTCTGGCCAAACTCTGGAAGCAGGCCGGCCTGCCCGATGGCGTGTTCCAGGTCCTGCACGGCGGCAAGGAAACCGTCGACGGGCTGCTGACCCACCCCGACGTGGACGGCATCTCCTTTGTTGGTTCCACCCCGATCGCCCAATACGTCCACGAAACCGCCACCAAGCACGGCAAACGCGTCCAGGCACTGGGCGGTGCGAAGAACCACGCGATCGTGATGCCCGACGCGGACCTCGACAACGCCGCGGACCACCTCGCCGCCGCCGCTTTCGGGTCCGCCGGTGAGCGCTGCATGGCGATTTCCGTCGCCGTCGCCGTGGGGGATGCCGCCGACCTGATTGTGAAAAAGGTCGAAGAACGCGCCCTGGCCGTGAAGGTCAAGAACGGCACCGAACCCGACGCCGAGATGGGCCCGGTCATCACCCCGGCTTCCAAGGATCGCATCGTCAAGATCGTCACCGAAGCCGAAACAGCCGGTGCGGCCATGGTGGTGGACGGACGCGACCTGGTGGTCCCCGGCCACGAAGAGGGCTTCTGGGTGGGCCCCACCGTGATAGACCACGTCAGCACCGAAATGACCGCCTACACCGAGGAGATCTTCGGACCTGTCCTGGTGGTGGTCCGTGTCGAAGACCTCGAGGCCGGCATCAGGCTGATCAACTCCAACCCGTACGGCAATGGCACAGCGATCTTCACCTCGTCCGGCGCGAACGCACGGAAGTTCCAGCGTTCGGTGACAGTGGGCATGGTGGGCATCAACGTGCCCCTGCCCGTCCCGGTGGCCTACCACTCCTTCGGTGGCTGGAAGAACTCCCTCTTCGGTGACAAGCACATCTACGGCCCCGAGGGCGTGTCCTTCTACACACGTGGCAAGGTCATCACCTCACGCTGGCCCGAACCCACCCACGCCTCCGGCGCCTCCTACAACTTCCCCTCCAACTAGTCCCTGTCGCCAGAGAAAGACAACGCTGTCATGACTGATGTTGAGAACAAGCTGATAATCGGCACTGCCCCCGATTCCTGGGGTGTGTGGTTTGCCGATGACCCACGGCAGACTCCGTGGGAACGGTTCCTGGATGAGGTTGCCGAGTCCGGCTACAAGTGGATTGAACTGGGCCCATACGGCTACTTGCCCAACAACCCCACACGTTTGGCCGAGGAACTGAAGCAGCGGGACCTGAAGGTCACTGCAGGAACGGTGTTTACCGCCTTCCACCGCGGAGCGAAGCAGTATGACGAGGCCTGGGAGCCGGCCCGCAAGGTGGCCGAACTGACGGCAGCCATGGGCGGCGAACATATCGTGGTCATTCCAGCGATGTGGCGCGACGACGTGACCGGGGAAGCCGTTGAAAACGGTGAACTGGCCGACGAACAGTGGGCAGATCTCTTCGCGGGCCATAACCGGATGGGCAAAGTCCTGTTGGAGGACTTCGGCCTTCACCAGCAGTTCCACTCACACGCAGACTCGCATGTGGGCGCGCAAAAGGATATTGAAACGCTGCTGGCCGCCACCGATCCGCAGTACCTGAACCTCTGCCTTGACACGGGGCACGCTGAGTATTGCGGCGCTTCCAGCCTTGAGCTCATCAAGAACTACCCGGACCGTATTGGTTACCTGCACCTCAAACAGATCAACCCCGAGGTTCTTGCCGAGGTTAACGCGAAGAACATGACCTGGGCCGCAGCCAACTTGGCAGGAGTCATGACCGAGCCGCCGCACGGTCTTCCGGATTTGCGGGCCGTCATAGAAGCGGTGGAAGCGCTCAACCGGCCCATTTTTGGCATCGTGGAACAGGACATGTATCCCGTAGCGTTCGACGTTCCGATGCCCATCGCCAAGCGAACCCGCAATTATCTGTTGTCCTGCGGCTCCCGCACCAGGGTCCAGTAGCCCTTCCCCGCAACAGCTCCCCAGAAGAACCTCACGAAGGACAAATACAGTGACACAGATTCTCCGCGTTGCCGTTATCGGCGCAGGCCGCATGGGTGCGGACCACATCAAGCGCCTCAGGACCCGCATCCACGGCGCTGAAGTAGCCGCCGTCGTCGACGTTGACCTGGCACGTGCGCAAGCCGCAATTGAAGGTATAGATGGCGCCGTGGCCCTGGCCAGCGCTGATGAGGCGCTGAACAACGGCGACGTGAACGCCGTCCTGATCGCCACCCCGGGTTTCCTCCACGAGGAAATCCTCTACAAAGCACTGGAAAAGGACTTCCCGATTCTGTGCGAGAAGCCGCTGACGCCCGATGCCGACAGCGCCTGGAAAGTGGTCCAGGCCGAGCAGACGCTGGGCCACAAACGCATCCAAGTAGGCTTCATGCGCCGCTTCGACGCTGAGTACTCGGCATTGGGTGCAATCATCCGCAACAGCGAATTGGGGGAGCTGTTGATGTTGCACCACCAGCACCGAAACCCGACCACGCCTGAGGGTTTTACCAACGAGATGCTGATCAACGACTCTGTGGTCCACGAGTTCGACGCGATCCGCTACTTCACCGGTGAGGAAATCACCTCGGTGCAAGTCCGCTTGGGGAAGCCCACGCGCAGCGCCCCGAACGGCCAGCACGACCCCCAGCACGTCCTGCTGGAAACCGAGTCCGGGGTGTTGGCCGACGTCGAAATCTACGTCAACGCCAAGTTCGGCTACCAGGTGGCCACGCAGGCGTCCTTCGAGGACGGCATCGTGAGCATCGGAGGGGACAACGGCCCGTACGTCCAGACCGCGGGCAAATGGGGCGGGAACGTCACCCCAGGCTTTGAAGAACGGTTCGGCGCGGCGTACGACGTCGAGGTGCAGGCTTGGGTGGACGCCGCCCTTCGCGGCGAAATCGGCGGACCCACGGCCTGGGACGGCTACGCCACCGCAGCTTGCTGCGAGGCCGGCGTCGAGGCCCAGAAGTCCGGCGACAAGGTCAAGGTTCAGTTGAACACCAAGCCGGATCTCTACAAGTAGGGGACTGACCATGAAGATCGCACTTGATCCCACACCGTTCCACCACAGTCACAGCCTGCTGGAGTTCCCGCGCGTGGCGGCAGACCTCGGCTACAAGTACCTTCAGATGACCCCCCACGCGGACCTCATCCCCTTCTTCAACCACCCGAAGGCCGACGATGAACTCGTGGCGAAGCTCAAGGGTGCCTGCAAGGATGCCGGAGTGGAAATTGCCTCCGTCCTGCCGGTCCTGCGCTGGTCCGGTCCGGATGAGGATGCCCGTGAAGCAGCCGTCCGTTACTGGAAGCGGGCCATTCAGATCGCGGTGGATCTGGGCGTCCAGACCATGAATACGGAATTCAGTGGCCGACCGGAGAAAGCAGAGGAATCCGAGCGGGCTTTCTATCGCTCCATGGAAGAGCTGCTGCCGATCATCGAACGCGAAGGTATGGACGTCCTGATCGATCCGCACCCGGACGACTTCGTGGAAGACGGACTCGCTGCCTTGCGTGTCATTCGCGGCATCAACTCCCCGAACATTGGCATGGTCTACGTTGCCTCGCATACCTTCCACATGGGCAACTCGCCGTTGGAGATCATGCGGGCCGCGGGCGACAAGCTTCGACTGGTCCATGTCTCCGACACCATGAACCACCACGCCTCGCACGGCCTGCGGTACATCACCAATCCGCCAGGCAATGCTGTCCGCGTCCATCAGCACCTTAAGATCGGCGACGGTGACGTGAACTGGGACGAGTTCTTTGGCGGTTTGCAGGAGATCGGCTTCCTGGACAAGGAGAACACCGTGATGGTGTCATCCGTGTTTGCCGAAGACGACAACGCTGAAGAGGTGTCGCGCTACCAGCTCAAGACGATGACCGACTACGTCGCCCGGACAAAGTAGGGACAGGTAACGAGAAAAGGTACCTATGACCAAGTCTCCGTCCATCGAGACCACAACAGGCCAGCCTGCTGTTCGTCCGCAAGCCTCAGGGAAGACCGGCAAGCAGGCCGACCCCAAGAAATTCCTCCGCAAGGTTGCGTTGTTCTCCACCTTCGGCGGGCTGCTGTTCGGCTATGACACCGGTGTGATCAATGGTGCTTTGCCGTTCATGCAGAAGGACCTTGGCTTGACGCCGTTGACCGAAGGCCTTGTCACGTCGACGCTTCTGTTCGGCGCCGCCTTCGGCGCGATCAGTGCGGGCCGGCTGTCCGACCGCTTCGGTCGTCGCAAGACGATCATGGCCTTGGCCCTGATCTTCGCCGTTGCGACCATTGGCTGTTCCTTGGCGCCGACCACCGGGCTCCTTGTCCTTGCCCGCACTGTCCTGGGCCTAGCCGTCGGCGGTGCCTCGGTGATCGTTCCCGTGTACCTGGCTGAAATGTCGCCCGCCGCCCAGCGCGGCAGGATCGTCACTCAGAACGAACTCATGATCGTCACTGGACAGTTCCTGGCTTTCACCTTCAACGCCGTCCTGGGCAACCTCTTTCCGGAAGAGATGCACGTTTGGCGCTGGATGCTGGTGATTGCCACGGTTCCCGCAGTGATTCTGTGGTTCGGCATGCTGGTGCTGCCCGAGAGTCCTCGCTGGCTGGCGTCAGCCGGACGTTTCGGAGAGGTCCTGGAGGTGCTGCGATCGACCCGTAATGCGGGGGCCGTCGGCGTCGAGTTCGATGAGGTACGTCAGGCGGCCAGGGAGGACTACCAGTCCAAACTCGGAACGTTCAAGGACCTTACTGTGCCATGGATTCGCCGGATCTTTGTGGTGGGTCTCGGCATGGCAGTCATCAACCAGATCAGCGGCGTCAACGCCATCATGTATTACGGCACCACCATCTTGTCGTCCTCAGGCTTTGGGGATCAAGGTGCCCTTGTTGCCAATGTTCTCAACGGCCTCACATCCGTAGCAGCCGTCATAGTGGGCATGTACCTGATGACACGCGTGCCCCGGAAGCCCATGCTCATTGTGGGTTTGATCGGCACGGCGTCTTCCTTGACGGCCATCGCCCTCATTTCGCTGGCCCTGCCGGAAAGCGCGCTGCGGGGGTATCTGGTGTTGGTATTCATGGTGACATTTCTTGCCTCCATGCAAGGATGCATCGGCACTGTCACGTGGCTCACCATGTCCGAGATCTTTCCGATGCACGTTCGTGGGATTGGCATGGGCATCTGCGTCTTCGTTCTGTGGATGATCAACTTCCTTATCGGGTTCTTCTTCCCTCAGATGGTTGCCTGGATGGGAGTGTCAGGGACGTTCTTCATTTTTGTAGCCCTGCAGCTGTGCGCAATTGTTTGGGTGAAGCGAGCTGTCCCTGAGACCAAGGGCAAATCACTCGAAGAGCTGGAATCCTTGTTCAAGCGGGGCGCAGGGGTCCAGCAGCGCACGGGGGCCACCTCCTAAAGGGAACTGCCCCCATAGTGGGCCAGATGAACGCTAAAACGCCCGATGCCGGACGGCATCGGGCGCTTTTGCGCGTGTGATGAGGACTCGTCAGAGCGCCACCACCACGTTCTCCAGCGCGCTTCGGCGGGCGGCGTCCAGAACCTCCAGGGTTCTGATACCTTCCGACGACGGCACCGGCTCTGCGCCCTCGCCACGGACAGCCCGCGCGAACTCGGTGTAGAAGCCTGTGTAGTCCCCTTGGGCCGAGGGTACGGCTTCGCGGTGGTCCTTCCGGGAGAGGGTTCCCCAGTATTCCGGTGCATCAATGCCCCAACTCTCCCGTTCCGCAACCGGCCGCCGCCCTGCCATCAGGGCATTGGCCTGAACGTCGGAACCCGCGGCAATGTAGCTGCCCTCGCTGCCGTAGGCGCGCAGCTCCCTGGTGGTGGAGTGGTTGAGCTTACTGGCAGAAACTGTGGAGACAACGCCGGAAGCGTGGGTCATGGTGACAAAGAATCCACAGTCCGTGCGTTCGCCAAATCGTTCCGTCCAATCCAAGCTCGCATGTACATGTGTCACTGGCCCCAGGAGCCACAGCATCTGGTCAACCAGGTGGGTGCCAAGGTCACGCAAGAGTCCGCCGGCAGCACCAACTTCCAAACTGCCCGCGTCGTCCTGGTCCATGATCGAGTGCACCCGCCAGAGCTCGCCTACCCCTCCCGCGTTCAGCACCTGGGCCAGGGTCAGTATGTCGGCGTCACGGCGGCGGTTGTGGAAGACGTTCAGGACAACGCCGGCCTTGTGGGCGGCCTCCGCCAGCTGGCCTGCGGCAGCTGCCGTTGGTGCAAAAGGCTTGTCAGCCACAACATGCACTCCTGCCGTGATGGCTTCCATCACAAGGTCATACCGTGTGTGGGGCGGGGTGGTGATGGTCACGGCGTCCACCCCTGCTGCAATCAACTCGCCCAGGCTTGGATAGGTGGGCATGCCGGGGAAGTCCGATTCCACCGCTGCTTTTGTCGACTCAGAACGAGCCACGACGCCAACCAGCTCCATGCCTTCGGCTGCTTCAATGAACGGAGCATGGAAGTATCTCCCGCCGGCTCCATATCCAACAATTCCAATGCGCATTCTATGAACCTTCCTGTTGCTCTGTGGGTACAACGATGGGGACGACGCCTGGGCGCCGTCCCCATCCGGATCCGGAAAGTGGAACGTCAGGCCGTTGGGTTCAAAGAGGCGGCCAGTGCCTCATCAGCGTCCAGCAGCACCTGGGCTGCTACCTGCAAACCTTCGATGCGTCCCAAGGAGACGTCCTCATGTTCGATGTTGACCAGCATGCCTGGATCGACGTCGTGAAGCGCACGCAGGAATTCGGTCCAGAACGCGGTGTCGTGGCCGCGTCCCAAAGCCACGAAGTCCCATGCAGAGTTCTTCGGCCACTCATTGGCCCATTCATCGCCGCCAAGGTTTGTCCGGTTTTCCTCCGGCGACAAGCGGCGGAAGCTGTTGTCCAACACGCCGTAGAGGGCGGCATTTGCTGTGTTGACGCGGACATCCTTTGCAGCTGCTTGGAACACCAGCGGGCCGAGTTCGCGAACCACAGCTACCGGATCCATTTGCTGCCAGAACAAGTGCGAAGCGTCCAGTTCAACGCCCACATGTGTAGCGCCGGTCAGTTCGATGAGCTTGTGGACGTCGGCTGTGTTGAAGACGATGTTCTGCGGGTGCAGTTCCAAGGCCACCTTGACGTCGTGGTCTGCGGCGAGGCGGTCCGTTTCCTTCCAAAAGTCAGTAGCTATTCCCCATTGGTAGTCGAGCACGTCAAGTGCAGCCGAGTTCCAAGCGTTGACAACCCAGTTGACGGAGGTGGCGCCCGGCTCGCCCCCGGGCAAGCCGGACATCGTGACCACGCGGTTCTGGCCCAGCCTGTGAGCCAGGCGGATGGAGCGGCGAATGTCTTCGGCGTGCTTCTCACCGATTTCGCGTTTGGGGTGCAGGGGGTTGCCGTTGCAGTTCAGGCCGGCAATCGAAACACCTGTGCCTTCGAAGATCGCCAGATAGTCGTCGCGGGCCGCATCACTTTCCAGAATCTGGTTAAAGGTGGGCACATGCACTGCTGGCAGGAAGCCTCCAGTGTTGATCTCAATTCCTGTCAGGCCCAGATCAGCAATGACCTTCAGTGCCTCCGGCAGTGGCCGGTCATGCAGGATCGCGTTATAGACGCCAAGTTTCACAGGGTGACCTTCTTTCCGTCGCCCAAGGCCGATTCAGTGACCGCGCCAAGGAGTTCCATGTTCCGGACGCCTTCGTCGAAGGTGGCGCAGCGGGGCAGGGAATCCGCTTCGCTCAAGCCGGCGACCTCTTCGAGGAACGCCCTGGCCTGGTAGCCGAACGCGTCGTTCTGGCCGAAGCCCACCTCCGGTGCATCCATGGCCAATCCGCCAGTGATGTAAGGGTGGCCAGGCCCGAGGATGACTTGTCGGTAGCCGTTTGCCGTCCCTGAGCCGTCATTGAGGAAGAGTTGGATCTCCGAGGGGCGGCGCTGGTCGAACTTGGCCGCCCCGTTTTCGCAGAAGACCTCGAACTGGAGGCTGTTGGCATGCCCGGCTGCAACACGGGAGACCTCGAAACTGCCGGCGCCGTTCTCGAATTCGGCCGAAAAGGCCGCGTAGTCATCGTTCTCGACGGCTTCGAAGGTGTCGCTCACAGCGGCATGGTCATGTCCCATGACGGCTCCGAGTGGCACGGGTCGCTTTCCGATGACTGTGCTCAGCCGCCCACCGTTGATTGACTTGATATCGCCGCAGAGGAACTCGGATACGTAGGCGAGGTGGCTTCCAACGTCGGCCAAAGCCCCGGAGCCCGGCCCGCCCTTATAGCGCCAGCTCATGGGCGCCGACGGGCTGAATCCATAGTCTGTCCAGTAGCGGCCACTGAAATGAAGGACATTGCCCAGGACGCCTGTGCGGATGAGATCGCGAATGTAGGCGATGCCGGGGGTGCGGCGGAAGGTGAAGCCGATGCGCGCGATGGACGCGGCGTTGCGGGCGGCCTCAGCCATGGCACGGGCATCGTCCAAAGAGTCACTCAGAGGCTTCTCACACAGGACGTGCTTGCCGGCCGCCAACAGGCCTTCCACTACTTCGCGATGGAGCGAATTCGCAATCACCACGCTGACGACGTCAATATCGTCGGCTTCTGCGATGGCCTGCCACGAGGTGTCGTGGCGCGAGTAGCCAAACCGCCGGGCTGCGAGAGAGCCGAACTCAGCGTTGACGTCACCAATGGAAACCAACCGGATCCCAGGTAGGACCGGACTGTAGAGGGTAGATGCTGTGCGGTAGGCCGCCGCGTGGGCCTTCCCGGCCATACCTGCGCCGATGACCGCGACGCCAAGGCTTTCAGCCATGATTTCTCCTTTGAAAATCTGCCGCGGCGGGAACACTCAGCGGCATTTTGTAGCGCTACAATTTTGTATGCTGGATTTGAGCGTAGTCATGTCTATATGTCCTGTCAATCATTCTCGAAAGGCTGATCGGGCTGATGGGGGGTCTCTTCGGTGAACTCTGGAACCCACCAAGCCCGGCGCCCAACAATCTATGACGTAGCCAAGCTGGCCGGCGTCTCCCCATCGCTTGTCTCGCTGGTGTTGCAAAAGCCGGAACGGGTCAGTGACAAGCGGCGCGAGGCCGTCCGTGCCGCGATCGCGGAGCTGGGGTACCGTCCCAGTCGGGCGGCGACGACGCTCGCGAGCAGTCGGACCAAAAGCATTGGGCTGGTCATTGACGACTACCGGAACCTTTGGTTTGTTGACCTGCTTCGAGGGATGGAATCGGTGCTGACCGAGCAGGGGTACCAGGTCACGCTGGCGGATTCCCGGCCTGGGCAGAACCGCATCAAGGAAGCGGCCGATGGCTTGCTTGCCATGCATGTTGAGGGGTTGGTCATTGCGGCGGAGCCCGGTGATGCGACCGTGTGGGGTGCTGGTGTTCCTGTGATGGTAGCGGGCTGGCGCAACGGCGTTCCTGGCGATGCCGACCTCATTACCAACGACGACGACGCCGGAGGTGCGATGGTCGCGGACCACCTGTTGAGCCTGGGTCACCAAAAAATCGGTCATCTTTCGGGTTCCGGTGGTGCGGCTGCCCATCGCAGGGCAGGTTTTGAGGCCCGGCTCCGTCAAGCGGGGGCCTGCCCGTACATCGCGGGGGAGGAGGGGGGTACTTCGGAGGAAGACGGGTACGCCTCGGCCTCTTGGCTGCTGGATCACCATCCGGACATCACGGCGATTTTCGCGGCCAATGACACGATGGCGCTGGGCGCCTTTGGGGCCCTCAAGGCCCGCGGCCTGGCCGTGCCTGCTGACGTCTCGGTGATCGGCTACGACAATTCATCCTTGGCGAAGTCCCGCTACCTTGAACTCACCTCGGTGGACAATCGAAGCGACGTCGTGGGGGCGGACGTGGCAAGTGCGTTGCTTGCCCGGATCCGGGGCGTCATCAGCGGCTCCCAGCGGATGCTGATTGATCCGGTTGTGGTCGTTCGGGCTACAACGGCGCCTGCTCGTCAGGGGCACCCCGGGATCCTCAAGTAAAAACATACTAATGTCAGGACAAAGTATTGACATTCGTGAGCTGCATCACCATGATCTAGGTAGACGGTGCTCCTGAGGCTGCAAAGTGGCAGCCCGGACCTGGGATCAAAGGAGATTATGGTGGCGGGTTTTTCATGGCGTAAAACGATGGTGGTAGCGGCGGTAGTTCCAATCGTTGCCCTCAGCGCATGTTCGAGCACGGGTGGCAGGGCACCGGAAGCTGCCGCCGGTGGCGGGGGAGGCCAAGTAGCCACGACGGAGCGTATGAAGATCGCGCTGATCGCGCACGCTCCCGCCGGAGACACGTTCTGGGACACTGTGCGGAAAGGGGCTGAGGAGGCTGCGGCCAAGGACAATGTCGAATTGCTGTACACCTCGGATCCGGAGGCGGGCCGGCAGGCTCAGCTGATCGAGCAGGCAGTGGATCAGAAGGTGGATGGCATTGCCGTGACGTTGGCTACGCCGGATGCTCTTAAGGATGCGCTCAAGAAGGCAGCTGACGCAGGCATTCCTATTGTCAGCTTCAATGCCGGCGAAGCGGCTTCCGCCCAGCTTGGCGCCTTTACACACTTCGGTTCCAACGAGAAACTTGCCGGCGAGGCGGTGGGAGCCAGGCTCGCAGAGGGTGGCTACAAACACCCTGTGTGCGTGATCCAGGCCCAAGGGCACGTGGGGCTCGAAGCCCGGTGTGCCGGTGTGAAGGCAAAGGTGCCGGGAACCGAAATCCTCTATGTCAACGGGGCGGACATGACGTCTGTGGAGTCCACGGCAACCGCAAAACTGCAGGCGTCGAAGGACGCTGATGTGATCATCGGCCTGGGCGCCCCCATCACTCTGACACTCCTGAAGTCAGTAGCCACGGCGGGGAGTTCGGCCAAGGTCGCCAGCTTTGACCTCAACAAGGAACTTGCCCAGAAGGTTGCCGACGGCAGCGTGCTGTTCACGGTTGACCAGCAGCCTTGGCTCCAAGGCTATGGTGCCGTGGATGCCCTGTGGCAGAACAAGCGGGGCGGATTCAAGGTTGGTGGCGGACAGTCAGTCCTCACAGGTCCGGCCATCGTTGATCAATCGAATGCGGCCGAAGTCCTGAAGTTTGCCGAACAGGGTATCCGCTAACAGCCCGCTGGTCGGGCTGGCGGATGCCAGCCCGACGGCAAGGAGAATCATCATGACCATTATTCAAACCAAGATCACCTCACCTGCTGGAGATGAACGGGTTGCGCGGCGAAGCGCACTACAGAAGCTCCTTGGACGTCCCGAGGTAGGAGCCCTCGTCGGCGCAATCGTCCTTTTCATCTTCTTTGCGTTGGTGTCCCCGACGTTTACCCAGCCCAATGCCTTGGCCACCGTTCTGTACGGCAGTTCGACCATCGGGATCATGGCAGTTGGGGTGTCACTGCTGATGATCGGCGGCGAGTTCGACCTCTCCACTGGTGTGGCTGTTATTTCATCAGCGCTCACGGCCTCAATGTTCAGTTGGTACTTCACCACCAACGTCTGGGTTGGAGTCATCCTCGCTTTGCTGGTTTCCTTGGCCATCGGTTTCATCAACGGATGGATCCTCATGAAGACCAAGCTCCCCAGCTTCATTGTCACTCTGGCCACGTTCCTGATGTTGACCGGGCTGAACCTGGGCCTCACCCGGCTTATCGGAGGATCTGTCTCCTCGCCCTCCATCTCCACCATGGATGGTTTCGACACCGCTCGTGGAGTCTTCGCGTCGTCGGTAAACATCGCAGGGATTGACGTCAAGATCACAGTGTTTATCTGGATCGCACTGGTTGCCGTAGCCACGTGGGTGCTCATGCGGACCCGGGTGGGGAATTGGATATTCGCAGTCGGCGGGGACGCGAATGCCGCCCGCGCTGTCGGCGTCCCGGTTAAAGCGACCAAGATCGGGCTGTTCATGGGTGTGGGCTTCTGCGGCTGGATCTTGGGAATGCATAACCTGTTCGCGTTCGACACAGTGCAATCCGGCGAAGGCGTAGGCAACGAATTCCTCTACATCATCGCCGCAGTCATCGGCGGCTGCCTCCTGACCGGCGGCTACGGGTCGGCGGTGGGCGGTGCCATTGGAGCGTTCATCTTCGGCATGGCGAACAAGGGCATTGTCTACGCGCAGTGGAACCCGGATTGGTTCAAGTTCTTCCTGGGCCTGATGCTGCTGCTGGCCACCATTGTCAATCTCATCGTCAAGCGTCGCGCGGAACTCAAGTAAGGGGCACGGGAAATGAATGCCAAAGCGATCGACCAGGAAACTTTGCTCCAGAATGAACGCGACCCACTCACGCATACTCCCGTCCACCTGCTCTCCTTGGAGGGAGTGGGCAAACACTACGGCAACATCATCGCGTTGAGCGATGTCACCATGGCCGTGGACAACGGCCGGGTCACGTGTGTGCTGGGCGACAACGGTGCTGGTAAGTCCACCTTGATCAAGATCATTGCCGGCCTGCACCAACACGACGCCGGCGTGCTGAACATTATGGGGGAGGAGCGAAAGTTCGGGTCCCCTCGCGAGGCATTGGATGCCGGGATTGCCACCGTGTACCAAGACCTTGCAGTGGTGCCCTTGATGCCTATCTGGCGTAACTTCTTCCTTGGCTCGGAGCTCACCAAAGGCTTTGGTCCGTTCAAGAGCATGGACGTCGAAAACATGAAGGCCATCACGCTCAAGGAACTTGCCGATATGGGCATCGACTTGCGGGATGTCGAGCAACCGATTGGCCAGCTGTCCGGCGGCGAGCGCCAGTGCGTGGCCATCGCCCGCGCAGTGTATTTCGGTGCGAAAGTGTTGATCCTGGACGAACCCACGGCTGCCCTCGGCGTGAAGCAATCCGGTGTGGTCCTGCGCTACATTCTGCAGGCACGGGATCGTGGACTGGGGGTCATCTTCATCACTCACAACCCTCACCACGCTTTCCCTGTCGGCGATCGGTTCTTGTTGCTCAAGCGTGGCAAGTCCATTGGCTATTACGACAAGAAGGACATCACGCTGGACGAACTCACCGCGCAAATGGCAGGTGGCGCCGAGCTCGCGGAACTTGCCCATGAACTGGAGCAACTGGGTGGTCATGGTGACGTGGTGAAAGAAGTCAAGGCCGAGGTAGCCGATGTCGCGGACGGCGTTCACGCCAGCGGTCCCAAACACAGCTGACGAAGACGCGTGGCGGGGTGCTCCGGATATTCCACTGGAGCACCCTGTCCGCTGTGCGCGCAGCATGTGCAAAATTTTACAAGCCTAAAAGGGGACAGATTATGACGATCAGGGTAGGCGTCATCGGCGCCGGCATCATGGGCGCAGACCACATACGGAACCTCTCCACCACCATAGGTGGCGCGGAAGTTACCTATGTGGCGGATCTCGACGTCGATCGTGCCGCCGCGGCAGCTCCGCCGTCCGCGCGTATCACCACCGATCCATCGGAGTTGATCAACTCCAGCGAGGTGGACGCTGTGGTGGTTGCCTCGCACGATTCCACGCACTCAGGCCTGGTCCTCGAATGCTTCGAGGCCATGACCCCTGTACTGTGCGAGAAGCCCTTGGCTCCCACGCTGATGGAGAGCCTGGAGGTGGTAGCGGCTGACGCGGACATTGTGGCTGCGACGGGAGTTTCCCTGCTGTCCCTCGGTTTCATGCGTCGATTCGACCCTGGTTACGTTGCGCTACGGAACGCCGTACAAAGCAAGGCACAGGGGGATCCGCTGATGGTCCATTGCATCAGCCGGAATGCTTCATCCGTGCCCGGTGCAACCTCGGAGTCTGCCATCACCAATTCGGCAATTCATGAGTTGGACATCATTCCCTGGCTGCTGGATTCTCCCATTACGGAGGTGTCATGGCAGGCCGGGAGAAGTACTCCTCGTGCTGGTACTGCGCTCCAGGACCCCTCTTTCATGACCATACGGACGGCGGACGGGACGCTGACAACCTTGGAGCTGTTCTTGAACGCCCAGTACGGATACACGACCCGTTGCGAGGTGGTTTCTGAGCTGGGTACCGCGGCCTTGCGGGATTCCTCGTTGCTGGATGTCGAACAGCAAGGAATCCGCCAATCGTCCATCCCTGCGGACTGGCGCCCGCGTTTCGCCGATGCCTACCGGTTGCAGTTGCAAGCCTGGATTTCAGCACTCGCCATGGGAGAGACGCCATCGCTGGCCGGCGCGCAGGACGGACTCCACGCGGCCCTGGTGGCACAAGCCATGATCCAGTCGTTGCACAGCAGCGGCGCCTACACGAAAGTCAGCTATTCATGACCAGCACGTTCCTTCCTGAATCCCGTGTGCCGGATTCCAAGGATGCCCCCACGCTGCGCTGGGGCATCATGGGTCCGGGCTGGATCGCAGAGCGCTTCACGGAATCCATCCAGGCGCATACCGGGCAGGTGATTGCCGCCGTCGGGTCCCGTTCGTTGAGCCGGTCCAAGACTTTCGCCGAGACTTTCAACATACCTGCGGCCTATGGCAGCTATGAAGAGCTGGCCGCCGCTCCGGACGTGGACATCGTCTACGTTTGCACACCGCACACCGGCCATCATGCGGCTGCTCTGCTGGCCATGAACGCCGGCAAGCATGTGCTGATCGAAAAGCCGATCGGTCTCAATGCTGACCAGGCGCGGGACATTGCCGCACGCGCCGAGGCCTCTGGGGTATTTGCCGCTGAGGCGATGTGGACGTTTTTCCTGCCCAAGTTTGATGTGATCCGGCAGATCCTTGAAGCCGGAACACTGGGCACCATCACTACTGTCTCGGCGGAGTACGGGGAGCACTTCGATGAGACCCACCGCATCTTCAACCCGCTGCTGGCTGGTGGGCCGCTGCTGGACCTCGGCACATACCCGCTCGCTTTGGTGACCGAGGTTCTGGGTAAGCCAAGCCGACTGCATGCCTTGGGGCAGCCCCACGAATCAGGGGTGACTGCGCAATTGTCCGCCGTGATGCAGTTCGACGGCGGCGCCCAGGCCGTGGTGAACACCCACCTGCATAACTTCACGCCTACCGCAGCAACGATCGTGGGCAGCGAGGCTACGTTGTCTATCGATGGGCCCTTCAATATGCCCGGAGGATTCGATGTCACGTTCCCGGATGGCACCCGCTTGCGCCACAGCGAGCCTGTGGGCGGACACTTTGAAGGCCTGCACTACGAGGCAGCGGCCGTGGCCCGGGCTATTGCCGGCGGCAATACGTTCGTCGACCAAAGAACGCTGGCTGCTTCCATCCGCACGCTGGAGGTAGCTGATGAGATCCGGAGCCAGCTGGGCGTGGTGTTTCCCGGCGAAGCTGACCCGTCCGGGCTGCCCGCGCCTGCCTGACCCTCCCTGGCCCTGCCACCATTGAAAGGAACAGCCCATGGCTTATCTCACTTCACACTCCACCCCCCTTCCCGAGCCTGTACGAATCGGTCTGATTGGTTCAGGGTGGATGGGTGCGTTTCACGCCGAGAGCATTGCCCGCCGAGTCCCTGGCGCCGTGCTTGGCGCTATCGCCGACCCCAATCTCGGATCAGCTGAGGACCTGGCGGCATCACTCGGCGTCGCCAAGGTCACCGCCAGCCCTGAGGATGTGATGGCCGACCCCACCATCGATGCCGTAGTCATTGCCAGCCCCGCCCGCTTCCATGCCGCACTCATCACTCAGGCGGCTCTTGCCGGGAAGGATGTTTTCTGCGAAAAACCTGCCGCACAGGATCTCGACGAACTTGATGCGGCCCTGGCGGCGGTGCAGGCCGGCGGCGTCCACTTCCAGATTGGTTTTAATCGTCGATACGCGGAGGACTTCCTGGCTGCGAAGGAGGACGTGGCCGCAGGCATCATCGGCCGTCCCCAGTTGCTTCGATCACTGACCCGCGATCCTGGCAACGGCAGCATCCCGCACGCGGCCAAAGTACCGGCCTGGACCATCTTCCTGGAAACCCTCATCCATGACTTCGACACCCTCAACTGGTTCAATGAAGGGGCCGAGCCCGTGGAGGTTTACGCCGTAGCGGATGCGCTGGTGGAACCCGGGCTGCGAGACCAGGGATTTCTGGACACGGCAGTGGTCACCATCCGGTACAGCAACGGTGCCATTGGCGTTGCCGAAGCCAACTTCAGTGCCTTGTACGGTTATGACGTCCGGGGCGAAGTGTTCGGCTCCCAGGGCATGGTTCAGGCCGGCCGTGCCACGGAGACCGCGGCCCGCCGGTACGGTGCGGACGGGGCCGCAGCCAAAACGCCCCGGCTCAACGTGGAACTTTTCCGCCAGGCCTACACAGACGAGCTAGCCGACTTCGCTGCTGTGGTGAGAGCCCGCCGCGACGGCGCACCCTCGTTGGCTGCGGCGTTTACGGTCACACCCGGCGCCTCGGACGCCCGCCGGGCGCTTGCCTGTGCCTTGGCGTGTATCGAATCGGTCAAACAAGGCGGCCCGGTGCCGGTGCCTGGTGCTTTGACCCTGCAATCGCTTCCCGCCACCTAGCTCTTCTACCACAAAGGACACTATGAGGAACATTATTCTTGGCCTCGTTGGCGTTGGGCGCATCGGCGTCATGCACGCCAACAACATCAGCGCGCTCAACGGGATTCTTCACCCCAGGGGACTCAATATCCACCTTCGGCTGACAGATGTGGCAACGGACCATGCGCAGAAAACAGCTGCAGACCTCGGCGCTGAGTACCTGCCGTCAGTGGGGGAGTTGATTGCCTCAGGCGTGGACGGTCTGGTCATCGCCACCGGAACGGCAACCCACCCCGACCTTATCCGGGCGGGGGTGGATGCGGGGATCCCGGTTTTCTGCGAAAAGCCGGTGGCCCTGAACGTCACTGACTCGTTGCCGGTTGTGGATTACATCAAGCAGAACAATGGCGTAGTACAAATCGGCCATCAACGCCGCTTCGACGACGGCTACCTCGAAGCAAAACGCGCCTATCAATCCGGTGAGTTGGGCTGGATTCATTCCCTGCGAGCGGTCACCTGTGACATGACGCCGCCGCCCGTCGAATTCCTGGCTACGTCCGGTGGGCTGTTCCGGGACTGTTCGGTGCATGACTTCGACATACTTCGGTGGCTGACCGGCCGGGAGATCGTGGAGGTCTACGCCAAGGGATCCAACAATGGTGACCAGGCCATCGGGGATGTGGGCGATGTTGACACGGCGCTGGCCGTGGTCACGTTCGACGACGGCACGGTGGGAACGGTTTCGGCCAGCCGTTACAACGGGGCCGGCCATGATGTGCGGCTTGAGATTCAGGGCTCCCGCCGTTCGCTGATGGTGGGCCTGGACGAGCACTCCGCCCTGACATCTGCCGAAGCTGCCACTGACTTTCCTGCCGGTGAGCCGCACAGGACTTTTGCGGAGCGTTTCAACCAGGCCTACCGCTCCGAGATGGCAGCCTTCGTGGAACTGATTCTGGGGGAGCGGGAGAACCCGTGCCCGCCGGAGGACGCCGTGGCGGCATCCCGGGTGGCCGATGCGGCCCAAGAGTCTCTGGTGACGGGTGCGCCGGTGAAGGTGGACCTCGGTTCTTCCCGCTGACCCGGAAATGCCCCCTTCCTGAAACCAGCGGTCAGGAAGGGGGCACTTTTTATGAGTTTTTCCGTCTCTGGTCAGTTGGCCGCAGTGTTACGCGCCGAAGGGAAGCCGGGGGTCGATCTCTTGCTCGTCCCAGCTCTGCCGCACCCACCCGTGGTGGGGATCATCGCTGATCAGCCATTCGCGGACTGGGCCGGGACCCGCCATCACGTTGAGGTAGTACAGGTCGTAGCCCGGCGCCGCCATTGCGGGGCCGTGCCAGCCGTAGGGGACCAGCACAACGTCGCCTGTCCTGACCTCCGCCGACACATCGATCGGTCGGTCGTCGGAGGCGTAGACGCGTTGGTAGCCAATGGCATCGGCATCGTCAGGTGCCCCGGAGCCTGCAGCCACCTGTGTCTCGAAGTAATAGATCTCTTCGAGGTGGGTCTCGCCGTCCTTCTCCTCGTCATGCTTGTGTGGGGGATAGGAGGACCAGTTGCCGGCCGGGGTGATGACTTCGCAGACAATGAAGCGATCCGCCTCCAAGGCTGCGGGTGTCCCGAAATTGTGAACCTGGCGGGAGCAGTTGCCGGCGCCCCGCAGTTCCACAGGCGTCTCAGCGGCCTTGATCAGGCGAGTCGGATACAAAGCCTGCGCTGGTGCCGTGGCGACGGCGACGCGGCCGCCGTCGGCTGAGCCGATGGTGACGGTCTTGCCTGTGCCCGAATACAGAACGTCGGTGGGTCCGTTAAAGACTGACGGCCGCCCCGCGAGCGGATAGTCGACACCTTCCACGGTGGCGACAAAAGCGCCGTTGAGCGGAACCACAATGCGTTCCTCACTCGCGGCTGGAAGCTCGACGACGGCACCTGGCGCCAGTGTGGCGACCTTCAGGCCGGTATGGGCCCATCCATTGACGACGGCGGAGGAATCCGATGTTCCAAGTGAAATGTCCCAGTCGCCGTCTGTGGCGGTGCCCAGGGGGTAGACCCAGTTGGTCATGGTGGGGGAGTCCTTCGTGTTAGCGCTGTACGAGTGTCATTTCAAAGCTGTAGGAGTCGGCACGATAAACGTGGTGACCGGTTTCAACCCTGCGGCCGGTATCGTCCACAGCCGTTCGTTCCATGGTCACCAGTGCAGAATTGACGTCGGTTTCCAGCAAGGGCGCTTGATAGTCGTTGGCGATCATCGCGCCGATCCGCTGCGTAGCCAGCCGGAAGTTGACGCCTCCCCGGCGAAGAATTGCATAGAGTCCTTCGGCTGCCAGCATGGATTCGTCCATGGTGGCGATGTCATCGCGGACCCAGTTTTCCATCAGCGCCAGCGGCTTTCCACCAACTTTGCGCAACCGCGTGAAGTGGTACACCTTGGAACCGGCCGGAAGCTGAAGCGTAGCCAGCGTGGGAGCATCCGCCTCCATGTGGGAGAAGCTCAACACCTCAGTAGTGGGCTTTTTGCCGTTGTTCGTCAGGTCATCGAACAAACTGGAAAGCTCCAGCGGCCGCCTGACCTGACTGGAGACCACTTGGGTGCCTACGCCGCGTTTGCGCACCAAGAGGCCCGAACGGACCAGTTCGTCCATGGCTTTGCGCATGGTGGGCCGGGACAAATTGAGCTGAGCAGCGAGGTCGATCTCGTTATCAAGCCGGCTGCCTGGTTCCAGGACGCCGCTGTGGATTGCCGCCTCGATGCCCTGCACTACCTGGTGGTACAAGGGCACGGGGGAGGAACGATCGATGTTGAGACCAAGTTGATTCGCCACTGAATGCTCCCCGCGTTACAGATCCAACTCAGGCGTTCACTGTCACGACGCCGGAGTATGTCACCCTTTGTTCTTTTGATAGGACATGCTTTCTTTTCTCGATAGTAACAGTCGTCCGGCTGGGGTCAAGTGGGCGCGACACAGCTATGGCGTGAGGGAAACTCGGAAATCATGTCATGACGTCAGGGCAAGACCAGGGGCGAGAGAGATCCACAGCATCCAGATGAAAGAAACGCCAGATGAAAGAAACGCACTGCGCCGAAGCCGGGCACCCGGGTCCGGAGGAGGGGCAATCACGCGTCCGATCCTGTAATTACTGGTTTACTTTACATAATGTAGATTATCGGCGTTATTGGAGAGTTGCTGGAACCGGCTGTTGTGGTCGCATTGAATCACATCGAGACGACCACAACAGCCCGCTATTTGGAAACATACGCAGCCAGGTGCTTTCCAGTCAGCGTCGACTTGCCGGCCACAAGATCTGCGGGCGTTCCGGCGAAAACGATCTTGCCGCCGTCGTGACCTGCGCCGGGACCAAGGTCAATGATCCAGTCGGCATGAGCCATGACGGCTTGATGATGTTCAATCACAATGACTGACTTGCCCGACTCGACTAAACGGTCCAGCATTCCCAGCAGATTCTGGACATCGGCCAGGTGCAGTCCGGTGGTTGGCTCGTCCAGGATGTAAATGTCACCCTTTTCGGACATCTGCGTTGCCAGCTTGAGGCGTTGGCGCTCACCGCCGGACAATGTCGTGAGCGGCTGTCCGAGGGTCAAATAGCCCAGTCCGACGTCGGCAAGGCGGTCAAGGATCTTGTGGGCGGCTGGGGTGCGCGCCTCCCCTTCGCTGAAGAAACCCTCGGCCTCATTGACGGACATTGCAAGCACTTCTGCAATATTTCGGTCCCCCAGCTTGTACTCGAGGACTGAGGCTTGAAAGCGCTTTCCGTCACACTCTTCACATGTGGATTCCACGGTGGCCATGACGCCTAGATCCGTATAGATAACGCCGGCGCCATTACAGGTGGGGCAAGCGCCCTCGGAGTTTGAGCTGAACAGGGCAGGCTTCACACCGTTGGCTTTGGCGAACGCTTTTCGGATCGGCTCCAGCAGCCCTGTGTAGGTGGCAGGATTGCTCCGACGCGAACCACGGATGGCTCCTTGATCGATCACCAGGACGCCGTCGCGGGCCGCCACTGATCCGTGAATCAACGAACTCTTACCGGACCCGGCCACGCCTGTGAGAACGCAGAGAACGCCAAGGGGGATATCGACGTCGACGTCTTTGAGGTTATTCGTTGACGCACCGCGGACCTCCAGCTGGCCATGAGCTGAGCGAACACTGCTCTTGATGGAAGCGCGGTCGTCGAGGTGGCGCCCGGTGATGGTGTCGCTCCCCCGCAGGCCGTCCAGACTCCCCTCAAAGCAGACAGTGCCACCGCCCGTACCGGCGCCCGGCCCGAGGTCAACAACGTGATCGGCAATGGCGATGGTCTCTGGCTTGTGCTCCACCACCAGCACAGTGTTTCCCTTATCCCGCAACTGCAGCAGGAGTTGGTTCATGCGCTCGATGTCGTGGGGGTGCAGGCCGATGGTGGGTTCGTCGAAGACGTAGGTGATGTCAGTGAGGGAGGATCCCAGGTGCCGGATCATCTTGGTCCGTTGTGCCTCTCCCCCGGACAATGTACCGGCGGGCCGGTCAAGGGAAAGGTACCCCAGTCCGATTTCCGCGAACGAGTCCAGGAGGTGCTGGAGACCCTTCAAGAGCGGAGCAACTGAAGGCTCGTCCAGATCGCGGATCCACTCTGCAAGGTCGCTGATCTGCATGGTGCATACGTCTGCGATGCTCTTGCCCTTGATCTTGGATGACCTGGCCTCGGGGCTCAACCGGGTACCTTCGCACTCAGGGCACGTGGTGAACGTGATGGCCCGCTCCACGAAGGCACGGATATGCGGCTGAAGGGCGTCGACGTCCTTGCTCAGCATGGACTTCTGGATCTTGGGGATCACGCCTTCGTAAGTGAGATTGATGCCCTCCACCTTGATTTTGGTGGGCTCACGGTACAGGAGGTCGTGGAGTTCCTTTTTGGTGAACTTGGCGATGGGTTTGTCCATGTTGAAGAATCCGGAACCGCTGAAGATTCGCCCGTACCAGCCATCCATGGTGTAACCGGGGATGGTGAGCGCGCCCTCACTGAGGGACTTGCTGTCGTCATACAGCGCCGTCAGATCGAAGTCGTTGACCGAACCCATGCCCTCGCAGCGCGAGCACATTCCGCCCAACCGGTTGAAGGAAGCCTTCTCAGTCTTGGTCTTGCCCTCGCCCCGCTCCACTGTGATGGCCCCACTGGCTTTCACGGTTGGAACATTGAAGGAGTAGGCGTTGGGTGAGCCGATGTGGGGATGCCCCAGACGGCTGAAGAGGATCCGCAGCATCGCGTTGGCATCGGTGGCCGTGCCTACCGTTGACCGAGGGTTGGACCCCATGCGCTCCTGGTCGACGATGATCGCCGTCGTAAGTCCTTCCAGCATGTCAACATCAGGGCGGGCCAATGACGGCATGAAGCCCTGCACGAACGCGCTGTACGTTTCGTTGATCATCCGCTGCGACTCTGCCGCGATGGTGGCGAAAACCAGGGAGCTCTTACCTGATCCTGAAACGCCCGTGAAAACTGTGAGCCGCCGCTTCGGAATCTCGATGCTGACGTCTTTAAGATTGTTTTCACGCGCACCCTGGACCCGGATCAGATCGTGGGTGTCGGCAACGTGCGACTGGGGAGATTGCGTGTCAGTGCCCGCAGCAATTGTCATCATTTCTCCATCTGTTAGGCGGCGCTGCCCAACAGTCCCCCGTCGGCGTCGCCTGGCTCACACTGACCAGCCTCGATCAGTACGTTTGATTCTGCCATTGTCTTCACAGGTTTACTCACTAAGAATGAAGCATGCCGGTATACGTGAGGTCCCTTGAAACCGCAGTTCCGCCAACCATCCTCGTCCAGCAACAAGCTCGTGAAGTTTTCGCATCCCAGCCAGGCCTGACCCGGCTGGGAACGCGGCTCGTGACCACCTGCTTTGACTCCGCAGCAATTGATACGCGCTACACGGCTGTCGAAGAGCTGAGCCTGGACGCGCATCCCGAGAATCCACGGTTCTTCGATCCCGAAACCAACCGGGTCCTGAGCCCCAGTACCAAGGTCCGCAACGAAATCTTTGCCACAGAAGCAACCAAGCTCTTCGTAGAAGCCGGCAAATCTGCAGTGGCACAGGCGTCGGGCATCGATCTGGACGACATCACCCACGTCATCACTGTGTCCTGCACGGGCTTCTTCAATCCTGGACCCGACTACAAGGTGGTCCGCGCCCTGGGGCTTAACCCCGCCGTGCAGCGGTACCATCTCGGATTCATGGGCTGCTATGCCGCATTTCCCGCGCTGAAGGCGGCAAAGCAGTTCTGCGTGGCCGATCCCAATGCTGTGGTTCTGGTGATCTGTGTTGAGCTTTGCTCCCTTCACGTCAGGACCTCAAATGATCCTGACACGATCATGGGCTCAGCCATTTTCGGCGATGGCGCAGCGGCCGCGATCGTCACTGCCCGTGAACCGGAGGGGCCGGATCCCGTGATCCGGCTGGATCATTTTGAAACTGTGCTCACACCAGTGGGCGAGGAAGCAATGGCCTGGAACATTGGCGATGAAGGATTCGAGATGGTGCTGGGTTCCTACGTCCCCCACATCATAGAAGAACACATCACCGGGGCCCTGGAGCCGCTGCTGGCCAAGGAGCCTCAACTGGCTGGACTCCCCTACCGGGACATCACGCATTGGGCCATCCACCCGGGCGGCCGCAGCATCCTGGATAAGGTCGAGTCAAAGCTCGAACTGACCCAGGAACAGCTGGTCCCGGCGCGGGAAACACTTAGGGAGTACGGCAACATGAGCAGCGCCACCGTGCTGTTTGTCCTGAAATACATGCTGGGGCAGAACGCAACCGAACGCGAGGAACGGATCTGCTCCATGGCCTTCGGCCCGGGGCTGACGGTGGAGACTGGCCTCTTCACACTGGTCTCCCCCGAGCTGTGAGTCCGTGGGGATCCCTCCAACACAGGGATCTGCATTCTGTGGAGGAGATGGACAGAGCTGATTGCGACCCCCAGCGGCTCAACAAAACCTATGCCAGGTTTCCCGTGGTCAACAGGCTGCTCTCGGGGTGGCACGGGACCTACTGCACCTACGTGCGTCCTCTGCTCGCAGAAAAGGGCGCAGCATCCTTGCTGGACATTGGTTGTGGCAGCGGGGACGTGGCCCGGAACCTGGCACTCTGGGCCCAGAGGGATGGCTTCAGGCTTGAAGTGACAGCGATTGACCCGGATGAGCGGGCTTACCTGTTTGCGTCCCGGGCCGTTCCTGTGGCGGGTGTGACATACCGCCAAGCACACAGCTCCGAGTTGGTAGCCGAGGGGCGGACGTTCGACGTCGTGATGTCCAACCACGTCCTTCACCACCTCGACGACGCACAGCTTGCGGGTGTTCTGCGTGACTCAGAAGCGCTATGCCGGGGCGTGTCCCTGCACAACGACCTCAATCGCAGCAACGTGTCATACGTGTTGTTCGCCGCAGGTTTCTGGCCGCTTGGGGTGGGCTCCTACATATGTGGTGACGGCTTGGTGTCCATCAAGCGCAGCTACACGGCTAGCGAATTGGAGTCCACGGTTCCGGAGCACTGGTCTGTGGACAGAAACGGCCCGTGGCACAACCTGCTCGTCCACAGGCGCCCTAAGTCAACGGAGCTTCGGGAGGAACGTGCTTGACGTTGTGATTGTCGGCGCAGGCCCGGTGGGCCTCTTCATGGGGCTACTTTTGCTGCAGCGCGGCCACCGGGTCCGCATTCTGGAACGCCGGAGCGACAGAAGCACCCGTTCGCGAGCCATCGGAATCCACCCTCCTGCGTTGGCTGAGCTTTCCCGGGCCGGAGTGGCCGCCCAACTTGTGGCCTCAGGTGTCCACATCCGCCGCGGCATCGCCTACAGCCGTGGACGCAGGGTGGCTGAACTCCCGTTTTCCGGGGATCCCGCCGTGCCGTTCATCCTTGCTGTCCCCCAGGCCGTCACGGAGAAAGTCCTGGAAACCGCAGTCATGGAGGTGGACCCGCAGGCAATCATTCGGGGTACGGACGTCCGCGAAGTACTGGACAACTTCCGGTCGGTGCGCGTCATGGCCAACTCCGGGTCGAAGCTTCACCAGTTCACCGCCAGATTGGCAATTGCTGCCGACGGAGCGCACTCCAGCATCCGTCAGGGGTTACTGCCCCACTTGGCGCCGAAAAGCTATCCGGACTCGTACATCATGGGCGACTTTGCAGACGACACAGGGCACGGCAGTGACGCAGTGCTCTATTTGGAGCCCGAAGGGATTGTGGAGTCGTTCCCCCTGCCGGGTGGCGTGCGCAGATGGGTGGTGAGGCTGGGCGAACCGGATAGAGGCACGACGGCGGCCGGATTGGCTGAGTTGGTGGGGTCCAGGACGGGTGAGGTGCTTGATGCGGCAAGCAACTCCATGGTGAGCGCCTTTGAGGTGAGTTCACGTCTGGCGAAGCGGATGATTCACGGCCGCGTGATTCTCTTAGGTGACGCTGCCCATGAAATCAGTCCAATCGGCGGGCAAGGCATGAACCTGGGATGGCTGGACGCTGCGGCACTCGCGCCCATCATGGACGCTTCCCTCAAGGGAGACGATGTCGGGCGGCGGCTCCGCGAGTTCGAAAAGTTACGCCGCAGTGCCGCAGTGCGGGCGTCGAGGCAGGCGGGGCTCAACATGGCTCTGGGCAGGCCCCTGCCACCGCAGTTTATGACCACCAGGAACAAGCTCTTTGCCGCTGCGCTTGAGCTTCCCGCAGTGGCAGGATTGGTGGAGCGGCGCTTCACCATGCGCTAGTTATTCCGGCGTGGTGTAGTAGCAGTCGTAGGTGTCCTGGCTGGTGATCAAGCCATCCCGAAGCTCAAAAACAGCAGTGCTTCTGGCTCGGATGGTATCGCCGCGGTCCCAGTGTGGCAGGTCGAGGAGCAGTGTGGCGGACCAATTCATTTCAAGGACCACGCGGTTTTCCTGAGTAGTAGTCCGGACCACGTCGAAGCGCTGATCGACAACAATTTCCTTGCTGTGGTCGGCTCCCGCCAAGGTCTCTGCCAGGGTTCGGGTGGAGCCGGTTTTGGACAATGCATGTGGCCACTCTGTGAGCTTGAAGTCTTCTGCCAGGAAGGGCCGCAATTCGGCAGCTCCGCCGCCGGCTTCAACAGTCCTGACGAAACCCAGTACGTGGTCCAAGGGTGTAGAATCGCTCATTTGTCGAGCCTAGTCCATGGTCCATGGCCCCTGCCGCGCTAGGCTCAAGGCATGACGCATCAACCTCATCACGAGGCACCCAACCCCGCCACCGACTTCAATCCGATGCAGATCAGGGATGCTGTCCGCCGACTTCTTGATTCGGAGGATCTTCCGGCCATTGTCCAGGCGGGCCATCCTGTCCTGCGGCAGGTGGCCGCTCCCTTTGATGGCCAGGTTGACGACGTTGAGCTGATGGCCTTGGTGGACCGGATGCGTGATGTCATGCATGAAGCGCCCGGGGTTGGCGTGGCCGCTCCCCAGTTGGGCATACCGTTGCAACTGGCGGTCCTGGAGGACAAGTATGAGGTTGATCCGGCATCGGCGGCGGTGCGTCACCGGGAACATCTGGAATTCCTCGCCATCATCAACCCGCAGTACAAGCCGCTGGGAACGGAGATTGCCTCATTCTACGAAGGCTGCCTCTCTGTTGCCGGCTACCAGGCCGTTGTGACACGGCATCGCAACGTTGAGTTGCGGTACACCACCCCTGCGGGGGAAGCCGTCGAAGAGTGGTTTTCAGGCTGGCAGGCCCGCATCGTGCAACATGAAACGGACCACCTCCACGGAACCCTCTACCTGGACCGCGCCGAAATACGTTCGCTGACCAGCAACGCAGAGCACTCAGCCCGGTGGTCTGCCCCTGGGATCGATGAGGCCCGCAGGTCCCTCGGCTTTCTCCACTGAGGCCGAACGTAGCGGGACGGCTACACCTCCGGGGTGTTTGACGGCGTGGGAAGGTGTTGTGCCCACCAGTGAAGGATGTGCTCGAAGCGCTGCTTGCGATGATGGGGTGTCCCGGATCTGGAGAGTTCGTGGTCCTCGCCGGGGAAGACCAACAGGGCGGTCTCCACACCTTGGCTCTTCAACTGGGAGTAGTAGCGCTGTCCCTGTTCAACGGGGCAACGAAGATCATTCTCGCTGTGGATCACCAGGGTGGGGGTTGTCACGGATCCGGCCACGGCCATAGGGCTCTGGGCGGCCATCTGCTCCGCAGTACCTCCGGTGTATTCGCCCCCAAAGAACCAGCCGATGTCTGATGAGCCCGTGAAGCTGACGGGATCCAGGAAGCCACGTTCCACGATCGCTGCCGTGAACCGGTGATCGTGAGCTATGGTCCAGGCCGTGAGGTATCCGCCGTAAGAACCACCCATGATCCCTACACGATCCTGGTCCAAGGCGTCGAAGGCGGCCAACGCTGAGTCCAGGAAGGCGAGGACGTCCTGCATATCCACTGTGCCCATGCGCTCCTTAAGGGCCCGGCCATGGGACTGGCCGTAGCCGGAGGACCCCCGCGGATTGCACATCACCACCGCGTACCCGGCTGCGGCGTATACCTGCGCTTCGTCGAAGTAGGCGCCGGTGTATTGCGCGAACGGTCCGCCATGGATGTTCAGCAGGACGGGGTGCGGTCCAGGCCCGTCCGGCAGCACGACCCATCCATGGACCCGGTGGCCGTCCTCGGAGGATGCCCCGAAATCCACTGGCTCGCTGACCCGTGAGTTATTTCTCAAGCCTGCTGAAAAGTCTGTCAGCAGGCGCAGTTCATTTCGTTCCAAAGATGCTACGTCGCCCATCGTGGCGGCATCCGAGTAGCTGACCGCTATTTCGCCGTTGGCTGCCACGCTTGCTCCAATGACCACCCGGGCGCCGTGGACCAAGGGCGTAATCTCGCCTTCAGCGGGAACATCCAGCAGTTCGACGCTGCCCAGAGCCGTGTTGAGCACCAGCACGCTGGCGGGACCGCTGGGCTCCAAAGGCCCGGCGACATCCAGATATTCGACGTCGGTCAGCGGCACGGACTCTCCCCCGCCGATGGGCATGACATGGAGGACGCCGTTGCGTGCCACGAAGTCCCGGCCCGTTTGACCCATGTCCTGGGCAATGTAAAAGAGCCATTGGCCATCAGTCGATGTACGGACGTCCGTGACAGTCTGTCGGATTTTGTTTGAAGGTTCGACGGCGGTTGGCTCGCCGCCGGAGGCTGCTACCCGGTAAACGGAGGTGACCAGATCGTCGTCGTGCCCTTGGTGCAGGCCGGCCACGAAATAGATCTGGGACCCGTCAGCGGAGAAGCACGGGGAATCGTGATCGGCATCGCCAAACGTGAGCTGCTTGGCTGCAGGTATCCCGTTGACTTCGCGGGCCGGCTGTTCATGGGCTGCCCGCCCACGGGGTGCAACTGCGGGTTCGCCGCCCAGTTCCGGTACCTCTACGACGAACACTTGTTGGGGCTGGTCCCCTGTGTATCCCACGCCGTTCATCCGGTACTGATTATTCGTGATCAGGCGGGCATCTTCGCCTCCAGCAGTAACGCCGTCGACTGTTCCGTAGCGGCCCTGCTCCGCCACCCTGGCAAGGAAGGCAATCCGGTGCGAATCGGGAGCCCAGATAAAACCGCTGATGCCGCTGTGCTGATCCGTGATCCGTTGCGGTTCGCCGCCGGCCGCCTCCACCACGAACAGCTGCGGCTTGCCATCGGGATCGCTTCGGAGGAAGGCAAGAACAAGCCCATCCGGTGAAAATGACGGCGAACTGTCCCTGAATCCGCGCGTGATGCGGCGAGGGTGCTTGGTGATGTCCAACGGGACGCTCCACAGCTGTCCAACGTAGCTGTCGGCATCGAAATCCGGTCTGATGACGGAGACCACAGCTTTGGTGCCGTCAGGGTGGATGGCGGGGGCGGACACGGAATTCAGCAGGGGAAGTTGCTCTGGTTTCACGCTGGTGAGCCTAGCCCGGTGTTTTCACCACAGGTACCAGACACTCCGTCCCACCGTAGGATTGGAGCCATGTTGTCCCATGCTGTTGCTGCCCTCCGCTGTCCTGTCTGCCAAGGGGCGTTCCAGCTTAAGGAAGATCAGCCACGGAGCCTGGCCTGCGGTGCGGGGCACACCTTTGACGCCGCGAAACAGGGCTATTTCAACCTGCTGACGGGCAAGGGCACCGTCTTTGAAGCTGATTCGGCTGACATGGTTGCCGCCCGATACCGGTTCTTGGAGGGCGGGCACTACTCCGCTCTGGCCGATGCTGTTGCGGATGTTGCCGAGGGCGTACTCCGGCGACCTGATGCGTTGGTCCTCGACGCCGGGACCGGGACCGGACACTATCTCCGGGCAGTCACCGCAAAGAGCGGGGCCAGCGCCGTGGGCCTGGATATCTCCAAGTTTGCGCTTCGTCGGGCGGCTCGACTCAACCCGGAGGCCGCCAACCTGGTGTGGGACATCTGGCGGCCACTGCCCATGGCGGACCACTCCGCGGACGTGGTCATGGTGGTCTTTGCTCCACGAAACCCCGCAGAATTCGCCCGCGTGCTCCGGCCGGGCGGAACCCTTGTGGTGGTGACGCCGCGGCCCGGGCATCTCGCGGAGATCGCCGCCCGGACAGGGATGCTGGGGATCGAAGATGGCAAAGAGGAACGCCTGGTTGACAGCATGCGGGCGCATTTCGCTTCCGGAGACAGCCACACCCTGGATATCCCCTTGCTTTTGAGTGGCCCGGAGGTAGCAGATCTCGCCTTCATGGGCCCGGCCGGCCATCATCTCCACTCCGGGCAGTTGTCCGGGTTGGCAGAATCCGATGCTTCCACGACCACCACGGCCATGTTCCGGATCAGCGTGTTTACCGTGTCCTGACGTGGGGCGGTACGTCGGGCTAGGATGGGAGAACAGTGACTGTGATCCCCCTCGCGGGATCCGGGACCAAGGGGGAACGGATGTTTGAATGGCTCGGCGAGAATTGGTGGGCCCTCTGGCTCACCGTGTTCCTCGCGTTCGCAGTGGTGGAGATGCTGACTCTCGACCTCTTCTTCATCATGCTGGGCGGCGGTGCCCTTGCCGGCCTGATTGCTGACTTCGCCGGCGCCGAGTTCTGGCTGCAGATTGTTATTTTCTGCGTTGTTTCCCTCTTGATGATTGCCTTCGTGCGGCCCGTGGCGCTCAAGCACCTCCACAAGGGGCCCGAAGAACAGCGCTCCAATATCGACCGCCTTATAGGCCAGTCAGCTCTCGTCATCGAAGCCGTGAGCGGCACAAGTGGACTCGTCAAAATTGGCGGTGACGTATGGAGCGCCCGCAGCACCGCTGGCGTCATCGACGCCGGCGCAACAGTCCAGGTCACCAAAATTGACGGCGCGACGGCGGTAGTCGCCTCGTCTGCCGACAATAGCCCGCGCTGAGGCGCCCACTGATTTAGTCGGTTGCCGGGTGGGCAACCCGCCCGCGCAAAGCCGCATCAAACCACGCAATTGGGGAACGAAGGAGATGTATGGACGGCTTAGGAGGAACAGCAGCAGCAATTGTGCTGATTGTTCTCGTCATTTTTGTCATCATCGTGTTGGTCCGCTCGGTAAGGATCATCCCGCAGGCACGAGCCGGCGTCGTAGAACGACTCGGCAAGTACCAGCGCACGCTTAACCCGGGGCTCACCATACTGATCCCGTTCGTCGACAGGCTCCTGCCGCTGCTCGACCTGCGCGAACAGGTGGTGTCATTCCCGCCGCAGCCGGTCATCACCGAAGACAACCTTGTGGTTTCCATCGACACGGTGGTCTACTTCCAGGTCACCGATCCCAGAGCGGCCACGTACGAGATCGCAAACTACATCCAAGCCGTGGAACAGTTGACCACCACCACGCTCCGTAACGTGGTGGGTGGACTCAACCTCGAAGAGGCGCTGACGTCCCGCGACCAGATCAACGGCCAGCTCCGTGGTGTGCTTGATGAAGCTACGGGCCGCTGGGGAATCCGCGTTTCACGCGTTGAACTGAAAGCGATCGATCCGCCCCACTCCATCCAGGACTCGATGGAAAAGCAGATGCGTGCTGAGCGTGACCGTCGTGCCGCAATCCTGACTGCGGAAGGCACCAAGCAGTCCCAGATCCTCACCGCAGAAGGCCAGCGTCAGGCAGCCATTCTTGCTGCTGAAGGTGACGCGAAGGCAGCTATCCTTCGGGCTGACGGTGAAGCCCAGGCCATCCAGAAGGTCTTCGACGCGATTCATAAGGGAAATCCGGACCAGAAGCTCCTGGCCTACCAGTACTTGCAGACGCTCCCCAAGATCGCCGAAGGGAGTTCCAACAAGCTCTGGATCATTCCGAGCGAAGTAGGCGAGGCACTCAAGGGCATCGGTGGTGCCCTGGGAGGCAGTAACGGTGACTCACCTGCCGCCGGCCTTTTCGGTGATGAATCCGGCAAGGGGGCCCAGCCGGCCCGTACTGCCGAGTAGCCGAAACGCCTCACAAAGCAGCAGTAACCCGTACCGGACGGCCAGCCATTCTGTGGCTGGCCGTCCGGCCTTTAAGGCCCGCTTTGGGTAGAGGGACCTCATCCGCGTATAATGGGATATTTGTCCGGCTGGTTCAGTGTGGATGGAACATAAAAGCTTTGCCAGGCGTTGCAATTAGTGATGCAAGGTGTGCAGAAGTAGTCCGTAAGGAACGTGCAAACGGCTTACGGCTAGCGCGGGGTTCCTGCTCCGCGAACAGACAGAGGGAGTAATCATGAGCGATCGCAGCCTGCGGGGTATGCGTCTTGGCGCCCAAAGCATGGAAACCGAATCCGGCGTTGAACCGGCGCCGCGCCAGCGGGTCGAGTACCGCTGCGAGGATGGCGAGCAGGTCTTCGTAACCTTCTCCTCCGAAGCCGAGATCCCCCCGGTGTGGGTTTCCAAGACGGGCAAGGAAGCGCTTCTGGTTGACGGCGAGCGTCCCGTGGATGCCAACGAAAAAGCTGTACGTACCCACTGGGACATGCTGCTTGAGCGCCGGAGCCTTCCCGAGCTGGAGCAGATCCTCGAGGATCGATTGAACATCCTGCGTGAGCGTCGTGGAGAGCGTCGTTCCGCTTAGTCTGCAGCGACTGAGACAACAAAGGCCGGGTCCGTTTCCTCAAGGAAACCGGACCCGGCCTTTGTTATTGCCCAACTACTTAGCGGCTGCGGGTGACTTTCGAGTGAGCTTCGCCCAACGTGCTGCCAGTCCCCATTTGGTCACGTTGATCATGGCTTCCACCACGATGTTGCCGCTCATCTTGGAGGCGCCGAGCTCTCGCTCCACGAACGTGATGGGGCGTTCCTCGATGCGCAGGCCGAGCTTGGCCACGCGCCAGGCAAGGTCCACCTGGAACCCGTAGCCCACGGACTCGACGGCGTCCAGATTGAGTGCCTCCAGCGTGCTGCGACGGAAGGCCCGGTAGCCACCGGTAACATCCTTGATTTTTACGCCCAACATGATGCGGGCATAGGTGCTGCCAATGCGGGAGATAGCCTGCCGGTAGAGCGGCCAGTTGACCACGCTGCCACCCGGGACCCACCGTGAACCCATGGCGAGGTCGGCGCCGTCCTTGACGGCATCGAGAAGAAGCGGCAACTGCTCCGGCTTGTGGGAGCCGTCCGCGTCCATTTCCACCAGGACGTCATAGCCGGCAGCCAATCCCCACTTGAAACCGGCGATGTACGCAGCGCCGAGGCCTTCTTTGCCCTTGCGATGCAAAACATGCACCTGGCTATCCGCTGCGGCGAACTCGTCAGCCAGCTGTCCCGTACCGTCAGGGCTGTTGTCGTCAACCACCAGAACATCGGACTCGGGTACAGCAGCGCGCAGCCGCCCCAGCGTCTTGGGGAGCGATTCCAGCTCGTTGTAGGTGGGAATGATCGTCAGGACACGCAAGAAGAGGCCTTTCCTTGATGGAGCGGTCAGTGTGCCGGAGCAGCCTGGCGGCTGGCATTCTGGCGCAACTCTCCATTATAGGACGCCGGACGACTCTTCCCGGGCCGCTGTGGCGCCGGACACAACTGCCGGGAAGCTGCGGGCAGGTCCACAAGCCCAGCACCAGTGGCGCCGAACAAGGATATTCCGGACGAACTGTTTTCCGGGTCGCTGTGGACCTGCCCACTCACTTTGCCGCCACCATGAGCCCGCTCCGGCCACGGCCGAACCAGCAAGCTCCGGCAGCTGCCTCTGCAATGATGATCCGTTGAGCCTCAATGCTACGGACTCACCCCACTCTGTCAACCGGCGGTTGACCTGCGGATCCTTGCATCGGTCCAGTTCAGCACCCGATCTCCGTCATGAAATTCGGTGTCTAGGCCCGCAGTGAGTCATGGGCAAACAGTTCATGTCCCTCGCGAACCGTTTGCAGGCAGCGGGGATCGCTGCCGGTGTCGAGGGCAGGAAGCAGCGGAGTGCGGGCACGGGGGTCGGTGCTCCAGGACTGAACGCGGCTGTCCGCCACCTGAACCATCAATTCCTCGACTTCCCACACGGCGAAGCTGGCCGGTGCGCCCGGAACCAGCTGGCCCATCAACGGGTTCCGGTACTTGGCAGCCCGCCACCCTGCCCGGGTATGGCCAAGGAACGCGGCACGCGCCGAGATTCGTTGTTCGGGGTTGCTGTGCTCCAGACACGCGCGAACACTGGACCATGGTCGCAGGGGTGTCACAGGGCTGTCACTGCCAAAGGCAATGGGCACACCGCTGGCGTAAAAGGATGCGAAAGGGTTCATGGCCTGGCTGCGATCGCCGAGTCGTTGCTCGTAGAGACCTCCGGCCCTGCCCCACGCGGCATCGAACCCTGGCTGCACACTGACCGTAATGGAATACTTCGCCAGCCGCTCAATAGCGGACTGGTCAGCCAGCTCCACGTGCTCAAGGCGGTGGCCCGCTGCCCGGATCCGCTGCTCCCCTACCTCGGCAGCGGCTGCATCCAGGGCGTCCAGGACGGCACCCAGTCCGGCATCGCCAATGACGTGGAAACCCGCTTGGACGCCCAGTAAGGACGTGGCCGCAAGGTGTGTGGCGGCATCGTCCACCGAGAGATACAGGCTGCCGCGGTGCCCTGGCGCATCGGCATAGTCGTTCATGAGCGACGCCGTCCGGGAGCCGATGGAACCGTCCATGTTCAGGTCCCCCGCAAGGCCCAGTACCTTTGTTCCCAGACTGTCCAGGATGGTTTGGGCGTGATCCGCGGATCTGGCCAGTTCGCCCCAGTAAGGCAGCACTTCGGGGCTGTTCGTGTGCTCATTCCATGACGCGGCCATCCGAAGATCGTCAGGACCGCAGATGTGGGGTGCCGCCATCTCCGCCATAGCCACGTAACCGTTGGAAGCGGCCTCCTGCAGTGCCTGTGCTTGGTATGCGCGTCGTTCGCCGTCAGGCAAATGCCGCGCCGCCAGCCGGGCCGACGTGTGCGCTTGCCGCACCACATGGGCCGTACCGGAGAATCCGTCCTTCCCTTTCAATCCAGCCGCTGCTGCCAGCGAGGACGACACCAGAGCAGAGTGCACATCGATCCGCGAAAGATACACGTGCCGTCCACCCGCCGCCCGATCCAGTTCCTCAAGAGTGGGCAGTGTGGGGTCACTCCAGCCCGTCTCATCCCAACCATGGCCCAGAACTGAACCTGAGCCGCCAACGGTGGCAACGGCGTCGAGCAGTTCCTTGGCTGACCGCACCGACGCCAGCTGCAGGCCGGACAACGCGAGTCCTGTCTCCGTCAGGTGTGCGTGTGAATCCACGAAGCCAGGTGCCAGGAGTGCACCGCGGAGATCGATGATCTCCATCGATGAATCGGCGATGGAAGCAGCAGCCTGCTCGGAACCCACCCACGCAACGGTGTCGCCGTCCACCACCATGGCCGTGGCAAAGGGATCTGCGGCCGTATAAATCGACCCGTTGCGATACATGGTGACCTTGTGGTCCTTGTGGTCATGGCCGGCTGGCACGCCTGGCTGGTTCATGCGTAATGCTCCTTGAGCTTTGAAAACAGTCAATCAGTGAGACAACAAAAGGCGGTGCGCTAAGCCACTGTTGAATAGGCAACGACGCCGCGTCGAACCAAGTCGATGGATTCCCGGCAGATCCTCGCCAATCGAGGATCCAGTTGCGGGATCTTGGCCAACTGGTCCAAGAGATCCACAACCTGCTTCGCCCAGCGGACAAAGTCTCCGGCCGCCAGATCGGTGCCACTGAGCACCTCCTGCAGGTGGCGGCCCTTTGCCCACTTGTACATGGGCCACATCAGTCCCAATTCCGGCTCACCGGTGAGCGGCAGCCGGTTGTGCTCTTCCGTGTCCTCAAGCTGGGACCATTCGCGGATCACGATGTCCACGGCCGACTCGAGCGACACCGAGGGCATCTTGGGCCGGAGTCCCCGGTCCTCCCGCTTGGCCTGGTACACCAGGCAGCTGGCAAAAGATGCCAGTTCGGCAGCGTCGAGATCATTGATGGCGCCGCGTCGGATCGTCTGGGAAATGAGAAGGTCCTTCTCACCATAGATACGGCGAAGCCGCTGACCGTCTGCGCTGATGGCGACCTGTCCGGCGTCGCTGGTTTCCAAGTAGCCATAAACCGAGAGAACATCGCATACGCGGTCAAAGGTCTTGGCAATCGTATTGGTCCTGCCCTGAATTTGGCGGACCAAGCCGTCAGTTTCCCGGCGCAGCTTCCACCAGCGCTCTGACCACCGTGCATGGTCCTCCCGTTCGCTGCAGCCGTGGCACGGATGTGCCCTCAGCGACCTCCGAAGATCGGCGATCTTCTTTTCCTGGTCCGGCAACCGGGCTCCCAAGCCGAAGTCCTCGTGCCTGCTGTTGCGTCGGCTCTCCGGCGCGTCCTCGCTGATGGCGTGGCGCATTGCGGAGGCCAGGTCACGCCGCGATTTGGGCACCTTGGCGTTGAAGGATTTGGGGATCCGGATACGGGTGAGGGGCGAGACCGGTCCCTCGAGATCGTGCACCCCTATGCGGCGCAGCTGGTTATCCGACGTGAGTACGGAAGGCCTGGGCTCGCGGGCGTTTCGATCCACCTCAAGGACCACTGCGTGTCCGGCCAGTCTTCCGCTGTGGATGCTGATGACGTCGCCAGGGATCAGCCGGGTCAGGGAATCGGCCACATGGGATTTGCGGGCACGCTGGTGGTCGCGGGCCGCGAAATTCTCGGCGTCGCTGAGTTCCCGCCGCAGTTTGGAGTATTCGGTGAAATCCCCGAGGTGGCACTGCATGGATTTGGCATAGCCTGCCAGGGATTCTTCGCGTCCCCGGACCTGCCTGGCCAAGCCAACTACGGAACGGTCTGCCTGGAATTGCGCGAAGGAGGACTCCAGAATTTCGCGTGCCCGAACCCGCCCAAACTGCGCAATCAGGTTGATGCTCATGTTGTAAGTAGGCCTGAAGCTGGAATTCAAGGGGTACGTGCGTCGCGACGCCAGGCCGGCCACCGCGGCGGGATCCGTACCGGGCTGCCACAAGACTACGGCGTGCCCTTCGACGTCGATTCCACGGCGGCCCGCACGCCCGGTGAGCTGTGTGTACTCCCCTGCGGTGATGTTCACGTGCGCTTCGCCATTGAACTTTTCCAGCTTTTCGAGGACCACGCAGCGGGCGGGCATGTTCACGCCAAGGGCCAGGGTTTCGGTAGCGAAGACGGCCTTCACCAAGCCATCGGCAAAGAGCTTTTCCACCACTTCCTTGAACGTGGGCAGCATGCCCGCGTGATGGGCTGCAAAACCCCTGACGAGGCCATCGCGCCAACCCCAGAAACCGAGGACGTCCAAATCGTCAGCGGGAATCTCGTGACTCGCTTCATCCACACGCTGGGCAATAATCTGCTGCTCGTGCTCGGTGGTCAGCCATAGGCCCGAGGCCGCGCATTGCGCTACCGCTGCGTCGCAGCCTGCTCGGGAAAAGATGAACGTAATGGCAGGCAAGAGGTCCTGGCGGCGCAGGCTCTCGATCACCTGCGGACGGCTGGCTTTCCTGACGGGGCTGCGTTGTTCTGACTGCTGGCGATCGTCCCGGTAGCGGTCCTGGCGGCGACGGCTCCGTCCGCCATGGCCAAAGCGTCCGTTCATGTTCATGCGGCTTTCCGAACGGGCCATGGCAAGAAGGTCCGGATTGACCTCAAAGCCGGGTCCGGTGACCGCTTGGCGAACTTGGCTGGCCGCGGAGCGCTTGGGTGATGTTTTGCGGTGCTCTGTGGGCGCTGGCTCGCGGACGATTTCCTCAGCCTCGGAAAGATCCGGCGCTTCGGTTTCCTGCTCCCCGGGTGCCCGGGGAGCGATCTCATCGAACGTGGTATCGCCGGCAAAAAGGTCCACGATGTCCCGGCCCACCATGACGTGCTGCCATAGGGGCACGGGGCGGTGCTCGGACACGATGACGTCGGTGTCACCCCGGACGGTGTCCAGCCATGCGCCGAACTCTTCCGCGTTGGAAACGGTGGCGCTCAGGGACGCTACCTGCACTTCGCTGGGCAGATGGATGATGACTTCTTCCCAGACGGCACCCCGGAAGCGGTCGGCCAGGTAGTGGACCTCGTCCATCACTACAAAGCCAAGATCGCCGAGTGTTTCCGAATCGGCGTAGAGCATGTTCCGCAGGACTTCGGTGGTCATAACCACCACCGGGGCATCGCCGTTGATGGTGGTATCACCGGTCAACAAACCAACGTTGGCTGCGCCGTATTTTGCTGCCAGTTCTGAGAACTTCTGGTTACTCAGGGCCTTAATGGGGGTGGTGTAGAACGCTTTCAGACCGCGTTCCAATGCGAGATAGATGGCAAACTCGCCAACGATTGTTTTGCCTGCACCCGTGGGGGCTGCCACCAGAACGCCGCGCCCTTCCTGGAGTGACCTGCACGCTTCGCGCTGGAAGTCGTCCAGGTCAAAGTCCAGCGAACGGGCGAAGGACCCGAGGTACGTTTTCGACTCAGCGGCGCGCTGGGCAGCCGCCTGGTAACGGTCTGATGGAGATGAAGACCCGGAAATGGAGGACATGCATCAAGCCTAGTGGCCGAATGTCTAGAGATTCTCCAGATCCGAGGCCGGGGTGGCGATGTTCGCCGTGGCCTCGGTCTCGGCCGCCCGCTTGATGGCGCGACGCTCACGGCGGCGGTCGTTCAACACGCAGACACCAATGGCAGCGAAGAACAGGAGAAGCATGGGCGCTGCGAGGTAGAACATGCTCATGGCGTCAGCGCCGGGAGCAGCCATCGCAGCGAACAAGCACACCAGGAAGATGGTAATGCGCCAACTCTTGATGAGTTGCTTGCCCTTGACGATTCCTGCCAGGTTCAGGCCAACCAAAACCACCGGGACAAGGAAAGCGATACCGAAGGCCAGCAGGAGCCGGAGCACAAAGGCCAAGTAGATTTCGGCGCTGATGAAGTTGGATCCACCCACCGGAGTGAAGTCAGTCAGGACCCGCACGGCGTTGGGCAAAACGAGCCACGCGAGGAGGACGCCGCCGATGAAGAGCGGCACCGCTGCTGCCACGAACGACAACGCAAGTCGACGCTCTTTTTTGTGAAGGCCGGGCACGATGAAAGCCCAGAGCTGGTAAATCCACACCGGGCTCGCAAGAATCACGCCTAGGAAGACCGAAACCTGCACCATGAGGTCAAACGAACTGGCGACGCCGTCAAAGTTCAGCGTTGCGGCGCGGCCTTCTTTTTCGTTGAGATCCTTGATCGGCTTAATCAAAGCCTCCAGAAGCGGCTGGTAGACAATGAAGCCCACCACCGTTCCCAGGATGACGCCGATTGCAGCCTTGAAGAGCCGGTTCTTCAGCTCCTTGAGGTGGTCAAGGAGCGCCATCCGGGCTTCGGGGTTGGCCTTGCGCCCCTTCGTCTCAACCACTTCTTACTAGACGCGGGTGGAGGGCGGAACGTCAGTCTCGCCGTTGTTCTTGGCGTTCACGTCCGGGTGACCAACAACCTTGCCTTCGACGGCGTCGGAAGAGTCCTGGGCGTCCTTCGTTTCGGAAGAGCCGTCCTTCTTCATTTCCCGGACTTCAGACTTGAAAATACGCATCGACTGCCCAATGCTGCGCGCCATGGACGGCAGCTTCGGTGCTGCAAAAAGCACCAGAGCCAGGACGATGATGATGATGAGATGCCAGCCTTCGAGCCTCATGTGGGGAGGTCCTTTCCTTTTGGATACATCCTACGTCTATCTGAATTCAATGTCGTGCAGGTTTTGGGGCTGACCCCGCTCTGCTTTGCGCTTGACGCGCTTCTGGCGACGAACTTCCTGGCGGAAGGCTTTGGCCGTCAGGTAATCATGACGCATCTGCTCCGGTGAGGCAAAAATTGCGGAGCCCGGCTCAGGGTGGTCCTCCGTCCGTTCAACATCGGAGGTTTCGACCATAGGCGAAAGGTTGCTGAAACGTTTACCCGCATCGCCCAATTCATGAACAGTTGACATGAATTTCCTGAACAAGCGGTACCCCAGCGCCAGGTGCAGAAGCAATGAAAGGGCTATTAGCGCGATCCACAACAGGATCCAGAACCACCAAGGCATCTGAGTAGTCTAGCCAGCCGGGCTGTCAGAAGCAGAGTCGTACTGGGCCAGGGCCGCATCAAGCCAGGCACGGGCCCCCTTGCGAAGTTGCTCGGGGTGAACGATACGGACGGATCCGCCATGCTGGGAAACGAACATCGGCAGCCACTCTGCGTTCCCGAACCGTACTTCAGCGAGGAGTCCGCCGTCGGGCATTGGCGCCGTGCGTTCGGCGTAGTAATCGTCAGCCAGCCCGGCACCCTGCCGGGTCAGCTGCAGGACCACCAGGACGTCGTCATCGCTGGGAGTGAACAGGCGCGCCGGAAAGTCTTCCGCGGCCGTTGCAGACCCGGTGACATGACGGCCGTTGGGTGCCAACGCCTCCACTCTGTCCAAGCGGAAATTCCGGATGCCCGTCTTACTGTGACAGTAGGCCTCGAAGTACCATGTGTCGTCCAGAGAATAGAGCCGCAAGGGATCGACGTCTCTTTCAGTGACCTCATCCCGCTGCCGGGAGAGATACTTCAGATGGAGCTGTTGTCCATCCCTGATCGCCTGCGTAATCGTGGCAAACGCCTGCGATTGACCCGGCGCGACGGATTGGCCGGCCACGGAACCAGCCAGACGGCCGGCCTGCCCTGCGGCGCCGGTCAATTTGATGGTGACGGATTCCAGAGCACTCCCAGGCTGGTCCTCGGCCATTCCGGCCAACGCCGGCAGGTCGCCCAGCATGGCCAGGCCGGTCAGGAGCGCAGCTGCCTCCTCCTCGCTGAAACGCACCGGACGATTCAGGTCCAAGTGCTCGGAGATGTACACATGGTCGTCTTCCCACTGGATGTCCAGGAGGTCATCGGGGTAGCCCTCTGGAAGACCCGAGCAAATCAGGATCTTCAGGTCGTCAATCAGCGCTTTCCGCGTGATGCCGAAATGATCCGCTACTTCCTGGATGTGCAGCCCCTGATGGTGGACCAGGAAAGGGACCAGCTGGAGCATCCTTGCCAACTGGTCCTCGGACGTCCGCTTCCGCGCCCTGGGCGCGCGTCCAGCGTCGGGGAACTGCAGGGGTACGGACGGGACAGCATCGACGTCAAGGGCGCCTTGGAGGCGGCGTACGACGGCGGCACACAGCTCCGCCGGGCTCACCACCAGGACGTGGGGGCCGTAGGAGGCTAATTCTTCGGCGAGCTGCTCAGGATCACGGAAGTCCACAACCAGACGGTCACGGTTGGAGCCCGCGGGCAGCGGCGTGACACTGTTCGCCCTCTTTCGCAGGGGAAGGAGGCGGTCCCTGTCCACGTCAAGGGTGGCGTGTTGGACCGGGAGCTCGTTGAGGGAGTCCAGTTCTGCCCGGACGTCGAAGGATTCCGGCGGCTCAAAAGTGCTGCCGGTCAGTACGGTAACGGCGCTGGTCATCCGCGAGAGCCTGAAAAGCCTCTTGGCCGCTCTCTCCCGGTCCAGGCCTACCAGGTACCACTGGCCAAATCGGCTGCCCAGTCCCCATGGCTCGACATCGCGGACCTCTTCGCGTCCCGAACTGACCGCGAGGTAGCCGAAACGGACCGGATGCCTGCCGTGCATGGCCGCCACGACGTCGTCGAACGCTTGTCCGGCCGGCTTGATGCGAGGCTGAACGCCCGCGGGGAGATCCACATCAGTAAAGCCACCAGCAGCCTGCAGTTTGCGGACGGCGTTGGCGGCAGCAGTACCGAGGGCAGCACGTTCCCACAGCTGGGCGGCCAACAGGAGGACGGTGCACTCAGCAGGAGTGAGACTGACTTCAGGGAGCCTGTTGGAGTCCTTGCCAATGCGGTAGCGCGTAGTGGCGGGGTCATCCACTCCAAAATTCTGCGGGTCCGTGAGGGTCTCAATCTCAAAGCCAAATTGCCTAAGATCCACCTTGTCACGCTCGAACATGCGTCCAAAAGCGACGTCATTTTCGGCGGAATCGCGGTAAACCTTTTCGCGCAGGATGGACCGTGGAAGTCCCACCTTGGTATTGAGCAAGGCCAGGAGAAGGTTCAGGAGTCGTTCAGTGCGGGATGCGGACACGGTTGCTACGTTACTAAAGACCGGCAGGAAAGCAGCAAGGCGCGTCACCAACCAGTGAAACCGGAAGGTGACGCGCCTTGCGCAAAGGTGGTGTCCTAGCGGACAGCCACGAGGTCTACCACAAAGATCAGAGCCTCGTTGGGCTTGATCGCTCCGCCGGCACCGCGGGAACCGTAGGCAAGCTCAGACGGAATCTCCAGGCGGCGGCGGCCGCCAACCTTCATGCCCAAGAGACCCTGGTCCCAGCCCTGGATAACCTGGCCAACGCCAACACGGAAGTCGAGCGGAGCGCCGCGGCCCCATGAGGCGTCAAACTCTTCGCCAGTGGACCAGGCCACGCCGACGTAGTGCGTGGAGACGGTGTCCCCGGCTTTGGCTTCCGTGCCGGTGCCCTCGATGAGGTCCGTGATGACGAGGTCCGTGGGGACGTCACCTTCCGGGAAGTCGATTTCCGGCTTGGTGCGGTCGAAGTCACGCTGACCGAATGACATGGGTACTCCTTTGATGTGGGGGACGGATTGATGTCAGGAACCAGCCTAAGCCAGTGCCCGGCAGTCGTGCAGACGACGGCCGTTGGCTACTTGACGCCGAGGATGTCCACGACGAAGACGAGGTCGCCCTTGGCTTCGCCTTGGCCTGCGTCGCCGTAGGCCAGGTCCTTGGGAATGACCAGCAGGACGCGGGAGCCGACAGTCTTCCCCTCAAGGCCCTGGGTCCAGCCCTTGATGACGCCAGTGAGCGGGAAGCTCGTGGACTTTCCGCGGTCATAGCTGGAATCGAACTTGGTGCCACCAACAAGGTTGACGCCCACGTAATTGACAGTGAGGGTGTCAGTTGACTTGACGGCTGCACCGGAACCCTTGATGAGGTCCTGGGCGATGAGTTCCTTGGGAGCGGCTACTCCGTCAACGGAGATCTGGGGAATGCCCTTGTCGTCTTCCTTAACGGTGGGGAGCCCTGCAGGAGGAGTTACTGTCTCACCTTCCGGCTTCTCCAGTACCGGCGCGGCATCCTTGGCTGAGACCAACTTGAAGATGACCAGCTGTGTGGAGGCGGGTGCAGAAGCCGTGGCATTGCCCGGTGCCGCGAAGGCGATCTGGGAACCGATCTTGGCGCCGACGATCGCGTTGTAGATCTGCTCGTTGCCTGCCTTCAGCTCGTCAGTAAGCTCGATCGGCTGAGGGCCGTTGGCGTAAGCGTCTTCCACGGTCTTACCGTCATTGCCGTCGACGGCCAGATACACCAGCTCGGCCGTCTGGCCGGCCTTAATCCGCTCTCCGTCGCCTTCGACAACCATCTTGACAGTGGTCTCGGACACGGTGAGGGGCTTGGAGAACTCAATGCCCGGGGCTTTGTCGTTTCCGTTGTCCGTCACTTTCACGGAGTCAAGCTTGGAGGTATCACCGGCTGACTGGCTGGTGGGCTCGGCTGCCGGAGTGTTTCCTCCGCACGCAGTGATGAGCAGCAGGGCAGGAAGGAGAATTGCTAGGAGTCGGCGCACAAAAAAGACACTTTCGTCGGGGCAAGGGACACTCGGAAAGACGCTAAACGCCTCCAAGCAGGGTGGCTCTTGGAAAGAGACCACTATCCAGAATAGCCCGTGAAGCTGAGAGCCAGCTTATAAAGCCGCTCAGCTCATGGAGTCCAGAAGTGCATCTACCCGCTCATCAACGCTCCGGAAGGGATCCTTGCAGAGGATTGTCTGGTGCGCGCGGTCGTTGAGCTTCAGGTGAACCCAGTCAACGGTGTAGTCACGGCCCAGTTCCTGGGCGCGGCGAACAAAGTCGCCACGCAGCTTGGCCCGCGTTGTCTGAGGCGGTGCATCAACGGCGTCCTTGACGTCTGTTTCCGTCACCAGGCGGCGTGCGGCCCCCCGCGCCTGGAGCAGGAAGAAGATACCGCGTTGCCGGGAAATGTCGTGATAGGTGAGGTCGAGTTGTGCAATACGGGGCGAATCCAGGCTCAGGTCATGTCGCCGCATATACCCGTCCATGAGCTTCTTCTTGATGGCCCAGTCGACCTCGGTGTCGATCGTGCTGGTGTCTCCGCTCTCAATGGCGTCCAGAGTCCGCTTCCACAGGTCCAGGATGAGAGGCACGTGGGCGTTGTGTGCGCCGTTGGCAGCCACGAATTCCGTGACCTTGCCCAAGTATTCGCGCTGGATATCAAGTGCGGTCAATTGCCTGCCGTTGGCCAGCCTGACCAAGGCGCGGCCGCTGAGGTCGTGGGAAATCTCACGAATGCTGCGGATGGGGTTTTCCATGCGCATGTCCCGCATGATCACGCCTGCCTCAATCATGCGAAGGATCAGGTCCACCGTTCCAACTTTGAGCAATGCCGAGGTCTCAGACATGTTGGAGTCCCCCACGATGACGTGGAGCCGGCGGTAGAACTCGGCATCAGCGTGTGGTTCGTCGCGGGTATTAATGATGGGCCTTGACCTGGTGGTGGCAGACGACACGCCCTCCCAGATGTGGTCGGCCCGCTGGGAGAACGCAAAGGTGGCGCCATGCGGGGTCTTCAAGACCTTTCCCGCTCCGGCGATCAGCTGACGCGTCACCAGGAACGGAATCAGGATTTCGGCCAGGCGGGAGAACTCCCCGCGCCGCGGAATGAGGTAGTTTTCGTGGCTGCCGTAGGAGTTTCCCGCGGAGTCGGTGTTGTTCTTGAACAGATAGACCGTGCCGTTGAATCCCTCCGCTGCCAGCCTCGATTGGGCTTCATCCACCAGGTCATCCAAGATGAGCTCGCCCGCCCGGTCATGGGCGATGAGCTGGGCGAGATCATCACATTCGGCTGTGGCATACTCCGGGTGTGATCCAACGTCCAGATAAAGCCTTGAGCCGTTGGTCAGGAACACATTGGAGGATCTGCCCCAACTGACTACCTTGCGAAAGAGGTAACGAGCCACTTCCTCAGGAGCCAGCGGACGTGAATCCGGGCTCGAGTAGGAAATCCCAAACTCCGTTTCGATGCCAAAAATTCGCTTATCCATCTCAGCTCTCCTCTGTGAGCAGGCGGGTCATGTCCTCAGGCAGGAGCCGACGGAAGGCCCTTCGGGAACCCCGGTGGCTTTCCGAAGCGCGGTACAGGACTGCGGCTTCAACGGCTGTGGCGGGCAATGCTTCGGCTTCCTTATCGGTGGCCAGGGCGCGCAGTGCCAAACGCATGGCCCCGGCGAGGTTCAACTCAGGCTCCCATGCCGCGCTGACGACGTCGGAAATCTGGTCAGCCAGGCCGCCCATCACCACAAAGCCGTTTTCGTCCGCGATGGAACCATCGAAAGTCAGCCGGTACAGGTGGTCCTGTTCTTGTGCCAGACCCACCTCGGCTACCGCCAGTTCCACCTCGAACGGCTTCTGTTCAGCGGTGAAGACGGCGCCGAGGCTCTGTGCGTACACACTGGCGAGGCCGCGGGCCGTGACGTCCTCACGATCGTAGGAGTAGCCGCGGACGTCGGCGTAGCGGACGCCTGCCTGCCGAAGACTTTCAAACTCGTTGTACTTTCCCACAGCGGCGAACGCGATTTTGTCGTAGATTTCGCCGATTTTATGCAATGAAGGCGACGGATTCTCCGCGATCAAGGCGATGCCGTCAGCGCAGCTGATAACCACTACGGAGCGTCCGCGGGCGATGCCCTTCCGGGCGAAGTCCGCACGGTCCTTCATCAGTTGCTCGGGAGAGACATAGAACTGCTGTGTCATGTCAGGCCTCCCGTCCGGCGATGGCACGCGATTCAACGATGGCCCCCGCGATGGCGGCCAAGTCCCGTTCGGGAACGCGTCGATTGCCCGCCCGATTAACCGTGTACACCACGGGCCACAGCTGGCGGACGGGATCAGGACCGCCCGTTGCCGAGTCGTCATCTGCGGCGTCGTACAGAGCCTCGACGGCGATGGCGACGGCGGCTTCTTCGGAGAGGTTTGGCTTCCACAATTTCTTCAGGGCGCCGCGGGCAAACACCGAACCGGAACCTACCGAGTGGTGTTCCTGCTCCTCGTAGCGGCCGCCCGTCACATCGTAGGAGAACAACCGCCCCACTCCGGACACTTGGTCGAACCCGGCGAACAGGGGAATGACTGCCATTCCCTGCATAGCCATGGGCAGGTTCCCGCGGATCATTGCGCCCAGGCGGTTGGCTTTGCCTACCAGGCTGAGGAGTGTGCCCTCAATTTTCTCGTAATGCTCCAGTTCAACCTGGAACAGCCGTGTGATGTCGATGGCCAGTCCCGCCGTACCGGCAATACCCAGCACGGAGTACTCGTCAGCGGGAAATACCTTCTCTATGTGCCTGCTGGCGATGATGTTGCCCATGGTGGCTCGCCGATCTCCGGCCATCAGCACTCCCCCTGCGTATGTCAGGGCAACGATGGTAGTGGCGTGCGGCGAGGATGGCACCATGCCGGCGGGTAGTGATTGATTGAAGGGAAGGAGTTCAGGACGCGAGCGTTGGAGATGCTCCGTGAAAGAAGACGTTGCCTGGGTGGCCAGGGGGCCGGTTGACGGGTCCTGCATTGCTGCACTCCTTCGACTCTGCGTTCCGATGCCCGGCGGCCTCACGCCGGCCGGGCAGTACATCCTGTGACGGTTCGTTTACTGGCCGCCCTTTTGGACGAAGGCCCTGACGAACTCTTCTGCGTTCGATTCCAGAACGCCGTCAATTTCGTCGAGGAGGTCATCCACGCCCTGTGTCGCGTCCGATGCCTGGGCTTCGGGTGCTGTGGGTGGGGCTTCCGGGACGTCTACTTCAGTTTCGGTTTCCCGGGACTGCGGTTGTTGCTGCTCCTGAGCTGCCATTTTCTTTCTCCCTACTGTCAGTCCCCTGATGCCGGAGACTTCCTACTGCCATATTGCCACGCTGCAGGCTGCTGCGTATGGCTTTGACCAGGCACGAATCTTCCTGTGGCGGGCACGCCTCAGCTCTTTACCGGGGGCGGATTCTGGCCCATCAGTTCGGCCAGGAAGGAGCCGGCGTCCTGGTGCCTCTCAAAGAGTGCACCGGTGAGGGCTTCAGTTCCGCGCAAAGGTTCGCGGGTGGGTACCCGCTGCAGCTTTCCAAGACCTGGGACGTCGAAAATGACCGAGTCCCAGCTTGCACCCACCACGTCTTTTCCAAACCGGGAGACGCACCGGCCCCGGAAGTAGGCACGGGTGTCCGAAGGAGGTTCGCCAACCGCCCGGGCAATGAGGCCGTCGTCGACGATCCGGGTCATGCGATTCCGGGACAGCAACCTGTAATAGAGACCCTTCTCGGGCCGTATATCTGACCACTGCAGGTCCACCAAGCCAAGCCTGGCATCGTTCCACGCCAGGCCATCGCGGTTTCGGTACCCGTCCAGAAGCGATCTCTTGGCTACCCACTCGACGGACGAGGCAGCGGCGCTGATGTCGCTGCCCAGAATCGTCAGCGTGGACTCCCACCGTGCCAGGACATCGTGGGTGTGGCCGTCGCCAGTCAGGGAATCAGCCACGCCTGTCTCTTGGGCGAGTTTTGCGGCCGCCTCGTAGAACATCCACTGGATATCGAGGGCGCTCACCCTTCGACCATCAAGGAGTCTCACTGTGGCGGTCAGCGTGGTGTCGTGGCTGATCGTCTGGAGCGCCTGGACGGGTTCGTGAACCTCGATCTTTGGTGCCTGTCCGGCCTCAATGAGGCTTAGGACCATGGCCGTGGTACCAAATTTGAGGTAGTTGGAGGCCTGGCTCAGGTTGGCGTCGCCGATGATCACGTGCAGGCGCCGGTACTTGTCTGCCGTTGCGTGGGGCTCGTCCCTGGTGTTGATGATGGGACGCCGGATGGTTGTCTCCAGCCCTACTTCTGCCTCGAAGAAGTCTGCCCGTTGGCTGATCTGGTAGCCAGGAGTGGAGCTGTCCTGTCCCAGACCAACACGGCCGGCACCACACACCACTTGGCGGGATACGAAAAACGGCGTCAGGCCACGGATGATGTCTCCGAAGGGTACGGACCGCGGCATGAGGTAGTTCTCGTGGGATCCGTAAGAGACGGACTTGTTGTCCGTGTTGTTCTTGTACAGGTTGATCGAAGGCAGGCTGGTGTCAGCCGCGACTTTCCGGACCGTTGCCAGGGCTACGAGGTCGCCGGCAGCATCCCAGGCCACGGCGTCCCGCGGGTTGGTCACTTCCGGGCTCGAATACTCGGGGTGCGCGTGGTCCACGTACAGGCGTGCGCCGTTGCCGAGGACCATGTTCATCAACAGCGAGCCGGACTCGTCGGCACCATCGAGTTCCAGCTCCTGGCGACCGTACGCCAAGGCGACAGCTTCGGCGTCGAGTACTGGTGGCTGGTCCGTGAGTTGGCTGGGGTCTGCGGCCGCCCGGTCGAGGGTCCAGCCACGGGCATCGTGCAGCGGTTCTTCGTCCGTGTAGTCCCAGCGGGTCTCAGCACCGCCGGCAGCCCGCTGCCGGGTGACGGTGGCGTAGGCCTGGATGATCCTTGCGGACATCATGGTGGCGTTCGCGCCGGGGGCCGACGGTGCGTGGATTCCGTATTCAGTTTCCGAACCCATGACGCGCATGGCGCCCCCGTGGGGCAACTTTTCTGCAGGCGAACCTTCGGGTCTTGCTGTCACAGGTACTGGCCCGTATTGGCAGTGGTTTCAATGGACTTGCCCGGTTCCTGCCCGGCCTTGCCCTGAACGATCGTGCGGATGTAGGTGATCCGTTCACCCTTCTTGCCGGAGATTCGGGCCCAGTCATCCGGATTGGTGGTGTTCGGCATATCCTCGTGTTCGCGGAACTCATCCACCACTGCCCGCAGCAAATGCTCGATCCGCAGGCCCTTTTGATTGTTGGTCAAGAGGTCCTTGATGGCGTATTTCTTTGCACGGTCCACGACGTTCTGCACCACGGCACCGGAGTTGAAGTCCTTGAAGTAGAGCATCTCGGTATCACCATTGGCGTAGGTGACTTCGAGATATTCGTTGGACTTCTCTGTGGAATACATTGCTTCCACGGTGCGCTGGACCATGGCGTCCACGGTCGCCTGAACATCGCCGCCGTACTCGGCCAGATCCTGGTCATGGAAGGGCAGGTCCGTGGTGATGTACTTGGCAAATATGTCCGCGGCTGCCTCGGCGTCCGGGCGTTGGATCTTCACTTTTACATCGAGCCGACCCGGACGAAGAATTGCGGGATCTATCATGTCCTCGCGGTTGGAAGCGCCGATGACGATGACGTTGTCCAACCGCTCGACGCCGTCGATCTCGCTGAGCAATTGCGGCACGATGGTGGTTTCGACGTCGGACGAGACTCCGGTACCGCGGGTGCGGAACAGTGAGTCCATCTCATCGAAGAAGACAACCACGGGGCTGCCATCGGAGGCCTTTTCACGGGCCCGGGAAAAGATGAGGCGGATGTGCCGCTCGGTCTCTCCCACGTACTTGTCCAAGAGCTCCGGACCCTTGATGTTCAGGAAGTAGCTCTTGAGGTCCGTGTTTCCGGCGCGTTCGGCAGCGCGGGCGGCGAGGGAATTCGCAACAGCCTTGGCAATGAGGGTCTTGCCGCACCCGGGAGGGCCGTACAGCAGGATGCCCTTGGGGGCTTTGAGCCCGTGCTCGCGGTAAAGGTCCGGATGCAGGAAGGGCAACTCCACAGCATCACGGATTTGTTCAATCTGCGGTCCGAGGCCACCAATGTCCTGGTAGGTAATGTCCGGGACTTCCTCCAGGACGAGGTTCTCCACCTCGGCCCGCGGGACCTTCTCCAGTGCGTAGCCAGTACGTGAGTCCAGGGACAGCGCGTCCCCAACTTTCAGATGGATGTTTTGGAGTGCTCCCGAAAGCCGGACCACGCGTTCTTCATCGGCACGGCCCACCACCAGGGCGCGGTCCTTGCCGAGTAGTTCCTTAAGCGTGACCAGTTCACCGGCACGCTCGTAGCCAAGTCCGGCCACCACCAGCAATGCCTCATTCAGGAGCACTTCCTGACCGACGGCCAGCTGGTTGATGTTGACCAGTGGGCTCACGCCTACGCGCATTTTGCGGCCTGAATTGAAAATGTCCACGGACTCTTCGGTGGCAGCTTGGCCGGAGTTGCCGGCGGAGGGCTGCTTCCGGGGGTTGATCTGCACAACGGTGCCGAAACTGTAGGGTGGTTGGCCCTCCTGCTCCAAGGCGCCCTTCAAGCGAAGAATCTCGGCCTTGGCTGTCTCCAGCATGCTGACGAGTTTGCCGTTGTTCTGCGTCGCGGCCGCCAACTGGCGGTCAATGTGGCGAAGCTTGTCCCGGAGAATATTGATCTGCCGTTCTGCAACAGTCAGTTCACTCGAAGGGTCTGGCGGTTGAACAGCGGCAAGCCCCCGGCTCGCCGCTTCTTTCGCTGCGTCTGGTTCTTCCGGCGTCGGCCGCCCAAGGTCGTTGTTTGACGTATCCACGATTCATCAGCCCCTTCCTGCGCTTAACAAGACCTTAGTCCCGAAAAGCGCAGGGTGCTTGGTGACATCCGGAATGCGGACTCTATTGTGACCTTTGTCAGTTTGTGACCGGAGGATCGTCCTGGACGTTGGTTCCGGCAATGGCATCACGGGCAGCGCGGCGGAGCTTCTTGTCCGACACTGATCGCTCCCCCACTGCGCCGGGGGTCCAGGCGTTGAGGTCTTCCTCGCTGAACTCAGTCTTGGAGGGGCGTCGCTTCACGGAGATCCCCTTGACGCCATCGGCAAGCCGGCGTGTCACCAGGAGGAAGCCGGTGTGGGCAACCATGCGGTGATCCGGGCGAACGGCCAGGCCTTCAAGGTGCCACCCGCGAACCATCGATTCCCAAGCGTCAGGCTCGGTGAACCGTCCATCCGCGCGGATGGCTTCAGCGGTGCGGGACAACTGGGTGACGGTGGCCACATAATTGATCCAGACTCCGCCCGGTGCCAGAACTGTGGCTACGGCGTCCAAGCACTCCCAGGGAGCGAGCATATCCAGCACCACGCGGTCCACGGAGCCGGGGGCCTCGGCCTTGACCACCTCTTCCTGGAAGTCGCCCAGCGAGATCTGCCACGCGGGATGCGGGCCGCCGAAGATGGTCTCCACATTTCCCCGGGCGATGTCTGCAAACTCTTCGCGACGTTCAAAGGAGTGAAGGTACCCGCCATCCCCTACAGCACGCAGCAGCGAAATGGACAGGGCGCCGGAGCCGACGCCGGCTTCCACGACGCGTGCGCCGGGGAAAATGTCAGCCATGGTGACAATCTGGCCAGCGTCCTTTGGGTAAACGACTGCTGCACCGCGCGGCATGGACAAGACGAAGTCCGAGAGCAGCGGCCTCAGCGTCTGGTACTGCTGGCCGACGTTGTTGCCGACCACGGAGCCGTCCACTTTGCCGATGATCTCATCATGGTTTAGGAAGCCGCGGTGAGTATGGAAAGCTCCGCCCACCTCCAAGGTAATGGTGTTCATGCGGCCACGTTCGTCCGTGAGCTGCACCCGCTCGCCCACGCGGAAGGGTCCGCGGCGGCGCGCAGCGCCCGTCGGCTGCACTGCTGTGCCGGTGCCGGGCTGATCAGAACCTGCGCTGGCTTCGGGTGCGGCGGTTTCGCTGCTCATGTACTGTTCCTCGCTCCTGTACGGCTGGGCCGCAACGTTTTTGCTGGCTGGTGGGCGCCAAAAAATCTCTGGGGTCGGTGGTGAACCGCCGGCATGCAACTCTACCGGCACAGGAGTCAGGCGCGCCCACTTCGGCGGGCTTCCTTACCTGTTATGGCCGTCACCACGGCCTGCTGGCGGAGAAGACCGGTAACGATGCCGTTGTGGTCCACCACAGCGTATTCGCCTCCCTCAAGCCGCGACAGGTACTGGATGAGTTCCTGCCCCTTGGACCATTCCGGGACATAAGCCCCGGCGGCCAGGGCATGCCCAACGGCAGTGACGGGCGTCGTCGTGATCGCGTGCGCGGGCACAGCGGAAGCTGCACCCAGATCCACGACGCCCTGCGGCTTGCCGTCCGGTCCGCAGATGACGACGGCGGGACTTCCGGCCGGGGAAACGGCCAGGACGTCTGCCACGGAGGCTGAATTCGGCACGCCTACGGCGGGTTCCGCCAGGCCGGCGGCGCTCACCAAGTAGAGGCGGCTGCGGAGTTTGGCGTGGTGGATTGAGCTGGAAGCGCTCATCCACAGGAAGCCGCAGACGAGGATGGTGACCACCGTGTACATCAGGTCCGGTAATTGGCCCTTGAGGAAAGGCACAACAATGAACCAGATAACCAGGGCCACCACGATGATCCGACCGGACCAACCTGCAGCAATGGTTCCCTTGTCCTGGCTACCGGTGGCTTTCCAGACGGCCGACTCCACGAGGCGCCCACCGTCGAGAGGCATGCCCGGGAGGACATTGAAGATACCGATCACCAGGTTGGCCAGCATCAGGATGTCCGCCAGCATGCGCGGCACGCCAGTGAGCATCCCCGTGACCGTAACAGCCCACATGATCCCCGCAATGACGAAGTTCGAGGCCGGTCCGGCAAGGGCAACGATGACCGAGCGTCCGGGGGAAGCCGTAAAGTTTTCGAATTGCGTATGGCCTCCCCACAGGTTCAACACAATTTTCTCTGTCGGCCAACCGAACGCCCTGGCGCTTAATGCATGGGCCATTTCGTGCACGAGGACTGAAATGGCGAGCAGTAATGCGATCGCGAGCCCAACGAGGTATCCCCAGTAGCCAATGCCCGGGAAGTAATCCATGACGGACGGACCGTAGAAGACCACTGTGATGGCCGCAATAACGAACCAGGAATAGGCGAGGTAAACCGGAACGCCGGCGATCTTACCGAGCGGAATGCCATCCTTCTTGGTGGCAGCATGATGCGGCGCGGGGGAACTGCTCACCTAGTTTGCCCCTTCAAGCAGGTTTGCTGCTGTGAAGCGGTCATCCACAAGCTGGCCGACGTCCGCGGCAGTCCTGCCTACCAGGGTGTCCCAGGTGACCATGCGGTGGTCCTCTGGCAGCGGTACCTGATGGGGAATGCCGACTGTGACCACACCCGACGCGATGGCTGCTGTAGCTCCAGGCACGGAGTCCTCCAACGCCACGCAGTGGTGGATTGTCAGGGTGGGATCATCCAGTCGGAGACGTTCAACTGCGGTCAGGTAGGCCTCCGGGTGCGGTTTTCCGTTGGTGACGGTATCCCCGGTGACCATGAATTCGAAGTACGGCTTGGGAAGGCTCTCCACGACGACTCCGGCCAAGGGACCCTCTGACATGGTGACCAACGCGCAGCGGATTCCTGCCTCGTGGAGCTGATCCAGCAGTTCGCGGGCACCGGGCCGCCACGGGACCTCTTTGCGGACCTGGGCGATGACCTGTGCACTCAAAGTGTCAACGATTTCACGGGCCTCGAGCTTGACGCCTGCGTTCTGGAGGACTGCCGCCGAATGCAGCAAGGACTGCCCGACCAACTGCATGGCCTGCTGGTGGGACCAGGTTCCGCCGTGCGACTCCACCAGCGCGCGCTCGGCCGCGATCCAATAGGGTTCGGTGTCCACGAGTGTGCCATCCATATCCCAGAGCACGGCTTTGAGGAGGGGCTGGCTGGGTGAGGAATGCATGGTTTCAAGTCTACGTGGAACCTGGCGGGCGGCTGTCCGCGGGTTGCGCTGTGGGCGAATCGCGGACACGCTTCGGCGTGAAATGCCATGCATCCATCACGGTCTTGGACGTAGGGTGAGTGAATGAACAGTGTGGACGGGACCCCCGAAGGGCAGGACATCACCGCGGAGCCCGAGCGTTTCCTCAAGGAACCGGCGGACGGCCAGCGTGTCACCGTAATGCTTGCCGCATTCGAGGGCTGGAATGATGCCGGCGAGGCCGCCAGCGATGCGCTGCACTATCTGAACAAACTCTGGGACGGCAAGAAGGTGGCCACGGTGGACGCCGAGGAGTACTACGACTTCCAGTTCACCAGGCCCACCGTCAGGCGTACCTCATCCGGTGCCAGGAAGGTCAAATGGCCCTCCACCCGCATCTACAAGGCGGCCGTTCCGGACAGCAACGTGGATGTGGTGTTCGTGCTCGGCACTGAACCTTCATACCGTTGGCGTGCGTACACCACGGAATTGTTGGTCCACGCGGAAGCACTCAAAGTGGACTCCGTCATTTTGATCGGTGCCTTGCTGGCCGATGTGCCCCATAGCCGCCCCATTCCGGTCAGCACCACCACGGAGGACAGTTCGCTGCGTGAGCGCCTCAACCTGGAAGCGTCCCAGTATGAGGGACCGGTTGGGATTGTGGGTGTGCTGGCAGAGTTTGCCATGCTGGCAGGGCTGCCGACGGTTTCGTTGTGGGCGGCAGTACCGCACTATGTTGCCCAGCCTCCCTCCCCCAAGGCCCAGCTCGCGATTCTGCACAAGGTGGAGGATCTGCTTCAAGTCCCCCTCGACAATCAGGCACTGGCCGAAGAGTCGGAGGCTTGGGAACGCGGAGTGGACGAACTAGCCACGGAGGACCCCGAAATTGCTGCTTACGTGCGGCAATTGGAGGAAGCCAAGGACACGGCGGATCTCCCGGAAGCCTCGGGTGAATCGATCGCACGCGAGTTTGAGCGATACCTGAAGAGGCGCGGCAAAGAACGGCCCTGAAGCACGGCTGATGCGAGGCGGCCCTGAGGTCCTGTAAAGACTGCGAACAAAAAGCAACGGCCCTGACAAGACGTCAGGGCCGTTGCTGTCTCCCGGGATGAGAAAGCCTAGAGTTCTACACCGAGCAAGGCATTAATGGCATCGGTAATGATTGCCTGGTCCTGTTCCGAGGTGTCACCCTTGGTGCGCAGAGCCTCCGCGGTCCACTGATCGACTGCGTCGATGGCTCCGGGTGCGTTGAGGTCGTTGGACAACTCGTTGCGCATAGCGGTAACCAGCGGTCCTGAAGAGCCCTCCGGAGCGTGAGCGAGGGCAAGGCGCCACTGCGAGAGCCGGTCCTTGGCGGCCTTGAACTCCTCATTCGTCCACGACCAGTCAGAACGGTAGTGGTTGGCAAGGATGGCCAGACGGATGGCTTCAGGTTCCTCTCCGGCCGCGCGGAGTTTGGAAACCAGAACCAGGTTGCCCTTGGACTTGCTCATCTTTTCGCCGTCCAGGCCCACCATGCCGGCGTGTGCATAGTGCTTTGCCAACGGGACGCCGGAAAGGGAGTACGCGTGGCCTGCGCCCATTTCGTGGTGCGGGAACACCAGGTCTGAGCCGCCGCCCTGGACGGTAAATGGTGCCGGAAGGTACTTCTGAGCGATGACCGTACATTCAACGTGCCAACCGGGCCGGCCGTCGCCTAGCGTTGCGCCCGGCCAGCTGGGTTCGCCGTCGCGGGCTACACGCCAGAGCAGGGGGTCAAGGGCATTGCGTTTACCCGGCCTCGCGGGGTCTCCACCGCGTTCGGCGAAGAGGGTCAACATCTCCGCCTCGCCAAGACCCGACACGTCGCCCAGGGTCCAGGCATCGGTGGCGTCCGAGCGTTTGCCGGCCATTTCGACGTCGTAATACACATCGCCATCAGGTTCACCGTCCGAACCCTGAACGCGATAGGCGACGCCGTCGGCGACCAGGCGCTCGATGGCGGGCACAATGTCCGGGATTGCCTCAACAGCACCGACGTAATGGTCTGGCGCCAAAACGTTGAGGGCGTCCATGTCGGTCTGGAACAAGTCGATCTGGCTCTGCGCCAGCTCGCGCCAATCCACGCCGGTAGCCGTGGCGCGTTCCAACAGGGGGTCGTCCACATCCGTGACGTTCTGGACGTAGGAAACGCGGATGCCGGCGTCACGCCAGACACGGTTCAGGAGGTCAAAGGCCACATAGCTGGCAGCGTGCCCCATGTGCGTGGCGTCGTAGGGAGTGATGCCGCAAACGTACATGGACTGCTCCGGCTGCCGTTCAACCTCCACCACACGGCCAAGGGCTGTGTCGAACAGGCGTAGTTGCGGCATGCTGCCGGGCAGCTCAGGAACAGGGCGGGAGGTCCACGATTTCACGACTCAACCTTAGTGCTAGGCGCTGATCACATTGAAACCGAGCAGGACATACAACGCCAGGCCAAGGAGGATCCGGTACCAAACGAAGAGCCTGTAGCTGCGCGTGGAGACGAATTTCAGGAACCAGCCGATGATGATGTAGCCCACGACAAAAGCGATGACGGTGGCAAGGGCGGTCTCAGGAAGCCCGTAAGGTCCGGACAATCCTTCGTTGGAAACTGTCTTGTAGAGCTGGTAGAGCCCGCTGCCGAACACTGCTGGAATGGCCAGCAGGAAGGAGTACCTTGCAGCGGCCTCGCGGGTGTAGCCCATCAGCAGGCCGGCGGTGATCGTGCCACCGGACCGGGAGACGCCAGGGATCAAGGCCATTGCCTGCGCAAAACCGTACAGGATGCCGTGCTTGTAGCTCAGCTGCGTGAGATCCCTCTCCTGGCGGCCAGTGGCATCGGCAACAGCCAGGATCATGCCAAAGACAATCAGCATGGTGGCAACGATCCACATGCTGCGCAACACGGACTCAATCTGGTCTTGGAACAACAAACCCAGGACGATGATCGGCAGGCTGCCCAGGATGACCAGCCATCCCATGCGGGCATCCGGGTTGCTGCGCTCCACTTTGCCGGTGAGGGACCCAAACCACGCACGGACGATGCGAACTATGTCACGCCAGAAGTACACAATCACAGCGGTTTCGGTACCCAGCTGCGTGATTGCAGTGAAAGCGGCGCCGGGATCTGAGGCCCCCGGAAGGAAGGAGCCGACAATCCGCAGGTGCGCGCTTGAAGAGATCGGGAGGAATTCGGTGAGGCCCTGCACCAGGCCCAGCAAGGCTGCTTCTATCCAGTTCACGTGAATAGACCCTACGTCATGAAGTCTGGGAACTGCCCGTAAGCTAGCAGCTATGCAGCAGCGTTATGTCGGAAACAGCGGGTTCCGTGTGTCCTCTTTGTCCCTCGGAACCATGTCCTGGGCCCAGGAAACAGATGAACAGGACGCTGCAGAAGTGCTAAACGCGTTCGTTGCTGCCGGCGGCACTGTTGTTGACACCGCGGCGTCCTACGCCCAGGGGCAGGCTGAAGCGATGCTGGGGTCCATGTTGGGTGACGTGGTGGCCCGCTCAGAGCTGGTCATCTCCACGAAAGCCGGCGTGTCGTCGTCGGACTCCAGGCGCAGCATCAACGCTTCCCGCGGGGCGATGTTGTCCGCCCTCGACGCCAGCCTGGCCAGACTGGGTACCGACTACATCGACATCTGGTTCGCCCACGAGTGGGACGCCAACGTGCCGTTGGACGAAACACTGTCAGCACTTGAACTGGCCCAGCGCACCGGCCGTGCCCGCTACGTGGGAATTTCCAACTACAACGGATGGCAGACGGCAAAGGCCTCTGCCGTGGCCGGGTTCACCTTGGTGGCGAACCAGTCGGAGTACTCCTTGGTGCAACGCAGGGCGGAGCAGGAACTGATTCCAGCCGTTGAGGATGCGGGCCTGGGCCTCATGGCCTGGGCTCCCTTGGGGCGAGGGGTCTTGAGCGGCAAATACCGCGGGCAGATTCCGGCTGACTCGCGTGCGGCCCAGAGCCGTCTCGCTGCCTACGTTGAGCCCTACCTCGAGCCCAAAGCTTCCCGGGTGGTGGAGGCAGTGGCAATGGCCGCCCGCGGCCTGGGGCGGTCTCCCTTGGACGTTTCCCTGAGCTGGCTGCTCTCCCGTCCCGGCGTTGCGACGGCCATTGTCGGTGCCAGGAATGCCGTCCAACTCAAGGAAGTGCTGGACGCGCAGCTGACGGTTCTGCCAGCTGAAATTGCCCGCGCGCTCGAGGATGTTTCCGCCACGTAATGTGGTGCTATTGGCGGTCCAGGATGTCCAGGAGGTAGCTCCCATAGCCACTCTTGGAGAGTTTGGCAGCCTGCCGGCGAAGCTCATCATCGGTCAGGTAGCCCATCCGCCATGCCACTTCTTCCGGTGAGCCGATCTTCAAACCCTGCCGGTTTTCCGTGGTGCGGACGTAGTTTGATGCGTCGTTCAAGTCGCTGAACGTTCCTGTGTCCAGCCAGGCAGTACCCCGTGGGAATTTCTGTACGTGCAACCGGCCGAGTTCCATGTACTGGCGGTTGATGTCCGTGATCTCCAACTCCCCACGCGGAGAGGGCTTGAGGTCTTTCGCCATGGCAACCACGTTGTTGTCATAAAAGTACAAACCGGGGACGGCATAGTTGCTCTTGGGGACGGCCGGCTTCTCTTCAATGGAAACCGCCAGGCCGTCGTCGTCGAACTCCACCACACCGTAAGCGGACGGGTCCTTGACCCAATAACCAAAGATGGCGCCGCCATCGACGTCTGCGTAGTGGCGCAATTGGTTGCCCATGCCTGGGCCGTTGAAGATGTTGTCGCCGAGGATCAGCGCTACCTTGCCGCTTCCAATGTGGTCTTCCCCCAGGATGAACGCCTGGGCGAGACCATCCGGCGTCGGCTGCTCCGCATAGCTGAGGTTGATGCCGAACTGGGAACCATCACCGAGGAGCCGTTGGAACTGCTCTGCATCCCCTGGCGTGGTGATGACCAGGACATCCCGGATCCCTGCCAGCATCAGCGTGCACAGGGGGTAATAGATCATGGGCTTATCGAACACGGGAACCAGCTGCTTGCTGATTCCGAGCGTAATGGGATGGAGCCGCGAACCCGTTCCACCTGCAAGAACAATTCCTCGCAAACCAGCCGTCCTCACCTGTGCCCAGTCTCGCCGCGGACGGCTACTCTAGGGCCATGCAGAGAATCCTTGTCACCGGCGGGGCCGGATTCATTGGATGCAACTTTGTCCACTACATCATGGAGCACACCGGCCTGCATGTCACGGTCCTGGACAAACTCACCTACGCGGGCAGCATGGAATCACTCGCCGGGCTGCCGCCGGAACGATTCGACTTCGTCCATGGCGACATCTGCGACGCCGGCGTGGTGGACCCGCTGGTGGCTGACACCGACGCCGTGGTTCACTTTGCCGCCGAATCCCACAACGACAACTCCCTGCAGGAACCCCGCCCCTTCGTGGATACCAACCTGATGGGGACCTTCACGCTCATTGAGGCCGCGCGAAAGCATGGCACCCGGTTCCATCACATATCCACAGATGAGGTCTATGGAGACCTGTCCCTTGATGATCCGCACCGCTTTACCGAAGACTCCGTGTACCGGCCAACCAGCCCGTATTCGGCCACGAAAGCCGGCTCGGACCTGCTGGTGCGGGCGTGGGTCCGTTCGTTCGGTCTCCAGGCGACCATCAGCAATTGCTCCAACAACTACGGTCCCTACCAGCACGTGGAAAAGTTCATCCCACGGCAAATCACCAACATCCTGGATGGCAACCGGCCGCGCCTGTACGGCAACGGGCGGAATGTCCGGGACTGGATCCATGTGGAGGACCACTCGTCGGCCGTGTGGGCGATCCTGCAGGGCGGCCGCGTGGGTGAAACGTACCTGATAGGAGCCGACGGCGAGAGGTCCAACCGCGAGGTGGTGGAGTTGCTGCTTTCGCTCGCAGGTCAGCCCGACGATGCCTACGATCTGGTGACCGACAGGCCCGGCCACGACCTTCGCTACGCGATTGACTCCAGCAAACTCCGGAGGGAACTCGGCTGGCGGCCCCGGTATTCAGATTTTGAATCAGGGCTGGCTGACACAGTGCTGTGGTACAAGGCCAACCACCATTGGTGGAGGCCCCAGAAAGCCGCCACTGAAACAAAATATGCCGGTCAAGGCCACTGACCCGTGGATCCTGCCCAGCAATTGCGCTCACGGAGCACACCCATCCCCGGACTGCTGTTGTTTGGGCTGCCCGTCCACGGGGACCACAGGGGCTGGTTCAAGGAGAATTGGCATCGGGAGAAGATGTTGGCGGCCGGGCTGCCGGACTTCGGCCCGGTGCAGAACAATATTTCCTTCAACGCTGCGCGAGGCACTACCCGAGGTATCCATGCCGAACCGTGGGACAAATTCATTTCGCTCGCCTCCGGACGGGTCTTCGGCGCATGGGTGGACCTTCGCGAAGGGCCCACGTTCGGGACGTTGTTCTGCGCGGAGCTGACGGCCCAGGATGCGATTTATGTTCCCCGCGGGGTTGGCAACGCCTTCCAGACCCTGGAAGTCAATACGGCCTACACCTATCTGGTCAACGACCATTGGAGCGCGGAGGCACAGAAGGACTACACGTTCCTCAACCTGGCTGATGAACAAACGGCTGTCCCATGGCCGATTTCCTTGGACAAGGCAATTGTTTCTCCACAGGACAGAACCCATCCACGCCTGCCGGACGTGGTTCCGATGCTGGGCCGGCGCACGCTGGTCCTGGGCGCGGACGGCCAACTTGGTAAGGCCCTGCGAATGGCGTTCCACGGGGACACGACGGTGGAGTTCGCCGGCCGGGCAGATTTCGATATCACGTCCGAAGAGGCCTACACGGCGCGGGACTGGCGGAAGTACTCCACCATAGTGAACGCAGCGGCCTTCACTGGTGTGGACGCCGCGGAGACCGCAGAAGGGCGCGCAGCTGCCTGGCGTGTCAACGCAGGTGCGGTGTCCCGGTTGGCGCGTGCCGCCGTCGAGCATTCACTGACGCTGGTCCATCTCTCCAGCGACTACGTGTTCGACGGAACCGCAGACGTCCACTGGGAGGACGAAAGCCCGTCGCCGCTGGGAGTCTATGGCCAGAGCAAAGCGGCGGGCGATGGTGCTGCGGCAACGGTGCCACGGCACTACATCGTGCGGACCAGCTGGGTGGTGGGCGAAGGCCGCAACTTTGTGCGCACCATGGTTGGGCTGGCGGCTCGGGGAGCCTCGCCCGCCGTGGTGGATGACCAATGGGGCCGGTTGAGCTTCGCCACCGACATCGCCGCGGGCATCCGGCATTTGCTCACCACCAACGCCCCTTACGGCACGTACAACCTCAGCAACAGCGGCGAACGGCAGTCCTGGGCGGACATTGCCCAAGAGGTATATCGCTTGTGCGGGACGGACCCTGGCTTGGTAATGCCGGTCAGTACCGTGGCGTACGCCAAACCGGGCACCTCTCCACGCCCGCGGAGCAGTGTCCTGGATCTCTCGCGTATCCGGGACAGCGGTTTTGATCCACCCGCTGCTGCCCAACGCCTTGCTGACTATGTGATTGGTTTACAGACCTAGCGGAGTGCGCCAAAACGGCCTAAAGTTGCCCTACGGCAGCCCACAATGTGGCCGGGCCGGGAGACAACACAAGTGAACAAGATGGTCGGGCAGCGTCCGCTGTCCGCGGCGGTCCAGGCAGTGCAGCAGCCTTGGATCGCCGGCCTCAATTGTTGTGCCCTGAGTTGATCCCGAATCCTGGAGAGCCCGGATGCTGCTGCCGAAGATCGCGCCCCGCAAAGACGTTGCCCCCCACCGTGCCCGTGCCTTGAACGTCAAAGGCACCGCACTGTTCCTGGCTCCCCACGGGCGGCCCGGGCGGCCGCCCGCGGTGCAACCTGCTGATGAGACCACGGCCAAGCCCACAAATCAGCTCACAGATCGGTGGGTGGAGCTCGGCGGAGCGCCGGTCAAACTGATGAACCAAGACGACGCGCTGCAGGAAATTCTGGACCATGCAGCAGCCGTTGACGCGCGACCGTTGGGTGTATGCTCGGCCAACCTCGATCACATCCGGCACTTCGGCGCCGGCGGCCGCTGGGAGGGAACCCTGAACCAGAGGGCACCCGTTGAGTGGCTGACTTTGCTGGATGGGGCGCCCCTGGTTGCAGAAGCCCGGAGGCTTACCGACCGTTCCTGGCCGCGCCTGGCGGGCAGCGATTTGGTGGGACCCCTCTTGGACCTGGCCGGGCTTCGGGGGCTGCGGGTGGGGTTCCTGGGCGGTTCACCGGAGGCCCAGAAACTTGCCCGTGAACGGTTCGCTGTGGAGCGCCCCGGGCTGGTGGTGACTGGGTGGTGGGCGCCTGAGCGGCCCGTCCTCAGCGACCCGGAGGCATCCTCCCAACTTGCGGCAACTATCGCTGCGAGCGGCACGGACATCCTGGTGGTGGGTTTGGGTAAGCCCCGGCAAGAACTCTGGATCGCGGAGTACGGGGCCCTGACGGGTGCAAAGGTGCTGCTTGCCTTTGGTGCTGTGGTGGACTTTCTGGCAGGCCGCATAAGGCGTGCTCCCGTCTGGGTGAGTGCTCATGGGCTGGAGTGGGCGTGGCGGCTGATGCTCGAACCGAAGAGATTGGCCCGGCGTTACCTGGTGGACGGGCCAACGGCCTACGTCACCTTGCGCAGGAGCAGCACAACGGCGCCTGAATCGATGGTGCACCCTGCAGCGCCAGCGACCCCATCAGCCGTCCCGGAGCACGAGCCCAGCCGTGCTTCGGGGCAGTTCGTCCCGGTGGGCGTCCGTGCCGACGTCGCTGTGGTGGTGGTGACCTACAACAACGCCGATGACGTGGATCCTTTGCTGGCCAGCCTGCGGACGGAAACTGAAGGACAGACGATCAAGGTGGTGGTTGCGGATAACTCCCCGGACCAGGGCACCCTGGCCGCATTGTCTCAACATCCGGACGTGGTCACCGTTCCTACCGGGGGCAACCTGGGCTATGCCGGCGGCATCAATGCCGCTATGCGGGTAGCAGGCGCCGCTGACGCCTACCTGATCCTGAATCCTGACCTCCGGGTGGAGCCTGGTGCGGTGTTGGCCATGCGCCGGAGGATGGCCGAGTCCGGGGCAGGGATGGTGGTGCCCGTCCTGCTGGATGACGACGGAAGTGTGTACCCCTCGCTGCGGCGTGAGCCGGGCATTCTGCGAGCGCTGGGTGACGCGGCGCTGGGTAGCCGGGTGCAGGGACGGCCGGGCTGGTTGTCGGAGATGGACTTTGATCCGGAGAGTTACCGGCATGCGCACCCGGTTGATTGGGCTACGGGTGCTGCGCTGTTGGTCAGTGCCGCGGCCGCCGGCGCGGTGGGCGACTGGGATGAGCAGTTCTTCCTGTACTCGGAGGAGACAGACTATTGCCGGCGGGTGCGGGAGTCCGGCCGTCGGATTTGGTTTGAGCCGTCGGCCCGCATGTGGCATGAACGTGGGGGGTCGGGGACCTCAACAGCATTGACGGCGTTGATGGCCGTGAACCGGGTGCGCTATGCGGCGAAGTACTGTGGGCGTGCCCGGTTGCGGGCATTCACCGCGGTGGTGCTGGTTTCGGAACTCGCCCGGGTGCATAGGCCGGGGCATCGTGAGGCGGCGCTTGCGGTGGTTGATCGCCGGAGGTGGGGCAGGCTGCCCAAGACGACTCGGCAGGCCTTTCCCGTGGGGGGTGGCGGGATTCCCCCTTCTGGAGCGGTGATCATTCCGGCGCATAATGAGGCGGCTGTTATTGCCAGGACTCTCGATTCTCTTCGGGATGTCATTGCTTGGGGCACAGTTGAGGTCATTGTTGCCTGCAATGGCTGCACGGACAGTACGGAGTCCATTGCGTCGCGTTTCGCCGGGGTGCGTGTCCTCCATGTGGAGGCTGCTTCGAAGACAGCGGCATTGAACGCGGCTGACCAGGTGGCCAGCCTTTGGCCGCGGCTCTACCTCGACGCGGACATAGAGGTCAGTGCGGATGCGTTGGGTGCCGTTTTCGGGGCTCTCCAGGAGGGGCCGTTGCTGGCAGCCCGTCCGGCATTCTTTTACGACACCCGTGGCGCATCACCGCTTGTGCGGTCTTATTACAGGGCTCGGAGCCGTGTACCGGCGAATGCCCGGGGGCTGTGGGGGGCGGGGGCTTACGCCCTGAGCAGGGAGGGTCATGACCGTTTGGGTGCCTTTCCTGACCTGACCGGGGATGACTATTACGTTGATCGCCTGTTCAGCGGGGTGGAGAAGTCTGTTCTGAAAACTGAGCCTGTGGTGGTGAGGACCCCACGGACACGGGCGGCCTTGCTTGCCATCCTCCGGCGGACGTACCGCGGGAATGCACAGCAGGATGGCTTTGCCGGCGGGCAGTCAACGTCGCGGACCTTCCGGGAGCTGTTGTTGTCCGTACGGGGGCCTCTGACTGCAGTTGACGCCGTTGTCTACGCTGCCTTCGCCGTTGCCGGACGCCGTCGTGCGTTGCTGGGCCGGAAGCCGGCGCCCGTCTGGGAGCGGGATGAAAGCAGCCGCTAGTCAGAGGCCGCAGCTCCCGCCTCCTTCGATGCGGTAGAGGTGGACGGCGTTGCCGTCGGTGAAGGTGTCGGTGAAGGTGCCATCGACGATCGGCAGGGTCCGGTCTTCGTCAAGAACGACGGCGGTGCTTCCGCCGCACTTGCTGTGAAAGGTCGCCGGCCCGCCTGTCGCCTTGTTGGCCCCGGCGAAGATGTAGACCTTGCCGTCGTGGAGTTTTGTGGTGAAGTCCACGGGCCCGGTGGCTGTGGTGGCGCCGTCAAGGAAGGGGCCGTTGAGGACTGGTGCCAGCCCGGTGATTTGTTGGTTGAGTGCAGTTACCGTTGGCCGGACTTGCACTCCGCAATCGCGGAGGACGTGCTGGGAGATGCAGTCTCCCCCGAAGTTGTGGTTGAAGTAGATCACTCCCCTGGCTCCGTGGATCAGGCTGCTCCAGACTGCTGCGCGGATCTGGGGGGCGGTGATGGTGGTGGCGTTGGCTGAGTCTTTGAACGGGTGCCCGGCTTCCACAAAAGCCCAGATGGGGGTGGTGTTTCCGGCTTTTTGGAGGGTTCGAATGCGTTCAATGGTCCAGCCGTAATTTGCGGCCAGCCGGCATTCGTCCGGGGTGAGGTCCCGGGTATAGCCGATGATCGCGCCACCTTCACCTTTGGCGCAGATGCTGGGGTCGGTGAACCAGTAGGTATCCGCTGATACGACGTCCTGGATGCCTTTGAAGAACTCCACGGATTCCTCATCGGATAGCCAGAAGGCCACCCCTTTGCCGTAGTTGGCGTACAGCATTGCTCCCTGGGGTGATACGGCCCGGCGTTCTTTCTGCACGGTGTACCCACATTTGCTCTCTTCAGGGGTGCAGAGAGGACCTTCTCCTGGGTACTTGCCCGTCCAGGGTGTACTGCCTGGCCCGGCCCACATGTCCACTTCATCGCTGAGTGCGAAGCCGGAGGCATCCGGGGATGCGAAGGTGGGGATGGCGTACATGCCCGATGCGCGCACCAATTGCAGATCGGAGTTGGCCGTCAGCTCCACGTAGGTGTTGAGGCCGGCTGCAGTGTCCAGGGCTATGTTTCCCTGATCCAGGACACTTTCGAACCATACGGCGATGGGGAAGAATGCCGGGTCGGCAGGCAGGCCGTTCTTGAAGGTGCCGTAGTAGTCCGGGCCGCCGTCCACCGGCCTCAGCGTGACTCCGTCATAGGATGCGGTAGGCCCGGTAGTGCCGGTTACTTTGCTGTCCGGCACGTTGGCACCAATGAAAGGCGGAACCCCGCTGGCAGCGGCAACCGCAACCACGATGCTGGCCAGGACTGTTCCGCCCAGGATGCCGGCTGTCCTTGGTTTCACGGACTACCTTTCAGGCAGATGTTTCCTTGATGGGCGACTTGCCGCCGTTGCGGGTCCGCAGGGATTCACTCAGGGGTCCGTTGGCGGTGAAGAAAGGGTCCGCGTCGGCTGGCTTGAGGACGTCCTGGATGGTCAGTTCTTCCAGGTCATGGCCAAGGGGTGGCTCGTCAACGTCGCGGTTTTTTTCCTGCCGTCGCCGGGACTTCTTGTTCGGCTCCTCCGCTGGTGCGGCTGAACGGGCGCGCACCCTTGAGGACTCCAGGCCCCTTGCAATGGAGACCGCCCCGAAGGTGAGCACGATCCCTGCCACCAGCACAACGATCAGTGACCGGAGCCGGCTGGAGAACTGTTCCGTGGCGTTGTCCGGTGCGGCAACCATCAGCGATGTGTAGAGGAACCGCTCATTGGCTCCGTTGATGGATTGAATGGCAAGCAGGTCTTTTTCCAACCGTGTTCCGAGGGCCTTGACGGTTGCTACTGCCTTGTCCTTGCTTTCCGAGGAGGCCGAGATCTCAATCAGGAAGGAGGCTGGCGGACGCTGCACAGTGAAGTCGGTGCTGAGTCCGTCACGTAGGAGCGCGTCTCCGGTGGTGTCGTCGTTCAAGCGCGTGCCTACCACTTGGGCGATCAGGGAGGAATCCGCGGAGCGCAGGTAGGGGTTGTCCGAGTTGAGGGAGTTGAGTCCGGGGTTCTTCTCCAGCTCGGCAGCTGTGGGGATTTTGGGGTTGACGATTGCGTAGGTTGCCTTGGCCTCATAGGACCGGGGCGCGAAGGAGTATACGTAAACGGCTGCCAGTGCCGTGACCAGCAAAACTGGCAGCACGATGAGTTTGTGGTGCCACAACGTTCTGATGACTGCTACCGGGTCCATGTGATCGCCTCGACATTCGGTGTGGAAGGTGTGCGGGTAAATCCGTTCAGGGGCGGCCCGCTGCTGTGGTGTTCTGGAGCTTTGGTTTCCCGTAGCTCGATTTCACGGCGAATCATGATCCATGTACCTCCTCCGAGGCCAACGATGAAAGGGTAGGCCAGCGCAAAGACAGGGAAGGCCATTGAGTCGAATGTCAACGAGCAGCCTGCGGCCACTGCCCCGCCGGCTGCCACGGCTCCTGCCAGGCAGCGCAGGGCAGGAAGCCTGGAGGCGCGCGCGGCGATAAACGATGAAATGGCCGGCAGGGTCAGGTAGGCCACCATGCCGATGAAGCCCACCAGGCCCAGGGTGACCAGTGAGTTGAGGTATTGGTTGTCCAGGATGTGCAGGGCGTTGTCCGGCAAGTAGTTTCCAGGTCCCAGTCCCAGGAAGGGCAGTTCACCGAACATTTCGGCGACGCGGGGGTAGTTGTTGGTCCGCGTTGTGAGCGAAGGGTCGCTGTTGCCTGCGGTGAAGGACGAGGTCAGCGTGCCTACCAATCCGGGAATTCCGACGAACAGGGCTGCCATGGCCGCAGGGGCTGCCACTACAGCCCAGCGGCGCGCCGCCCGGGGCATGAAGGGGATGAAGACTGCCAGGCCCAGGAACAGCCCGAGGACCCCGGACCGTGACACGGTGGAAGCGATGGCAACAACCAGCAACCCGGTACCGGTCCAATGGAACCACTTGTAGCCGGTCCGGTCATACAATCCGCGCCAGATGGACAACGGCAGCAACATGGCGCACACCACGGCCAGTTCAATGGAATGGAAGGTGCTGCCCGCAACCCGTGTCATGAGACCACGTACCTGAAAAGCAGTGTTGCCGCCATTGTCTGTGAAGCCCGGCATTGCCTCCTGGATCCACAGCATCGGATTAACCCGGAAGAGGAACTGGATCAGGGCCACCACGCAACAAAAGAAGGCCCCGGCAAGAATGGCACGGACCAGTGACATCGCGTTATCGAGAGTGCGGACAGCCTCACAGGTCACTAAGGCGATGCCACCGCATGCAAGGATCAAGATCAGCCAGCGGTCCGCCGCGGCCTGGGCTGAGACATTGGTATTCCCGGTGAAGCCGGAGAACAACGCCACGTAGGAGGCGCACGTTCCTACCCACAGCAGGCCGAGCCCCAAGCGTCCTGGATTACTGGACTTCAGCGGATTGTGAAGTCCAAAAAGTGCTGAAGACAGCCAGAAGGCCAAGAGCAGAAGAGCCAGCATGATAGGCACCGTTCCCACAGCTCCGATGGGTTTTATGATCATGTTGGACGGGAAGAAGAACACTCCGAAGGCCGCGAACTTCAGCAGCAAGCCCACGTTTCCGGCGTCACCCGTGGTCCCTTCAAGGTGGCGAAGCTGGATCTCCCGGGGTGGCGGAAAGACGAGATACCTCTTGATGCGCCTCATGAGCGGCCTCCCTGCAGGGAACCGCTGGGAGCAGCATCGGGCACGGATGCACAAGAGGATTCGACGAAGTCCGCGAACGCCCGGCGGGAGTCAGTCCAATCCAACCGCTGTCTTCCAGCGATGGCTGCTGCACGCAGTCCGATGTCCGGGGCACTGACCACCTCTGCGAGCGCAGTGGCCAGTCCGGCTGGAGTGGCGGTGGCCCACACCGCGTCGGGGTCCGTAAGCAGCCCCGATGCGAAGGCGGCCTCGTTGAGGACCGGTACGTTTCCCGCTGCTAGAAGTTCGCCAGGAACCAGGGAGATATTGGTAAAGGAGATAGCCAGGCCGGCGATGGTTTGGTTGTACAGCACATTCAATTGGGCGGGGGTGAGGTTGCCGTGGTTGGTGACCGGTATCTTCCATCCGGTGACGGTGTCTCCGTAGATGTGGATTTCCTGTTGCGGGTGGAGGGTGTGGAAACGTTCCAGGGCGAGCTTGGCCAGGAGGTATCCTCGCCGGTCCACGTTCTTCTTGGCGTAGTACACCACTCCTGAACGGCCACTGCCCGCGGCGGGTTTGACGAGCCGGTACGTTGCCGTGTCGCAGCCAAAAGGAATGACAGCCTGTGGAGGCTCGCCCAGCTCGGTCCGCATGACCTCGGCGATCATTTCCCCCAGCGCCACGTTGCTCAGTCCCAGCCGGTAGCTGTCTTCGGCCAAGGCGTAAAGAAACCCATGCGGATAGAAGTATGGCTCATAGTCCTGGATGAAATAGAAGAGGTGGACGCCGTCCGGTGCCCTGTTCGCGGCAACATGTGCCGTGGGCCAGGAACTTGCCACCATGACGTCCACCCCTTCCATCCCATATGTGGCGCTGCGAACCCCGGCACGCAGCGCCGGCCAGTAGCTTCGGATGGTCTCCTCGTGCCGGCGCACGTCGTCGTCATTGATGTCATGGAGGAACAGGGTGCACTGGTGGCCCCGTCCTTCCATTTCTTCCACCATTCGGAAGAAGGTGGTGTGTCCCCCTGATCCGGGTGATGGTGGGGTGCAGATCCACCCCACCTTGAGGGATCCGTTCGGAACCGGGGCCGGTGAAGACCGGAACAGGGACCTGGAATCGCAGATGTCCGACTCCGCAAGGGGAAGCCCGGGCTCTGCCAGGTGCCAGGTATCGATGGCTGTGGCTGCTGCCCTGGCGGCGATGGTCCGGGCCACTGGCCTCCACCCATCCCGGCGCAATCGTCGGGCAACCAGGCGGGCAGTAACCAGCATCGGCGCTTTCATGGCCGGACCGCGTTTTCAGGACTCGTAGCGTGGGTTGTTGCGGGAACGGTTCCCTTGGCCTTGAGCAACGCCCGGACGTCCGCCAGCAGCTGTTTGCCCTGTCGGAGCGTCAGCAGTCCGTAGAGGGCTGAGCCAAGCAGGACGCCGATGGCAAGGGCCGCGGCAGTATTCTCCATGCCGCGGGTAACCAGCCAGGCTGTCGTGCCGGACAGTGTGGCGGCCACGAACGGGGCGAGGCTTCCACGAAGAAGCTGCCATGAAGTGGTGTGCAGTACTGAGGTCAGGGACTTCACATAGAGGGGAATCACCACTAGGCACGCCACTGTGGCGTGCGCGATGCCGGCTCCCGCAATCCCCCACCACGTGATGCCGAGGTAGAGGGCGGGTGTGAGGGTGATGAGCCAAGCAACCTGAACCCAGAAAAGCCATCCGGTACGGCCTGCGCCGACGCTGAGGTCAGCGAAGAGTTCCACCAGGATCCGGGTGGCGCCGAAGACGCCCAGCGTTGACAATGCGATACCGGCCGGGGCCCACGGACTTCCGTAGGCGGTCACGATCAACGGGTGGGCCAGGGCTACGACCAAGGCAGAAATTGGAAAGGCACAGTAAGAGACCCCGCTGACAAATCTGGGCGCCAGGAGCCCCAGAGTGCCTTCGGCGAAGAGCCTGCCGAACGTTGGAACTGCCGTGGCCCGGATAACGGCCGTTATGACCGAACTTGGCAGCCCGGCCAGGTTGAACGCGAGAAGGTACAAGCCCAGAGCCGTCGGATCCAGCATCCGTCCCACCAGGAGGTAGTCCACGTTGAGCGTGACGAAGACCACGAGGTTGGCCATCGCCAGCGGCATGCCCAGACGCAGTATTTCCGCGGCCGCGTGACGGTCGAAACCGGGTGCGTACCGCTTCGGTGTGATGATCCAGTACCCGGCCATCGCCACAAGTTGCCCCCCGACGCGGGACCATGCAAAAGCCATGGCCCCCCATCCGTCCAGGGCCATGGGAACCACGAGCAGAAGTACGGTCATCAGGCTGCAAATATCGACGACGACCCGCGGCTTTTGCAGGAACTCGCGCCACACCATGGTGGAGGGTACTGCGCCGACGCCCTGCAGGAGGATGGTCAGTGACAGTACCTGAATCACGGGGGTTGCCGCGGGGTCGTCGAAAGCCGCTGCCAGGGCCGGAGCCCAGAGGACAGCTGCCGCAGTCATGATGCCGCTGGTGACCAAGGCAATGGAAAACACGGTTGGGGCGATCTTGTCCGGGTCGCCGTTGCCCCGGGCCAGCGAGGCTGTAGCCCCAAGCTCAGCCATGTTCGTGGCGATGGTTTGGACCACAATGGCTACCGCGAGCGCACCAAAATGCTCAGGGGCAATCATCCGGGCCACAATGATGGTGGTGGCGAACTGCACGATCCTGCCCAGGGCCATGTTGACCCCACCCCAGAGAGTGGCGCTCGCAGCACGGTTGCCCAGGGAACGGCCCTGTTCGCCGGCGGTCGTCATGATATCCCCGTCATGGCCCACAGGCGCCAACGGACCCGATCCAGCTGCGTATGTACGTACTGCGCAGCCGATCGCCCGGTGCCGGGCTTCTTGCCGCGGGAAGCACGCGCAATCCGGGCCTGCAGGGCATTGGCCCGGTGGATATTGCCCGGGACGTCATGAAGGCACTCAATGAACTTCCGCAGCTCAGTTGCGGCTTCCATCGCTCCGCCGCGTGTGAGCTCTTGACGTCCGAGCCGGGCAGCTTCCTTGCTCAGCGCCCTCTTAGCCCGCTGCAACTGTTGGGCCCGCTTTTCCGGGGAGCAGGGGAACCGGGGGTCCTCAAGGACCCGGAAGGCATCCAGCCGGTGTTGGAGGTCAACCACTGCGGCTGCGAACTCAGTCTGGTGCATGTTCGCACCGTGGACCCGGTAGAAAGCCTGGACCGGGCCGTTGATCCGCCCCACGTCCCAGGAAGCTGCAGCACGCAACCAATACTCCAAGTCCCCGGAATGGGGCAGTGTGGCGCTGTACGCACCAACACTGAGGACGGCCTCAGTGCGCATCACCACTTCGGGCGACAGGATGAAGTTTCGTCCGCGGGCACAAGCCAGCGCGATCCAACTTCTGCCACCCCACACCGTCCAGATAGTGCGCTCGCGTGGAGCAACCCGCGGGGGCTGATCCGTGAAGTCTTTGGGCAGGCCGTACACCATCCCCACATGCGGATGTGCTTCCATCAGCGCTGTCGCCCTGGCCAGGGCGCCCGGAGCGATCAAGTCATCAGCGGACAGCAATGTCACGTAGCGGCCGCTGGCCCGGGAAAGTCCGTCGTTGTAGGTGGCGATGTGCCCCTGGTTCACCTCGTGATGCACCACAGTGACGCGGGGATCTACGGAAGCCAGACGCCAAGCAACAGCTGCGCTGCCGTCCGTGGACGCATCATCAACCACGATCACTTCGACGTCCACGCCCTCCTGGGACAAGGCACTGTGCACAGCCTGGGGCAGGTACCGGCCATAGTTGTAGCAAGGAACCACCACGCTCACGCTGGGCGGCGCCGTAACAGGAACCGGACGCATTACTTTCACTGGACCCCCTCCAGTGCGGGAGCGCTGCCCCGCCTGATAACGCGCGCAGGAACGCCAGCCCACGTCTCGTCGTCGGGAACGTCGCTCAGGACCGCCGCACCCATGCCGATGGTTGCCTTGGCGCCAATGGTCCGGCGCTCGCGGACGCTGGCGTTCATCCCGATGTAGGCGGCCCGGCCGATGTGCACGTTCCCGCCCAGCGATACTCCCGAGGCGAACGTCGCGAAATCACTGATGACGTCGTCATGGGTAAACGTGACCCCGGGCATGGCCACCACGTGATTGCCGATGGTCACCGAAGCGGTCATGCTCACATGCGCCAGGAGGATACTCCCCCGGCCGATCTCGCAGCCCTCCGGGACGTTGACGGATGGATCAATGGCTGTGGCGTAGCGGTCCTCGTCCAGCCCCAGCGAGCGCAGCCTCATCACAACGCTCTCCCTGCCCGATCCGGATCCGATGCAGACCAGCAACAGCGCGTGCGGAAACCGGAGGGCGTCCCGGACAGGGCCCAGCACGTGGGCGCCGTCCACCACCCGCCCAAGCTTGTCCTCGTCGTCATCAAGAATCCCGATGACGTCGAAGGGGCCACTGCTGCGGACCATGGCAAGTACCTCCCGGGCGAGTCCGCTGGCCGCTATGAGGAGTAATTCGCTCATCTTCCCTGTCCTGCCGCGCGAAGTACCGAATCGATGACACGGACCTGGTCGCTCAGGGTGAGCTGGTGGTAAAGGGGAAGGATCAAGGTGTGGTCCGTCAGCCTTTCAGTGACGCTCAGGTCCGCTTGTCCGGTGTCCCTGCCGGCGTAGGCCGGTTGGCGGTGCGCCGCCATGATGCCCCGCCGTGCGGAGATTCCATCCTCGGCCAGGTGGGTCATGAGCGCATCCCTTCCCATGGCGAACCCGGGGCCGACTTCGAGCCAGCACGACTGGAAGTTGCTGATGCCGTAAGCCGGGTCATCGACCAGCCGAAGGCCGTCAATACCTGCAAGGGCGTTCGCGTAGGTGGCGGCGAGTTCCCGACGACGCTGGACGGCAGTGTGGAGGCGGCCCAGTTGAACGATTCCGACGGCGGCCTGAAGGTCTGTCATGCGGTAGTTGAACCCTACTTCGAGGTACTCCTCCGCCGGTGACAGAATGCTGGCATGGCGGTCAGCGGCCGAGACACTCATGGCATGTTCCCGGAGCCGTCGTGCCCTGTCCGCAAAGTCCTGGCGTGAGGTGGAGAGCATCCCGCCTTCACCTGTGGTGAGGATTTTCCGGGGATGGAAAGACCATGCGGCCACCTCCGCGCCGGCCCCGACAGGCATGCCGTGATACCGGGAACCGATGGCGCAGGCAGCGTCTTCCACAACGGTGATGCCCCGTGGGTCGCACAATGCGCGGAGCGGATCAAGGTCAACTGGGACGCCTCCTTGATCTACGGCAATGACAGCCGTGGTGGCCGGAGTGAGGGCGGCCTCGATGGTCTGGCGGGTGACACACCCGGTCACTGGGTCCACGTCAGCAAAGACCGGCCGCGCTCCGGTATAAGTAACGGCATTGGCGGTGGCAATGAAGGAGAAGGACGGCACCACCACGTCATCCCCGGGTCCCACGCCCGCAACCGCGAGGGCAAGATGGAGTGCGGTGGTGCAACTGGACGTCGCCACGGCGAAACCTGCGTGTTGCGCCAGTGCGAAAGCTTCCTCGAACTGGCGGACCTTAGGCCCTTGGGCAACCCACCCTGAAGCTATGACCTCGGCAACTGCGTGTGCTTCCTCTTCGCCAAGCCATGGCTTCATGACATCGATGCGTGCCAGGCGGGTCTCGGACGTGGTCATCGCGCACCCACTACCGGGGCGGAAGGGCTGCCGGATGTCCTCGCTGCAGCGATCTCCTGGCGCAAGGGCCGCCACCAGGACACCAGCGAGCGCAGGCCATCTTCCAAACCTACTGCCGCTTCGAAGCCGAGGTCCTTGCGTGCCGCCGACACGTCCGCCAAGCGCCGGGCAACGCCGTTGACTGCCCGTTCGGGTCCGTGCACCAGGTGCAGCGGTGATTCCATGACCCTCAGCAGCGTGTGCGCCAGCTCCGCCAAGCTGGTCTCGGTGCCGCTCGCCACGTTGTAGGCCCCTTCCTGCACGCCGCTGACGGCGGCCAGGACATTGGCCCGGGCTACGTCTGCGGTGTGGACAAAGTCCATGGTTTGGTGGCCACTGCCGAAGATCAGCGGAGGCTGGCCATCGACGATCCGTTCCATCCAGCGGACCAGCACCTCGGTGTACAGCCCATGGACGTCCATCCGGGGTCCGTACACGTTGAAGTAGCGAAGGGCCACGTAGTTCAGCCCGGACATGGCACGGAAACTCCTGGCCATTCCTTCGTTGAAGGACTTCGCCGCACCATAGAAGGTGTCGTTGTTGTGGTGGTGGTGGCGTTCCTTGGTGGGGAACTCCTCGGCCATCCCATAGACGGAGGCGCTGGACGCCGTGACGAGCTTTCCCACGTTGTGTTGCGCTGAGGCCTCGAGGACGTTGAAGGTCCCATCCACCAGTACTTCGAGTGCCAGGCGCGGTTCCTCGGCGCACTGGGTGATGCGGATGGCTGCCTGATGGAAAACCAGGTCCTTGCCGACAGTGACGTCGTGGATCAGGTCCCGGTCCCGCAGATCGCCTTCCACCAGCGTGACGCGTTCACTGGCCAAGGCGCTGTCAAGGTTCGCCCGGCGACCACGGACAAGGTTGTCCAGGACGTCGACGTGGGCTGCGCCGCCGTCGAGCAGGTGGTCAACAAGGGTTGACCCGATGGTTCCGGCACCGCCTGTGACCAGCACGTTGGCGCCGAGCAGCTCTTTCACCGTGCAACCTGGAGATTGACCTCGTTGCCGGCCACCACGGTGGACTGCCCGTCCGTGCTGAGACTTTGGGTTACGGCTTCCAGCACGGACAGAACCCTGAGTCCGGATTCACCGCTGGTGCGCGGCATGGAGTGGTTCCGGATGGACGAGGCGAGTTCAGCCACTACCTGGCCCAAGGGCTCACGTTCCTGCAGGGCGGGCGACCATGTGTCTCCGAGGCGGTAGGAGATGGCGGAGTTCTTCTTGTCGGCCGCGGACCTGGGCTGGTGTTCCAGACTGACACCGCGGTCGTAGACGCTGAGGCGTTGCTGGGGGTTCAGGTCATCCCACACGAGGGTCCTCTTTGACCCTCCGATGATCATCTGCCGGATCTTGGTGGGGCTGAGCCAGTTCACATGGATGTGCACCATGGCATCGTTGGGCAGGCCGAACGTCAGGTGTCCCACGCAGTCCCTTCCTGTTCCCAAGGGATCTGCTCCGTGGGCCGCGATCTCCGTGGGGTGGAGGCCGCCGGGCAGGACGAAGTCAAGAATGGAAAGGTCGTGCGGGGCCAGGTCCCAGAAGACGTTGACGTCGGGCTGGACGAGTCCCAGGTTGATGCGCACGGAATCGACGTACAGGATGTCGCCCAGGGCACCGCTGGCTACAAGTTCTTGAATCTTTAGAACGGCGGGCGTGAAGCAGTAGGTGTGGTCGGCCATCAGGACCAGCCCCCGGGCTTTGGCTTCTTCCACCATTTCCAGGCCCTTGGCGCGGCTGTCCGCGAGCGGCTTTTCCACCAGTACATGCTTACCGGCCCGCAGCGCAGTCATCACCACTCCGTGATGGGTATGCGCCGGTGTGGCCACGGCTACAGCGTCCAGGTTGTAGGTGTCCAACAGTTCGTCCAAGGATTCGACGACGGGGACCCCACCAACAGTTTCGGCGAGCTTCAATCCGCGATCAACGTCCAGATCGCAAATGGCCACCAGTTCCCAATCGGGGCTCGCCTTCAAGTTCCTGGCGAGGTTGGGACCCCAGTAGCCCGCCCCGACCACGGCAATTCGAAGTCTCGGCCGGAGTTCGTGGCCGTTCAGTTGTCCTGATGGAATAGTTCGTATGCTCATTTCCCACTCGACTTCTGTGTTAATAGCGCGGTTCTTATTGGGTACTGCGTGACTTTCGCTAGTAGGCGCCGGATGGTCGGGTCATCGCCCGGAACGTCCGCCACATGATCATCAAGTCCCCCGCTATTGACCAGTTCTCCACGTAATACAGATCCAGCCGAACAGCTTCCTCCCACGGAAGGTCCGAACGGCCGTTGATCTGCCATAACCCGGTAATGCCCGGCTTGATCAGCAGCCGGCGATGCGTGTGCCGCTCGTAACCGCTCACCTCGCGGGAAAGGGGCGGCCTGGGTCCCACCAAGCTCATGTTGCCCACCAGGACGTTCCAGAATTGCGGCAGTTCATCCAGGGAGTATCTCCGCATCCAGCGCCCGCACCGGGTGATGCGTGGGTCGCCGCGGATCTTGAACAGCACCCCCGCGCCTTCATCCTGCTGGCTGAGGGCTTCAAGATGGGACTCAGCATCAACCACCATGGAGCGGAACTTCAGCATCTGGAACGTGGTGCCCTTCTTTCCAATCCGCTCCTGCCGGAACAGTACGGGCCCTGGACTGTCGGTACGGACAACGGCCGCCAGAACCAGGAGTATCGGAGCCAGGACGAGCAAGGCTGTTGCTGAGACGGTCACATCCATCAGGCGCTTAAGGCTGTGCTTGCCTCCTGAGTAATGCGGAATGTCAACGTGCATCAGCGGGAGTCCCTCAACGGGCCGCCAGTGAATACGGGGACCAGCCACGTTGGTCAGGGTTGCTGCCAGGACAAGCTCGGCCGCATTCTCCTCCAGCCTCCATCCGAGTTCCTGGATGAACTGGTTGCCGCCCGGGACGGGGCCGGCCACGATGACTGCGTTGGCGCCTGTCTGACGCACGGTCCGGGCGACACCGTAAATCGAGGACAATACGGGGACCCTCAGGTGGTCAACGGCAAGGACGGCACCGCGGCGGGCGCCGGGAAGGCAGGCTCCCAGGATGTCGTAGGCGGCCCCGGACTTCCTGTTGATCTGCTTAATGACGTACCGGACGTCCTGGGGCTCTCCCACCACAATCGCCCGGGAGAGACAGCGGCCACGCGACTTCTCGTAGCTCAGCCAGCGACGGAACCCCCAACGGCTGCCCGTCAGGGCCACTACCCCCAGGGGCAACGAAACCAGGACGAAGGAGCTGACAGCCTCCAAGCGGAAGACCACGGCCACGATGCCCAGGAAACCGAAGACGCGGAAACTGGCCGAAAGTACGCGCTTGTACTCCTCGGGACCCACTCCGAGCACTTTGGGATCCCTTGTCCGGTAGACCTCCAACGCTGCCAGCCAGGCGGTGCCGAGGATTACCCCCAACATCAGATGCGTTGTTTGAGCGGGACTGCCTTCGGCGAACGGCCCGCCGCCGGTATTGAGCACCAATCCGGCAAAGACGGCGGCGGCAACCAGTGCGGAGTCCGCCAGCCGGAGGCTGTTGGTCAACAATTGTGTCCACGTCGCACGGTCCCGCTGCGGACCTTTTGCCCGTGAGCGGCGGTGGGTGACTGGCGGCACGAGGTCCAGGGTGACATCCGGCCTCAACGCCGCCAGTCCCGCCTTTTCAGTCCGCTGTGCAGCAGTGGACTTGTCAATCCAGGGAGACGCCGGCGGATTGACTTCGGCGACAGCGGGTTGCAAGGGAAGGGCCGACCTCACGGAGGCATGCGCGGCTCCTCGCGGTGCCGCTGCCTTGCCCATTCGCAAGACTGGAACTCTTACCATGTCAGCCTTCTTTGCAGACCTGCCGTTGCCTTCCTCTCAGTGAAGCCGGGGCGGTCCGGAGGCGCACCAGTAGTCGATACTCAAGTTTGCGCAGGATTACCTATGCCCCCTACGTAGAAGTACCTAGCTGACGCTGGCATGACTACGTGCTCCAGCTGCATAAATCCGCGGAATCACGGGCTGAAAGGGCCCCGTTCAACACGCAAAAGGGCACAAAAAAGCCGGCCACCCAAAGGTGGCCGGCTTTCAGGAGTTTCTAGTCCTCCACGATTTCGAGGTCTTCATCAAGGACTTCATCGTCGTCCTCGTCTTCATCATCGAAGACCTGCAGAGGAGTAACCTCGGAATACGCCTCGTAGAGTGCGTCTTCGTAAACCTCGAAGGCATCGGCGACGGCAAAGAACGCCGCTTCGACGTTGGGGTCACCCTCGCCCCGCCTGGCGGATGCGGCGGCCAAATGTTCTTCCAGGGCAGCAGTCAAAGACTGAAGCGCGACACGCGGATCGATGCTCATGACTTCACGTTAGCCGGAAAAGGACGAAAATGGAGAGGGATGAGAGAACAATTTCCCGGCAGCTCCGTGGAGCGCCAACGAGACTATGCACGTCAGTACGAATACCTCGTCCTGACGGTGGGACCTGAGGATTCGCTGCCTGACGCGCGGCGCCGTCTCGCTGAACATTCGGAGTACGGCAAGTGGGAACTCGAGCGCAGCGTGCTTTACCTCGGCGGCGGCCGGCGGTTCTGGCTGCGCCGGAAGGTCTATTCCGTGCAGCGGACTGTTTAGCCCCTAACAGCAGCCGTGGTCGCCCACACCAGCCGCTAGTCCTCCAAGGGGCCCAGCCACGCGTTGGCTACGGTGCTGTGCGCGGATTCATCGTTGGACGGATGGAAAATGCCCGCGAGCACATCCCGGTACAGTCGCTCCATTTCCGAGCCCCGGAAGTAGCTGGAACCGCCCGTGACCCGTATGGCAAGATCCACCACCAGCCGCGCGTTCTCGGTGGCGCGTGATTTGAGCCCCACCAATTTGGGGAACCACTGCGCTCCGTGATCCACCTGGTTGTCCACGTCCCGGGCAATGGTGGATATCTGCGGGGTTATCCCGTCCATGGCCAAGGCTGCATCGGCTACTTTCCACCTGATGTCAGGGTCCTGCGCGTAGCTTCGGCCACCATGCTTGGCTGATACCCGGCGTTTGACGTTTGCCACGCCCAGGGTGAAAGCGCGCTCGGCCACACCTGTATAGACGGCAGCGAGCAACGTTTCGAAACATGCGAAGATCGCGAAAACCAAGAGGTCCTTATTCGGCCCAACAGGCAGCTTGCGGAAGATGCGCTCAGGCGGGATCACGGCCCCATGCAACAGAGTCGTGTTCGAGGCACTGGCCCGCATTCCCAGGGTGTCCCAGTCGCTGAGGGTCTCGTGCCCGGGCTCGTCACGCCGGAGAAAACCAAAGACGAGTTCCCCTTCGCCGTCCCGTGCCTCCGCATCCTTGCCGAAGGTCCCCAGCCGGGTCCAGCCACGTGAGAGGCTGGTGAAGATCTTCCTGCCGGTGAAACGGTAGCTGCCGTCGGGCAATGGCTCAGCGATCGTGCCGGAATCGAACAACATGGAATCGTTTCCGGCTTCGGAAATACCGAAAGCGAAAACTTCACCCTTCCCGGCTTCCTTCAGGACGAAGTCCAGCGAGGTGTCTCCCCTGGCCGACATGACCTGCGCGACGCCGGTCCACACCAAGTGCATATTGACGGCCAACGCTGTGGCCGGCGCTGCCGTGGCGAGCCGCTGCTGCAGCGCAGCTACCGCTTCGAGACCGAGTCCAAAACCGCCGTCGGATTCCGGAACGAAAAGCTTGAGGTATCCGGCGGCCGCAAGTTCCTCCAGATCCTCGTGGAAGAACTGGTTGTTCTGGTCATAGCCGGCAGCGCGGCCGCGCAGACGTTCAAGAAGAGCGTCAGGCAGGATTTCTTCGGGAGCCATTCCGGGGCCTCCTTAGGGTGATCGCGTCTAGTAGTTGCTCAGCAGGGTACTCAGGACCCGGGCGCCGAATTGCAGGGATTCGGCAGGAACACGCTCATCCACGCCGTGGAACATGCCGGTGAAGTCGAGTTCGTCGGGCAGCATGAGTGGCGCGAAGCCGTAGCCGGTGATGCCGATCTTGCTCAAGGACTTGTTATCCGTGCCGCCGGAGAGCGTGTACGGCAGAACCTTGGCCCCAGGGTCCTCGGAGTGCAGGGCATCGATCATGGCGTCCACGAGGTTGCCGGCGAACGGCACCTCGAGGGAGACGTCCTTATTGACATAACTGATGTCAATGCCGTCGCCGGCGAGTTCCTTGATGGTTTCGAACACCAGTTCCTGCTGGCCGGGCAGAGTACGGCAGTCAACAAAAGCCTCCGCCGATTCAGGGATGACGTTGTGCTTGTATCCGGAGCGCAGCAGCGTGGGGTTGGACGTATTCTGCAGAGTCGCGCCCACGAACCGGGCCACAGTACCGAGTTCCTTCAGCAGGATGTCAGGGTTTTCAGCATCAAACTCGACGCCGGTCAGCTCGGTCACGCCGTCCAGGAACTGGCGCGTAGTGGGAGTGAGCTCCACCGGCCACTTGTGCTGGCCGATCCTGGTCACGGCAGCTGCGAGGCGGGTCACAGCGTTGTCGGTGTTGATCTGCGAGCCGTGGCCTGCCCGGCCGTGGGCCACCAACCGCAGCCAGGAAAGCCCCTTTTCCGCTGTTTGCAGCAGGTAGGTCCGCTGGCCGCCGATCGTGGCGGAGAATCCGCCCACCTCCGAAATAGCCTCAGTGGCTCCGTCAAAGAGTTCCCGCCGATGTTCCACGGCGTAACGGGCGCCGTACGTGCCGCCCGCTTCCTCGTCAGCGAAAAAGGCAAAGATGATGTCGCGCTTGGGCTTGCGGCCCGTTCGGGCGAAATCCCGCATGACGGACAAGATCATGGCGTCCATGTCTTTCATGTCCACGGCACCCCGACCCCAGACCAATCCATCCTTCAGTTCGCCACTGAAGGGATCAACGCTCCACTGGTCCTTGAGTGCAGGAACAACATCCAAGTGTCCGTGCACCACCAGCGCGTCGGCTGATGGGTCTTCGCCGGCCAGGCGGGTTACCACGTTGGCCCGTCCTGGGGCGGACTCGAAAATCTCGGCATCAAGGCCCACTTCGGTGATCAGGCCAGCCGTGTACTCGGCAGCTGCGCGCTCCCCCGGACCGGTGTCGTCGCCGAAGTTGGACGAGTCAATGCGGATGAGCTCCTGGCAGATCCGGACAACTTCGTCTTCGGGGCGGATGACAGACATGGAAATTCTCCTTGCGTGGCTGGGCTGCAGGTTCCGGCGACGCGCATTGCGGATTCCGCAGCCCGTCCCGTGTCCCATCAGCCTACTCAGAAGCAGCGACCTCAGTCAGGCATTCGTTGCTCCCGGGGTCGCCGGACGTCTGTGGAAGGCGCCCTGACCAGCGTCGATTTTTCAGCCACCCGAAACCGTGTTAGAGTTTTTCTCGCTGCTTCGGAGGAAAGTAAAGCACCGAAAGGTGCGGAACGGCCCATCTGAACACCACCTGCGCGGGTGGCGGAATGGCAGACGCGCTAGCTTGAGGTGCTAGTCCTCGAAAGGGGGTGGGGGTTCAAGTCCCCCTCCGCGCACCATCACAAGGCCTGGAATCCACGGATTCCGGGCCTTGTTTGTTTTGCCGTGGATTTGCTGCCCCACCTACAATGCGAGTTTGATCACATTGTTTCTTCCCCGCTCACCTAAGGAAAACATGGCCGGTTGCGAAGACATCCTTGGTCCGGAATATGTGGCACGGACTCTTACCCTTGAGCCGGATGCGGAAGGTGCCGTCACAGCTACGCTGGTCTCCAGGAAAACGCCAAAGGCCAGCAGGCGGGCAGTCCTCTACGTTCACGGCTTTGTGGACTATTTCTTCCAGACACACCTGGCCGATGAGTGGTCCAATGCCGGATTCGACTTCTACGCGCTGGATCTCCGGAAATACGGACGCTCCCTCCTCGCCCACCAGACTCCCAATTACATTGAGTCCCTTGAGAGTTATGACGAAGAGCTGGATGAGGCTGCCCGCATCATCAAGGAGGAGGACGGGCATGACGTCCTGGTGGTCCTCGGCCACTCCACCGGTGGTTTGGTCACCAGCCTGTGGGCGCATCGTCGTCGCTTCGATGGCCTGGTGGATGCGCTGGTCCTGAACAGCCCGTGGTTCGACCTCAACAAGCCCTTCCTCCAGCGCGCGGTGGGAACCGCCGTCGTCGAACGTCTTGCAAACTACCAGCCGCGGCGCCAGGTGGGCGTGCTGGGTGACCGCTACGGGCGGAGCCTGCACGCCTCAACCGGCGGAGCATGGGAATTCAACCTCAGCTGGAAGCCCCTGGAGGGGTTCCCTGTCCTTGCCGGCTGGCTGCGTGCCATAAGGCGCGGACACGCCGAGCTCGCCAGGGGCCTGGATATCCGATGCCCCGTGTTGGTGTGCGCCTCCACGGCCAGCGCCACCGGGACGGCGCCATTGGAGTCCATCAATTCTTCGGACATCGTCCTTGATGTCCGGCACATTGCTGATCGCAGCACAAAATTGGGCCGCTTGGTCACCTTGGCAAGGATCGACGGCGGCATCCACGACCTCGCGCTCTCGGCCGAACCCGCACGCAGCCTCTTCTTCGAGGAGGTCTTCCGCTGGGCCGGTGCGTACGTGCCGCAAAGTACTGCTGGCTTTCTTCAGATCCCGGAGGATTAACAACGACGACGGCGGGCACCTTCCGGTGTCCGCCGTCGTCTTGCACTGCATCAGGTCAGAACGTTAGATCACCGCTGATACTCTTCCGGTGAAATGGCGCCGCCCGCTGCGCGGATTCCACGCCACGTAGTCCGAACGTTCCCAGCTTCCGGCCCCTGAATGGACCGTCGCGATGTCCAAGGCGACGCGTGCTGGGAGGAATACCGGTGCCTCGAAGGCGACGTCCCAGGTAAAGGAGTCAGCCTTGACCGCTCCCACGTCCGCCAGGGCACGTGAGGCCAAATACATTCCATGGGCAATGGACCCGCGTAACCCCAGAGCCTTGGCAGAAAGAACGCTCAGGTGGATCGGGTTGAAATCACCGGAAACAGTGGCGTAATTCCGGCCGGTATCCAGGCCGAGTTGCCACAACGCCGTAGGATCCGGCGGCGAAAAGTCCCCAGCCCCCGTTGCCCCATTGGGGTTGCCGGGCTTATCGATGCCTGGCAGGAAGACACCTTTGGCGAGGTACGTCGAGATGCCTCGCCACAGCAAATCACCACTGGACGCCGAGCGGACCTCAGCCACAACATCCAGTTGCGTCCCCGCCCTGTGACCAGCCAGGTTTGCCGCCCAGGACCGGATGTCCAAAGCCTCGGTGAACTGAATGGGCACGCGCTGCTCCACATGGTTCTTCAGATGGATCATTCCAAGGAGTGGCAACGGAAAGTCGTCGCGGTTCATGATGCTCATGGACACGGGGAACGCCAACGCGTGAACGTATCCCGCGGGAAGAATGTCGCTGGCAGTCTCCCCCACGAGGTGTTGGTACGCGGTCAAGTTGCCGACGTCGGCCCGAACGTTTCTGACCTCATGGCTGACCGCCGGCAACTTCCTTCCCGCCGATGTCCCGAGGACCCGGCGACGGGCGGCAGTTGTTGCAGCGTTGACATACAGCTTGGACAGCGATGGCAGCTCCCCAAGGACCACCGGCTGGGGCCCGGTCATGCTCCCACCAGTTGTTGACCGCACACGCGCAGAACGTCGCCGGAAATGCCACCGGCAGCATCACTGGCGAGGAAAGCGATGGCTTCGGCGACGTCCTGGGGCTGGCCGCCCTGCTTCAGCGAATTGAGCCTGCGGGCGGCCTCGCGGATGACAAAGGGCATTTTGGCTGTCATTTCGGTCTCAATGAAGCCCGGGGCAACAGCGTTGATGGTTCCGCCGAAGGGTTCCATCAAGGCTGCCGTAGACCTCACCATGCCGATCACCCCGCCTTTGGAAGCGCCATAGTTGGTCTGGCCCCTGTTGCCGGCGATGCCGCTGGTGGACGCCACGGACACGATCCGGGACGAGTCCTTGAAGTGCTCCGACGCCAAAAGGGCCTCGTTGATCCTCAGCTGCGCTGCGATGTTGACCGCGATGACCGAGTGCCAGCGGCCCTCGTCCATATTCGCAAGAAGCCTGTCGCGCGTGATCCCGGCGTTGTGGACCACGATGTCCAGCCTGCCGTGGCGTTCCACGGCGTGCTCGATGATCCGGTGGCCGGCGTCGTCCCGACTGATATCGAGTTGGAGTGCAGTACCCCGGACGGAGTTCGCAACAGCAGCCAGATGGTCCCCCGCCGCGGGGATGTCCACTGCGACTATCGTGGCACCGTCGCGGTGCAGTGTCCGGGCAATGGCGGCCCCGATGCCCCGGGCTGCCCCGGTTACCACCGCCACCTTGCCCGCCAACGGCTTCTCCGAGTCAGTGGGCAAGCTGCCCGAGGTTGAGGTGACCGTCAGGAACTGACCATCAACATAGGCCGATCGCCCGGAGAGGAAGAACCTGAGTGCACCCAAGGCTGAAGGGCTGGTGGTTGCCAGATTGTCATGGAGCAGGATGCCATTGGCTGTCGCCCCCGAGCGCAGTTCCTTGGCCATGGACCGCAGGAGGCCATCGATGCCCTGGCGGGCGGCAGCCGAAGCCGGCGTGGGGGCAGATTGGGCTGTTCGGGAGATGGTGACCACCCGTGCGTTGGCTGCCAGGTCCCTGAGCGAGGTCCCCGCCGCCAATACAGTCTTTCCCAGGTCCCCTGGATGCTGGACGGCATCGAGGACGAGGACAATGGCGCCCAGCTTCTCCTTGGGAAGGGCATTGCGCCTTACGTCCAAACCCCAGCCCAGGAGCGTGGTGGCGATGTCGTCGGCGCCTGCACTGTCGCCGCTGACCAGGACCGGACCGGTCACCAGCGGGGCTCCGGGCTGGTAGCGGCGGAGCTGGACGGGCTGGGGCAGACCGAGCTTCTTCGCCACGTCCCTGCCCAGTCCGCGGCTAACCAGTTGTGTGTACTTGTCTGTCATGGAATTCCCCCTACGCTGCTTCGAGAAGGGCAACGACGCCCTGGCCGCCTGCGGCGCATACGGAGATCAGGCCACGTGCGGGGCGCCCATCTACAGCTCCCTTCTCATGCAGCATCTTGGCAAGGGATGCAACAATCCTGCCACCCGTTGCCGCGAAGGGATGTCCGGCTGCCAATGAGGAGCCGTTGACGTTGAGTTTGGCGCGGTCAACTTTGCCAAGTGCCCCGTCAAGGCCCAGCCGTGTGCGGCCGAACTCCTCGTCTTCCCAGGCGGCCAAGGTGCTCAAAACGGTTCCGGCGAAGGCCTCGTGGATTTCGAAGAAGTCAATATCCTCGAACGTCAGTCCATGGCGGGCCAGCATGCGTGGAACTGCGAAGACCGGTGCCATGAGGAGGCCATCCTTTCCGTGGACGAAGTCCACAGCGGCTGCCTCACCATCAAGGACGGTGGCGAGCTTGGGCAGGCCATGAGCTTCTGCCCATTCTTCGGTTGCGAGGAGGACTGTGGACGCGCCGTCAGTCAGCGGAGTCGAGTTGCCGGCTGTCATGGTGGCCTCGGACCCGAGGCTCTTACCGAAAACGGGCTTCAACGAGGCGAGCTTTTCCAAGGTGGTGTCCGCGCGCAGGTTGGAATCGCGGCTAAGTCCACGGTACGGGGTGATGAGGTCATCAAAGAAGCCGCGTTCATAGGCGGCAGCGAGGTTGCGGTGGCTGTTGTAGGCAAGTTCGTCCTGCGCTTCGCGGGCGATCTTCCACTGGGCCGTGGTGAGCGCTTGGTGCTCTCCCATGGAAAGTCCCGTGCGGGGCTCCCCCGTATTCGGTGCGTCGGGGGCCAGGTCCTTGGGACGGATACGGCCGATGATCTTCAGCTTCTGCACGGCAGTCTTGGCTCGGTTCAGGTCCAGCAGGATCTCCCGGAGTCCTTCGCTGACGGCGATCGGAGCATCGGACGCAGAGTCCACGCCGCCGGCGATCGCTGAATCGATCTGGCCCAGTTTGATCTTGTTGGACAATCCGATCACTGTCTCCAGCCCGGTGGCGCAGGCCTGTTGGAGGTCGTACGCCGGGGTCTCCGGGGACAACGCAGAGCCGAGGACAGCTTCACGGGTGAGGTTGAAGTCCCTGGAGTGTTTGAGCACGGCTCCTGCCGCTACTTCACCAATGCGCTCATCCTGGAGCCCGAACCTGGCGATCAACCCGTCCAATGCCGCAGTGAGCATGTCCTGGTTGGAGGACTTCACGTAGGCGCCGCCTGTCCGGGCGAACGGGATTCGGTTACCGCCCACGATGACCGCGGAGCGTAGAGGTGAGGGTGTGGGTTCCCGGGTTTCTCCCGTGGACACGTCTGCTGCAGCCATGTTTTGTCTCCTTTGATCATTGCCAGTTACTGATACCCAGCGTACCTGATACGCTGAGTATCGTGAACAGCCGCCATCAAGAATCCGCCAATGCCGCCGACGCCCCTCGGGCCGCCGTCCGTGACGCTCCCGCAGCGGCATCACCGGTTGCGCCTGGCGCGGTAGACGGGCGCGCTGCACGCTGGCAGTCCCACCGTGAAGAACGGCGCCGCGAACTGATCAAAGCCGCACGAAAGGCCGTGCATCGGCTCGGAAGCGACGCATCCATGGAGGACATCGCCGGGGCCGCCGGCACCTCAAAGTCTGTCTACTACCGCTACTTTGGCGACAAAGCCGGTCTTCAGCAGGCAATGGGCGAGGTTGTGCTGGGTCAAATGCAGCGCCGCATGCAGGAAGCAGCCCAACTTGCGCAGACTCCGCGCGAGGGCCTGCTTGCCATGGTTTCCGCCTACCTGCAGATGGCCGAATCCAGTCCCCACGTTTACGCGTTCATTACCCGGCTGAGTCCGGGAGAGGCTTCAGCGCAGGACCCCATCGCCGCATCGGGTGCGCTGGGTAACTTCTTTGAGCAAATCACGGACATGATCGCAACACCCATGCGGGAACACCTTGGCGAGGAGAGGGAGTCGGTGATCACGTACTGGCCCACCGCGGCGATAGGACTCGTGCGGAACGCCGGCGAGATGTGGTTGGGAAGCCCGGCTGGAAGCTCCAAACCCGATCAGGCCACCATGGCCGGCCAGATCACCGATTGGCTGTGCCTTGGCATAGCTCCGGCTCTCAAGACCACCACCTGACACCAGTAATGACTCATCAGTTGTCGGAACCAAAGAAGGAAGCAACATGACTGAAGTAGTGGACCGGGCCTCATCCGCCCATCAATCCTCCGGCCGCGACGATGCCGCCGCTGGGACGGAACCCGTGGTTGATGTCGCCGCCCTTGGCGAGCAGCTCCTTGGCAAGTGGGCCCACATTCGACACCAAGCCCGCGAGGTTGCAGGGAACCCGGCGGTTCAGAAGATCGAAGGGATGCATCACACCGAGCACCGCGCCCGTGTGTTCGAGCAATTGAAATTCCTGGTGGACAACAACGCTGTCCACCGTGCCTTTCCAACCCGCCTGGGCGGATCCGACGATCACGGCGGCAACATCGCCGGCTTCGAGGAACTGGTCACAGCTGACCCTTCCCTGCAGATCAAGGCCGGCGTGCAGTGGGGCCTCTTCGGCTCGGCAGTGATGCACCTGGGGACTACTGAACATCACGATAAGTGGCTCCCCGGCATCATGAGCCTGGACATTCCCGGCTGCTTTGCCATGACCGAAACCGGCCACGGTTCGGACGTCGCCAGCATCGCGACGACGGCCACCTACGATGACGCCAGCCAGGAATTCGTCATCAACACTCCCTTCCGTGCAGCCTGGAAGGATTACATCGGCAACGCTGCCAACGACGGCCTTGCTGCCGTGGTCTTCGCCCAATTGGTAACGCAAAACGTCAACCGCGGCGTCCATGCCTTCTATGTGGAACTCCGGGATCCCGCCACCAACGAGTTCCTGCCGGGTATCGGCGGCGAAGACGACGGTATTAAGGGTGGGTTGAACGGCATCGACAACGGCCGCCTTCACTTTACGGATGTACGGATCCCCCGCACCAACTTGCTGAACCGTTATGGTGACGTCGCGGTGGACGGAACGTATTCCTCGTCCATCGAGAGTCCGGGTCGGCGCTTCTTCACGATGTTGGGAACCCTGGTCCAGGGACGTGTTTCCCTGGATGGGGCAGCGGTCGCTGCCAGCAAGGTAGCCCTCAAGACAGCTATCCAGTACGCCACCGAGCGCCGTCAGTTCAACGCCTCGTCGGCCACTGACGAGGAAGTTCTGCTGGATTACCAGCGGCATCAGCGCCGCTTGTTCACCCGACTGGCCACCACCTATGCGGCCAGCTTCGCGCACGAACAGCTTTTGCAGAAGTTCGACGACGTCTTCTCCGGCGCGCACGACACCGACGCCGATCGTCAGGACCTGGAAACACTGGCGGCTGCGCTCAAGCCGCTCAGCACCTGGCATGCCCTGGACACGCTGCAGGAGTGCCGTGAAGCGTGCGGTGGCGCCGGTTTCCTGATCGAGAATCGCTTTGCTTCACTGCGCGCGGACCTGGACGTGTACGTCACGTTTGAAGGAGACAACACCGTGCTGCTGCAACTCGTGGCCAAACGCCTCCTGGCCGATTACGCCAAGGAATTCCGCAGTGCGGACTTTGGTGTGCTGGCCCGCTATGTAGTGGACCAGGCGGCCGGCGTTGCCCTGCACCGGACAGGCCTGCGGCAGGTAGCCCAGTTTGTGGCCGACACCGGTTCAGTCCAGAAGGCCGCGTTGGCTTTGCGTGATGAGGAAGGCCAGCGGACCTTGCTCGCAGACCGCGTTCAGTCCATGGTGGCCGACGTTGGTGCCGCGCTCAAGGGAGCAAACAAGCTTCCCCAGCATCAAGCTGCAGCCCTGTTCAACCAGCACCAGCATGAACTCATCGAAGCGGCGCAAGCGCATGCCGAACTTCTGCAGTGGGAAGCGTTCACCGAGGCCCTGACTCACGTTACAGACGACGGGACCAAGCGCGTTCTGACCTGGCTGCGTGATCTCTTCGGCTTGTCCCTGATTGAGAAGCACCTCTCCTGGTACCTCATGAACGGACGCCTCTCCATGCAGCGTGGCCGGACAGTGGGCGCCTACATCAACCGCTTGCTGGTCAAGATCCGCCCGCACGCGGTGGACCTCGTGGATGCCTTCGGTTACGGCCCGGAGCACCTCCGGGCCTCGATTGCGACGGGCGCAGAAGCCACCCGCCAGGACGCGGCGCGCCAATACTTCCGCGAGCAGCGTGCCAGCGGAAGTGCGCCTGCAGACGAAAAGACGCTCCTTGCGCAGAAGGCCAATAAGTCGCGTTAGCACTCCGCCGCTGCCAGGCGGTGAACAGTTGCGGAACTTTGATAAAGCACGACGGCGCCGTCCCCGGCAAAGGGGGCGGCGCCGTCGTGGTTTGTCCTGCTGCCGGGACGGGTGGGGGTTCCGTTTATCGAAGGACGGAGCGGTAGACCTCAAGGGTAGTTTCCGTGATGGATTCCCAGGAGAAGTGTTCTTCTGCCCGGCGCCGTCCTGCCTTGCCCATTTCACGGGCGCGGGCTGGATCAGCAACCACTTCGTTGAGGGCAGCGGCGAAATCGCTGACGAACTTCTCCGGATCCAGCGGTGTGCCGGTTCCGTCCGTCACCTGTTCCAGCTCAACGAGCAGTCCTGTTTCGCCGTGCTGCACAACTTCCGGGATGCCTCCGGTGGCGCTGGCAACAACAGCTGCGCCGCACGCCATGGCCTCCAGGTTCACTATGCCCAAGGGTTCGTAAATGGAAGGGCAGGCAAAGGCCGTGGCGTGGCTGAGAACCTGGATGAGTTCGCGTCGCGGCAGCATTCGCTCGATAAGGACGACGCCCTCACGCTTGGTCTGCAGCTCCTCAATGAGGCGGGCCGTCTCGGCAGCCAGCTCCGGAGTGTCGGCAGCACCGAGGCAGAGGACCAGCTGGACGTCGTCCGGCAGGCTCGAGGCGGCGCGAAGCAGGTACGGAACACCTTTTTGACGGGTGTTGCGGCCCACGAACACCACGCTGGGCTTGGCAGGATCGATGCCCAGTGCGCGGACCGCGTCATCCTCTTCATCGCGTTCCCACAGGGAAACGTCGATGCCGTTGTGGACAACACGAACCTTGTCCGGATCAACGTTGGGGTAACTGCGGAGGATGTCCTGGCGCATGCCGTCGGACACGGCAATGATGGCGGCGGCCGCCTCATAGGCCGTCTTCTCAACCCAGGAGGACAGGGCATAGCCGCCTCCGAGCTGCTCAGCCTTCCACGGGCGCAGAGGCTCCAGGCTGTGGGCGCTGAGAACGTGCGGGATGCCATGCAGGAGTGATGCAAGGTGGCCTGCCATGTTGGCGTACCAGGTGTGCGAGTGGACGAGGTCCGCTCCCGCAATGTCCGGAACGATCCGCAGGTCTACGCCGAGGGTCTGGATGGCAGCGTTGGCCTCGCCGAGGTCTTCCGGCGTGGCGTAGGACGCCACCGAAGCCCCGTGATAGTCGGCATCACGGGGCGCACCGAACGCCCGGACATGAAGGTCAACGTGCTTTGCCAGCACCCGGCTGAGCTCGGCAACGTGGACACCGGCACCGCCATAAATTTCCGGAGGGAATTCTTTAGTCACAATGTCTATTCGCACGCTAACCAACGTAGTCGTTCCGGCGTATGTGTTCTAGTGTGAAAGAGTCCGGAAAATCGGACTTTTGGGGGCTACGAAGACGTACGGGGAGCTGTGACCATGGCGTTGAAGAAAGTTTTGGCAATCGTATTGGCAGGCGGAGAGGGCAACCGACTCATGCCGCTGACGGCGGACCGGGCCAAGCCCGCGGTTCCGTTTGCCGGCGGCTACCGCCTGATTGACTTTGCACTATCCAATCTCGTTAATTCGGGATATTTGAAAATTGTTGTTCTGACGCAGTACAAATCGCACAGCCTTGACCGCCACATCTCGGAAACCTGGCGCATGTCCACGCAGTTGGGCCGTTATGTGGCATCTGTTCCCGCGCAGCAGCGTGTGGGCAAGAGCTGGTTCCTTGGCAGCGCCAATGCCATTTATCAATCGCTGAACCTCATCCACGACGACGCCCCGGACATCGTGGTAGTGGTTGGCGCTGACCACGTGTACCGGATGGACTTCTCCCAGATGGTGGAGCAGCACATTGCAAGTGGGGCGAAGGCCACAGTCGCGGCCGTCCGCCAGCCACTGAACATGGCCAACCAATTCGGCGTGATCGAAGTAGACCAAAACGATCCCCAGAAGATTGCAGCCTTTGTGGAGAAACCTGCCAGCACCCCCGGGCTGGCCGCGGACCCCACGCAGTTCCTTGCGTCAATGGGCAACTATGTCTTTAACGCAGACGCCTTGGTTGAAGCCTTGCACGTGGATGCGGAACGCCTCGACACCAAGCACGACATGGGTGGCGACATCATTCCGTATTTCGTGGATCAGGGCGAAGCCGGCGTGTACGACTTCACACTCAACGACATCCCCGGTGCTACAGACCGCGACCGGACCTACTGGCGCGACGTTGGCACCATCGATTCGTTCTACGACGCGCACATGGATCTCATTTCCCCCGTGCCGGTCTTTAACCTGTACAACTCCGAGTGGCCCATCTACACCCGCCAGAGCATTTCTCCGCCCGCAAAGTTTGTCCGCGGTGAGAACAACACGGTGGGCACGGCGCTGGATTCCATCGTGGCGAGTGGTGTGGTTATTTCCGGAGGGATCGTGGAGGGTTCCGTCCTGTCCAACGATGCTTACGTGGCAGCCGGCAGCCGTGTACAGGACTCCGTATTGATGGACAAAGTCCGGGTCGGCGAAGGCGCCGTCATCAAGCGGGCCATCCTGGACAAGAACGTCAAGGTTCCGGCAGGCGCCGCCATCGGCCTGGACCCTGCCTTGGACAAAGCCCGCGGTTACAAGGTGACCGAGTCCGGCATCACCGTCCTGGCGAAGGGCCAAGTGGTTCCTGAGCCGGGGGAAGCAGAGTTGGCCTTGTCCGCGCAGCACCGCCGGGGTCTTCCCGAGGCCGTTAAAGCTGCAACGCATGACGACCCCGACATTCGCGACTCTGCTGAAAAGGTAGCTGCCGGGATCCAGTCACGCGTGGCAGATGCTGCAACCCAGAGTGCGACGCACTAAGCGGCAGCCACTCCCCTGACGCGAACAGAACCCGAGGCAGGCCACGCGGTCCCAAGGCTGTAAAATCAGGTCAATGAGCTCCACCGATCTGACGCCTGAAGAGATCCAGGCCTGCCTCAAGGTTCTGACCACGATCCACGTCTATGACGAAGAGCACCCGGACTATGTTGCCGTCCGGCGTGCTACCGGCAAGATGTTCAAGGCCGTCAAACGACACCGCCGCGTCACCAAGCGTGACTCCATTGCCGAAGCTGACCGTGCTGTGATTGCCCTGACGGCCACCGCGGCGCCGGACAGGATTGACGACGAAACCCGCGGCAACAAGCTGGCACCCTCCACTACCGGCGAGATCGCGGGACACCTTATCCGTTCCCGTCCCTGCTACATCTGCAAGAAGCACTACACGCAGGTGGATGCTTTCTACCACCAGCTCTGCCCTGAATGCGCGGCTTTCAGCCACAGTAAGCGGGATGCGCGTACCGACCTCACGGGCCGCAGGGCGTTGTTGACCGGTGGACGCGCCAAGATTGGCATGTACATCGCGTTGCGCCTTCTTCGCGACGGTGCGCACACCACCATCACTACTCGCTTTCCCAAGGACGCGGCCCGTCGCTTCGCTGCCATGGAAGACAGCGCAGACTGGCTGCACCGCCTGCGCATCGTTGGCATCGATCTCCGTGATCCGGCGCAGGTCATGGCCCTCACGGACTCGTTGGATGAAGCCGGCCCCCTGGACATCATCATCAACAATGCGGCCCAGACCGTGCGACGCTCCGGGAATGCCTACAAGCCGTTGGTGGACGCAGAGGACGAGCCCTTGCCGGCCGCCTTGGAAGCCGCCAACGGTGGACCTGAGCTGGTGACATTCGGCCATGCGCATGACAAGCACCCACTGGCACTGGCGAGCAGCGTCACCGAACACCCGGTCCTGGCCGGCGATGCCATCACCTCGCTGGCGTTGTCCACCGGATCGGCGTCACTGGAAAGGATCGAGTCAGGGACAGCCATCGATGCCGGTGGCTTGGTTCCGGACCTCGCCTCGATCAACAGCTGGACCCAGGTGGTGGATGAGGTGGACCCCCTGGAAATGCTCGAAGTCCAGTTGTGCAACGTCACGGCACCCTTCCTGCTGGTGAGCCGGCTCCGTGGTGCCATGAAGCGGTCCACTGCGCACCGGAAATACATCGTCAACGTCTCCGCCATGGAGGGGCAGTTCTCCCGGGCATACAAGGGCCCTGGACACCCCCACACCAACATGGCCAAGGCAGCCCTCAACATGATGACGCGCACCAGCGCCCAGGAGATGCTGGATTCCGATGGGATTCTCATGACTGCGGTGGACACCGGTTGGATCACCGACGAGCGTCCCCATTACACCAAGGTCAGGCTCATGGAAGAAGGGTTCCACGCTCCGTTGGACCTTGTGGACGGCGCTGCCCGCGTTTACGACCCCATTGTGATGGGTGAAAACGGCGAAGACCAATACGGCGTCTTCCTGAAGGATTACAAGCCGTCACCCTGGTAGAAAGTCCCCGAGTTCAGTACTGATGTTTGAGTACAGATAAGGCCCTTAAGAGCGACTCTTGAGGGCCTTATCCGTACAAAAAATCCTAAGCGAGGCGGGTGATCTCCACGGAAACGGAGAGCCCCGACCCGCCGCCACCGGACAGGATGCCCTTCAGGGGAGGAACGTCACGATAATCCCGTCCCCTGGCAACGGTGACGTGGTAGTCGCCGGCCGGCTTGTGGTTGGTGGGGTCCCAACTGCGCCACTCACCGTCCCACCATTCCAGCCACGCGTGGGACTGTCCTGCAACGGTTTCCCCGATGTCCGCCGACGACCGCGGGTGGATGTAGCCGGAAACGTAGCGGGCAGGTATGCCGCTGCATCGCAAGGCCCCAATGGCAAGGTGCGCCAAGTCCTGGCAGACACCTTGCCGCTGCGACCACGCCTGCTCCGCATTGGTGGTTACACCAGTGGTGCCCTTCATATAGGTCATTTCGCCGGCCATCCACTCAAAGACCGCCAGTGCAGCCTCGTGTGGATTCTTGCCCTGCACAATACCGGGAACAATCCCCAGGACTTCCTCGCCGGGACCGCTGAGCCTGGATTGTGGTAGCCAATCGCTGAACTCGTCCTGGACCTTATCCGAGGCAATGACATCCCAGCCCACGATGTCGTCGTCAGTGGCAACGCGCTCGGTGCGATGCACTTCCACGGTGGCCGTGGCGAGGACCTCAAGGCTCTCATGGGGCATCTGCATATCAAACGCCGTGACGCGCGTTCCCCAGTAGTCGCGGTACGTGCTGACCGATGCCTGGTTGGGCGAAACCTTCAGCGAGGATTCCAGGACCACTTGCTGCCCATCGGTCAGCGGAGTCATCCGGGCCTCGTTGTAGGACAAGGTCACGCGGCGGTTGTACTTGTAGGCCGTCTTATGGACGATGCTCAGCCGGGTCATGAAACTTCTCCCACCCAGGCGTGCTCATCAGCCTGATTGAAGTACTTACGGGAAATGGCATCCGAAGCCTGCGTCACGGCCTTCTGTACGCGTTCCATGTGTTCCGGCAGCTCGGACATGAGATCGTCCGTGCGGTGGAACTCCAGGAATGTACGGGCCTGGCCCACGATGCGCCGGGCATCGTTGATGAAACCCACGCGCTGCGCTGACGGATCCAGCTTTGCAAGGCACTCGTCGGCGTCGCGCAAAGCGTAAACGATCGATCGCGGGAAGAGGCGGTCCAACAGTAGGAATTCGGCTGCGTGCTGGTCGCCGAACGCTGCCCTGCGGGTACGGATGAAGGACTCATAGGCGCCGGCGCAGCGGAGCATGTTGACCCACGACATTCCAGCGGACTGGACATCCCGCGTCGAGAGCATGCGGGCTGTCATGTCGGCCCGCTCAAGGGAGCGCCCCAGTACCATGAACAGCCAGCTCTCATCGTGGCTGACAGTGGTGTCTGCAAGGCCGCGCACCATGGCGGTCCGTTCCAGGACCCAGTTGCAAAAACGGTAGGTCCCCACAACGTCCTTACGGTGCTGGTTGAGGCCGTAGTACGTGGTGTTCAGGCTCTCCCAGAGGGACTGCGAAACGGTCTCCCGTGCACGGCGGGCATTCTCGCGCGCGGCACCGAGCGAACCGGCAATGGAGGATGCGCTCTGCTTGTCATAGGCCAGCGCGTGCAGCAGTTCAGGGAGGCCGAAATCTTCGCTCTGGGGCTTGGCGCCCATCACCGCGAGGAGTTCGCGGGCGACGCTTCGCTGTTCCTCCAGTGGCAGGTGGTTCAGTCGCTCGAGGTGCACGTCCAGGATCCTGGATGTGCCATCGGCGCGTTCTACGTAGCGTCCGATCCAGAAAAGTGACTCAGCAATGCGGCTCAGCATGGAACTGCCTCCTTCGCGTGGTGCATATCGAAGTTCAAGTGGTGGTGGAGCGCGGTCACTGCTGCTGCTCCGTTTGGCGGTCACGCCAGTTGCTTTCCACGGGCCACACGGAGACTTGTTCCCGCACGGCGACGGACTGCCGCGGGATCAACTCGGCCGGCAGTTGAGGCGAGTCGGCCAAGACCCACGTATCCTTCGAGCCGCCACCCTGGCTGGAGTTCACAATCAACGAGCCCTCCTTGAGGGCCACACGGGTGAGGCCGCCGGGCAGGACCCAGACGTCGTCGCCGTCGTTAACCGCAAAGGGCCGCAGGTCCACGTGGCGTGGGCCGAACTTGTCGCCGGACAGAGTGGGAACCGTGGAGAGCTGCAGGACCGGCTGTGCGATCCAACCACGGGGATCGGCAATGACGCGCTTCCGCAAGGCGTCCAGTTCGTCCTTGGTGGCATCCGGTCCAATGACCAATCCCTTGCCGCCTGAACCGTCAACAGGCTTGACCACCAGTTCGTCCAGGCGGTCCAAAACATGCTCCCTGGCTTCCTTTTCCTCAAGCCGGAAAGTGTCGACGTTGGCGATGATCGGCTCTTCGTGCAGGTAGTACCGGATCAGGTCAGGCACGTAACTGTACACGAGCTTGTCATCAGCAACCCCGTTGCCCACCGCGTTGGCGATGGTCACTCCCCCGGCGCGGGCTGCGTTAACCAATCCCGGGCAACCGAGCATGGAATCAGAGCGGAACTGAAGCGGATCCAGGAAGTCGTCATCGATGCGCTTGTAAATGACATCCACCCGCTGTTCACCGGCTGTGGTGCGCATGTAGACGCGGTTACCCCTGCAAATGAGGTCGCGCCCTTCCACCAACTCCACGCCCATGAGCCCTGCAAGGAGGGTGTGCTCAAAATAGGCACTGTTGAAGACGCCAGGTGTCAGGACCACCACGGTGGGATCGTCCACGCCTGTCGGTGCGGTCTTGCGGAGCGCGGACAGGAGCCGGCGGGGGTATTCCTCAACCGGTCGGATGTGTTGTTGGCCGAAAGCCTCAGGGAGGCCTTTGGCCATGGCGCGGCGGTTCTCCAGGACGTAGCTGACGCCGGAAGGTACCCGCACGTTGTCCTCAAGGACCCGGAAGGTGCCGGCGGCATCACGCACCACGTCAATGCCCGAAACATGCACGCGGACGCCGCCCGCCGGCTCGAAGCCATGGACAGCCCGGTGGAAGTGTGCGCTGGTGGTCACGAGTTGCCGTGGGATCACACCGTCGGTAACCACGGCCATGCGTCCGTAGACGTCATTCAGAAACGCTTCGAGCGCTTTGACGCGCTGGGCCACGCCGCGCTCCAGCACATCCCACTCATCGGCGGGAATAACCCGGGGAACAATGTCCAGCGGGAACGGCCGCTCCTCCCCCGCATAATCGAACGTCACTCCACGGTCCAGAAATGTACGCGCCATGGAGTCGGCGCGGGCAGTGACGTCAGCCAGGGAAAGCTCACGCAAAGCGCCGGAAACCTGACCGTAGGATTTTCTGGCAACGTGGCCTGGGGCAAACATCTCGTCGTAGGCGCCACTACGCGCAGCGGCCTCGGAGTAATCCTGGAATAGGTCAGACATGGGAATTAGACAATCACCTTTTTGAGTCGAGCGCATTACGCGCTGATTGTGTCGCGGTTTCCGAGTACTCCCGGTTCGCCTTTCCGTGCCCCCATCCGGCAGGGTTGAGGCATGCCCTTCAACAGTCTTGCGCCCCAGCTGTCCCGGCTGGGGCCCGGGTTGGTCCTGAGCATTGCCGCGACGGGGCTTGCCTTCACCATCCACGCGGTCATTCCAGCCATTCCGGCAATGACGCTCGCTGTCGCCTTGGGCTTGCTCTCAGCAAATATACCGGGCACGTCGGTGTTGACTGCGGGACGCGCCCGCCCGGGCCTGGACTTCGCCGGGAAGCACCTTATGCGTGCCGGGATTGTTCTGCTCGGCCTGAAGGTCAGCATCCAGGACGTGCTCGGCCTTGGCTGGGTGTCCTTGCTGCTCATTGCCGGTGTGGTGCTGGTCAGCTTCGTGGGGACCTACGGCCTTGCGCGGCTGCTCCGCCTTCCAGGGGAAACTGCCCTGCTGATCGCTACCGGATTTTCCATTTGCGGTGCCTCGGCCATTGGTGCCATGGCCGCCGTGCGTCGGATCAAGCACCAGGACACCGTTCTGCCCGTGGCATTGGTGACGTTGTGTGGCACCTTGGCCATCGGAGTACTGCCGCTGCTCATGCACCCCCTGAACCTGAACCCGGAACAATTTGGGGCATGGACCGGCGCGTCCGTGCATGATGTGGGCCAAGTGGTGGCCACAGCCCAAACTGCCGGTACAGCGGCGCTGGCGATCGCCGTCGTCGTCAAATTGACGCGGGTGGTCTTACTGGCGCCCATCGCGGCAGCCGCCGGGCTCCACCAGCGATTCGACCATATGAGGCAGCGCGCCAACGGACCTGCCGATGCAGGGGCCGACGGCGATGGAAAGTTCCCCCCGATTGTCCCGCTGTTCGTCCTTGGTTTCATCGCGATGGTGGCCGTCCGATCCTTGGGATGGGCCCCACCTGTGGCTTTGGAAGTCGCTGCGGTGCTGCAGGACATCCTCCTGGCCACGGCGCTCTTTGGCTTGGGATCTGCAGTAAGGGTCCGCACCCTGATCCACACCGGAGGGCGGGCAGCGCTGGTGGCCTTGGGCTCGTGGCTGATCATCGCATCGCTGGGTCTGGGCGCTGCGTGGATCATGATTAGATAGCTGTGTGTCGAATCACAACCTGTCGCGCGATGAAGCCGCCACCCGTTCAGCCCTGATCACCACCCACAGCTACGACGTCACCCTCGATGTCCGCGACGCGGCAGATCCCGCAGTCGCCGGTTACCCGAGTACCAGTACCATCACGTTCTCAGCCACGCCTGGCTCCGCTACTTTCCTGGATTTCATCAGCGGTGGCGTGCAATCGGTGGTGCTGAACGGGCAGGAGCTGGACGTCGCGTCAGTGGTGGACCGGAACAGGATCATCCTGGAAGGCCTCGCGGACCAGAACACGGTGACAGTGGCAGGAACGGCACTGTACAGCCGTTCAGGCGAGGGAATGCACCGCTTCGTGGACCCTGCGGATGGCCAATGCTACCTCTACACCCAGTACGAACCCGCGGACAGCCGGCGCGTCTTCGCAAATTTCGAACAGCCTGACCTCAAGGCTGAATTTACTTTCCACGTGATCGCTCCAAGTGGCTGGGAGGTCGCATCCAACGGGACGGAGACGGCCCGCACGCCGCTGACAGGTGACCCTGTTGCCGCACAATGGGACTTCGCCACCACCAAGCGCATGTCCACCTACATCACCACCGTGCTGGCGGGCCCTTATTTCAAGGCAACAGATCACTGGGGAGCAACGCTCGACGACGGCACCCGCCTTGACGTCCCGCTGGCCCTTTTCTGCCGCGCCTCCTTGGCGGACTCCTTCGATGCCGACGAGCTGTTCCGTCTGACGAAGAACGGGCTCCAATTCTTCAATGAACTCTTCGACTACCCGTATCCCTGGGGCAAGTACGATCAGGCGTTCGTTCCCGAGTACAACCTCGGGGCCATGGAAAATCCTGGATTGGTGACCTTCACGGAGAAGTACGTCTACGCTTCGCGAGCCACGGATGCCCAATACCAAGCCCGCGCAAACACGCTGATGCACGAGATGGCGCACATGTGGTTTGGAGACCTCGTCACCATGAACTGGTGGGACGACCTCTGGCTCAAGGAGTCGTTCGCCGACTACATGGGGACCCTGGGCGTGGACCGCGCCACCGCTTGGGATACGGCGTGGGTGAACTTCGCGAGCAAACGGAAAGCCTGGGCCTACATCCAGGACCAACTGCCAACCACACACCCGATTGTGGCCGACATCCCGGACCTGGAAGCTGCCAAGCAAAACTTCGACGGCATCACCTACGCCAAGGGCGCCTCCGTCTTGAAGCAGCTGGTGGCCTACGTTGGTTTCGAAGCCTTCGTTGCTGGATCCCGGCAGTACTTCCGCGACCACGCCTTCGGCAACACATCCCTCCAGGATCTTCTGAAAGCCCTGAGCGTTGCGTCCGGCAGGGATCTGGCCGCTTGGGCACGCCAATGGCTGCAGACCTCGGGCATCTCCACCATCTCTGCGGACATCGTGGACGACGGCGGCACCCTGGGCGCTGTGACTCTCCGCCAAGACGCCGTCGACCCCATCACAGGCCACCAGGAACTCCGTCCGCACCGCATGCGGCTGGGTTTGTACAACTCCGACTCAACGGGCGCCTTGGTACGGACTGAAAGCATCGATGTGGACGTCACGGGACCCAGTACCTTGGTGGGTGCGTTGAACGGGAAACGGCGTCCGGCGCTGCTGCTGGTCAACGACGACGACCTGAGCTACGCAAAGGTGCGGCTGGATCCCGTTTCTGAGCACACGGTACGGACCACGCTGGACAAAATCCAGGACCCCATGGCGCGCGCCCTGTGCTGGACAGCGTTGTGGGATTCGGCCCGTGACGGCGTTACGCCTGCGGCCCGGTATGTGGCTGCCGTTGAACAGTTCGCGCCCGCAGAAACAGGAATCGGTGTCCTCCTGAACGTATTGGGCAACGCCTCAAGTGCCATCGAGCGATTCGTGCCCCCAGCCGCGCGGGACGGTGTGCGCAAGGTCTTCCTTGCCGTTGCCGCCGCGCAGTTGCGGGCCGCCCGGCCGGGGTCGGATCAGCAACTTGCCTGGGCCAGGACCCTCGCTGATGTCTCCCGGCACGGCGACAGTGAGCTTTCCCTGCTGCGGAGCATCCTGGAAGGTGCCACCGTGATCGACGGACTGGCTGTAGACGCCGAACTGCGCTGGAGCCTCTGGCAGGCACTGGCAGCCCACGGACAGGCTTCGCAAGCTGAGCTGGACAGGGAACTGTCAGCGGATAGAACCGCTTCGGGCAGAGAAGGCCACGCCCTTGCCTCCGCAGCGCGTCCCGACGCCTCGGTGAAGGCGGCAGCATGGGACTCTGCGGTTACCGGCACCGGGCTCTCCAACGAGATCCTGAGCGCTACCATCGCTGGATTCGCCACGGCCCCCAGGGTCATGCTGGAACCTTATGTGGAGCCGTACTTCGAGTGCCTTGAAAAGGTCTGGGCGGAGCGCAGTATTGAAATTGCGGGCAGGATCGTCCGGGGGCTGTTCCCGGCCGCCCAGGATCTTGGGGAGGGCATGCACGCCGCCGAGCACCCGGTCATTGTCCGGACGGACGACTGGCTTGGAGCGCATGCTGACGCACCCAGGGCACTGCGGCGCATCATAGTGGAGCAACGCAGCCACCTCTTCCGCGCACTGACAGCCCAGGGCGCCACGGGCTAGGCGGCGACCCCGGGCCTTCAGGAACGGGGCCTGCATTACCCGCACATTAGGGAACCCGGTTCAACCATTCCGCTGTGCCAAATTTCGCTTCCACGCGGTTCCTGGCCTCACTCAATTCCGCATCGGTGAGCCGGGACTCCACCGCGCCGTAGCGCTCCGTGAAGACCTCCTGCATGGCCTGAAGGATCGCTGCACGGGCGAGCCCGGTCTGTCGTCGCAAGGGATCCACTCGTTTCTTCGCACTGCGGGTTCCCTTATCGCTGAGCTTCTCCTTGCCGATGCGCAGAACCTCCAGCATTTTGTCGGCATCGATGTCGTAGCTCATGGTCACATGGTGGAGCATTCCGCCGTTGGCGAGGCGTTTCTGCGCTGCTCCGCCAATCTTGCCTTGGTCTGTGGCGATGTCATTGAGGGGAACGTAGAACGCCGTGATGCCGAGTTTCTCCAGGGCGGCCATGACCCAGGCATCCAGGAAAGCATAGGAGTCGGCGAAACTGATGCCGTCCACGAGGGTTTGCGGAAGATACAAGGAGTAGGTGATGCAGTTGCCGGCCTCCATGAACATGGCTCCGCCGCCGCTGATCCTGCGCACCACCGTGATGCCGTGACGGGACACGCCCTCTGGATCCACCTCGTTCCGGACGGATTGGAAACTGCCGATCACCACGGAGGGTTCTTCCCAGTCCCAGAAACGAAGCGTCGGGTTTCGCCGTCCAGAGCCGACTTCCTCTGTCAGGACTTCGTCCAAGGCTACGTTGACCTGTGTGGGCAGGACTGAGGGCGGGATAACTTCCCACTGGTGGTCAGCCCAGCCGGTGGCTTTTGACAGTGCACGGCGGACGGTGATGGCCACCGCTTCTGCGGAAAACCCGAACAGTACGGCCCCTTCGGGCAACCCCGCGGTGACGGCTGTGGCTATCTCTGTCGCTGTTGAGCTCTCTGGTAGGCCCGTCAGCGCCCGGTTGATGTCCTGTAGTGATTCATCGGGCTCCAGGAAGAAATCGCCGCTCAGCGAGACATTGGTGAAGCGTCCGTCCATGACGTCCAGGTCAACCACCACGAGTTTCCCGCCGGGTACCTTGTATTCCCCGTGGGGGCGCGTTCCGTCGTCGTGGGTTTCCGGTGAGTTCAGGGGCTGGGAAGTCATGCTGTCCATCTTGCCGGAAAACGCAAAGGCCCGCATTGCCGGAAATCCAGCAATGCGGGCCTTCGAAAGCCTTGGGGTGAAGTGGTTACTTCTTGCCGCCGAAGCCCTTGAAGCGAGCGTTGAAGCGCTCGACGCGGCCAGCAGAGTCCATGATGCGCTGCTTGCCCGTGTAGAACGGGTGGGACTCCGAAGAGATTTCGACGTCGATAACCGGGTAGGTGTTTCCGTCTTCCCACTCGATGGTCTTCGAGGAAGACACGGTGGACTTGGTCAGGAACTGCGTACCGGAGGCCAGGTCGTTGAAGACAACAGCTTCGTACTTCGGGTGAATATCAGACTTCATAATGGGACCTTTTGTTCGCGCAACTGGATTTTGCCAGCTGCCAGGTATGAATGGAGGTGGTCAGATACTGAAAAGTGAATATTTCAGTGCCCGGGCCAACAACCAATCATAGCGGATACCGCCATGCCATACGAAACCGGGATCAGGACTTCGGGCGAAGTTCCCAAAACGCTACCGCGGAGGCAGCTGCTACGTTCAATGAATCAACACCTGCCCGCATCGGGATCTTAACCGCGAGGTCGACGACGGCCAGCGTTTCGGCGCTCATACCTGCACCTTCGGTTCCAAGCACCAGGGCGAGTTTCGGTATTTGCTGCATCGCCAGGTCGTCCACGTCCAGGGCGTCGTCCGTCAATTCCATGGCGGCCACCGTGAAACCTTGGTCCTGTAAGCGGACCAGGTCATCGGGCCAGCTTTCCAGCCGCGCCCACGGCACTTGGAAGACCGTGCCCATGCTGACCCGAACGCTGCGCCTGTACAACGGATCGCCGCACCGGGGCGAGACGAGGACAGCATCGATACCCAGCGCGGCGGCCGAGCGGAAGATCGCACCCACATTGGTGTGGTCCACTATGTCCTCAAGAACGGCCACACGTTGAGCGTTGGCGAGGAGTTCCTCCAGTGGAACGGGAGCCGGCCGGTGCATGGCAGCCATCGCACCGCGGTGAAGGTGGAATCCGGTGATCTCCTCCAGCAGGGAAGCTTTGCCAATGAAGACGGGAACGTCGGGGTACGCCTGAAAAACGTCGTCCAGATCGTCCAGCCACTTTTCCGCCAGAAAAAAGGAACGAGGCTGATGTCCTGCAGCCAGTGCCCTGCGAAGGACCCGGGAGGACTCAGCGATGTACATGCCTTCCTGAGGCTCGCGGAGCTTCCGGAGGTGTACATCGGTGAGCGTGGTGTAGTCCGCGACGCGGGGATCAGCTGCAGACTCGAGATAGTGAAAGGTCACCGGGGGACTATTTCAGCAGGTTGGCGATCATGAAGCCAAGTGCCACGATGCCGAGCGCGAAAATGACGGCCCGCAGGACTTTCGGGGAAAGCTTCCGCCCTACTTTCGAACCGATGAGGCCGCCGATGGTGGAGCTCACGGCAATGAGGAGGACAAAGAACCACTCGATGCGGTCAAAGGCGAAAATCAGGTAGGAAACGGCGGCAACCATGTTGACGCCCAGCACCAGGATGTTCTTCATGGCATTCGCATTTTGCATGGTTCCGGAGAGGAAAACCCCCAGGATTCCCACTAGGAGGATCCCCTGGGCTGCGACGAAGTAGCCTCCATAGACACCGGCAAGGTACACGAGGACCACCAGCAGGATGCCGTGGCTTCGATCGCGGATGGCATGCTCAGGGTTTTCTTCCCGGCTGCGCACCCATGCCTGCAGTCTGGGCTGGAAGACCACCATCAGCAGGGCAACCACCAGCAGCACCGGGGCAACGTAGTGGAACACCTTCTCCGGCAGGTGCAGCAGCAGCCAGGCTCCGGTGATACCGCCCAGCAAAGAGGCCGGCAACAGCTTCATCAGCTGCCTGCCGCGACCGGCAAGTTCGCGCCGGTAGCCCCATGCGCCGGCGGCGTTGCCCGCCACAAGGCCCATCGCATTGCTCATGGAGGCAACAACAGGCGTCACGCCAATAGCGATGAGTACGGGGAACGTGACCAGCGTGCCGGAGCCGACAACGGCGTTGATGGTGCCGGCCCACAAGCCCGCGAAAAAGACCAGGATGCTGCTAAGAATCTCCACTTTAAGTTACCGGATCCTTTTAGCGGCGGGCAGTAGCCGTGTAACGGCCACCGCTCTCGGAAACGTCCAGCGCGAGCCCGAAGGTATTGCTGAGGTGCTCGTCAGTGAGGACTTCCTTGATGGGGCCCGCGGCAACCACGCCACCTTCACGAAGCAGCATTGCGTGGGTAAAGCCAGGAGGAACTTCTTCAAGGTGGTGGGTCACCAGGACCATGGCTGGAGCAGCTTCGTCGCTGGCAAGCTCGCCGAGCTTGTGGACCAGTTCTTCACGGCCGCCGAGGTCGAGGCCGGCCGCTGGTTCATCAAGAAGCAGCAGTTCAGGGTCCGTCATGAGGGCACGCGCGATTTGGACACGCTTGCGCTCTCCCTCCGACAACGTGGCAAACGTCCGGTTGAGCAGGGGGCCCATCCCCCAGTCATTCAGGAGGCTGAAGGCGCGGCGTTCGTCGTCGCGCTCGTAACCCTCGCGCCAGCGGCCCGTGACGCCGTAGGCGGCGGTGACCACAACGTTCAAGACGTTCTCGTGCTCGGGAATCTGGGTAGCCAACGCAGCGGAGGAAAGACCGATCCGGGGGCGGAGTTCAAAGACGTCTACGCGGCCCAGGGTCTCATCAAGGATCCCGGCCTGGCCGCTGCTGGGATGCAGTCGGGCTGCAGCGATCTGGAGAAGGGTGGTCTTACCGGCCCCGTTGGGTCCCAGGATGACCCACCGTTCGCCTTCGTTGACCTGCCAGTCAACCTTGTCCAGCAGGGTCTTCTTGCCTCGGACAACGCTGACGGAAGCCAGTTCCAGAACATCACTCATAGCAGTAGACACTAGGACAAAAATCCATATGACTGATAACCGGTCAGCGTGCAGGCTTTGTGTCGCGAAACGAATTCGGGCGCATGCAGCGCCCTCAGTAGGATTGGGGCCATGACTTCGAACTTGGCTGCGGTCAGCTATGGCGTGAATTTGTCCCCTGAATCCCTCGACAATGTGCGAAAAACACTGGCCGAATCCGGCGTCGCAGTGTCGTCGGAATCACACGGTGGGGATGATCGATTTGCTGTCGTCACGGCGAGCCTCACTGCAGGCACAGAGACTGCAGCGGACCTGGCAGTTGTCCGGCGGAAGATAGCAGAAGCGGCCCAAGCCGGAGTGGACACCGCAATCGTTCCCGAAGGATTGCGGCAGGCTTCCCGGAAACTGCTCATCATGGACGTTGACTCAACGCTGATCCAGCAGGAAGTGATTGAGCTACTGGCAGAGCATGCAGGCAAGCGCGAAGAAGTTACGGCCGTCACTGAAGCAGCCATGAGGGGCGAACTCGACTTCGCCCAGAGCCTGCACGCCCGCGTCGCCGTCCTCGCCGGCCTTCCGGCCGCCGTCGTCGATTCCGTCCGGCACGAGGTGCGGCTTAGCCTCGGCGCCGCAGAGCTCGTGGCAGCTTTCAAAGCGGCCGGCCACGTTGTGGCTGTCGTTTCCGGAGGCTTCAATCAGATTCTGGGTCCCATCGCCCAAGAGCTGGGCCTTGATTACTGGATTGCCAATGAGCTTGAAATCGTCGACGGCGCGTTGACCGGCAAGGTGCTGGGCGCAGTCATTGATCGTGCAGCCAAGGAAAAGTACTTGCGCGCGTGGGCAGCGGCGGAGGGAATCAACTTGGAGCACACCATCGCGGTGGGCGACGGAGCCAACGACCTCGACATGCTCAATGCTGCCGGCATTGGTGTTGCCTTTAATGCCAAGCCGGCTGTCCGTGCCGCAGCTGACGCCGTGATCAACATTCCTTACCTGGATGCTGTCCGGCACATCGCCAACGTCTAAGACTCAACCGCCCCTCTTTGACTCCTGTCGGCGGCCACGCTGCCCATCGGTGGCTTCCGTGCGCCCAAAATACCTCCGAAACACTAAACCTTATTTCGTGACGCAGAAACGCGCTAAATTTATTGAATTGTCGTGAACTGATAGCTCAAATAGATGCCGTCGGTCGTTAACTTTACGACGGTTTATGAGAATGTCCCATAATGACCAGTCGCTGGGTTATTAATGTGTAAAGTTTAGAACTCGACGACGAAATCCGTGATGCCTTCGGCAGGGCGGGATGACGGAAGAGCAGGGATAGGGAGTGAACCGTACGGAGCGCACGTGGAAGTGGTGGAAACGGCGCGAAGGAGTCGAGCTGGCGCATCATGAGCTGACTTCCCCCGACGTGCCACCAATGCCGCTTCACGATATCTTCCATGAGCTCACGGATTCCGGTGAATACACAACAGAAGAGGATGAATATCTTATGAGCTCACTCGATGAAGCCACCAAGCAACTACTATCCATTGAAGGCGCCACAGGTGCGGCAATCGTGGATTACTCCAGTGGCATGGCCCTGGCCCAAGGTGGCAACCCCGGCTTCGACCTTGGGGTTGCTGCTGCCGGAAACTCCAATGTTGTCAGCTCCAAGCTGAGGACCATGGCTGACCTTGGCCTGAACAGCAATATCGAAGATATCCTCATCACCCTGGACACCCAGTACCACCTGATCAACGTCCTGAACTCTGACGGGTCCAAGGGCCTCTTCGTGTATCTGGTGTTGGACCGTACCTACGCAAACCTCGCTTTGGCACGGCACAAGCTCAAGAACATCGCAAAGGAAATCGCCATCTGATAGCTCACGGAACCACTCAGGGACGGTCGCGGGATTCGCGACCGTCCCTTGTTGTTAACCGGACGGGCGTCTTCAACCGGACAGGCGTCTTCAACCGGACAGGCGCCTACAACCGGACGGGCGCCTTCTGCGGGTCGGACTAGTTTCTTGCGCGCCGGGCTTCGCCGTTTCCAGATTCAAATTTCACGCCAAGCATGTGATGTACCAGGACATCTTCATTGGTGTTGGCATTGGCCTCAATAGTCACGAGTTCCCCGTCCCGCATCACGCCGATGCGCTGACACCAACTGACCATTTCTGACAGGTCTGAAGACAAGAGGATGATCGCAACCCCGGTCCGGCTCAGCTCGTTCAGCATCTTGTAGACGACTTCTTTGGCGCCGATGTCGATTCCGCGGCTGGGATGGCTAAGGATCAGCACATCGCAGTCGGTGGCCATCCACTTGGCGAGCTGCACTTTCTGCCGGTCGCCACCAGACAAGGTGCTGATGGAGCCTTGAATGTTAGTGGTGTTGATGCGCATCCGGCGGACCACGTCCACCACACCACGTAGCTGGGAGATTTCGTCGTTCAGGGTCACGCCGGCCGTGCCGGCATCCGATTGAAGCCCGTCCACGATGCTGGTGCTGGATTCCAGTGAGTCGGAGCTCTCCGACGAATAGCCAATCTTCAACCGCCGGGCATCCTGCCGGCTCCGTATCTGCACCGGCGTTTCGTTCATGAGGATTTTCCCGGCCGTGCTGGGATGAATGCCTGCGATCGCCTCTACGAGTTCGTGGACCCCCGAACGGTGTGTGCCTACCAGGCCGAAGATTTCCCCTTTAGCGACAGTAAAGGTCACATCCCGAACCGTATCCCCCACACCGAGGTTCAGGACGCTCAACGCGTCACCGCTTCCCTCCGGCGCAGTGGGCCGGGAGACTTTCTCCCGTTCCTGCTGAAGCAAGAGGAAAGCGAGTTCGTCTTCGTTAACACCGGCGGCGTCCAGAACCTTGTGCACCCTTCCGTCGCGCATGACCGCGATGCGGTGCGCAATGGATCGGACTTCGTCGAGGCGGTGGGTGATGTAGATGATGGCCCGCCCTTGCCGGATGAGCATCCGCAGGACCTGATGCAGAACAGCAACATCGTGGTCGGGCAGTGAGGCGGCAACCTCATCCATGATCACCAACTGCGCCTCTTCGGCAACCATCCTGAGGACTTCCACGAGGGCTTGCTCGGCACGAATCAGGGTGCCGACTTTGGCGTCCGGATTCATGCTGATGCCGATGTCCCGAATCAACTGACTGGCTTGATCCCGGAGCTGTTCATGGGATTTCCCTGACTGGAAGGTTCCCCGAAAGATGGCTTGGGTGATGGTCAGCTGGGGGTCGATTTTGAAGTTCTGGGGTATGAGTCCAACCCCGCAGGCCTGGGCCTCGTCCATCGAGTCCGGCTTGTATGTTTCGCCGCCCAGGGTGATCCGGCCACCATCGTGCTGATGGGATCCGGCCAACACGCCCATAAGGGTGGTCTTCCCTGCGCCGTTGGTTCCGATCAATCCCAGGTTCTCTCCCCGATGCAGGGATAGTTCTACGCCTTTGAGGATTCGCCGCTGGTCATAGGAGGCGTGAATATCGTCAGCATGCAATAACAGGTCCAAAGAAGCTCCTAAGGCCAGGGACAAAGTCCGCCCGTCATCAGCATTCATTTATCCACACTGCTGGGAACTATGGACGAGGGCGCCTTTGAGAGTCAAACAGATGGAATCCCTTAATGCAAAAGACTAAAACTGAAACAGCAAGGACCATATCGTGACGCGAAATTTCCAATAATTTATAGAATTGTCATCATAGTGTTTCGCTGGTTGGAGGATTCGGAATCACGTGCGCACCGATGGCCAACGATTGGAGGCTTAAATAGTTGTGGTCCGGGACAGGTGTCCCGGACCACAACTAATAACGAGTGCTCTATTCGGCTGCCTTGTTGAAGTAATCGGCGCCGCCCACGTATTCGGTGTGGCCGGTTTCGACATCGGCGGTAACCATTCTGGCCACCTCAGCAGCGAACTCCTCTACGGAATACAACTTGCCCGCTTCCGCGCGGCGGGCCTCAATGGCGCCAGGGTTGGAGCGGTCAAGAAGCGTTGCCGTGACGGTGCCCTCGATCATATCGCCGGATACCACCACCAGGGAGATGCCCTTGTCAGCCAGGTTTGGGACGAGGGCGCGCAGCGCGTCTTCCCCGGCGCGCTTGCTCTTTGCCACCGGCTCGTACTCGGGCATGGTGGGCACGGTCTCAACGAAGTGCGCCTGATGGCTGGTGACGAAGACAACGCGCGAGCCTTCAGGCATGAGCGGGACGGCCGCATTGAGCATGTTGATCTGGGCATCGCGGTTCAGCTTGAGCGCATAGCCTTCTTCCATGCCCGATTCCATGCCACCGGAGGCGTTAAGGACCAGAACGTCCAGTGAGCCGAATTCCTCCATGGCAGTGCTGGCAAGTGCGTGCACGCCTTCATCGGTGGTCAGGTCAGCGCCGACAGCCGCTGCGCGTCCGCCTGCGGCCTGAATCCCGGCCACTACCTTGTTGGCGCGCGGCGCCTTCTGGCGGTAATTAACAACGACGGCGGCACCCTCGCCGGCGAGAATCTTGGCAACTTCAGCGCCAATTCCGCGGGAAGAACCCGTGACGATGGCGGTCTTGTTATCCAGCAGTCCCATTCGTGCTCCTTTTGTTCACTTCATCCAAATTCCGTGGGCTCGACATCCATCATGCCAGCGGCAGGGATGAAATCTGTTGTCGACCCCGGACAAAAAACTGCGCTAGCGGCTAGTGGCCCATTCCGAGGCCACCATCCACCGGGATGACCGCACCTGAGATGTACGCGGCTTCGTCACTCGCAACCCAGCGCACGACGTCCGCTACCTCGGAGGCTTCGGCGAAGCGCCCTGCGGGAACGCTGGCCAGATAGGACTTCTGGGTATCCTCCGGCAATTCTGCGGTCATGTCGGTGTTGATAAAGCCCGGTGCCACGACGTTGGCCGTGATACCCCGGCTTCCGAGCTCGCGGGTCAGTGAGCGCGCGATCCCCACCATGCCGGCTTTGGAGGCGGAGTAATTGATCTGGCCGGGTGCACCATAGAGGCCTGACACCGAGGAGATGAGGACCACACGTCCCTTGCGAAGCCGGATCATGCCCTTGGACGCCCGCTTGATGACACGGAAAGCGCCGGTCAGGTTGGTATCCAGCACCGACGTGAAGTCTTCTTCGCTCATGCGGAGCAGGAGCGTGTCCTTGGTAATGCCTGCATTGGCTACCAGGACCTGGACCGGCCCGTGTGCCTCTTCGACAATCTTGAACGCCGCATCAATGGAGGCCTCGTCCGTGACGTCGGCTTTCACGCCCAGGATGCCTTCAGGCAATTCTGTTTCACTTCGGTAGGTGACCGCTACTTTGTCACCATTGGCAAGGAACGATTCCGCAATGGCAAGGCCGATCCCTCGGTTGCCGCCGGTGATGAGGACGCTCCGGCCGGTGGATACTGCTTCAGTCATGCTTTCGCTCCAGGTTCCGCGGCACTCAACGGCCGCTATGAAGAGGGATTTTCCTGTGTCGATCTTATCCGCCACCCGCCACAACCGGCCGGTAACCAGCAACGCGCGTGGTTTGGGCGCATAGAGCGTTGGTGAGAGAATTGACAGAGGCCTTTGGAGCGTGATGATTCAGTTGTGACACGAGAAGACAGTCCCCTGCAGCAAGTGCCCGGGGAACCGGACGCTGTTTCCAGTGATCCCGAAGTCCACAGCATCACTGATGCCGCTGCTGCACATTCAGAAGACATGCGCGACCGCATGATCAAGTACGCCGTGGCCATGGGTATCCGCATGGTCTGCATCATTCTGATCTTTGTTGTGGACGGCTGGTTCAAGATCATTGCCATCGCAGGCGCCGTCTTCCTTCCATGGATCGCCGTGGTCATCGCCAATGGGAACGACAAAGCCGAGGACCACAGTGAATCGCTGCTGGACTATGTGGCCGTTCCGGAGATTGAACGCTCCACACAGCCCGAGCACGAAGTTTCAGAAGAGCCCACTGTTCTCCAGGGCGAACTCGTGGACGACGAACCAGCAAGCAAAGAAGAGGGCCCGTCCACCGGGCATTCAAGCGAGGCCGGACACACCGGCAACGAACGGGCGGCTTCATGAACATCTTCAACCTTGGCGGAGCGAATGCTGCCGGCCAAGCAGATCAACGCGCCACAGCATCGGCCATGTGCTCCCGCAAGGGCTGCCGGGCCGATGCTGACTGGCAGCTTCTATGGAATAACCCACGCATCCATACTCCTGAGCGGCGGAAAGTCTGGTTGTCCTGCGACGAACACCGGGCTTGGCTGGAGGACTACCTCCAGACGAGGGGCCTTTGGAAAGAAAGCGTGCCGTTTTTGGCCGACGAAGAATCTGCGAACGAGGCCCGCTGAATGTACCGTTTCCTTTTCTCCAGCAAATGGCTGGGGTACTTCGTCTTGGCCGTCATCTTCGCCACAGCCTGCGTGTTTCTGGGACGCTGGCAAATGGACCGCAGGGCTGAGACCTTGGCAGAGATCAACCGCGTGGTCAGCAACTATTCGGCCACTCCTGTCCCCTTCGCAGAGGTCAAGGATCAGTTCAACGCCCTGGACCCTGAGAAGGAGTGGACCCAGGTTGAGCTTCGGGGCAGGTATGACATTGACGGTCAGCGGGTTGTCCGGAACCGGCCGCTGAACGGCCAGCCAGGCTACGACGTCGTGGTTCCTTTTCGCCTCACCACCGGCGAAGCAGTGGTGATTGACCGCGGTTGGCTGCCCATCGGCAACAACACGCCGGGGCGTCCCGACGTCGTTCCCGCACCTCCCACAGGTGAGGTCACCGTGGTTGCCCGCCTCAAGCCGGCAGAGCCCAAGCTTGACCGCGGCGCCGTGGACGGGCAGCTCGCCTCGATCGATCTGGCCAGTTTTGCCACGGAACTCCCCTACCCCCTGGCCACCGGCGCTTACGGCCAATTGGCCAGTGAGGATCCTGCGGTCCAGGAGATGCCCACGCCGTTCCCCAAACCAGCCACGGAAGAGGGCACCCATCTCTCCTACTCCCTGCAGTGGTTCGCCTTTGGCGTTTTGATGTTCATCGGCTTTGGCTACGCGGCCCGCCAACAGGCCCGCAATGCCGCCATCGATGCCGAAGACGAAGAGGACGAGCAGATCATCGCTGCAGGCGGAGCGCCCAAGAAGCGGACCCCTGCTCCACGGAAGAACAAACGCCCATCGTCAGAAGAAGAGGAAGACGCGATCCTTGATGCACAAGGCTACTGATTTGAGCGCCGACCCTGTACAACACGTCCGGGCTTCTTTAACAGCAGCCGGCGCCAAGGACACTGTCCGGACTTTTGGCGAGAAGGTTCCTACCGCGGCGGCCGCTGCTTCAGTCCTGGGGTGCGACGTTGCCGCGATCACCAACAGCCTCATCTTCGAGCTCAACGGTGAACCACTGCTCATCCTTGCCAGCGGCGCGGCCAAGGTAGATACATCGCTGGTGGCAGATCAGCTGGGATCCGGCAGAATCCGCCGTGCAAAACCCGACTTCGTGTTGCAACACACGGGCCAGGAAGTAGGCGGAGTCGCCCCTGTAGGCCACCCTGAGAAACTCCGAACCATCCTGGACACCTCGCTCCAAGAACACCCACTACTCTGGGCGGGTGCCGGAGACCACAACTCGATGTTCTCCATCAGCTATGAGGAACTAAGGACCATCACCAACGCTGAGGAACTTCAAGTCCGTTAGTCGCCGTATGGGCTAACAACCCGCAAGCGAAGCGACGCAACCAGGGCTTACGCCAGCGTAATGAGGTCCAGGTAGTCCTCGTTCCAGTGGTCTTCCACGCCGTCCGGAAGCAGCACTACACGCTCTGGATTCAGCGCTGACACCGCACCTTCGTCGTGGCTGACCATGACGACGGCGCCACTGTAGTTCTTGAGCGCCCCCAGGATTTCCGCGCGGCTGGCCGGATCCAGGTTGTTGGTGGGCTCATCCAGGAGAAGCACGTTGGCGCTGGAAGCCACAATGGTGGCAAGCGCCAGGCGCGTCTTCTCGCCACCGGACAATACGCCTGCAGGCTTTTCAACATCGTCACCGGAGAACAGGAACGAGCCCAGGATGCCGCGTACTTCGGCATCTTTCATGTCCGGCGCTGAGGAGCGCATGTTTTCCAGGACGGTGCGATCGTGGTCCAGCGTTTCGTGCTCCTGGGCGTAGTAGCCCACCTTGAGCCCGTGGCCCGGAATGATATCGCCGGTATCAGGCTTGTCCACACCGGCGAGCATACGGAGCAAGGTGGTCTTGCCCGCGCCGTTCAGGCCGAGGATAACTACCTTGGAGCCACGGTCGATTGCCAGATCCACATCGGTGAAGATTTCGAGTGATCCGTAGGACTTGCTGAGGCCCTCGGCGGTCAAGGGGGTCTTGCCGCAGGGCGAGGGGTCCGGGAAGCGCAGGGCTGCCACGCGGTCGTTTTCGCGGACGGCCTCCAAACCGCCCAGGAGACGTTCGGCTCGCTTGGCCATGTTCTGCGCGGCGACGGCCTTGGTGGCCTTGGCGCGCATCTTGTTGGCTTGGTCGATGAGGACCTGGGCCTTCTTTTCAGCGTTCGCACGCTCGCGCTTGCGGGCACGCTCATCTGTTTCGCGTTGCTGCAGGTACCGCTTCCAGCCCATGTTGTAGTAGTCGATCTGGGCCCGGTTGGCGTCCAGGTGGTAGACCTTGTTGACCGTGGCCTCGAGGAGTTCCACATCGTGGCTGATCACGATCAGTCCGCCCTGGTGGTCCTTGAGGAAATCCCGAAGCCACGTGATGGAGTCGGCGTCCAAGTGGTTGGTGGGTTCGTCCAGGAGGAGCGTTTCGGCCGAAGAGTAAAGGATACGGGCCAGCTCCACACGGCGGCGCTGGCCACCTGAAAGGGTCTTCAGCGGCTGATTGAGGATGCGTTCCGGCAGGGCAAGGTTGGAGGAGATGGCGGCCGCCTCGGCTTCTGCCGCGTAACCGCCTCCAGCCAGGAATTCAGCTTCCAAACGGTCGTAACGGTTCATGGCCTTGCGTTGGACGGCTGCGTCCTCGCTGGCCATCTCCATCTGGGCCTTCTTGAGCTTGCCCACCACCACGTCCAGACCACGCGCGGAGAGGATACGGTCCCGGGCGAGCTGTTCCATGTCCGGTGTCCGAGGATCCTGGGGCAGGTAGCCGATCTCGCCGCTGCGGGTTACCTTGCCACCTGCCGGAAGGCCTTCACCTGCCAACACGCGGGTGAGTGTGGTCTTGCCGGCACCGTTGCGCCCCACAAGTCCGATCTTGTCCCCTTTGTCCACCCTGAAGTTGACCTGGTCCATGAGCAGGCGTGCGCCGGCGCGGAGTTCGAGTTCCTGGACGGTAATCAATTCGGGTGATGCCTTTCAATGGGGAACGCTCGCGGGGACCGGTGGGCCCGATAAGTGCGGCGGGGACGGCCGTGAGAACAGCCTTTCCAAGTCTACCGGCACCCCGGGCGCAGGCTGACATCGGCCCAGATAGAGGAAAACTGTGCCACCCGCCAAAGAATTGCCGGGTTGTGTTGTGGAGAGGCTCCAAAAAATGTTGTCAGGGCCGTCCGTATTCTCGTCAACAGGGGAACACGCACTTTCATCGCATCGCATCACACCTGATTGGACCCACCATGAGCAACACCGACGCTGCCACCGTGCAGCGAACAACAGCCACCCGTAAACGCTGGACTGCCACAGACCTTGGCCTTATCGCCGTCTTCGCTGCGCTTGTGGCAGCTTCAGCTATTGTTCCCGGCATTCCGGTGGGAGCTCTTGGTGTCCCCATCACCCTGGTCACCTTGACGGTGATGCTCAGCGGTCTGGTACTGGGGGCTGGGCGGGGCTTTGCCGCCGTCGGGCTTTATGTATTGCTGGGCTTCGCGGGGCTGCCCATCTTCAGCGGTGGCCGCAGCGGCCTGGGTATCCTTGCCACGCCGTCGGCCGGCTACATCATCGCGTTCCCCCTGGCTGCAGCCGCTGCGGGCTACCTGGCAGGCGTCGTGATCCGCAGGACGGTCAAGTACCGCGGGCTGTGGCTTTTCGCCGCAGCCATGGCGAGCAGCATCGTGATCATTCACGGCCTGGGCATCCTGGGCATGATGATCAACGGCAAGCTGAACTTCGGCAAGGCGTTCATCGCGGATCTCGCGTTCTACCCCGGTGACATCCTCAAGAACGTGTTGGCGGTTGTCATTGCCTTGGCCATCCACAAGGCCTTCCCGGACGTCCTGGTACGTCGGGTCAAGTAAAGCGGGAACAATCAGTACATGAGCTCCATTAATTTCAGCAGCGTCTCGGTGCGCGTCGCAATTGACGGCAGCGACGCGCCCAAGACCCTGCTGCGTGACGTCTCCCTGGAATTGTCCGAGCGTCGAATCGGCGTCATTGGGGCCAACGGTTCCGGAAAGTCCACACTCCTCAGGCTCCTGAACGGCCTGGTTGAGCCCAGCGAGGGCACAGTTGTGGTTCACGGGGACAGCACAACTGCTGCCGTCCGTCGGGTGAGGGCCAACGTGGGCTTCGTCTTCACCGATCCTCTATCGCAGCTGGTGATGCCAACCGGCCGCGAGGATGTGGAACTGTCCCTGCGCCGTTCCGTGAGGAATTCAAAAGAACGTGCGTGCCGGGCCGAGTCTGTCCTGGAGCGCTTTGGGCTCTTGCGCCTTGCCGACCAAAGCATCTACGAGCTCTCAGGCGGTGAGCGCCAACTGCTGGCCTTGGCCGCAGTTCTCGCGGTGGACCCAAAGGTTCTGGTCCTGGATGAGCCCTCAACTCTCCTGGATCTCAGGAACCGCGAGCTCCTGCGCCGAACCATCGCCGGGCTGGATCAGCAGGTGGTCATGTCCACCCACGACCTTGACCTTGCCATGGATATGGATCGGGTTTTGGTGGTGGAAGCCGGCCGCATAGTGTTCGACGGCAGCCCGGCCGAAGGCGTCTCCTTCTACCGGGCGCTGTGCGCGGCAACACTGGACGCACCATCACTGGGTCAGGCGCCACAGTGAGGGGCCACGGTTTCCTGATCGGCAACTACGTCCGCGGCAACTCGATCATCCATCGCACTCCCCTGTGGCTTAAGTTCCTGGTGGTGGCAGCCTGCGGCGCTGTCTCCTTCCTGATTGTGGACTGGACGGTTTCCCTGCTTGCCTTCGCTGTGATGAGCGGTTTGTTCCTGTTGAGCGGCGCCGGCTACCGACGTCTGGGGCGGGCCATCTGGATGGTGGCTCCGATTCTTTTGATCATCGGCCTTTTCCAGTGGTGGCAGCTGGGTGGACCAACTGCCGCGCGCATTGTGCTGAACGTCCTGGTGTGTGTGGTGGCAGCCTCTGTGCTTACGGCCACGACGCCTGTGCAGGAACTTCTGGATGGAGTGGTTGGCATCGCCAAGCCATTCCGACGTTTCGGTGCGGACCCTGAACGTTTCGCGCTCACCATCGCCGTGATGCTGAGGAGCATCCCCTTCATTGCAGGCGCTTTCTCAGACGTACGGGACTCGGCGCGTGCACGCGGGCTGGAACGCAACCCCCGGGCACTGGTGCTCCCGGTGTTCATCACCACGGTGGCCTACGCGCGGCAGACCGGCGACGCCTTGGCTGCACGCGGTCTGGGGGAACCGGACGACCCGGCGTCCGGGCGCTGGATGTACAGCTAGAGCGCCAGAGTCGACTACTTCACAGCGTCGAATGCTTCACAGATTGGCATACTTAACAAGGGTTGCCGTTCCGAGTCCACCAGCACTGCTGATCATCGCCAAACCCAGAGGCATCTCCAACCCCATGTCGTTGCGCCGTCGAGCTTGAGCCAGAAGACGGGTTATTAGGACAGCACCCGAGGCACCGTAACCGTGCCCCAAAGCCAGAGCCCCACCATCCAGGTTGGCCCTCTCCGGATCAATCCCTACGTGGTCCATGCAGGCAATCGTCTGTGAAGCGAAGGCTTCGTTGAACTCGATCAGGTCAACGTCGTCCGATGCCACGCCCAGCGTCGTCAACAACCGGTTTGCCGCATACGCGGCACCGATACCCAGCAGTTCCGGCTCAACGCCGGTGGTGTCACTGCCGAGCACCAGCAGCCCGTCTGCGGCGCCCAGGGCGCGTGCACGCTTCAGTGAGGTGACCACGACGGCGGATGCGGCGTCCGCGTCGAAGCAGGAGTTTCCGGCCGTCACCGTTCCGCCGGGCACGAAGGCAGCCGGGAACCGCTCCATGAGGGCCGCCCGGAGCGCAGGCCTGGGGCCGTCGTCGGCGTCCACTCGGGCTCCGTTGCCCGGCAGCGGAACGATCTCCCCTGCGAACCGGCCACCCTTGGCGGCGTCCACTGCGCGACGATGGCTTCGGAGGGCGTACTCATCCTGCCGTTGGCGGGTGACACCGAACGTCCGGGCAACATTTTCTGCCGCAACCCCCATGTCCGGGTCGCCAAACTGTGGCGGCACAAAGGCAGCCCGGGAGTAGAAGTCCAGTCCGCCGTCGTCGTTCCTGTTGGCGCGGGCAGGTGCGGTACTGATGCTCTCCACTCCGCCTGCGAGATACAGCGGATCGCCGCCCGCCGCCACCAGCCTGGACGCCAAAGCGATGGCGTCCAGGCCCGAGCCGCATTGGCGATCCACTGTCAGCCCAGGCACGCTGGTGGGCATTCCGGCCTGGAGGGCGGCGAACCGGGCCACATTCCCGCCTCCACCCACGGCGTTTCCCATAATGACATCGTCCACATCAGCGGGCAGCACGTTCAGGGACTCCACCAAGGAGCGCAGGACCGGGGCCAGGAGGTCAGGGGCGCGGAGCTGTTTCAGCTGGCCGTTGGCGCGGCAAACCGGCGTCCTCAGCGCTGCGATGATGACCGGTTGCCGTGATTCGTCGGTGGTGCCGTCCCATGGCGCCGGGCTAAGCAAGGGGCTGCGCCCGCGGGTCATGATTCTTGATCCAATCCAGAAGGACTTTCCTGCTGACCTTGCCACGGTCTGTCATGGGCAGCTCCGACAACAGGAAATATTGCAACGGGCGTTTGTCGCGTGCCAACAACCCGTCCAGACCGCTGCGGAGTTGAGTGGCGGTGACGGCGCCATAAGCAGGAACGACGCCGGCAATCACCTTCTGGCCGCGGATATCGTCGGGCGCTCCGGCGGCTACTGCGAGCTCAATACCGGGAACTGACGCGAGAGCCAGTTCCACCTCGTGCGGGTAGACGTTCTTCCCCGACGTGATGATCATGTCCGAACGACGGCCAAGAATATGCAGCGTCCCCCGATCAAGGTACCCCTGGTCGCCCACCGTGAACCAGCCATCCAGGCACCGCAGGGCCTGGCCGTCGTCGCCCCATAGGTAACCGTTGCTGACCATGCCGCTGCGCACGCTGATGTTGCCATGTTCGCCGTCGGCCAGGGAGCGGCCGGCATCGTCAAGGATGCCTAAGTCCACTCCCGGGAACGGCGAACCGATGCCGGTACCGCTGGCGTCAAGCGGCTGGCCGGCGGCCAGACGGGTGCCGGACACAAAACTCAACTCTGAGGCACCGTAGTACTCATAGATGGCTGCATGGGGTGCCCAGCGTCGTGCGGCCTCCAACGTGCGGGCATCCAGCTTGGAACCGGCACAAATGATGCTGCGGATACCGGACGCGTCAACGTCACCAGCGAGCCCGCGCTCACTGAGCAGCCGGAGAATGGTAGGTGCCAGCACCAGCCTGGTGATGCCGTCATGGCTGATAGCGGCGTGGGCATCTCCGACGTCGAACGTGGGCAGGGTGTGGAAGGCAGCTCCTGCATAGAGGCACTCCGAGAGCGCATACAGGTTCAGGCTGGCGGACAGGGGACCCGGAGCCAAGGTCCTGTCGTCCTGGGAGAGGCCAAAGAACTCGATGGACGCCTCGAATGAAACCTGCCACGAACGCCGCGAACGCGTGAAGGCCTTCGGAATCGACGTGGTGCCAGAGGTGAGCCCAATGAGGAAAGTGCTGGAAGGGTCGCCGTCCACCAGCTCATCTTTGCCGGTGGCAGGAACGGCAGCCGCCCGGATCCGCGCAGTGACGTCTTCGATCATGGGGGCCGGCCATTGCGGGTCCAGCACCGCGCAGCGGCGCTCCCCCGCGACAGCGGCCGCATAGCGTTCGATGAACTGGCTCGAGTTGGGTTCGGCGAGGACAGTGGTGTTGGTCGACTGGCCGGGGAGCGCTGCAGCGGCATCGCGAAGTCCGGCCCAGGTGAGCCGACTGCTGCCCACAACGACGGCGGTGTCGTGGGGGCGCTCCTCGGCCCAGAGCTGAATTTTGTCCAGGAAGGGCATCCACGTAATTTTACGGCAGTGTCCGACCCCGGTCACCAAAAGTGACGTCTATTCTGACTGTATGAGTTTCAACGATGGCGCGCAGCTTGACCCTTCCCAGGTGGAAGACCGACGTGGCGGTGGAATGGGCAGGGGAACCAAGATTGGCGGTGGCATCGGAGGCGGCATTGTGGTTCTCCTCCTGGCACTGTTCGGGATCAACCCCAACATTCTCGGCGACTTGACGGGCGGCGGCAGCCAGCCTCCCGCCGTCGAAAGTGGAGGCGCCGGAGGCGTCCAGGAATGCCAAACAGGTGCGGATGCGGACAAGCGTCTCGACTGCCGGATCACGGGCACTGTGAATAGCCTCAACGCTTTCTGGCCGGACTATCTTGCTCAGTACAACGTGAAATACTCCCGCCCAGGAACGGTCATTTTTGATGCCGCCACGAATACCGGATGCGGCCCGGCTACCACAGCAGTGGGACCCTTCTATTGCCCGGCGGACGTTAAGGCGTATTTCGATCCCGGCTTCTTCGATGAACTGGTGACGCGTTTTGGCTCCTCGGGCGGTCCCTTGGCCCAGGAGTATGTGGTGGCCCACGAATTCGGGCACCACGTTCAGAACATCCTGGGCACCCTGGACCAGGCACAGCAGGATCCGCAGGGGCCGCAGTCAGGTGCTGTGCGCGTTGAGTTGCAGGCTGATTGCTACGCAGGCCTATGGGTACGCCACGCGACCACTCAGACCGATGCCAGCGGAAAACCGTTCCTCGATCCCCTTACTGAGCAGGACTTGCGCGACGCCCTCTCGGCCGCGTCCGCCGTCGGCGATGACCGGATCCAGCAGGCCGCCACCGGAAGAGTATCGCCCGAATCGTGGACGCACGGTTCCAGCGAGCAGCGGCAGAAGTGGTTCTACCAGGGGTACACCACGGGCGACATCAACAAGTGCGACACTTTTGGGGTGGCTTCTCCTTAGGGTTTTCCGCCTCAACGAAGAATGGTTCCGGGCAACCTGCCCGGAACCATTCTTTTACCCGCTGAGAGCAGGAGAAACTTACTGATCAGATGTTGAAGCCGAGGGCCCGCATCTGGTCCTTACCGTCGTCCGTGATCCGTTCAGGACCCCATGGCGGCATCCATACCCAGTTCAGGCGCCAGTCATCGACGACTCCATCGAGTGATTTGCCAACCTGCTCTTCAAGCACGTCAGTCAACGGGCAGGCCGCTGTTGTCAGTGTCATGTCGATCAGGAGGGCGCCGTCCTCGTCCGAGTACTTGAGTCCGTAGAGAAGGCCTAAGTCCACCACGTTGACCCCAAGCTCGGGGTCAATGACGTCCTTGAGCGCTTCCTCGACGTCCTCGAGGCTGGTTCGCGCCGTGTTGATTTCGGTCATGGAAAGATCCTAACTAGGCCTGCACAGCAGGAGCAACGGCAACGCCTGCGCCCGGGGCGTAGCGATCGTAGCCTTCGTCTTCAAGACGGTCAGCGAGCTCGGGGCCGCCCTCTTCAACAACCTTGCCGTCCACGAAGACGTGAACGAAGTCCGGCTTGATGTAGCGCAGGATGCGGGTGTAGTGGGTAATGAGCAGGGTGCCCATGTTGCCCTCTTCGTGTGCGCGGTTGACGCCCTCGGAGACAACCTTCAGAGCGTCAACATCCAGGCCGGAGTCGGTCTCGTCAAGGATGGCGAACTTCGGCTTGAAGAGTTCGAGCTGGAGGATTTCAACTCGCTTCTTCTCACCGCCGGAGAAGCCTTCGTTGACGTTGCGCTGTGCAAAGTCGGCGTCGATACGCAGCTGCTGCATGGCAGCCTTGACGTCCTTGGTCCAGGTACGGAGGGCCGGAGCTTCGCCGTCAATGGCGGTCTTGGCAGTGCGAAGGAAGTTGGTCATGGTGACGCCGGGGACCTCTACCGGGTACTGCATGGCCAGGAAGACGCCGGCACGGGCGCGTTCGTCGACGCTCATCTCCAGGACGTCTTCGCCGTCCAGGGTGATGGTGCCGCTGGTGACGTTGTAGCGGGGGTGGCCTGCGATGGTGGAAGCCAGCGTGGACTTGCCGGAGCCGTTGGGGCCCATGATTGCGTGCGTCTCACCGGTCTTGATGGTGAGGCTGACGCCCTTCAGGATCTCCTTGGTGCCCTGCTCCGTCTCAATGCTGACGTGCAGATCCTTGATCTCAAGAGTTGACATGCTCTTCTTTCTTTTCGTTCGTAAGTCTGGCGGTACTGGGCGCTCAGTAGTTATCTACCGAGGCACCGTTCACAACGTTGGTCACATCCACGTAGACGTCGTCACCATCGATGGTGACGGCGAAAACGGGGACGGGGTCGTAAGCAGGCAGCTGGAGGGGCTGTCCACTGCGGAGGTCGAACTGGGAACCGTGTCCCCAGCATTCGATCGCGCAGCCTTCAACCTCGCCCTCGGACAACGAGATGTCCGCGTGCGAGCAGGTATCGGCGATGGCGTGGATATCGCCCATCGAATCCTTCACGATGGCTACGGGGTAGTCATCGATCAGGACGCGCAGCGCCTGCTTGACCTGGATGTCATTGGCGTTGCATACCAGTTCGCCCTTGGTGTCTTCACTCATTGTTGTCCTGCCTGGCCTGTCTTAGTTGTCGGTCGCGGCGAGTTCGCGCTCAACAGCTGCGGTCAGGCGCTCTTCGATTGCCGGAACCTTGATCTGCTGGATGATCTCGTTGAGGAAGCCTCGGACCACCAGGCGGCGGGCAACCTTTTCGGGAATGCCACGGGCCATGAGGTAGAACAGGTGCTCATCATCGAAACGGCCGGTGGCGCTGGCATGGCCGGCACCCTCAATCAAGCCGGTTTCGATTTCGAGGTTGGGAACTGAGTCCGCGCGGGCACCGTCGGTGAGGACCAGGTTGCGGTTGGCCTCGTAGGTGTCGGTGCCTTCTGCTTCCTTGCGGATAAGGACGTCGCCAACCCACACGCTGTGAGCATTGCGGCCCTGCAGTGCACCCTTGTACAGAACGCGGGACTTGCAGTTGGCCACTGCGTGGTCAACGAACAGGCGCTGCTCAAGGTGCTGTCCTGCATCGGCGAAGTATAGGCCGAACATTTCGACGTCGGCGCCCGGCGCAGTGAAGCGGGTGGACGGGGTGACGCGGACGAGGTCGCCGCCAAGACTGACAACGATGTGCTTGAACTTGGCATCGCGGCCGATCTTTGCCTGCTGCGATGAAGCGTGAACTGCGTTGTCTGCCCACTCCTGCAGCGACACAACGGTCAGTTCAGCGCCGTCTTCAACGATGATCTCCACATTCTCGGAGACAACTGCGGTGCCCTGGTGGTCCAGGACCACAACGGCTTTGGAGAAGCGCTCTGCCACAATCACGATGTGCTGGGCAGAAGGTGCCTCACCGGCGCCGGTAATCAGGACGGAAACCTCAGACTCCGCCTGCAGCTCGGCAGGCACGGTCACAACCGTTGCCTCCGCGAAGTTCTCCCAGGCATTGGCAGACACAAGATCTTCCGGGATGGCCGCTTGGCCGATGCGCTTGTCATCGCGTCCCACAGTTTCAACAACGACGCCGGCAGGTGCGGTGACGCTGACGGCCGGAGCTGCGCCGTTGAGGACTTCGGTGTGAAGGCCACGCAGGCGCTTGAGCGGTGTGAACCGCCAGTCTTCCTCAAGGCCGTTCAGCGGCTTGAAGTCAGCAAGCTTGTACGAGGTGAGGCGGCCGGCCCGCGAGCTGTCCGGAATCCCCACGCCGCCACCGTGCGAGTGGCTCTTGGCCGAAGCACCGGCGAGCGGACCAGCGGAGGGCTGCTCCGACGTCGTGGACGTATTTGTACCTGTGTTGACGGGCGAAAGGTTCTCGCCTTCCTCGGTGAAGCCGTTGATAAACGGCTGGGCCGAGGGCGCGCCGATGCGCGCCTTTTCAGTAGTGATATCAGTCATTGTTAACCGACGGACCCTTCCATCTGCAGTTCAATCAAGCGGTTCAGCTCGAGGGCGTATTCCATGGGCAATTCACGCGCAATCGGCTCGATGAAGCCGCGAACGATCATGGCCATGGCCTCGTCTTCAGGCATGCCGCGGGACATCAGATAGAAGAGCTGCTCTTCGCTGACGCGGGAAACGGTGGCCTCGTGGCCCATGACAACGTCATCCTCGCGGATGTCGATGTACGGGTACGTGTCCGAACGGGAAATCGTGTCCACCAGGAGAGCGTCGCAACGGACCGTGTTGGCCGAGTGCTTGGCGCCTTCGCGGACCTGGACCAAGCCGCGGTAAGCGGCACGGCCGCCGCCGCGGGCCACGGACTTGGAAATGATGGAGCTCTTGGTGTTCGGCGCGATGTGCACCATCTTGGAGCCGGTGTCCTGGTGCTGGCCCTCGCCTGCGAAGGCGATGGACAGCGTCTCACCCTTGGCGTGCTCGCCAACCAGGTAGACGGCCGGGTACTTCATGGTCACCTTCGAGCCGATGTTGCCATCGATCCACTCCATGGTTGCGCCCTCTTCGCAGATGGCGCGCTTGGTGACCAGGTTGTACACGTTGGTGGACCAGTTCTGGATGGTGGTGTAGCGGACGCGGGCGCCCTTCTTCACGATGATCTCCACAACGGCGGAGTGCAGCGAGTCCGAGGTGTAGATCGGAGCCGTGCAGCCTTCGATGTAGTGAACGTAGGAGTCCTCATCAGCAATGATCAGCGTGCGCTCGAACTGGCCCATGTTCTCCGTGTTGATACGGAAGTAGGCCTGCAGGGGGATGTCCACGTGCACGCCCTTGGGCACGTACACGAACGATCCGCCGGACCATACAGCCGTGTTCAACGAGGCGAACTTGTTGTCGCCCACGGGGATGATGGTTCCGAAGTACTCCTGGAAGATCTCCGGGTGTTCGCGCAAGGCGGTGTCAGTGTCCAGGAAGATAACGCCCTGGGCTTCCAGGTCCTCGCGGATCTGGTGGTAGACAACCTCGGACTCATACTGTGCGGCAACACCCGAGACGAGCCGGCTGCGCTCGGCTTCCGGGATGCCCAGTTTCTCGTACGTGTTGCGGATGTCCTCGGGAAGGTCTTCCCACGTTGCCGCCTGCTTCTCGGTGGAACGCACGAAGTACTTGATGTTGTCGAAGTCGATGCCCGAGAGGTCTGCACCCCAGGTAGGCATGGGCTTGCGGTCGAAGTACTTCAGGCCCTTAAGCCGCAGATCGAGCATCCATTCGGGCTCGTTCTTCTTCGAGGAGATGTCGCGGACAACCTCCTCGTTGAGGCCACGACGGGCATTTGCGCCTACGTCGTTCTTGTCGGCCCAGCCGTACTCGTAGTTTCCGATACCGTGCAGTTCGGGATTCTTCTCCAGAATCTCCGAGATCACAGTGCCTTCGGCTACCGCTTTCTCTGCTATTTGGTCCGTCATCACGGCCTTTCTTGCTGGTTGTTTGATTCCTGGTACGGACTCCCGGACTGCTCTGCGGCATCCGGAGATGCCGTGGCAGCCGGGCGCCCGGTAGGTATGTGGGTGGTGCAAACGTGTCCGCCCTGGGCGAGAGTGGATAGGCGCCGGACATCGACGCCCACCAGGCGGGAGAAAACCTTGGTCTCGGTATCGCAAAACACCGGGAACTCCGCAGCAAGGCGTTGGATGGGGCAATGCCCCTGGCAAAGCTGCACGCTGGACAGCGCTGCCGGCAGGGGCGATTTGGCCTCAATGGAGTGGGCAGAGGCAACAAAACCGTCGCGACTGAGGGCCTTGGACAGTGCCATGGCCCGCGCTGTGATGTCATCCCCGGCAGCTTCGACGTCCGGGGCATAACGGCGCTCCATGTCGGAGAAACGTTCCTCCGCATACTCGCGGACGGCGTCTTCCCCGGCGAGTTCCTGGAGGCGCCTGAGGGCTGAACTGGCAATATTCAGGTAATCGTCGCCGAGTCGGGATTGTCCCTGGGAGCTGAGGACATAGCGGCGGGCGGGTCGCCCTGCGCCGGAACCTGCCTTGGCTACGCGCTTGACCTCGATCTCACCGCTGCGTTCCAAATGGTCAAGATGCCTGCGAACCGCGGCGGGCGTGAATCCGAGGAGGTCGCCGAGTTCGGCGGCGCTCACTGGACCATTTTCGAGCACGGCGCTGAGGACGCGGTCCCGGGTGCGGTCATCCGCGTCCGGCAGCGCAGGCGAGGCGACCAGGGCCTCTGCCGCTGCAGCATGCCGTTGTGAAGGCATGGAAACTGGACTGCTCATGGAATACACAACACAATCATGTCGTAATTTGTTTCATGCATCCAGTAAGGCAAGACTGACCTGGGCTCCCTGCCAAGTGTGACCGTACTACTTCCCGTAGAATACTCTGGTGCGATCCCCTGATTCCCCTGTCCTCACCATAGATGGACTCATTAAGGATGTAGGCCCCCTGGCCTCCCTTGACGGCAAAATGCTCCGGGTGGTCAGTGGACTGTCCATGGTGGCCGAGCGAGGCCAAGTCACCGCGCTGTTGGGAGCGAACGGCGCCGGGAAGACCACCACGCTTGAGTGCGCCCAAGGTCTGCGGAAGCGAACCGGGGGGACCATTTCCCTGCTGGGCGCAGACCCGGATACCGCCGGTGCCGGCCTGCGGTCCCGCGTCGGTGTGATGCTCCAGGACGGTGGCTTGCCGCCGTCGGCCCGTCCTATCCCGCTGTTGCGACACGTTGCCGGCATGTACCGAAACCCGATGAATATCGATGCCCTGGTGGAACGCCTCGGCATCAACCAGTTCAGCCGGACCAATGTGCGCCGCCTGTCGGGCGGCCAGAAACAACGGCTGGCGCTGGCAGCCGCACTGGTGGGAAACCCCGAGATCCTCTTCCTTGACGAGCCCAGTGCAGGGTTGGACCCACAATCCCGCCAGATGGTTTTCGACTTGATCGCCGAACTTCGGGACGCCGGCATGGGCATCGTCCTCACCACGCACCTGATGGACGACGCCGAACGCCTGGCTGACTACGTGTACATCATTGATGGCGGTCACAACGTGGTGGAGGGGACCGTTTCCGAGCTCCTCAAGCATGACCACACGGCCGGGGCCGCCATCACTGATCGCACCCTGTACTTCGACGCCCCGGCCGGACTCGAGTTCGCCGGAGTTCTCAGAGCGGGCCTGCAAGTATCGGAAACGCGCTCCGGTAGTTACTCCATCACAGGCGAACTCACGCCGCGGGATCTGGCAACGCTGACTGCCTGGTGGGCGGAACGGAACATCATGCCTGCCTCACTGCGCCTGGAAGCCCGAAGCCTGGAAGACGTGTTCCTGGATATTTCCGGAAGGGACCTCCGATGAGCAAGCTCCTCTCCCCCAACGCCGGACCGGCGTCACTGGCCCGCCGGATCGTTCAACAGGGGCGGTACGAGACCATCACTATGCTGCGGAACGGCGAGCAACTCATTCTCGCGATCGTCCTGCCCTTGATGGCCTTGGTGGGGCTGGTAGTCACTCCACTGCTTGATGGTCTGGGTGGAACCCGTGTTGACGTGGCCACCCCGGGAATCCTGGCTCTGTGCGCCATGTCCACGGCCTTTACCGGCCAAGGCATTGCTACCGGATTTGATCGTCGCTACGGAGTCCTTCGCTTCCTGTCCACCACGCCCCTGGGCAGGGGCGGGCTCATAGCCGGAAAGATCCTCGCTGTGCTGGTGGTCCTCCTTCTCCAGGTAGTAGTGGTTGGAGTCATCGCCGGCTTCCTGGGCTGGCAGCCGCGGCTCGAGGCGTGGCCCGCGGGAATCGGGTTGCTGGTGCTTGGCGCCGCCGCCTTCACAGCACTTGGCCTGCTGGTTGCGGGCACGGTTCGTCCTGAAGCAACCCTGGCCATCACCAACCTGCTGTGGATCCTGCTGGGCGCGCTTGGCGGGATTGTGGTGCCGTCCGAACGGCTCCCTTCTGCGGTCCAGGGAATCGTCCAGTTCCTGCCTTCAGGAGCATTGGGGCAAGCCCTCAGAGACGCGTTCTTGCTGGGAGCCGTACCATTTCCCGCTGTCCTGATCCTCTTGCTGTGGACTGTCCTGGCCGGGGCCGCAGCCATCCGCTGGTTCAAGTGGAACTAACCAACCTGGCACCGACAACAATGCAGAACTGAGAAGTGAGAAAACTGTGAGCACGGCATCGCGCCTTCCCAAGACCATCCAGCGGTTCACGTCCAAGTTGCCCACCGAGGTCAACAAAGCCGTACGTAGACTGGCTTTGCTGTCACTCATTGGACAGACAGTACTGGTGGTCACCGGTGGTGCAGTGCGCCTTACGGCCTCCGGCCTTGGTTGCCCTACGTGGCCGCGATGCACCAGCGACTCGCTGGTCAACACCCCTGAGATGGGTGTTCACGGGTTCATTGAATTCGGCAACCGCCTCCTCACGTTCGCCCTCGCAGCTGTCGCAGCCCTGATGTTGGTGTACTTGTGGAACCTGCGCAAGCAGCGCCGAGACCTGTTCATGCTTGCCCTGGGTCTGTTGGCAAGCATCCCCACGCAGGCGGTTATCGGCGGTATCACAGTACTGTCGGGCCTGAACCCTTGGGTGGTGGGCCTGCATTTCCTCGTGTCCATGGCCTTGGTGGTCTTCTCAACCTTGCTGGTCAACCGCGCCTACGGGCGCACGGGGGGCTTCATGAACAGGACATTGCAGTCCCTCCCGGGCATTGCCCGGCCCCTGACCATGGCTGTTGCGGTCTTCGCTGCCATTGCCGTGATGCTGGGTGTAGTGGTGACTGGCGCCGGCCCGCACGCCGGGGATGCGGATGCACCGCGCAACGACCTCGACTGGGACCTCTTCTCCCACATACATGCGGTTCCTGCGTACCTCATCACCGCAGGCACACTTTTCGCCGTGTATCTGGTGGTCCGGCAAAAGATCGGTGGTCCTTTCCGTACCGCCACGTATCTCCTGCTCGGCGTGACGTTGCTGCAGGCTGTCATTGGCTTCACGCAGTACTACAACGGCATCCCTGCATTGCTTGTAGGCGCTCACATGCTCGGCGCAGCCCTGCTGATGAGTGCTGCCACCAACGCAGCGGACGTGGCAAAGTCCAGCCCGGTCCACCATCAGGTGTCCTAGGCGCGAATGAGTTGGGCGGGGTTGGACTGCATGGCCAGTACGGCCGGGTAGACGGCGGACAGGATGCCGCTGGCGAGCCCCGCTCCAACACCCCACAACGACGCATACCAAGGGATCGCTGATGCCCAGCCCTGACTTGACGCGTAGGCCAGTACAGCCCCCATGCCCACAGCTGCGCCCGCAGCACCGCCCAAGGCTCCCACCACTGCCCCTTCGGTGACGAACATCGATGCCAGTACTCCGCGTCGCATGCCCAGAGCCAGCCGGAGTGCAATCTCGCTTGATCGCGTCAGCACGCCCAAATACATGGTGGTTCCGGCGCTGAGACAGGCCATGGCGAGCAATACCACTGAAACGATGGCCACCAGCCTGCCGAGGTCCGAATTGATCCCTTGCCTGAGCTCGCGCAGATCCGCCACGGTCTGCACCTTCACGTTGCCGGGATCGCTCGGCTGGAGCGCTTTCGGCAGCGCTTCCGCTATGGCGGCCGGCATCCCTGGAGTGGTTCGAAGGACCAGGCTCGCTGCGACGTTGCTGGCCGAGGGATAGGATCCAATACCCACCAGGACCGCTGCCGGCAGAACAGGGTCCCGGCCCGGGTCGTCAATAATCCCCACCACTGGGACGGGCTGGCCATACAGCCACACCACGACGCCGGGTCCTGGCTTTGCGGCTCCCAGTTGGTCGGCGGCTTCCCGGCCCAGGATGGCAACGGGTCCCCCGAACGACTGGTCGAGCAGGGCGGCGTCGCCGAAAGAGACCGTTGCGCCTTGGAGGCGAAGGTAGGCAGAGTCAACTACCCGTACGGCTCCGTTGAATATCGGTTGTTCGGGAAATGTGGCGGGGCGGAACGTTGATGGCTGCACCACCGACGATGAGAGCTCGGCAATGACGCCGGCATCGTGAACACCGAAAAGTCCCGCGGATGCCTGGAGATCGTTCCTGACGGCCTCCCATGATGCATAACCTCCCTCGCGCGTCACCCGGACTTCGTCTCTTGCGGCTGCGTCGATCCGAGCAGATACCTTGACGGAGGCGCTCTCGCTGAGACCGATGGCCGCTACCAGCCCTCCGCTGCCCAGAAGGAATGCCATGATCAGCAAGAGGGCCTTGGCGGGACGAACCGTGAGCGCGGACAGTGCGTCAGCAATAACATCCGCGGCCTCGTGGCGTCGGTGCCGGACGAAGGTGGGTTTGTCCTTTCCTCGAACGGGAACCGAATCTTTTGGAATGACGAGGCGGTTCCGGTGCTCACCTGTGTCCTTGACGATGGCTCCATCGCGCATGGTGATGATGCGGTCCGCAGCTTTGGCAATGTCCGGATCGTGGGTCACCATGGCCACGGTGGTTCCAGAGTCACTGAGCTCGCGCAGGTGGTGGATGACGATCTCGCCGTTCGCCGTGTCCAGGCTGCCCGTGGGTTCGTCGGCTAGTACTACCCTGGGCGTGCCCATTACTGCCCTGGCAATGGCGAGCCGTTGCCGCTCTCCCCCGGACAAAAGCGCAGCCGGGATCGCGGCCCTGCCCGCAAGGCCAAATCTGGCAAGGGCCGGTATGACCAGTTGTTTCTGAACACCAATCCCAATTCCCCGTGCGCGGAGGCCCAGCACGGCATTCCGGGCTGCTGCGTCCCGCCCCACCATGTGGGATTCCTGAAAGACGAAGCCAAAAACGTCTGCCCGCCGTTGCGCTCTCTGCTTCTGGTTAAGTCCTTGGACGTCCGCACCATCGATCAGATACACACCGCGCGTCGGTGTGTCCAGGAGTCCGAGAATGTTGAGCAGGGTCGACTTTCCCGAACCCGACGGACCGACGATAGCGACGAACTCCCCCTCCTGGATGTCCAGAGACACGTCGTCCAGGGCCTTCGCTCCGGAAAACAGCCGATCCACTGCACGCAAGCTGAGAATCGGCTGGCGTTGTTCGGGATCAGGCGATCTCGGGGAAGATACGGGAGTGCTCATTGCAGCTTGACCTCGTCCCCAACAGCCAGTCCGTCGACGTCAGCGATGGCCACCCAACCGTCCGCCTGCGCTGTGATGTTAACGTCCAATCGTCGGGACTCGCCGTTCCCCTCAACCAGGAGGTAGGGCATACCACTCTCTTGTCGAATGGCTATCAGCGGAACGGCCAAGGACTCCATGGCCGCGCTGCCTGCAGTGACGGTGACTGATTGGCCGGCCGCGAATCCCTGTGTCCCCGGTGGCAGGGTCACGGTGATGTCTTTTCCTGGAAATTCGTTCGTACTTGGGTCCCCCTCCCGAAAGCTGCTGACCTGCGCCACGGCTGTCTCCAGGACTGTGGATCCTGCCCTGACCGTTGCAGGCATGCCCACAGGGAATTGTTCCGCTTGGACAACATCGGCCCGGGCCACAATTGAGTCGGCGGCGACATTGATCCGTGCCACGATCCCATCCTCTGCCAGAATGGCACCAGGCCCAGCGATGAACGCGATCGTCCCGGTGTCACCGGGTACCTGCATGAATTCCCGCCAGTGGAACACGACGTCTGACGGGGATGCCTTGGCTGAAGGACCAAACTCCGTGGGTGCCTGAAACCCCGCCGCCTTGTACCAGAAACCCAATGCCTGCTGGGTTGGCAGATCAAAGGTTCCTGTTACGGGACACCCATAACCCAACGAGGCCAAGCCGGTCTGAAGGGCTTCCACATCGGGTCCCGTGTCACCGTGGGTGATGTCCCTGTACAACGGGACACTGGCGGGCAGGATCAGTAAAGGTCTGCCGGACACGACGGCCAGCAATTCTCCTGGGACAACCAGGCTTCCGGCCTCTTTGGCCGCTGATGTCACCACCAGCCTGTCAACACCATCGGCAAGGCTTGCCCTAAGAACGGCCTGTGCTCCCGCGATGACTTTTCCTGCAACGACCGTCTGTTTAACCACTGCCCGACGCTCCACGGTTGCCGACACTGGAACAACGACCGCCAGGGACGGCGTCGGTTCCGCCCCTGCCATGCCGGAACCACCGGCCCAGTACGCGGCGCCCAACCCTGCCAGCACAACAAGAACCGCCACGGGAATCAGCCACCAACGCGGAACACGCCGCATGGCACGGGTAAACGTCAGTGACTCAGAGCCTTGCATCAGCCACGCCGTGATCCCGCAGTATCTGCTTTGCATGCTCCACTGCAGCCGCCTTCTCTTCTGCCAAGGCGTTGAGTTGTGCTTGATGGTCCTTCATCTGTGCTGCCTGATACTGCGCCAGAATGTCATAAGGTTTTCCTGCTCCGCCACTGGCCTCTTTACAATCAAGGTCCAACAAGGCACCACGAATCTCGTCTTCCTTGGAGCCGCTCGACTTTAGGTTCCACGAACCTTCCTCGGCAACCTTGAGGCCCTTGGCGGCGACGCACTCCTCCCAGCCCTGCCGGAAGGCTACATAGTCCGAATCGCGTTCAGTCAGTGCCACAGCGTTGCGCGTGATCTGGTTCTGCAGAGACGTGTCGCCGGCCAGGCCCTCAAGGAGTTCAGGCAAACCAGCGCGCCCCACCGAACTGGTGCACTTCACTTCCATTTCCTGTTGCTGTGCGCTGAGGGGAGGGCGCTCCGGTTGTTCATCCATCACACCCGGAATCATGCGGATCTCCGGCATGGCACCATTACGCGCGGCCAGGGAACGGGACCACTGACCATATCTATAGTCCTGCAGAGCCTTGCCTCCGCCTCCCCAGGGTGCAACCGTGAAGCCCGCGTCCTCGACGCAGTCGTAAATGAGGAAGGCAACCGCCGTATTGACCATGACGTTCTCGCGGTCTGAGTACCAGTAGGCACTCATGGGGAGAACCACCTCACCGCTTGTTTCGTTGAGGGATGCCCTTGCCCCGGCACCGGCGGAACGATCGACGGACGGCAAGCTGGCGGTGGCAGGTTCGATGGGCGGTGCCGCTGACGGGGCGGAACAGGCCGTGGTGAGACTCACCACAACAGCAAGCGACACGGCAATCTGCACGATGGATCCAAAGGTGGGAGGTCGCAAGGCTAACCCCAGATGCTGGAGATCTCGTCGTCCCAGTTCACGCCTGAATACATTGACACGCCCCGAAGATCGTTCACTGCGTTGCCACCACGGAAAATGACGGCATGGCCCGAGTAGTTGAGATCCCGGTACAGATAGACGTAGGGCGATTGAACGTTCGCCGGCGGGCCAATGACGATCGAACTGGCCTTATCGTTTGCTGCGTCACCCACATATGATGCGACCCAGTTATAGGACCGCTGTGTTCCTGTGAACCAGTAGTCGTCATAGAGGCATACACGCTCCGTGGAGCATGCCGGTGCGGCTTGGGCGGCAGTCACCCCGGTCAGGACTGACGCTGACGCCACTGTCAGAATTCCGGCTGTACGAAGGATTGCTTTCACTGTTTTCCCCAGTGCTCGAGGTGATTGGAACAGCTTTGTTCCACCACGAACGCTAAGCGCCTACGCCCACCACCTAGACGCCAGAACTCAAACTAGGTGACGTTTAGCGGCAAATTTGAGTGCTCAACAGTCAAATCTAGGTGGTTGCGGGAGGTCTCTAGGTGGCGGCCCGTCCCATCCTGGAGCATCAGAAGTTCTGTCCTGGAAACCAGAAAAGGTTCGACGCCGGCACTCAGGTGAGTACCGGCGTCGAACCTTTTTGCTGTAGGGGCTGGCGCTTGGCTTAGCCGCCGATGATCGGTGAGCCGATGAACGGGTCCACGGCCAGCGCGATAAAGAGCAATGTCAGGTAGCTGATGGAACCGTGGAAGACCTTCATGGCGCCCTTGTTGGAAACGTCGCCTCCCTGTGCGCGCTTGTACAAGGCGTGGCTCTCATAGAGGAACCACGCTCCGGCGGCAACGGCAACAACTGTGTAGACCCAGCCGGCCCCGCCGACGGGGATCATCAGGAGGGAGCAGGCAACCATGGCCCAGGCGTAGAGAACTACCTGTACAGAGACCACTTTTGCGCCGGCGATGGCACCGAGCATGGGCACCTTTGCGTTGCGGTAGTCCTCGCCGTAACGCATGGACAGGGGCCAGTAGTGAGGAGGCGTCCAAAGGAAGATGACCATGAAAAGGACGATTGCGGGCCACTCAACGGTGTTGGTAACAGCCGCCCAGGCGATGAGTACCGGGAAGCATCCGGCAGCCCCGCCCCATACGATGTTCTGGGCAGTCCGGCGCTTCAGGATCATGGTGTAAATGACCACGTAGAAAACGATCGCACCGAGGCCCAGCCAAGCGGATAGCGGGTTGGCGCCGAACCACAGGATCGCGATGGAGGCAGCCCCCAGAATCCAAGCGAACACCAAGGCCTCGCGTGGAGTCACCTCGCCGGTGACCAGGGGACGCTTTTCAGTGCGGTGCATCAATTTGTCGATGTCGCGGTCGATGTAGCAGTTGAACACCCCCGCGCTGCCGGCTGCGAACGCGCCGCCAACGAGCGTTGCCAGGATCAAGCCAATGGACGGGAAACCGCGCTGCGCAAAGATCATGGTGGGAAGAGTGCTGACCAGGAGCAACTCGATGACACGGGGTTTCGTCAGAGCCAGATACGCCTTGAACTTACGGGAAATTCCGATGCTTCCCCGGGCCGGGGACGCGTTAAGGGGCGTATCAGTTGTGCTCACGGCGGCAGTCACTCTGTTCTATGCTCTGGGGTTCTCACAGCGGCTGCCATCCCGGCTTTCAAAGAAACGCGGGCGCACGAACCGCTGGTGGCCTCCAAATATCATACCGTGGCCGGAAGTGGCCCGTTGTCCGCAAAATGCGTCAATGTTTCCGAATCTTCACACCACCACCGGGCCATTGTGATTCATATAAGGGAATTTCTGTCCAGTTAGTGGGATTCCCTGAGTTACATGACACGTTTAGGGCTAAGCTGTTGAGCAGATCAGCACACGTTGACGATCCGGGAAACCGTATTCTCGGATATCCGTGCGTCTGGATGAGAGATCAACGTTTCAATGGTGAACGGCTGGTAGACACATTGCAGCGGGCGCCATCCTGTGCTTCCTGCGTGCCGTGTCCGTACGCCTGCCGTCAGCACAGAGAGGGGCTCGGTTTTCGTGCCACATTTGGAAGAGCAAGAACTGTCATGGACCGATCTGGACAAGAAGGCAGTTGACACCGTTCGCGTGTTGGCCGCTGACGCCGTGGAGAAGGTCGGCAATGGCCACCCTGGTACGGCGATGAGCTTGGCTCCGGCAGCGTACCTGCTGTTCCAGAAGCTGATGCGTCATGACCCGAAGAACCCGGACTGGATTGGCCGTGACCGGTTCATCCTGTCCCCTGGCCACACCTCCCTGACCCTGTACATCCAGCTGTTCCTCTCCGGGTACGGCCTGGAACTGAAGGACCTTGAGGCGCTGCGTACTTGGGGTTCATTGACCCCGGGCCACCCCGAGTACAAGCACACCGCCGGTGTGGAAATCACCACCGGCCCGCTGGGCCAGGGCCTGGCGTCCGCAGTTGGTTTCGCGTACTCCCAGCGTCGCCAGCGCGGCCTGTTCGACGCCGATGCTCCCGCTGGCGAGTCGCCGTTCGACCACACCATCTGGGTTATCGCTTCCGACGGCGACCTCCAGGAAGGCGTCACGTCCGAGGCTTCCTCGCTCGCGGGGCACCAGGAGCTGGGCAACCTCGTGGTTATCTACGACGAGAACCACATCTCCATCGAAGACGACACCGACATCGCGTTCACCGAAGACGTCCTCAAGCGCTACGAGGCCTACGGCTGGCACACCCAGCGCGTCGACTGGACCAAGACCGGCGACTACGTCGAAGACGTCCAGGAGCTCTACTCCGCACTGCAGGCAGCCAAGGCAGAGACGAACAAGCCGTCCATCATCTCGCTGCGGACCATCATCGGCTACCCGGCTCCGAAGAAGCAGAACACCGGCAAGATCCACGGCTCTGCACTGGGTGCCGAGGAAGTCGCAGCACTGAAGACCGTGCTCGGCTTCGATCCCGCCAAGTCCTTCGACGTTGACGAGGAAGTCCTGGCCCACGCCCGCAAGGTCCTGGACCGCGGCGCCGAGTCCCGCGCAGCATGGCAGACCTCTTTCGAGGCATGGCAGTCCGCCAACCCGGACGCCGCAGCCCTGCTGGAGCGCGTTGAAGCCAAGAAGTTGCCCGTGGGCATCGACGCCGCGCTTCCCGTGTTCGAGGCCGGCAAGGACGTTTCCACCCGTGCAGCTTCCGGTAAGGTCCTGAACGCGATCGGCCCGGTTCTTCCCGAGCTGTGGGGCGGTTCGGCTGACCTCGCCGAGTCGAACAACACCACTATTGAAGGTTCGCCGTCGTTCATCCCGACGTCGCATTCCACGGATGCCTGGAAAGGCAACCCGTACGGTCGGGTGCTGCACTTCGGCATCCGTGAGCACGCCGCGGCATCCATCGTGAACGGCATCTCGCTCCACGGCCGCACCCGCGCGTTCTCCGGCACGTTCCTGATCTTCTCCGACTACCAGCGCCCGGCCATCCGCCTCGGCGCGCTGATGGGTGTCCCGTCCCTCTACGTATGGACGCATGACTCCATCGGCCTGGGCGAGGACGGACCCACCCACCAGCCGGTGGAGCAGCTCGCCTCCCTGCGCGCTATTCCGGGCCTGGATGTGGTCCGCCCCGGCGACGCCAACGAGGTCTCAGCTGCCTGGAAGGCGATGCTGGAGAACCACGAGAACCCGGCAGGCATCGTCCTGACCCGCCAGAACATCCCCACCTACGCCCGCGGCGAAGGTGAAGCCAGCGGTGACACCTTCGGTTCCACCGCAGGTGTGGCCAAGGGCGGCTACGTCCTGGCCGAAGCCTCCAAGGACGGCGAAACCGTTGACGCGCAGGTCATCCTGATCGGCACCGGTTCCGAGGTCCAGCTCGCAGTCCAGGCCCGCGAAGCCCTCCAGGCTGAAGGCATCGCAGCACGCGTTGTCTCCATGCCCTGCGTTGAGTGGTTCAACAAGCAGGACGAGGCCTACCGCGAATCCGTGCTCCCGGCAGCGGTGAAGGCCCGCGTCTCTGTTGAGGCAGGCCTGGCGCTCGGCTGGCGCGAATTCGTCGGCGACGCCGGCCGCTCCATCTCCCTGGAGCACTTCGGCGCCTCGGCTGACTACAAGCGGCTCTTCAACGAATTCGGCATCACCGCCGAAGCCGTCGCAGCCGCAGCCAAAGACTCCCTCGCAGACTCGAACGCATAACAGTCTGTTTCCCTCTCACAGGAGAAAAACACATGTCTAGCACTCCCACGCAGCAACTTTCTGACGCCGGCGTTTCCATCTGGCTCGATGACCTCTCCCGCACCCGCCTTGACTCCGGCACCCTGCAGAAGCTCATCGACGAAAAGAACGTCGTTGGTGTAACCACCAACCCGTCCATCTTCCACGCCGCCATCACCGCCGGCACGGATTATGACGCCACCATCGCAGCGCAGGCCGCGGCCGGTGCCAGCGTCGAAGAGACCATCTTCGAAATCACCACCACGGACGTGGCCGACGCCTGCGATCTCTTCGCGCCGATCGCCGCTGCCACCCATGGAGTGGATGGCCGTGTCTCCATCGAGGTGGACCCCCGCCTTGCTTGGGACACCGCCGGTACCATCGCCGAGGCCAAGCACCTTTACGCCAAGGTCAACAAGGACAACGTCCACATCAAGATCCCGGCAACCTTGGAAGGCCTCGAAGCCATCACGGCTACCCTGGCTGAGGGCATCAGCGTCAACGTGACGCTGATCTTCTCCTTGGAGCGCTACCGCGCGGTCATCAACGCTTTCCAGTCCGGCCTTGAGCAGGCCAAGGAGAACGGCCACGACCTCTCCAAGATCCACTCGGTGGCGTCATTCTTCGTCTCCCGCGTTGACTCGGAGATCGACAAGCGCCTTGACGCCATCGGCACCGATGAAGCCAAGGCACTCAAGGGCAAGGCAGGCGTTGCGAACGCACGTCTGGCTTACCAGGTCTACGAAGAGCTCTTCTCCACCGAACGCTGGGCAGTGCTCGCCGAAGCCGGCGCGCTCCCCCAGCGCCCCCTGTGGGCCTCAACCGGTGTGAAGGACCCGGCGTACCCGGACACCCTCTACGTGACCGAGCTCGTTGCAGCCGGCGTAGTGAACACGATGCCGGAAAAGACGCTCGACGCCACGTTCGACCACGGCGTGGTCACCGGTGACACCATCACCGGCACGTACGACGAAGCGAACGAGACCCTCAACGCCCTCGAAGCACTCGGCGTCTCCTACAACGACGTCGTGACCCTTCTCGAGACCGAAGGTCTTGAGAAGTTTGTGGGCTCTTGGAAGGAACTCCTCGCCGACGTTGAAGGCGCACTCGTCACCGCACGGAAGGCTTCCTAAGTAACTATGAGCACAATCAGCTACGACGCCAGCGGTGCCGCCCAGCAGGCAATCGCCCAGCATATTGACGGTTTGGTCGAAGAAAAGATCGCAACCCGGATTTTCGCCAAGGACCACACCTTGTGGGGCCCTGATGCAGAGTCTGAGTCCGCGATCCGCCTTGGCTGGGTAGAGGCCGCCACCGTGTCCCAGGCTCTGGTCGGGGACATCCTGGAGCTTCGTGACGCCCTCCGCGCCGAGGGGGTTACCCGCATTGTTCTTTGTGGCATGGGTGGGTCTTCCTTGGCTCCTGAGGTTATTGCCGGCACCGCCGGCGTCGAGCTGACTGTGCTGGACAGCACTGACCCTGAACAGGTCAGCGCTGCCCTGAATGACCGGTTGGCAGAGACGGCCATTGTCGTCTCTTCCAAGTCGGGCTCCACCGTTGAGACTGATTCCCAGCGACGAGTCTTCGAGAAGGCGTTCAACGACGCCGGTATCGATGCCAAGAGCCGCATCATCATTGTTACGGATCCGGGCTCGCCCCTGGACAAGGCTTCCCGCGAGGCTGGCTACCGTGCCGTGTTCAACGCCGATCCCAACGTCGGTGGACGATTCTCAGCACTCACTGCATTCGGTCTGGTCCCTTGTGGTCTGGCAGGCGTGGACATCCAGGCCTTCCTGGATGAGGCAGAAGAGGCGGCGGAGGTCCTCAACGAGGATTCAGCTGACAACATCGGGCTGGCCCTGGGCATTGCCCTGGGTGGTACCAGTCCGTTGCGCAACAAGATTGTCATCGCGGAAGACGGATCCGGCATTGTCGGTTTCGCCGACTGGGCCGAGCAGCTGATCGCTGAATCCACCGGCAAACTCGGCACTGGTGTGCTGCCGGTCGTCGCGGGCCCGGATTCCCCCGAAGCCCTTAACGGGGCCGACGACGTTCTGGTGGTTCGGCTGGTAAGCGCGGACGCCGACGTCGAACTCCGGGACAACGAGGTGGCAATCGCCGGTGGGCTGCCTTCCCAGATGTTCGTTTGGGAATTTGCCACGGCAGTTGCAGGTCGCCTGTTGGGGATCAACCCGTTTGACCAGCCCGACGTCGAGGCTGCGAAGGTGGCTGCACGCGGCCTGCTGGACGCACGCCCCGAACCCACCCCGGCGGCCTTCACCGATGGCGCAGTGGAAGTACGCGGCGGCGATTGGCTTGGCTCCGCGACGACTGCCTCGGAAGCTGTGCAGGCCCTCCTGGGCCAGCTGGGCGCGGATGGCTACTTGAGCGTCCAGGCCTACCTTGACCGGATTTCGCACGCACCGCTGGAAGGCATCCGTGACGAACTCGCAGCTGTCAGCGGCCGTCCGGTGACGTTCGGTTGGGGCCCGCGGTTCCTTCACTCCACCGGCCAGTTCCACAAGGGCGGACCGGCAATCGGCGTCTTCCTTCAGATCACTGCGGCATCGTCCACCGATCTGGAGATCCCGGAGCGACCGTTTACTTTCGGTCAGCTCATTGCCGCCCAGGCTTCGGGCGACGCCCAGGTCCTTGAGGGCCATGGCCGCCCAGTCCTGCGCCTGCACCTCACCGAACGTGCAGCAGGCGTGGCACAACTCCAGGAAGTCGTCGCTGCGCTGGCCGGCCAGGCCAGCGCACTCGAAAGCTAAGGCACAGAACCAAACATGCCAGAAACTGAAAACGGCAGGAAGAATGCCGGTCTGCGGAACCCTTTGCGGGATCCGCGGGACCGGCGCCTGAACCGCATCGCCGGGCCATCGTCGTTGGTGTTCTTCGGAGTCACCGGCGACCTCGCCCGTAAGAAACTCATGCCTGCTGTCTACGACCTCGCCAACCGCGGCTTGCTCCCGCCCAGCTTCGCGTTGGTGGGCTTCGGACGCCGCGATTGGGACAACGCCGACTTCGCGGCCGAGGTCAAAGAGAACGTCAAGGCCCATGCCCGCACAAAGTTCGATGAAGCCGTGTGGGAGCAGCTTGCTTCCGGTATCCGCTTTGTCCAAGGCGAGTTCGACGACGACGACGCTTTCGAGCGTCTCGGCGATGTCCTCGACGAGCTCGATGAGACCCGCGGCACCCGCGGCAACCATGGCTTCTACCTGTCCATCCCGCCCAAGGCGTTCGAGCAGGTCTGCCGCCAACTGTCCAAGCACGGCCTGGCGCAGGCCAAGCCGGGCCAGTGGCGTCGTGTGGTGATCGAAAAGCCGTTCGGGCACGACCTCGAGTCCGCCCGACAGCTCAACGACATCGTGGAATCCGTGTTCCCGGCCGATGCCGTGTTCAGGATCGACCATTATCTGGGTAAGGAGACAGTGCAGAATATCCTGGCGCTGCGCTTCGCAAACCAGCTGTTCGAACCGCTCTGGAACGCTAATTACGTGGACCACGTCCAGATCACCATGGCGGAGGACATCGGCACCGGGGGTCGTGCAGGGTATTACGACGGCGTGGGTGCTGCCCGCGACGTCATCCAGAACCACCTGTTGCAGTTGCTTGCCCTGACCGCGATGGAAGAGCCCATCTCCTTCAACGCCGATGACCTGCGGGCAGAGAAGGAAAAGGTCCTCGCTGCCGTCAAGCTCCCTGACGACCTTTCCACTCATTCAGCGCGGGGTCAGTTCACCGGCGGCTGGCAGGGCGGCGAAGAAGTCCTCGGCTACCTGGACGAGGACGGCATCCCAGCAGATTCCAAGACCGAGACTTTCGCTGCGATCCGGGTGGACATTAATACCCGCCGCTGGCACGGGGTGCCGTTCTACCTTCGCGCCGGCAAGCGCCTTGGCCGCCGTGTCACGGAAATCGCCGTGGTGTTCAAACGCGCACCGAACCTGTTGTTCCGCGATCACGGTGAGGACGACTTCGGTCAGAATGCCGTGGTGATCCGTGTCCAGCCCGATGAAGGCGCCACGATCCGGTTCGGGTCAAAGGTTCCGGGCACGCAGATGGAAGTCCGCGACGTCACCATGGACTTCGGCTACGGCCACTCCTTCACCGAGTCCAGCCCCGAGGCCTACGAACGCCTCATCCTCGATGTGCTCCTGGGCGAACCGCCGCTCTTCCCGCGTCACCAGGAAGTGGAGCTGTCCTGGAAGATCCTTGATCCCTTTGAGGAATACTGGGCCGGGCTGGATGAACAACCGCAACCTTACGCACCCGGCAGTTGGGGACCGGCCTCGGCTGATGCCCTGCTGGCCCGCGACGGACGAACCTGGAGAAGGCCATGATCGTAGATCTTCCCGACACAACCACCTCCAAGATCTCCAAGAAGATCATGTCGCTGCGCGAACAAGGAGGTGTGATCGCCCTGGGCCGTGTCCTGACCTTGGTGGTTGTCACCAAGTCCGGGCAGGAAGAAGAAGCCATCGAGGCAGCCAACGAGGCCAGCAGGGAACACCCCTGCCGGATCATCGTCCTTGCCGACGCAGGTGTTGAAGGTCCGGACCGCCTCGACGCGCAGATCCGTGTGGGTGGCGACGCCGGAGCCTCCGAGGTTATCGTCTTGCGCGGGCACGGACACATGGCCCATGAAAGCGAATCCCTGGTGGCGGCCCTGCTGCTGCCGGATGCACCAATCGTGGCTTGGTGGCCGCACGGCGCCCCGGAGAGTGCTTGCGAAACCTCCATCGGCCGCATCGCGCACCGTCGCATCACAGACTCCGCCAACGAGCCGGATCCGCGGCGCGCCTTGGAAAACATCCGTGCAACGTACAAGGCCGGAGATACCGACCTCGCCTGGACCCGCCTGACCAACTGGCGCATGCAGCTCGCGGCTGTCTTCGACCAAGTGGACGGCGATCCAGTGTCGGCCGTTGCCGTTGAAGGTGCCTCGGACTCCCCCAGCACACTGTTGCTGGCGGCCTGGCTGAGCCTGGCCCTGCAGGCCCCGGTCACGATCGTGGCTGACCCTGCCGGCACCGGCATCCGCCGGGTCCGCTTGACCCGCGCCAGCGGCGATGTGCAGCTGTTCCGCCCCGGCTTGTCGGTAGCAGAGCTGACACAGCCCGGTCAGCCGGCGCAGCGTATCACGCTTCCCCGTCGAAGCCTCAAGGATTGCCTCGCGGAGGAACTGCGGCGCCTCGATCCGGACGAAGTCTTCGGAGAAGTGATTACGATGGGACTGCCACTTACCAGCCAGAGGAGAGTCCAGACCAGTGCACGCTGAGCCAAGAGTAAGCATTCACCCCGATTCCAAGGTGTTGATGGCCGCTATTGCGGCCCGTCTCATCACCAAGCTCGTGGATGTCCAGGACAAGCACGGTGAGGCGACGGTGGTGCTTACCGGCGGAACCGTCGGCATTGGTACATTGAAGGCGGTTGCTGATTCTGCCGCAGCTCCCGCGGTCGACTGGTCAAAGGTTAACTTCTGGTGGGGAGACGAACGTTTTGTTGCCTCTGACAGCGAAGACAGAAACACCCGCCAAGCCCACCAGGCCTTGTTGTCCCACTTGGCTGTTGACCCGGCCCGGGTTCACCAGCCCGGCTCAACAGACGAGTTCGCCACTGCCGAGGAAGCTGCTGAAGCCTACGCTGAAGAACTCAAGGCGGCGGCCCAAGCCGAGCACGCTGCGGACACCTCTGATGACCGTGCTGATCACGCGGGGATCCTCCCCCGATTCGACATCCTTCTCCTCGGCGTAGGCCCGGACGCCCACGTTGCCTCACTGTTCCCCGAGCAGGCAGGCATTCGCGAGAAAGAGCGCACTGTGGTGGGCGTGGAAAACTCTCCCAAGCCGCCGTCGTCGCGTATTTCACTGACGCTGCCGGCCATCAATACCGCCCAGGAAATCTGGATGGTGGTGGCCGGCGAAGACAAGGCGGGGGCCGTCGGCCTGGCGTTGGCGGGCGCCAACCCGGTCCAGGTCCCGGCAGCGGGTCCGATCGGGCGTGCGCGGACCCTGTGGCTTATCGACGAGAACGCAGCTTCACGCGTCCCCCAGCAGTTGGTCCGGAAGGACCCCGCGGGCGCGTAACCGCTCCAACGCTCCAGCCAGGACAACTTCTGCGTCTTGGCTGGAGCGTCGCTCTTTAACGTAATCCAGGTGTGATTTGAAGATTTCGTCGTCGGGTCTGGCTGAAGAGGCAATGCCAGGCTCGCGTGAGGCGGGCTGTCCACACTTGGGGCAATCCCAGGTTTTGGGAATCTGTTCATCGGGCAACTTGAGAAAAACAAGCCGCGTTTCGTGTCCCTTGGCGCACCAGTAGGGAACTCGAATCCGCGGCAGTTGTTCGCCCTCGCCGTGATCGCTTTGATGTCGAGGAGCCGAACCTTGGGCCACACCCACACGGGTGCCTCGATAACCAGGCGTGCCATGAACCATTTTTCGAACCCCTAGCGACTCGGTGGTCGGCCGTCACGGCCCGTAGGCCTTTCAGCCAACAGTGCAAGTCTAATGCGAGGGGCTCGACGACGGCACTAGTGTGGGGAGCCGTCGGCCAGAAAAAAGGGGAGACTCCCGTTAAGGAGCCTCCCCTTTTTTAGGGCGACTAGGAGTCGCCGCCCGATGTAAAGCGCATGATCAGGCCCAAGCCGATGATCACAGCACCCCACGTAATTCCAAGAATGATGGTGAAGCGGTTGAGGTTGCGCTCGGCCACACCGGACGAACTCAATCCGGAGCTCATTCCGCCACCGAACATGTCGGACAAGCCGCCTCCACGTCCCTTGTGAAGGAGGATGAGCAGCGTCAGCAGAAGGCTGGTAATACCCAGCAGGATCTGCAGAATGACTTGAAGAACGTCCACGACGGCCTTTCGAAGAAGCGGAAAACGGGAGCCGGACTAGTCCGTGACGAGGTGGCTCTCGAACCTGACAATGTTAGCAAACTCAGCGGGGTCCAAGCTGGCGCCACCCACAAGCAATCCATCAACATCCGTTTCAGACATGATGGCCGCAGCATTGTTGGCCTTGACCGAGCCGCCGTAGAGGAGGCGAGTCTTCGACGCGAAGTCCTCATCAAAGAGATCCGCAAGTTCGGCGCGGATGGCGGCGCACATCTCCTGTGCATCCTCCGGGCCTGCCACCTCTCCGGTACCGATGGCCCACACGGGTTCGTAGGCGACCACGAGTTCGGCGGCCTGCTCGGCGGTGAGTCCTTCGACGCCTGCGCGCAACTGCGCCAACGTGTGGTCCACATGGGTGCCGGCCTGGCGTATTTCCAAGCCCTCGCCAACGCACAGCACAGGAGTTACTCCATGACGGAAGCCTGCCTTGACCTTGGCGTTCAAGACCTCGTCCGACTCGTTGTGGATGGTGCGGCGCTCACTGTGCCCCACCAGGACGTAAGCGCAGCCCAGCTTGTTGAGGAACTGGCCTGAGATGTCGCCGGTGTAGGCGCCGGAGTCGAATTGGGAAAGGTCCTGGCCGCCATAAACAACGTCCAGGTCATCGCCCTGCACCAACGTCTGCACGCCGCGGAGATCCGTGAACGGCGGGAACACGGCCACCTCAACCCGCTTGTAATCGTGCTTGGCGTCGGACAAGGTCCACGCGAGCTTCTGCAGCAAGGTGATGCCCTGGACGTGATCCATGTTCATCTTCCAGTTGCCGGCGATGAAGGGCTTGCGGACGAAGTTGCCGTTGGCAGAGGTAGTCACATGAACTCCAAAGAATGCGTTGAGATATGGAACGGCCGGCAGGACGCCATTGCGTCCTGCCGGCCGGTTTGGTGCTTAGCGGTCCAGGACGCTCAGGCCGGGAAGTTCCTTGCCTTCAAGGTATTCCAAGCTGGCGCCGCCACCGGTGGAGATGTGGCCGAATTGCGAATCCTCGAAGCCGAGAGTCCGGACGGCAGCGGCAGAGTCGCCACCGCCCACCACCGTGAAGGCCACGGTGTCCGTCAGGGCCTGGGCGATGGCACGTGTGCCACTTGCGAAGGCCTCGAATTCAAAGACGCCCATAGGTCCGTTCCAGAAAACGGTCTTGGCCCCTTCGATCTGTGCTGCGAAGGCCGAGGCGGACTCCGGGCCGATATCAAGGCCAATGCCGGAAGCGCCGAAAGCACTCTCTTCAATGGCGTCAGCCTTGACGACCTCGTGTTCGGCATCCGCTGCGAAGCGGCTGGCCACCACAACATCCGTGGGGATGACGAAGGACGTACCGGCGTCAGCGGCCCGCTTGAGATAATCCTGGACAACCGGGATCTGGTCCTCCTCAAGGAGGCTGCCGGCTACCTTGTGACCCGCTGCCGCCAGGAAAGTGAACAGCATGCCACCACCCACCAGGATGGTGTCTGCTTTGCCCAGCAGGTTGTCAATCACGGCCAGCTTGTCGGAGACCTTGGAACCGCCAAGGACCACAACATACGGACGCTGCGTGTCGGTGGTGAGCTTCCTGAGAACTTCTACCTCGGTGTGGACAAGGTCGCCCAAGTACGACGGGAGCCGGGTGGCGACGTCGTAAACACTCGCGTGTTTACGGTGGACCGCGCCGAAAGCATCATCCACGAACGCGCCGTTGCTTCCCGTAAGGGCTACCAGTTCGTCAGCGAAGGCACCACGCTGGGCGTCGTCCTTGCTTGTTTCGCGGGCATCGAAGCGCACGTTCTCCAGGACGAGTACTTGACCGTCCTGCAGGCCGGCCGCGAGCTCCTTGGCGGAGTCGCCGACAGTATCTGCGGCGAGTTCCACTGGGAAGTCAGCCAATTCAGCAAGGCGCGCAGCAGCAGGCTTCAGGGAGTACTTGTCTTCAGGAGCGCCCTTGGGGCGTCCGAGGTGTGCGGTAACGAGCACACGGGCACCGGCGTCCGAGAGCTTCTTGAGGACCGGGAGGGAGGCCTTAATGCGGCCGTCATCGGTCACTGTAGAGCCGTCGAGCGGCACATTCAGGTCACTTCTGACCAGAATGTACCGCCCGCGGACACCTTCAGCGATGAGTTCGTTGAGGGTGTGAGATGTCATGTGTCTACCCTAGCCCAGCTTGGATGCGACGAGCTCCGTGAGGTCTACAAGGCGGTTGGAGTAACCCCACTCGTTGTCATACCAGGAAACAACCTTGACCTGGTTGCCGATGACCTTGGTCAGGCCGGAGTCAAAGATGGAGGACGCAGGGTCTCCCACAATGTCCGAGGAAACGATGGGGGCATCGGTGTAGCTGAGGATGCCTGCGAATTGCTCGGACTCAGCGGCAGCCTTGACGGCCGCGTTGACTTCTTCAACCGTCACTTCGCGGGAAACCGTGACCGTGAGGTCGGTAGCTGAGCCGGTGGGGACGGGGACGCGGATGGCGTAGCCGTCCAGCTTGCCCTTGAGCTCCGGCAGGACCAGGCCGATGGCCTTGGCGGCACCGGTGGACGTGGGGACCATGTTGATGGCTGCAGCGCGGGCGCGGCGGAGATCGCCATGCGGGCCGTCCTGCAGGTTCTGGTCAGCAGTGTAGGCGTGCACCGTCGTCATGAGGCCACGCTCGATGCCGAAGGCGTCGTTGACCACCTTGGCCAGCGGGCCGAGGCAGTTGGTGGTGCAGGAAGCGTTGGAGATGATGTTGTGTGCTGCGGGGTCGTAGAGCTCGTGGTTGACGCCCATGACGATGGTGATGTCCTCGTCACTTGCAGGGGCCGAGATGAGCACCTTCTTTGCGCCGGCGTCAATGTGCTTCTGGGCAGCTGCTGCCTTGGTGAAGAAACCGGTGGATTCGATGACGATGTCCACTCCCAGTTCGCCCCAGGGAAGGTTGGCGGGATCGCGCTCGGCGAGAACCTTGATGGACTTGCCGTCGACTACCAGGTTTCCATCGACAACTTCCACGGTCTGGGCGAGACGTCCACCGACGGAGTCGTACTTCAGGAGGTGGGCGAGGGTCTCAGGGCTGGTGAGGTCGTTGACTGCGACGATCTCCAGGTCAGCGCCCTGGGCCAGTGCTGCGCGGAAGTAGTTACGGCCGATGCGGCCGAAGCCGTTGATACCAATACGGGTGGTCACTATGTGTCAATCTCCTTGGTGCTCTTGCAAGCACGCCTAGTGAGTCGGATTTAGATATTTCCAACTAACAGACCCCGCACGTCTTTGGGCAGAGGTGATTATCAGATCGGAGGGCGACCAGCCACGTTGCTGAAGGCTAACCGCCTTCCGTGATCCATCTTACGTTTAACTAAGCCTGCCCCCGCAACTGCGGAGGCAGGCTTTCCAGCATTTGGCCCCAATTCACGCAAAAAGTGACTTTTGTTACATCGGCGTGAACCGGTGCTCACCACCTAGAGGACGATGAGGCCCGTGGCGTTGGCGCGAGCGGCTTCAAAGCGCTTGGCGACATCGGCCCAGTTGGCGATGTTCCAGAATGCCTTGACGTAGTCAGCCTTGACGTTGACGTAGTCCAGGTAGAAGGCGTGCTCCCACATGTCCAGCATCAGCAGAGGGGTGGTGCCGACTGCAACGTTGCCCTGCTGATCGTAGAGCTGTTCGATGAGGAGGTTGCCGCCGATGGGCTCGTAGGCAAGGAAGGCCCAGCCGGAACCCTGGAGGCCCAGCGCTGCTGCGCTGAACTGGGCGCGGAAGGCATCGAACGAACCGAAAGCGTCATCGATCGCAGCTGCGAGCTCGCCTTCGGGCTTGTCGCCACCATCCGGGGAAATGTTGTTCCAGAAGACGGAGTGGTTGATGTGACCACCGGTGTGGAACGCAAGGTCCTTGGAGAGGCGGTTGATGTTGGCGAAATCACCCTGGTCGCGAGCTTCGGCCAGCTGCTTGAGCGCGTTGTTGGCGCCGGCAACGTAGGCCGCATGGTGCTTGCTGTGGTGCAGCTCCATGATCTTTGCCGAAATGTGCGGCTCGAGTGCTGCATAGTCGTAGCCGAGCTCGGGCAGAACGTACTCTGTCACGAAATCCTCCAATGTAATGGACTGAAGTCCGGTTTGGTAACTCTCGTTATTTCATCCGACCAGCGGGCCAGCCGGAAATCCTTGGCGAAGAAACCTGCTCTTGCCGCCACCGGGAATAACCCGCGGTGGCCTCAGAGTATTTCCTCCGCACTTTTTCGATTCTATGGGTGCGGACTACTCGTCCATCATTTCCGGAGTCACATTTGCCTCGGTGCCCGGGATGCCCAAATCCAAGGCCCGTTTGTCCGCCATTGCCAGCAGGCGGCGAATACGGCCCGCGATGGCGTCCTTGGTCATGGGTGGATCGGCAAGCCGGCCCAACTCGTCCAGGCTTGCCTGCTTGTGGGCTACGCGCAACTCACCTGCGTATTTGAGGTGGTCCGGTACGTCGTCGCCCAGGATCTCCAAAGCCCGGTCAACCCTAGCCCCCGCTGCCACCGCGGCTTGGGCTGAGCGGCGCAGATTGGCGTCATCGAAGTTTGCGAGCCTGTTGGCGGTGGCCCGGACTTCCTTTCGCATGCGACGTTCCTCCCAGACCATCAGAGCGTCATGGGCGCCCATGCGCGTCAACAGGGCGGCGATGGTGTCACCGTCCCGGATGACCACGCGGTCCACACCACGGACCTCGCGCGCCTTTGCCTGGATGCCGAGGCGACGGGCAGCTCCCACCAGCGCCAAGGCCGATTCAGGGCCGGGGCAGGTGACTTCGAGCGAGGACGAACGTCCAGGCTCGGTCAGGGAACCGTGGGCGAGGAACGCCCCGCGCCAGACTGCCTCTGCGTCTGCTGCCGAACCGTTGACCACTACCGAAGGCAAGCCCCGGACAGGGCGCCCGCGTCCGTCCAGCAATCCCGTCTGGCGGGCCAGGGCCTCGCCATCCCGCACCACCCGGACTACGTAGCGGCTCCCCCGACGCAAGCCACCGCCGGAAACCACAATGATCTCGCTCTGGTGTCCGTAGACTTCTGCGATTGCTGCTCGAAGACGACGTGCCGTGGAGGCAAGATCGACTTCGGCTTCAATGACGATTCGTCCCGAAATAATGTGCAAGCCGCCCGCAAAGCGCAGCATTGCTGAAACCTCAGCCTTGCGGACTGAGGATTTCTTGATGTCCAGCCGGGACAGTTCGTCCTTGACCGACGCAGTAAGTGCCATCGCGTGTTCCTAACTGTTCCCGAAAATATCGTGGTACGCCGCTGCCAGCAGCAGGGGATCATGGACGGGGCGGCGCCTCGACGCCCCTACTCTACCCAACACCACTTCAGCACCGATCATCCCCGCAGCCTTCTCGAAAGCCCTGAGATCCTGGATCGCAGCGGGATCGGCAAGGACCACGTCCACACTGAACTCAGGCGCGTAGCGGCGCAGGACATCCAGATGGTCGGCCGCCGACATGCCTGAGGTTTCCTTGGTTTCCACATCAAGGTTCATGGTGAGGCACCGCTTGGCAGCGGTGTCACCCAGGGCTTGCCGCAGCTCGGGAAGAAGTAAATGTGGCAGCACGGACGTGTACCAGGATCCGGGCCCCAGGATGACCCAATCGGCCAATTCGATGGCTGTCAACGCTTCAGTGCAGGCAGGGGCGTCTTCGGGCAGGAGCCGGACATCCTCCAGCTTCCCCGCCACTGCGCACTTTGCCTGCCCCCGGACGGTCTGCAACTGCTGGCCGCCGCCAGGCAACTCGACGTGCGCCTGACCTTCGATGGTGAGAGGAACGCTGGACATGGGCAGCACCTGACCCCGTGCGCCCAACAACGCGCCGGCCCATTTCAGGCCGGCGACGGTGTCGCCCAGGAGCTCCCACAGCGTAACGATCAGCAAGTTGCCCATGGCGTGGTGGTCCAGGGATCCACCTTTGGCCGTCCCGGCGTCGAAGCGGTGCTGCATCACATCACGCCAGGTCCGGCCCCAGTCGGTGTCGTCGCACAGGGCACTCAACGCCATCCGCAGGTCTCCTGGCGGGAGGACGCCGTACTCGTCCCTGAGACGCCCGGAAGAACCGCCGTCGTCCGCTACTGTGACGATTGCCGTCAGCTCCGAAGTGAGCAGCCGCAGGGCAGAAAGCGAAGCTGCCAGCCCGTGCCCGCCGCCCAGGGCAACCACCGAGGGGCTCTTCTCTTGCTGACTGCCAGGGACGCCCTTGGGCGGGATCAGCGGCAACGGTCCCGTGAGGACGCCCACTACTCGCGTCCCAGGTCTCGGTGGGTGGTGGTCACGGTGACACGCGGGTACTGCGCCAGGCGCTTGGAGAGTTCGACGGCGACAGCCACCGATCGGTGTTTTCCGCCAGTGCAGCCAACAGCCAGTGTTGCGTAGTGCTTGTTTTCCTGGCGGTAGCCGTCCAGTACGGGCTCCAGAGCCCGGACATACCGGTCCACGAATTCGTGCACGCCGTTGGCGCCGAGCACGTAGTCACTGACGTCTTCGTCCAGCCCCGTATGCGGCCGTAGTTTGGGGACCCAGTGCGGGTTGGGAATGAAGCGGGCGTCGGCCACGAAGTTGGCATCCACCGGTAGTCCGTATTTGAACCCAAAGCTCATCACGTTGAGGCGGAGCGTTACAGGACCGGTGTCGCTGAACAGTTCAGTGATGGCCGTGGCAAGGCCGTGAACGTTGAAGTCCGAGGTGTCCAGGACGACGTCGGCGTGTTCGCGCAGCTCCCGCAGGACCTCACGCTCGATCCCAATGCCATCAAGGATCCTGCCCCCACCCTGCAACGGGTGTGGGCGGCGACCCTGCTCGAACCGGCGAACCAGGACGTCGTCGTTGGCGTCCAGGAAAAGCACCCGGAAGGTGATTCCGCTGGCGCTGAGGGCTCCCAGGGCCGTCTGGATATCGGTGAAGAGGTCCTTGCTGCGGACGTCCACCACCACGGCAAGTTTGGGGATTGATTTCGGAGCATGCGACACGATTTCAGCCAGGGTGCCCAGCATTTGCGGCGGGAGGTTATCCACGACGTACCAGCCGTGGTCCTCCAGTGCATCAGAGGCCGTGCTGCGCCCTGCCCCCGACATGCCGGTCACGACCAGCAGTTCCGCCTCCGGTGGCTTGACGGGCGTGAGGCCGTCCTGCTCCGTGCCGGACCCTGCCGTTGCCTCTTCCATCAAGTGTCCCCGTTTCGTTCGGAATGGTCATTACAGCAAGTTCTTACCCTAGCTAAGATTCAAGGATTTCGCCGGTGGTCATATTGACAGCGGGAACCGTTTCTCCAGCGTCATCGGTGGTACCGAGGTGCTGGACCACGGCAGCGGCCAACGCTGGCCCGATTCCCTTGGCGGACGTGAGTTCTTCCACAGACGCTGCCTTGATCTTCTTCAGCGAACCAAAGTGCGCCACCAGGGCCTTGCGCTTGGCTTCCCCCAAACCCGGTACACCGTCCAAGGCCGAGACCGTCATGGCCTTTCCGCGCTTCTGCCGGTGGAACGTGATGGCGAAGCGGTGGGCTTCGTCGCGAATCCGCTGCAGGAGATACAGGCCTTGCGATGTCCTGGGCAAAATGACGGGGAAATCGCTGTCGGGAAGCCAGACCTCCTCCAGCCGTTTGGCGAGGCCCACGACATAAACGTCGTCGATTCCCAGCGCCGCCAGGGCGCGGGCAGCAGCATTGACCTGCGGTTGGCCACCGTCCACCACCACCAGGTTTGGCGGATAGGCGAACTTCGCCTTGGGTGCCGGCATGGAAGGGTCCGACGTCGGCGCATCACCCGCGCTCCGGGCCCCGGCTCGCGTCGGATTGACGATCTCGCCCGAGACGACGGGGACCTGGGCGGCCTTGTCTGTGAGGTAGTGCCGGAACCTACGCGTCAGGACGTCGTGCATGGCCGCGGTGTCATCGGCCGCAGCCGGGCCCGTAATGGAGAACTTGCGGTAATCGGACTTCTTCGGGAGCCCGTCTTCCACCACCACCATGGATGCCACCACGTTGGTGCCTTGGACGTGGGAAATATCAAAGCATTCGATGCGAAGCAGCGGCACCGGAATTTCCAAAGCTTCCTGTAGCTCCTGGAGTGCCACGGAACGGACGGTGATGTCTCCGGCGCGGCGCGTCTTGTGCAGTTTGAGGGCTTGCTCGGCGTTTTCGCGGACAGTGGACATGAGTGCTGCCTTGTCACCGCGCTGCGGTACGCGGATATCCACCTTGGCGCCGCGGAGTCCCCCTAACCACTCGCTGAGTTCGGCGTGGTTGCTCGGGTTTTCCGGTACCAGGACTTCCCGTGGGATCCGGCCCTGGACTTCGCTGTCTTCACCGTAGACCTGTTGCAGCAAGTGTTCGATGAGTTCCGGCGTGGTGGCGTCCTCCACCTTTTCCACCACCCAGCCACGCTGGCCCCGGACGCGGCCACCGCGTACATGGAAGACCTGCACGGAGGCTTCCAGTTCGTCGTCATGCAGGGCGAAGACGTCTGCATCGGTGTCCTCGGCGAGGACCACGGCGTTGCGTTCAAAGACCTTCCGCAAAGCAATGATGTCGTCCCTGAGGCCGGCCGCGCGTTCATAATCGAGATCGGCTACCGCTGCCGCCATGTCCTTTTCAAGCCGGCTGATGAACCGTTTGGCTTCGCCACCCATGAAGGAACAGAAATCCTCCGCAAGGTCCCGGTGTTCATCCGGAGTGACACGGCCAACGCAAGGGGCCGAGCATTTGTCGATGTATCCCAGGAGGCAGGGCCGTCCGCTGGATTCCGCGCGCTTGAAAACGCCCGCACTGCAACTCCGTACCGGGAAAACCCGCAGCAGGGTATCCATCGTCTCGCGGATGGCGCCAGCTGTGTACGGGCCGAAGTACCGCGTGCCCTTCCTGCGTTCGCCGCGCATGACCTGAACGCGGGGAAATTTCTCCGCCATGGTGACAGCGAGGTAGGGGTACGTCTTGTCGTCGCGAAACACAACATTGAATCGCGGTTTGAATTCCTTGATCCACGTGTATTCCAACTGCAGCGATTCCAGCTCGCTGCCCACCATGGTCCACTCGACACTGCTGGCTGCGTGGACCATTGCGTGCGTCTTGGGAAGCAGCCCAGCCGGGTTGGCGAAGTATGAGTTCAGCCTGGAGCGAAGGTTTTTTGCCTTGCCCACATAGATGACCCGGCCATGGGGGTCGCGGAAACGATAGACGCCCGGGGTGGTGGGAATTTCACCCGTTTGGGGCCGGTAACTTGCTGGATCTGCCACGTTCCCAGTCTAGTGAACCGGACAGACACCCAACGCCACACCACTGCAGACGACGCTGAACGCCTAGTCCACCGACTTGCTCTGGTTGTAGCTGCTGGACCGTTCCTGACCACTGAGCACTGCAATGGCGTCCATGATCTTGTCTGTGACCTCACGGCGCGCGGGCAATGAATGATCCGGCCCGGTCTTATCAAAGTAAAGCGGCTCGCCGACCTTCATGGTGAAGTGCTGGGGGCGTACGGCATTCTTGTCCGCTGGCTGCAGCTTCTCGGTGCCGATCAGTCCCACGGGGATCACGGGCGCACCAGTGGTCAGGGCAAGCCACCCCACGCCGGTGCGTCCACGGTAGAGGATCCCGTCCCGTGAGCGGGTGCCCTCAGGGTAGATACCGATGCCCTTGCCCGCATCGAGGATGTCCAGCAGGGTCTTGAGCGCCTGCACACTGGCTGCCTGCTCCCCACGCTCGACAGGAATGGAGCCCACTGCCTCAAAGAAGGACTTCATCACGGCGCCCTTGACGCCCTTGGTGGTGAAGTACTCGGCCTTGGCGAAGAAAGCCACCGGGCGGGGCATCAATGCCTGAACAATCACGCTGTCCAAAAAGGACAGGTGGTTGGGGGCAACAATGAAAGGCCCGTCCTTGGGGACATTCTCCAGGCCAATGACGGTGGGACGGCATGTGGAGGAGATCAGGCCTCGGGTAGTCCATCGGATCGCATCAAAGACTGCCATCGTTTTGTACCTCGCTCAGGGCTGCCGTGCGGACAGCGTCAAGTTCTTCAATTTTGGTGCGCAGCTCATCTGTGGTTGACACAACGGCGACTGCTCCGGCTTCTTCGAGTTCACCATCCGGCGCGAACCCCCAGGTGACGCCGATGCAGTCCAGCCCGTTCGCCATGGCGCCCGCGACGTCCTGGTGCCGGTCCCCCACCATCACGGCCGGTTGGGAATGGAGGTCTGCGAGTGCAGCACCCACGATCTCTACTTTCCCCGACGCCGTATTGGCCCCCAGGGATTCGTCATCAGCCGCTCCACGGATGGAGACAAAGAAATCGGCGATCCCATGGTGCTCCAGGACCAGGCGCGCTATGGACTGGGGCTTCTGGGTAGCAACTGCCACAGGCCGGCCGGATTCAGCAAAGAATTCCAGGAGCTCGTAGATTCCCGGATACAACGTGCTTTGGCCGATACCCGTTTCCTTGTAATGGCGCCGATACCGCTCAATGGTTTCATCCACCAATTCGCTGGGGACGTTCGCCAAATGCAGCAGCGAATCACTGAGCTTGGGACCCACCATGGAATTCAGGACGGATTGTTCCGGGACCGGGAGATCCATTTCCCGGAGAGCCGCGGAAATGCCTCCCGTGATACCGCCTGCTGGATCGACAAGGGTGCCGTCCAGATCGAATATTACGGGCACCGTTGTTTGAGTCACCGGGTTAGTTTCTCACGAGTAGCGGCATGCCTGAAACTCGCATGCCGCTACTGGAATACTTCCAGGGTCTCGGAGATATTCCCTCGACGGTCCTTTGGCTGTCTTGCGGCAGCTAACCCAGAATCTCGGCCAGGAACGTCGCCGTATGGCTGTCAGTGGATTTAGCTACCTGTTCCGGAGTTCCTGTGGCTACGATCTTTCCGCCACCCGAACCGCCGTTGGGACCCAGGTCCACGATCCAGTCCGCTGACTTGATGACGTCCAGGTTGTGCTCAATGGTGATGACGGTATTGCCCTTGTCCACCAGGCCCTGGAGAACCATGAGCAACTTCCTGATGTCCTCAAAGTGCAGTCCGGTGGTGGGCTCGTCCAGGACGTAGATGCTGCGCCCGTTGGAGCGCTTCTGAAGTTCGGCTGCGAGCTTCACCCTTTGTGCCTCACCACCAGAGAGCGTGGTGGCCGGCTGGCCCAGCCGGACATAGCCAAGACCGACGTCCACCAAGGTGTTAAGGTGCCTGGCGATCGGTGTGAAAGCGGCAAAGAACTCTGCGCCTTCCTCGATCGGCATATTGAGCACATCCGCGATGGTCTTGCCCTTGTAATGAACTTCAAGGGTCTCCCGGTTGTACCGGGCCCCGTGGCACACCTCGCACGGAACATAGACGTCCGGCAGGAAGTTCATTTCAATCTTCAGCGTGCCGTCGCCCGAACATGCTTCGCAACGACCACCCTTGACGTTGAAGGAGAACCGACCGGGCTGATAGCCACGGACCTTGGCCTCGGTTGTCTCCGCGAAGAGCTTGCGGATGTTGTCAAACACGCCGGTATAAGTTGCCGGGTTGGAACGCGGTGTGCGGCCAATAGGACTTTGGTCAACGTGGACCACCTTGTCCAGATGCTCCAAACCCGCAACTGTCCGGTGCCGGCCAGCCACCTGCTTGGCACCATTGAGCTTGTTGGCAAGGACCTTGTAAAGGATCTCGTTGACCAGGGTGGACTTGCCTGACCCGCTCACGCCGGTGACGGCGGTGAAGAGTCCCAGGGGGAAGGTAGCGTCAACGTTGTTGAGGTTGTTCTCCCGGGCGCCAACAACCTTGAGCTCGCGCTTTTTGTCGTACTTGCGCCGCTTGGTGGGGATGTCGATCTTCCGGCGTCCGGAGAGGTAGTCACCCGTCAGTGACTCTGTGTTTTCCAGGAGCTCCTTATAGGTTCCGGAGTGCACCACCTGGCCGCCGTGCTCTCCGGCGCCCGGTCCGATGTCCACCACCCAGTCGGCCTCATGGATGGTGTCTTCGTCATGCTCCACCACGATGAGGGTGTTGCCGAGGTCCCGGAGGCGGGTAAGGGTTTCAATGAGCCGGCGGTTGTCCCTCTGGTGCAGTCCGATGGACGGCTCGTCAAGGACGTACAGCACTCCCACCAGGCCTGAGCCGATCTGGGTGGCCAGTCGGATCCGCTGGGCTTCACCACCCGACAAAGTGCCGGAGGGACGCTCAAGATTCAGGTACTCCAAACCGACATCCAAGAGGAAGGTCAGGCGGGCCTGGATCTCCTTCAGGACCTGGTTGGCGATCTGGGCTTCCCGGCTTGTCAGGGTCAAACTCCCCAGGAACTCTGCGCACTCCCGCATGGGCAGGGCCGCAACCTCGGCGATTGACTTTCCGTTGATGAGCACTGACAACGACGCCGGGTTGAGGCGCGCACCGTTGCACTCAGGGCAGGGAATCTGGCGCATGTACTCTTCGTACCGGTCCCGGGCCCACTCAGAGTCGGTTTCACCGTGCTTCCGGTGGACGTACTGGATGGCACCTTCGAAGCCGGTGCTGTACTTGCGCTCACGGCCAAATCGGTTCTTGTACTGGACAACAACCTTATGGTCCTTGCCGTGAAGCACAGTATTGCGGACTTCCTTGGGGAGTTTCTCCCAGGCGGTCTTCATGGAGAAGCCGAGTTCGTGGGCCAGGCCCTCAAGGAGGCGGTTCCAGTACTCGGTGGTCGCGGTGCCCAGCGACCACGGGGCAATGGCACCCTCAGCCAGTGAAAGCTCAGGGTTGGGAATGATGAGTTCTTCATCAACTTCAAGCTTGGTACCGATGCCACTGCAGGCAGAGCAGGCGCCGAACGGGTTGTTGAAGGAAAATGAGCGGGGCTCGATCTCGTCGATCGCCAAGGGGTGCTCATTGGGGCACGCGAGATTCTCAGAGAAAGCCCTGATTCGTTCCGGGTCTCCGGCCTCGAGATCGACGAACTCGACCAATACGCGGCCTTCAGCCAAACCGAGCGCTGTCTCCACGGAATCGGTTAGCCTCTGGCTGATGTCTTCCTTCACTACCAGGCGGTCGACCACAACTTCAATGGTGTGCTTGAACTGCTTGCCCAACTTGGGAGGGTCGCTCAGCTGAACCAGTTCGCCATCGACGCGTGCCCGGGAGTAACCCTTGGCTGTGAGTTCCTTGAACAGGTCCACAAACTCGCCTTTGCGCCCACGGACAACAGGGGCCAGGACCTGGAAGCGGGTGCCCGTCTCCAGTTCCAGGAGCTGATCCACGATCTGCTGGGGCGTCTGGCGGGCGATTGGCTCACCACAGACGGGGCAGTGCGGACGACCAACGCGGGCCCACAACAACCGCATGTAGTCGTAGATCTCGGTGATGGTGCCCACGGTTGACCGTGGGTTCTTACTGGTTGACTTCTGGTCGATGGAGACAGCCGGCGACAGGCCCTCGATGAAGTCCACGTCCGGTTTATCCACCTGGCCGAGGAACTGGCGCGCGTAGGCGGACAGCGACTCCACGTACCGACGCTGGCCTTCGGCGAAGATGGTGTCGAAAGCCAGGGAGGACTTTCCGGAACCAGAGAGTCCCGTAAACACGATCATGGCGTCGCGGGGAAGGTCCAGGTCCACATTGCGAAGGTTGTGTTCCCGGGCGCCCTTGACCACCAGCCGCGACAGGTCCGGCCTCGCGGGTTTGGTCTCAGGAACTGCAGGGACGCGGTTGGACGATTCGATGGCGGTATCTTCAGCTAAGGCTTTGGGCACTTACCAATGCTAATCGAAAACTTCTTCGAATTTCCATGTCGTGCCTCACACGCTACTGATCGGTATCAATCGGCGTCGTAGGCTGCCGCAAGAAGCTGCACCGCTTCAGCGAAGGAAGCACCCTGGGCCTTCGCAGCGGCCGCATACTGTGCAGCGACATCCGCCAGGGCTCCCCAGCGGTCGTCCCTCGCACACACCACCGTGCCGTTGCGGCCGCGGGTAGCCACGACACCCGCTGCCTCCAGTTCCTTGTATGCCCGCGCCACTGTGTGGGGCGCGACATCCAGGACACCTGCCAGATTGCGTACCGGCGGAAGCTTTGCTCCTACAGCCAGGACACCGGAGTCGGCGAGTTCTATGATCCGCAGCCTCAGTTGCTCGAACAGCGCCACCGCGCTGCCGGTATTGGGGCGCCATGTGCCCGGGAATTCTCCTGCGGGGGTCATGATTCGCCCCGACGGAGTGCCGCCACATGAGGCGTTTGTTGTTCGAAGCGTCCTTGGTCCATGCCGAGAATTAGACCAGCGACTCCGCTACGGAACAAGCCATCCCGGCGCACCAAAGCCCTCGCTGCGGGAAGAGAAGCTGCGGCGTCGCTCATGCGTTCTTTCGTGCCACGGCAAAAATCCGCCGGAAGGGGAAGACCGTTCCGTGGGCTGTGGCCGGATAGGCCTCACGCAGCATCGCCGAGTACTCCTGTTCGAAGTCGGCTGACTCGTCCCGGGACAGGGCCGCCAGGACCGGTCGAAGCCCCGTACCGCGGACCCACTGCAGGACCGGGTCCTCGCCCGGCAGTACCTGCTGATAGGTGGTCTCCCACGCGTCAGCCGAGCAGCCGGCGTCGAGCATGATGCCCAAGTAGTCCGCAGGACTGCCTACTGCATCGTCGTGCCGCAGCACGCCGTTCAACCGTGACGCCCACTGGGGTGACTCGGCCAGTTGGCGCATGAGTGTGTGGGACGGCGACGTGAAATTCCCGGGGACCTGCAGGGCAAACCATGCACCAGGTTTAAGCGCGCGCAACCATCCCCCCAACATCTCCTGGTGGCCCGGCACCCACTGAAGCGCGGCATTGGTGACAACAACATCGGTATCGGCATCCGGTGCCCACATTGCAATGTCGCCTTGCGCGAACTCCAGCCTGCCGGACTGCTCCGCGCCAGTGGTCGCTTTGACCAGCGACTCAGCCTGGAGCAGCATCTCCTCCGACGAATCAATGCCCATCACGCGGGCATCCGGCCAGCGCTCTGTCAACGTGGCGGTCAGGTTTCCGGGACCACAACCGAGATCCACCACCTTCCTGGGCCCGCTGGACTGGACCCTTCCGACGAGGTCATGGAATGGCCGGTCACGATGGTTGCCGAACTCCACATATTTGTTCGGATCCCACTTCATTAGAGCCTCCTCGGATCTGGCTTCGCTGCTGGGCCGAGCCTAAACCGTGCGGGCACTAAGCTGGAAACCAATGAAACTTCTTGAGCAGCTCCCCGGTTCCACCGCCACCGGTCCGTTGGACCCGGACGAAATCTACACACGGTTCGTGGAGTGGACGGAGAGCCGCGGGCTGCAGCTGTATCCAGCGCAGGACGAAGCGATCATGGAACTCGCTTCCGGTGCCAACGTCATCCTCGCCACCCCCACAGGTTCCGGAAAATCGCTGGTGGCCATTGCAGCCCATTTTGAGGCGATGGCACGCGGTCAGCGGAGCTATTACACGGCCCCCATCAAGGCTTTGGTGTCGGAAAAGTTCTTTGCGCTCTGCGACATCTTCGGCGCCGAGAACGTAGGCATGATCACGGGTGATTCCGGGGTAAACCAGGATGCCCCCATTATTTGCTGTACGGCGGAGATCCTCGCCAACATTGCCCTCCGCGAAGGCTCATCGGCTGAACTCGGTTCCGTCATCATGGATGAGTTCCATTTCTACTCAGACCCTCAGCGCGGTTGGGCCTGGCAGGTTCCCTTGTTGGAACTCCCCCAAGCGCAGTTTCTCCTGATGTCAGCCACCTTGGGAGATGTGAGCCGTTTCGAAACAGGACTGACTGAGTTGACGGGCCGGACCACCACGACTGTGAGCTCCGCCGAACGTCCCATTCCGCTGCACCACTACTACCACCTGACCCCTGTGCACGAGACACTTGAGGAACTGCTTTCCACCAAGCAGGTTCCCGTCTATGTGGTGCACTTCAGCCAGGCAGAAGCCATTGAGCGTGCGCAGAATCTCATGAGCATCAACATGTGCAGCCGCGCGGAGAAGGACCGCATCGCGGAACTGATCGCAGGGTTCAGGTTTGCCGCTGGATTCGGGAAAACCCTCAACAGGTTGGTCCGCCACGGAATTGGCGTCCATCATGCAGGAATGCTGCCCAAGTACCGCCGTCTGGTGGAGCAGCTTGCCCAAGCCGGGCTCCTGAAGGTCATTTGCGGTACAGACACTCTGGGGGTGGGCATCAATGTGCCCATCCGGACAGTGCTGCTGACCGCTTTGAGCAAGTACGACGGCGTACGCACCAGGTCTCTTAACTCCCGCGAGTTTCACCAGATTGCCGGACGTGCCGGCCGTGCCGGCTACGATACCGCGGGCACCGTGGTGGTCCAGGCGCCCGATCACGTGGTGGAAAATACCAAAGCCATGGCGAAGGCAACCGCCAAGTTTGGCGATGACCAGAAGAAGTTGCGCCAAGTGGTGAAGAAGAAGCCTCCAGAGGGTTTCGTGTCGTGGGGCGAACCCACCTTCAAGCGTCTGGTTGAATCCGTACCAGAGCCCTTGACCTCCAGCTTCACGGTCACGCACGCTATGTTGCTCAACCTGATGGAGCGTCCGGGAGACCCCTTCCAGGCAACCCGCCGCCTTCTTAGCGAGAACCACGAGAGCCGCCCCGCACAGCTTCGGCTCATGAAGAAGGCGCTGGGGATCTACCGCGAACTGCTGGCCGCTGGTGTGGTGGAACGCATTCCGGAGGAGGAACAGGAGGCGGAGGGCCGGTCCGTACGCCTGACGGTCCATCTGCAGGCCAACTTCGCCCTGAACCAACCGCTTTCGCCCTTTGCACTGGCTGCGCTGGAATTGCTCGATCCGGAATCGCCGTCGTACGCCTTGGACGTCGTCTCAGTCATCGAATCGACGCTGGAGAAGCCGCGCCAGATTCTTTCGGCTCAACAGAAGAAAGCCCGCGGTGAGGCAGTTGCCGCCATGAAGGCCGATGGCATCGAATACGAGCAGCGCATGGCCATGCTGGATGAAGTCACCTACCCCATGCCTTTGGCGGAGATCCTCGGCGAAGCATTTGAGGTGTACCGTAAGGCCGCACCGTGGGTAGGCGACTTCGAGCTCGCGCCCAAATCGATCATCCGTGACATGTATGAGCGTGCCATGAACTTTGGTGAGTTCGTTCAGTTCTACGGCTTGGCCCGCTCGGAGGGCATCGTCCTGAGGTATCTGGCGGACGGCTTCCGGGCCCTTCGGCAGACCGTACCCCAGGACTCGCTCCGTGAGGATCTTGAGGACCTCATCGCGTGGCTGGGTGAGTTGGTCCGCCAAGTGGATTCGAGCTTGCTGGATGAGTGGGAAGAGCTCACATCCGGGCTGGCACCCACGCCGCATGACGCTCCCCCGCCCCCGCCACCACTCTTGACCGCCAACATCAGGGCCTTCCGTGTGATGGTGCGCAACGAGATGTTCCGCAGGGTTGAACTCTTTGCGGACGAGGACTCCGCTGCCCTGGGCGAACTCGACGCCGATGCGGGCTGGGACGCCGAACGGTGGGAAGAGGTCCTGGACGACTACTTCGACGAACACGACGACATTGGGACCGGTCCCGACGCCCGCGGTCCCGGACTCCTGATCATCACCGAGGGTCCCGGCATGTGGAAGGTCCGGCAGATCTTCGATGACCCGGCGCGCCATCACGACTGGGGTATCTCGGCCGATGTGGACTTGGCGGCATCTGATGAGAGCGGCACCGCAGTGGTCCGCGTCACGGACGTCAACAGGTTGTAGGCCCGGTCGCCGTGGAAGCCGTACCGGACGTGGCAGCCGGCCTGCAGGAGTTGCAGGCCTTCCGCAGGGAGCAGCCGGCTGCCTGCACAGGTCCACGTACATGGTGGGGCGGCCCCTTGGACGTCGAAGGACTGGCTCTGGGGTCGGTTCAACTGGCAGCCACGGCGCTTAACGCACTCACGGGTTCGTCCGGCAGGTACTCAGTGGCCGCTGGGCCAACGGCGGCATCTTTCGACTCGCTGGGCCATCTCCTGATCTCAGACCGCAAGGCGCAGGGTTTCGCCCCGTTGTCCGGCTTCCGGGCCACCGCGGACGGCTGGATCCGCCTTCACGCGAACTACCCGCACCACGCTTCCCGGCTGATGAAGGCTCTCAAGGCAACCGGCCCGCAGGATGTGGACCGTACCCTTGGCTCCATGACGTCCCAGGAAGCCGAGGACATCATCGTTGCGCACAAGGGTGTGGCAGCGGCCGTGCGCTCGAGGGCGGAGTGGAAGGCGACGCCCATGTTCCAGGCCGCCACTGAAGGTTCTTGGGTGGTCGTGTCCCGTCCCGCCGGGCTGCGAGAGAGCCAGCGCCCGTCGTCATGGGTGCCTTCGAACGATCCGCACCGCCCCCTGGCTGGCTTGCGGGTACTGGACCTGACCCGGGTCATCGCCGGACCTGCGGCCACCCGGTTGCTCGGCGCTTTGGGCGCCGACGTTCTGCGCATAGATCCACCGGCACTTCCAGAGTTGACCGATGCCTTCATAGACATGGGGTTCGACAAGCGCAGTGCTGAGGTTAGCCTGGAAGATCCCGATGCGTTGGCTGCAGTTCTGAGGCTGGCCCGCACGGCGGACGTCATCGTGACGGGGTACCGCAACGGCGGTCTGGACAGATTCGGCTTGGGCTCCGAGGCCCTGCTGGCAGAAAGGCCGGATGCCGTGGTGGTCGCCTTGACGGCATGGGGAAGCACCGGGCCATGGAGCAGGCGCCGGGGCTTCGACAGCCTGGTTCAGGCGGCTTCCGGTATTGCCCACCACTACGGTCAGGATCACGACGGCGGTTGGAGACCAGGCGCGCTGCCCGTCCAGGCCCTGGACCATGCCACTGGGTACGGGCTTGCTGCCGCAGCCTTGGCTTTGCTGGCTGAGCGGCTGAGCACCGGGAGTGGTGGGTCCGCGAAACTCTCACTGGCACGCACAGCAGAAGAGCTCTTCCAGTTAACTCCTGCCCCGGTATCCGCCCCATCCATTCAGCCGCCCCGGCCGGAGTATTTTGAGGTGGCGAGCCCCTACGGGCGGCTCCGCCATGTGGGGCCGCCGTTGATGGTGGACGGTAAGCCCCTGCTGTACGGCAAAGCCCCCGTGCGGTACGGAACGTCTGCTTTGGGGTGGCAATAGCAGGCAGGGGCGGGAGGAAGCGCGGCGGTCCTAGTAAGCTCGAATGCATGAGTGTAATCCGCCCGGCCACTGTCGAAGACGTTCCTGCAATCCTGCGCATGATTCATGATCTTGCGATCTATGAGAAGGAGCCGGACGCAGTCAGGAACACTCCGGAGATGCTCACTGACGTCCTCTTTGGCGGGAACCCCCGCGTGTACGCCACGATTGCGGAAAACAGTGCCGGGATGGTGCAGGGCTTCGCGCTCTGGTTCCTGAACTACTCCACGTGGGAGGGCGTCCACGGCATTTACCTTGAGGACCTCTACGTAGTCCCCGAGGCCCGTGGCGAGGGCCACGGCAAGGCCCTGTTGCAGCATTTGGCTGCGACCGCCGTCGAACGCGGTTACGCTCGGGTGGAATGGAGCGTCCTTAACTGGAACGAGCCCTCCATCAATTTCTACAAGAACCTCGGTGCCTTCCCGATGGAGGAATGGTCCACGTTCCGCCTGACGGGCGGTGCACTTGAAGCATTCGGCGGTGCCACTGCCCAGGGCAGCCACGAGCAGGCCGGCGGGACCCAGCCCAGCGAGGCAATGGCCCGTGGCTGAGCCGCACGTCTCCCCCGCTGTTCATGACGTCCGTGCCCGCCACGAGTTCCGTGGACTCCGAACGGCGGAACACTTCTTCACTGTTCCTTTGGTCCATCCGCCCGCGGAAGGTCAGGGTACCAGCGAAACCATCACGGTCTTCGCCCGCGAGTACTCTTCAACGGAGCATTCTGCGGAAGCGGCTGCGAGGCTTCCGTGGCTTCTGTTCCTCCAGGGCGGACCTGGTGGGCGGGGTAACCGGGTCACCTCGTTGTCCGGGTGGATGAAGGCCGCCGCAAGGGACTTCCGCATCCTGATGCTCGACCAACGGGGTACAGGCTTGTCCACACCCATTGAGCGGCAGTCCCTGGAACTGCAGGGAGACGCCGCGGCCCAGGCAGAGTACCTGACCCATTTCCGGGCAGATTCAATCGTGGCCGACGCCGAGTACATCCGGCAGGTTCTGGGCTCCCCGCCGTGGTCGGTCCTGGGTCAGAGCTTTGGCGGATTCTGCGCTTTGACGTATCTGTCGTTCGCGCCGGAGGGACTGCGCGAGGTGCTGATCACCGGTGGGCTGGCGCCACTCCATGGCCCAGCGGACCGTGTGTACCAGGCCACCTTCCGACGCGTGGCAGCACGGAATGCCGAGTATTTCTCGTGGTATCCCGAGGACCGGGAGAAACTCACGCGGATCATTCGCCATCTGGAACAGCAACCCGAATTCCTTGCCAGCGGCGAGCGACTGACACCTGAACGGTTCCAGATGGTGGGATCTTACCTGGGCGGCAACACCCGGGTGGACGCACTGCATTACCTCCTGGAGGACGCATTCATCACCACGGCGTCCGGTGAGCGGCTGTCCGAAGCGTTTCTTGAGCAGGTGCGGGGACTCGTCAGCCGGGCCAGCAACCCGCTGTATGCGGTTCTGCACGAATCGATTTATGGCCAGGATGAGGCAACAAACTGGGCAGCATGGCGTGTGCTGGAGGACTTTCCCGAGTTCACGCCGGAGGCTGAGGAGCCCTTGCTGACGGGCGAAATGGTCTATCCGTGGTACTTCGAGCAGGATCCTTCGCTTTCACCTCTGCGCGAGGTGGCCGAACGGCTGGCGGCCAAGAAGGACTGGAAGCCGTTGTATGACATCGAGCGGCTGGCTGCGAACACGGTTCCCACTGCTGCGGCCGTGTACAAAGACGACATTTACGTGGACCACGATCTCTCCTTGGAGACCGCTGCCGCTGTGCGGGGACTGCAACCCTGGGTGACGTCCGAATTCCACCATGACGGGATCGGCGAAGATGGCGAAGGCATCTTCGGGCGCCTCTTCGGTATGGTGCGGGCCACGCGCTAGCCGGTGGTCCGGCGCGCTCCCATGACGGCCGCCAGAGCAAGCACCGCAGCGGCGATCACGCTGGAAGCGATGTTCAGTCCTTGGTAGCCGATCCAGGCCAGAAGCAGGCCCGAGGTGGCGCCGCCGACTGCACCGGCGGCGCCCATCAGCGTATCCGATACGCCCTGCACGGTGACCCGTTGGTCGGGTGCCACGCTCTCCGCCAACAAGGTTGAGCCGGCAATAGTCGCAGCGGACCAGCCCAACCCGAGCAGAATCAGCCCGGCAGTCACCAGTACGGGCTCGTGCTGGCCGAAGCCGGCGACGAACACCGCCAGCAGCAGGAGACCGTGCCCCATGGCGATGGTCTGCAGGCGCCCGGCCTTATCCGTCAGCCACCCCCACAGCGGCGACAAAGCGAACATCCCGGCAATGTGCAGCGAAATGGTCACTCCTATGATCACCAGGGCGTCCGTGCTGTCGCTGGTACCGCCGTGGTGTCCTTGGTGGGTTCCTCCCACAAGCTGCTGCAAGTGAAGAGGTGTCATGGACATGACGGCCACCATGACACCGTGGGCGGCAACTACGGCAGCCAGGGCCAGCAATGCCTGCGGCGATGACCGGACTGCTCGCAGGCCGGATCGGATGGTGCCCCTGATGGGGGGATTTCCCAGGTCCCCGCCCTTGAGGGCGTCCGAGGCCAAGCGCCGGGACAACAGCAGCGGATCCGGCCTCAGACCAGCAAAAAGGACTACGGCCGCCAAGAGCAGCCCTGCTGCAGAAAAGACAAACGGACCAGCGATGGGCGGCAGGCCAAGTGCCGCCCCCACGGCTGCCCCCGGTTGGATCAGGTTGGGCCCGGCCACAGCTCCTATGGTGATGGCCCAGACGACTGTGGACAGTGACCGTCCGCGGCGCTCCGGTTCGGCGAGGTCGACGGCGGCAAACCTCGCCTGGAGGTTCGCCGCAGTCCCCAGGCCCAGGAACGCTGCGCCCAGCAACAGCAAGGGGAATGCTTGGGCCGTGACAGAGCCGATGACCAGCAGTGCACCCATCATTGCGGCCAGCAACCCGGTGACCAGCCCCACGCGCCGTCCACGTGCCTCGGCCAACCTCGCCAGTGGCAAAGCCGTAACAGCTGCTGCCAAGGTCAGCACCGTTGTGATGGAACCCGCCCAGGCTTCGGAACCCGACAGATCCACGGCCAGCAACGAGCCTATGGAGAGGGTGGCTCCATTTCCAATACCGCTGAGCAGCTGGGCCGAACCAAGAAGGAAAACAGTACGGCGCTGAACCCGTTGAGGGTCCAGCGCCGTAGAAGAGGTGGTAGTCACTTCACGAGACTACAACGTCCAGGAGTCAGTTACTCGGCTTCGCTCATGCTCTTTTGTGCGTCCTTTTCCAGACGGGCGTCGAGCTTGGCCTGGCGGGCTGCCGGACTCAGGAGGCTGGCAACAACCGCCACGATGATGGTGCCAACAATGACCGCCAGGGAAACGTAGGTGGGGATCTCCGGAGCCCACTCGATGTGGTGGCCGCCGTTGATGAACGGGAGCTCATTGACGTGCATGGCATGAAAGACCAGCTTGACGCCGATGAACGCCAGGATGACGGATAGTGCGTGCTTCAAGTACACCAAACGGGTCATCAGGCCACCAAGAAGGAAGTACAGCTGGCGCAGGCCCATCAGCGCGAAGATGTTGGCCGTGAACACAATGAACGCGCTCTGGGTAAGCCCGAAGATCGCGGGGATGGAGTCAACCGCGAACAGGAGGTCGGTCAGGCCGATGGTGATGAAGACGATCAGCATCGGGGTGAAGACCTTCTTGCCCTCCACCACGGTACGGATCTTGTTGCCATCGAACTTCTCGGACATCGGAAGGACTTTACGAAGACGGGCGATCAGCGGGTTCTCGGCACCCTCTTCTTCGTCCTCGCCGGAATCCTTGGCCTGCTTCCATGCAGTCCACAAGAGGAACGCACCGAAGATGTAGAACACCCAGCTGAACTGTTCGATCACCACAGCGCCAAGGGCGATGAAGATACCGCGGAGGATCAGCGCGATGATGATGCCCACCATCAGCACTTCCTGCTGGTACTTACGGGGCACAGAGAAGCGGGCCATGATGATGATGAAGACAAACAGGTTGTCGATACTGAGGCTGTACTCAGTGACCCAGCCGGCGATGAACTGGCCGCCGTATTCATGGCCGGCAAAGAAGAACATGGCAACTGCAAAGATCAGTGCCAAGGCGACATAGAAGCCGACCCAGAGGCCCGCTTCCTTCATGGAAGGTTCATGGGGACGCTTGACGACCAACAGGAGGTCGATCAGCAGGATGATTCCGAGGACGACAAAGGAGCCGACCTCAAACCAGACGGGAAGCTGCATTAAAGGTGCCTTTCGCAGGGTACGGGAAAGCGGTGTAAGTCTCTCCGGCCTGCCAGGGTGCGGTGAATGCAAATGTTGGCGGCCCGCTAGATCCGGCGAGGCATCTGTGCCTTGCGTGCTGACGGACGTAGCGCTTGGGATACTCCCCTACGTGACCTCAACCTTACCTTAGGCGTGCCCTGCGGACTGCATCTGCCGCAATTCGCGCTTCAACTCCTTGACTTCATCACGGATCCTTGCGGCAACTTCGAACTGAAGTTCGGCAGCAGCGCCATGCATCTGTTCGGTCAGTTGCTCAATGAGGCCCACCAGATCCTCCGCCGGCGCTGCGGCAAGTCCGTCCTGCCGAACAGTCGCTGCACCCTTTGCGGCCGACTTTCCACGCTTCCCACCCTTGGCGAGCCGGTTATTGTTGAGCAGCTCCTGGGTGTCGGCGTCTTCCTTGGCCAACTGATCGGTGATGTCGGCGATCTTTTTCCGCAGCGGCTGGGGGTCGATCCCATGGTCAGCATTGTACTGAACCTGGATGGCCCGGCGGCGATTGGTTTCTTCGATGGCGTGGGCCATGGAGTCGGTGATCCGGTCCGCATACATGTGGACCTGGCCCGAGACGTTACGCGCGGCACGGCCGATGGTCTGAATCAGTGACGTTGAGGAGCGGAGGAATCCTTCCTTGTCCGCGTCGAGGATGCTCACGAGGGATACCTCGGGCAAATCCAGACCTTCGCGGAGCAGGTTGATGCCCACCAGGACATCGAAGACGCCCATCCGGAGTTCCCGGAGGAGTTCCACTCGCCGGAGAGTATCGACGTCGGAGTGCAGGTACTCCACCTTGACGCCGTGCCCCACAAGGTAGTCGGTGAGGTCCTCGGCCATTCGCTTGGTCAACGTCGTGACCAGGACGCGCTCGTTCTTTTCGGTGCGGGTCCTGATCTCACCCAGCAGGTCATCGATCTGGCCCTTGGTGGGTTTGACCACAACCTCGGGGTCGATGAGACCGGTGGGGCGAATGATCTGCTGGACGTAGCCATCGGCCTTGCCGAGCTCGTATTTTCCAGGTGTTGCGGACAGGTACACCGTCTGGCCGATGCGTTCCAGGAATTCGTCCCATTTAAGGGGCCGGTTATCCATGGCCGAGGGCAGTCGGAAGCCGAAGTCCACAAGGTTCCGTTTGCGGGACATGTCGCCTTCATACATGGCGCCGATCTGCGGAATGGTCACGTGCGATTCATCGACCACCAGCAGGAAGTCGTCCGGGAAGTAATCAATGAGGCAGTGCGGTGCGGTCCCCGGATTACGTCCGTCAATGTGAACCGAGTAGTTCTCGATGCCATTGCAGAAGCCCATCTGCTGCATCATTTCCAGATCGTAGGTGGTGCGCATCCTGAGCCTTTGCGCCTCCACCAGCTTGTTCTGGCCTTCGAGGACCTTCAAACGATCGGCCAGCTCGTCCTCGATGCGCTTGATCGCACGGGCCATCCGTTCCGGACCGGCCACGTAGTGCGACGCCGGGAACACGTACATCTCCTCTTCATCCCTGAGCACCTCGCCAGTCAGGGGGTGCAGCGTCTGGATGTTCTCAATCTCATCGCCGAAGAATTCGATCCTGATGGCGAGTTCCTCGTACATCGGGATGATCTCCACAGTGTCCCCCCGAACGCGGAAGGTGCCCCGGTGAAAGTCCATGTCATTGCGGGCGTACTGCATGGAGACGAACTTCCGGAGGAGGTGGTCGCGGTTCATCTCGGCACCCTTGCGCAAGGTCACCATTCCGGCGATGTATTCTTCCGGTGTGCCCAAACCGTAGATGCAGGAAACAGTAGCCACCACAATCACATCGCGACGAGTGAGCAACGCATTGGTGGCAGAGTGGCGCAGCCGTTCGACTTCCTCGTTGATGGAGGAGTCCTTTTCGATGAAGGTATCGGTCTGTGCGACGTACGCCTCAGGCTGGTAGTAGTCGTAATAGGAGACGAAGTACTCCACCGCATTGTTGGGCAGGAGTTCACGGAACTCATTAGCCAGCTGCGCGGCGAGGGTTTTGTTCTGGACCATCACCAGGGTGGGGCGCTGCACCTGTTCGATCAGCCACGCGGTGGTGGCGCTCTTACCGGTACCAGTAGCGCCGAGGAGGACCACGTCCTTTTCACCGTTGTTGATTCGTTCCGTCAGTTCTGCAATGGCGGTGGGCTGATCACCGGCGGGCTTGAACTCGCTGATCACTTCGAAAGGCGCGACGACGCGGTTGATTTCCTGGGCAAGGCTCATAAAACCAATCTACCCCCGCCCCAGGACAGCTACTGTCCGCGTTTGCCTTCAGCAGAAGACACATACGACGGCGGACGCCAGTCGGTGCGATTGGCCCACTCATCCATGAGCGGCCAGGCAACCTCGGTGAACCAGGGCTCTTTCGCCTCCGCGTAGGCAGCCGTACCCTCACCCCCCGCATGCTGGGCAGTGAGTTCGCGTTTGTGGGCCTCATACGCAGCACGCGCCTGCGGTTCTGCCCGCAACCAATCGCGGAAGAGCAGTGCATAGTGCCAGCCGCGGGATCCCACAGCACGGACGTGCAGGTTCACTGCCCTCCCCGGATCCGCATTCGCATGAAACCTCTTCTGCCACTGTTCAGGGTTCGGTTCGCTTGGCTTTGGCGTGTCCCCTGTAATTCCCGGCACGGCCGGAAATCCCACCTCGGCGAGCAGTGGAGCTATGCGGTCAGCCGATTTAAGATCAGTCACAGCAACTTGGAGATCAATCACGTCCTTTGCGGCCAGGCCCGGCACCGATGTTGACCCAATGTGATCAACGGCCACAATGTCATCGGGTGCGGCCGCAGTTACCCGGGCTGCAAGTCGATTGGCCTGCGCGGCCCACTCACTGTTCGATGCGGCCAACACGGGGCCTGCGTGGCGGGCGGCCCTGACACCGCGGCCCAGGTTCTCCGCGAAAGGCAGCAGGCGCTGCTCCCATAGCGCATCAACTCTGGCCAGCAACTCTTCAGGACTCCCCACGTTGTCCAGCAAGACGTCGGCAGCGGCGTTGCGCTCTGGGCGTGTGGCCTGCGATGCGATCCTGGAACGGGCGTCTTCCGGTGTCATGCCCCGCATTTTCACCATGCGTTCGACGCGAACGTCCTCCGGTGCATCCACCACAAGGACCAGATGGAAATTGCTGCCTTGCCCGGTTTCTACCAATAGTGGGATGTCCTGGACCACGATGTCACCGGCAGAAGCTCCAGCAACGAGTGCGGCCGCGGTTTCCCGGACCAACGGATGGATGATGCTGTTGAGAACCTCGCGCTGCGACGGGTCGTGGAACACGATGGAGCCAAGCTTGGGCCGGTCCAGCCGGCCGTCACGGTCCAGGACGCCTGGCCCGAATGCCTCCACAACACGCGCCAGCCCAGGAGTTCCTGGTTCGACCACTTGCCGGGCAATGAGGTCCGCGTCGATGAGGAGCGCACCCAATTCCTGCAACCTGGATGCCACCAGTGATTTCCCTGAGGCGATGCCGCCCGTCAGCCCGATCTTCAGCACTCCTCAACACTAGACTGAAGCGGTGGAAAATGAGGAAGACAGCCGTGCGACCACCTACACGACTCTGTCGGCAGGCCAAGACTTCCGCCACGAGCTGGAAATACGCCGGTCGCGCTTCATCACTGTTCTCCGGCGGTCCCCGGATGAGGAAACTGCCCGCTCCCTGGTGTCGGAACTCCGACGTGAATTCCACGACGCCCGCCATCACTGCTCGGCGTTCGTCATTGGCCCGGACCGGATGGTTCAACGATCCAGTGATGACGGCGAGCCTTCGGGCACGGCCGGCATCCCCATGCTCGAAGCTCTGATCAAACGCGAGGCAGCACCGGGGGTCACCGACCTCAGTGACGTGAGTGCCGTCGTCGTGCGCTATTTCGGTGGGATTCTCCTAGGTGCCGGTGGGCTGGTTCGGGCCTACTCCGAATCCGTGTCGGCAGCCTTGGATGGTGCGCCGTTGGTGCAGCGCCGCCGGTTGCGGCTGTGTGCCGTGGATGTTCCCCACGCCGAGGCGGGGCGCCTGGAGAATGAGCTTCGCAATGCCGGGTACGTCATGGCGGAGACCGGTTATGAGGCAGCGCATGCCGTTTTGCGAATAGCACTGCCCGACGAAGCAGCGGGCATTGCAGATGCCCACTCGCGGGTGGCATCCCTGACCGCGGGAACGGCGGTACTCACGCCCCAGGGCACGGAATGGGTAGATGTCCCCCACTGATCAAGAAACCGTGTTTGGGCCTAACTGGTGGACTTAATGCAGAAGGACCCCTGCCCGGAGGCAGGGGTCCTTCTTTGGCTATTCAGCACATCCCCGGAGGGGAGGCAGAATTAGTTGCCGGTCAGCTTCTCACGCAGTGCAGCGAGGGCTTCGTCGGACGCCAGGGTGCCAGCGTTGGACTCAGCAGCAGCCGGCTCCGAGGAGTAGCTCGTGGTGCCGGAATCGCTCTCACCGGACGTTGCAGCAGCAGCGTCGTCAGCAGCGTGCTGGGCAACCTGCTTCTTGTGGGCCTCCCAGCGGGTCTGGGCGTCAGCGTACTGCTGCTCCCAAGCTGCACGCTGGTTCTCGTAGCCCTCGAGCCATTCGTTCGACTCGGGGTCGAAGCCCTCGGGGTACTTGTAGTTGCCCTCTTCGTCGTACTCGGCGGCCATGCCGTACAGAGCGGGATCGAACTCGGTGCTGTCAGCGTCAACGCCCTCGTTAGCCTGCTTGAGGGAGAGGGAGATGCGGCGACGCTCGAGGTCGATGTCGATGACCTTGACGAACAGTTCGTCGCCAACGGAGACAACCTGCTCTGCGAGCTCCACGTGGCGGACAGCCAGCTCGGAGATGTGCACGAGGCCTTCGATGCCGTCTTCGACGCGAACGAACGCACCGAACGGAACCAGCTTGGTGACCTTACCCGGAACAACCTGGCCGAGGGCGTGGGTGCGGGCGAAGGTCTGCCACGGATCTTCCTGCGTAGCCTTGAGCGACAGGGAGACACGCTCGCGGTCCAGATCCACTTCGAGGACCTCGACGGTGACTTCCTGGCCAACCTCGACAACCTCTGACGGGTGGTCGATGTGCTTCCAGGACAGCTCGGAAACGTGAACGAGGCCGTCTACGCCGCCCAGGTCCACGAAGGCACCGAAGTTGACGATGGAGGAAACGACGCCGGGACGAACCTGGCCCTTTTCCAGCTTGTTGAGGAACGTGGAGCGAACCTCGGACTGGGTCTGCTCGAGCCATGCACGGCGGGACAGAACAACGTTGTTGCGGTTCTTGTCCAGCTCGATGATCTTGGCTTCGATCTGCTGACCGATGTACGGAGCCAGGTCGCGGACGCGACGCATCTCGACGAGGGATGCGGGCAGGAAGCCGCGCAGGCCGATGTCCAGGATGAGGCCACCCTTGACAACCTCGATGACGGTACCGGTAACGACGCCGTCTTCTTCCTTGACCTTCTCGATGTCGCCCCAGGCGCGCTCGTACTGAGCACGCTTCTTGGAGAGGATCAGACGGCCTTCTTTGTCTTCCTTGGTGAGAACCAAAGCTTCGACCTGATCGCCAACGGCGACGACGTCACCGGGATCAACATCGTGCTTGATGGAAAGCTCGCGGGAAGGGATGACACCTTCGGTCTTGTAACCGATGTCGAGCAGAACTTCGTCGCGGTCGACCTTGACGACGGTACCTTCGACGAGGTCTCCGTCGTTGAAGTACTTGATGGTGGCGTCGACAGCTGCGAGGAAGTCCTCAGCGGTACCGATGTCGTTAATGGCGACTACGGGGGTACCGGGCTTCTCGGTGGAGGTGATGGTCATGTAGTAGGGGCTCCGTTGTGGATAGATAGTCGGTCAGGCAAACCGCTGCCGCCCGGGTCCGGACGGCAGAACACGGCAAATCGCCGGGTCATCCTGATTTGTGGATTAATACAAAATGGATGCATGCACGTAGTACACGCCCGTTTATTCTAGTCGCATTGCCAAAGCGGGGTCAAAAGGAGTGTTACGGCGACAGGACGTCTCCGAGGCGCCCGAAGGAAACTCCCCGGTCAAGCAGCCGCGGCAATGCCCGCGCATAACCTGCTGCCGTGCCGGCAGCGGGCCGGTTGAAGTGTGAAATAACGATGTCGCCTGGCACCACCTTGCCCACTTCGGTGGCTACGGTGGCCGCTGCGTATGTGGCACCCCCATCGCCGTTGACTGTGAAGTTGACCGGCAGCAAGCCCAGGCGTCGCGTCATTTCCACCGCAACCTCGTCATAGTAAGCAGTCCCCGGCCGGAAGAACCGTGGGGTTTTGCCGCTTAGCTCCTGCATGACGGCCTGGTTGCCCATGAGTTCGTCGTAGGCTGCCGCCGCTGTGGGCGTGCCAGCGATTCCGTACGCGGATTTGCCGTTCACGGAGAGCGGGAGATGCGAGGTGCCATGGTTGGCGAGCTCGAACAACGGGTCCGCCGCCAGCTCCGCCGACAGGGTGGGGTTTGCTTGGATCCAGCGGCTGTTGAGGAAGAGTGTTGCTGGAACCTTGAGCCGCCGAAGGGTTTGCAACAAGACCTCGTCACATCCGGAGCCTCCGGGTCCTCCGCACGCATCGAACGTGAGCACCACCTGCCGGGACTGGGAGTTGTTCACCACGCCCGTCACGTGCAGCCCCCATTCCCTGGGCCGCCGCCCCGTGAATTCGGCCAGGATCCCGGCTTTCTCCGGCACTGCCGTCAGCGTGGACTGTGCTGCTGACTTGGACGGTGCTGCCGGCGCCAAGGCAGCAGCGGCCTGCTCACTGGATTTTGCCGCGATGGACGGTGGCGGCGTGGCTGGCCCCGTGTTCGGGGAACTTCCCGAAGTCTGGTCCGGGGAAGGAACGGCCCGCCCCGGTTCGCTGCCAACGTCCGCGCACGCTGCCAGCGCGGCAGATGCGAAGCCCGCCATTCCAAGCAGCACTGATCGCCGGCCGGCCAACGGCCGCCGCTTGGAATCCCCCATGGATGTCCTTATCTGGTTGTGACTATGTGGTTGTGTTTATTCGGCGCCCTAGAGGCGTGGGTCTAGAAATGGGTAAGGCAATGCGCGGAACGCTCGACGGCAAAAATCTGCTGGGCCTGGAGCGCTGCACCCGGCGTCTTCTCCTGGATCCGCCCAGCGGCGGCCAAGGTCACTGGCGACACCGCACCGAGGTAGATGGATGCGAGGTCTGCGATGTCCATGCTGAGGTGGGGCGCCTCACCTGAGGCATCAGTGACGACGGCGGCAGCACCGGCGTCGGACGTCAGAACAAATGTGCCACCCGCCAAACCCAACGGATCCGTCACTTCCAGCACCAGCCGGCCGGAGGCGGGAAAGCTGCGTGCCTGCAAGGCAGCCGGCGTATCCAGGATCCTCAGCCAGAGCATGTCGCGGATTTCAGAAGCATCAATGCACCGGGGATCCTCGAGCGCCCACGTCAGCGGGTCATCCACAGGTGCCTCGGCCCACGTCACCTCATCAATGAGGTCGATGCTGCCCAGAAAGCGCCAGAGGTCAAGGTAAGCGGCATTGGTGGCCGCAACGATGTCCACGATCTCCATGGTGTATGGCTTGTGGTCCCAGCCCTTGAAGCGATAGGACACGAATCCATCCAGGGTTCCTGAAGGGTCGTAATGCAGGGCGCAACGAACACTGGTATCCGGTTTACCGTCATGGCCGATCGAACCGGATGCAACCAGACGGTAATACTCCTGGCGGTCAACGGAACCCGGAGAGACCCGCTGGACACGCTCAAAGACCTGCGGCGCCACGTCCAGCAGCACTGCAGGATCGGCTACTTCCACGGTGCCGTCCGGCTGTCCCTTGAGCCGGAAGCGCGGGCCCGTATCCACCTTGATGCTCCGCTCAAAAGTGGCAACACCAAAGCCGAAGCGGCCGTAGATGGTGCCTTCGGAAGCCGTGAGGGCAGCCATGGCCAGTCCGTCGTCCTTGGCTGCTTCCAAGTCGGCAGTGATCATCCCACGAAGTATGCCGTTTCGACGATGCGTACCGCGGACTGTCACAGCCGTGACCAGATTGGCTTCCAGTTGGCGGCCGAAGCCTATGTTGAGGGACTTGCGCATGGTGGCGTAGGTGGCCACCGGAACGTCCCTGCCCAAAGAGTGATCCGGCACGCCGCCATTGACGTAGACGCCGGTGAACTCCCGCTTGTCCGTTTGGTACGCCGACAAGGTTTTGGCCAGGTACTCGGCATCGCGCCGTTGCTGGTGGAAGCCGTGCGAAACCGCCTGCACCCAGGTGGTGCAGCGGCTGTAGTCCGCGTCCCCCGGATCGGCTACGGCAGGAAAACGCCGGACGGAGTATTTTTCAAGGTTTGTTTCATTGGGATCAGCCACGTCCTCGAGCCTAGCCAGACGCCGGAGGGCACGCCACCATCTGGGCGGCGCGCCCTCCGGCGATCCATCGAATGCCCGTCCGGACTAGTGACCGGCCTCGTACCAACTCGAACCAACACCGATCTGGACGTCGAGCGGGACGGACAGCTCAGCTGCGGAACCCATCTGCTCGATGACCAGCTTCTCCACGGCCTCGCGTTCCCCTGGGGCAACTTCGAGGACGAGTTCGTCGTGGACCTGGAGCAGCAATCGCGACTTGAGGCCCTGGCTGGCGAGTTCTGCCGCGACACCCAGCATGGCGCGCTTAATGAGGTCCGCCGCGGAACCCTGGATGGGTGAGTTCAGTGCGATGCGCTCGGCGGCCTCGCGCGCCTGGCGGTTGGTGCTGGTCAGGTCCGGCAGGTAGCGACGGCGGCCCTCAATGGTAGCCGTGAATCCCTCTGTCCTGGCCTGGTCCACGACGCCACGGAGGTAATCGCGAACTCCGCCGAAGCGGTCGAAGTAGTCCTTCATCAGCGTCCGGGCCTCGTCCACGGAGATCTCCAGCTGTTTGGACAGCCCAAAGGACGTGAGGCCGTAGGCCAGGCCATAGGACATCGCCTTCACCTTGGAGCGCATGGCGCTGGTGACGTCGGCCGGCTCGACGTTGAAGATCCGTGATCCGACGAAACGGTGCAGGTCCTCGCCATCACGGTAGGCCTGGATCAGAGCTTCGTCGCCGGACAGGTGCGCCATGATGCGCATTTCGATCTGGGAGTAGTCGGCGGACAACAGGCACTCGTAGCCTTCACTGACCACGAAGATGCCGCGGACACGACGTCCTTCCTCACTGCGGACCGGGATGTTCTGCAGGTTGGGGTTGTTGGACGAGATACGGCCGGTAGCTGCGATGTTCTGCGCGTACGTGGTGTGGATGCGCGCGTCATCTGCCACGGACTTCTTCAGCGTCTCCACCATTTGAGCCAGCTTGGAGGATTCGCGGTGCGCCATGAGCTGGACCAGGAACTCGTGGCCGGTCTTCTCCAGCAGGCCTTTCAAGGACGCAGCATCCGTGGTGTAGCCGGACTTGATCTTCTTGGTCTTGGGAAGTCCCAGTTCATCAAAAAGAACTGTCTGCAACTGCTTGGGCGAGCCAAGGTTGACCTCGTGCCCAATTGCCGCGAATGCCTGCTCCTGGGCATTCTCGATCACCTTGGTGAGGTCCGCGAGTTGCTCATCCATGCGGTCCGTAGACACATAGATGCCTGTCAGTTCCATCTGGGCCAGCACGCGTGCCACCGGAAGTTCCAGGGTGGTCAACAAGGCATCAGCCTTGATCTCGGCAAGTTCCGTTTCGAAGTGTTTGCTGAGCGCATGCACGACGGCGGCATGCTGGACGAGTGCTGTTGAGGCAACCTCATCAGTGTCGCCGGACAGGTCCAATTCCAACTGGCCTGACTGGGCTGCAGCAGCTGCCAACGTGATCTTCAAGTGAACCTGGGCCAGCTCGGCGAGGTCATAGCTGCGACGGTCAGGTTGGATCAGGTAGCCGGAGATGGACGTGTCATCCACCACGCCTTCCAGGCCAAGGCCGCGGTTGTGCAGAGCCTTGAGAGCCGACTTGAACTCGTGAAGGACTTTGGCTTCCTCGGGATCCTGGAGCCAACGGGCCAGGACAGACTCTGCGTCCGCGTCCAGCCCCGCAAGGTCAATGAAGGCTGCTCCGTTGTTCCGCACGATGGCCAGCGCGCTGGCGTCGTCGCCAATACGTCCCGGCACCAACTGAACAGCAACGGCTGAACGAACACCCGATCCGGCAGCGAAGAACGCCTCAAGTGCTGCCGCGTCAGTGAGTCTGGCAAATTCCGGTGCTTCTATGGTGTCCGGCGCAGCTCCGGCAGTGTCGTCGCCGTAAAGATCGAAAAGTCTGGTGCGGAGGGTCCGGAATTCGAGCTCTTCAAAGAGTTCCTCGATGGCCTGGCGGTCCGGCCGGGGCTCGTGCAGATCGGCCAACGTGACCGGCAAGTCCAGATCGGTCAGAAGTTGGTTGAGCCGGCGGTTTCGCTTGACGTTTTCAAGGTTCTCCTTGAGCGCTCCACCCACCTTGCCGCCGATCGCATCAAGGTTCTCCAGGATGCCCTCAAGGCCTCCATAGAGGTTGATCCACTTGGCGGCGGTCTTGGGGCCAACGCCCGGAACTCCGGGAAGGTTGTCCGCAGTCTCACCCACCAGGGCCGCCAGGTCCGAGTACAAGCCTGGCTTGACGAAGTACTTCTCCTCGATGGCCGCAGCGTCCATCTTGGGGATGTTGCTGACACCCTGCTTGGGATAAAGCACAAAGACATTGTCATTGATGAGTTGGAACGCGTCCCTGTCACCGGAAACGAGAAGGACTTCAAAGCCTGCGGCGTCGCCTTGTGCCGCCAGGGTGGCCAGGACGTCGTCTGCCTCGTATCCGGGCATGGCGATGGTCCTGATGCCCCAGGCTTCCATCACCTTGGCGATCAGGCCGATCTGGCCGGCGAACTCGGCTGGGGTGGCGTTGCGGCCGCCCTTGTATTCGCTGTACTCAGCCTTACGGAACGTGGTGTCGTCGGAAACATCGAAGGCTACGGCGACGTGGGTGGGCTTCTGATCCTTGATCAGGTTGATCAGCATGGAGGTGAACCCGTGCACGGCATTGGTGTACTGACCCCTGGCCGTCGAGAAATTCTCCGCAGGAAGGGCGTAGAAAGCCCGGAATGCCATGGAGTGGCCGTCCAGGACCAAGAGCCTGGGCCGGCCCTCCCCCGTGATGCTGGTGGATGGTGTTGCAGAGGGGGCGGGTGCTGTAGCGATGGCAGCAGCTTGGGCCGTTGGAACCTGGTCCGGTTTGGTTGTTTCACTCACAGGTGCCAGCCTAGTTGGCATGATGGACAATTTCACGCCGAACCGGTTTGTCGACGAGCTCAACGAGGCAGGTGTGCCGGAAGAATTCCACGATTGGCTCTCGGCGCACGGGGTGGGCGCCCTGGTGGTGAAACTCGGCATCAAGTTCACCGAAATGAGTGCCGAGCGCACAGTGGCCACCATGCCGGTGGAAGGAAACACGCAGGTTGCCGGCATTCTCCATGGCGGAGCGCACGTGGTCCTGGCCGAGACCCTGGGATCGTTTGCTGCTTCCCTGCACGCAGGCAGGGGCCGGCATGCAGTCGGCATCGAAGTGGGTGCAACCCATCACCGTTCCGTTGCCACCGGCCTGGTGACAGGCACGTGCACCGCCATTCACCTGGGCGGCACCCTTGCCACGCACGAGATCGTCATCACTGACGAGAAGGGCCGCCGCCTCTCCACGGCACGCATCACCAACATGATCCGCGACAACCGCCACTGAGACCGGCTGACGCTCAGCCGGTGCTCTGCGGAAGCCGGTAATGCAGCTCAGCCGCGGCCCCACCGAGGATCCTGGACGAGAGCAACTCCAGTGGCGCCGTCGGGCCGTTCAACGGCAACAGCCGCTTTCCGGCGCCCAGCACCACAGGAATAATGGTGACAATCATCTCGTGGAGCAGTCCTGCATTGGCGAATTGCGCCACGAGGTCCCCGCCACCCACCAACCAGACGTTCTTGTCGCCGGCATCCCTCAGGAGATCCGGAGCGAACTCCTGGACGTCACCGCGGACGAAAGTAATATCAGAGCCTGCGGGTGCGGAGTACTCATGGTGCGTGAAGACCCAGCATGGGGTTTCCGGATACGGCCACTTGCCGGGCTCGTGCTCCATCAACCAGCGGTAGGTGTCTCCGCCCATGGCAATGCAGCCAACTCCCGCCATGAACGCCTCGATGCTCTCATTGACGCCGTCCACCTTGTCGAACTGCAGGAGCCAGCCAAGGTCGTCATCCGGGGACGCGATAAATCCGTCAATGGTTGAAGCTACGTAGTACTGGAAAATCGACATGGCCCCAGACTAATCAGTCGGCAGAGGCGTTCCCATACTCCACGCGGACGCTCCCGTCATCGGGCAAAACCACTACCCTCCCCTGGGCCAGGTTCCACCCCTCATTCAGCAGGAAGATCCGGCCGCCGCTGACCACCAGAAGCCGGAGGCCGGTGTAGCGGAACAGCGGCGCAGTTTCTGTGCCGACTGAATCCTCACGGACGTTTGGAACGGTCACTGCCAATCGCTCTTTGCTGTACACCACAGCCGTGGGCAGCAGCCCCGAGCGCTCCTGGTAGTCAACGGCAGCCCCGCGACCCAGCGCCTGTGCGTAATCGGAGGTGCCCCAAAACAGCAGCAGCGTGACAAGGGTGAACACCAACGCCCTTTCAAGTGCACGCGGAGTGATGCGCAACGCCCGGCCCGCAGGCTCCACGGCGCGGCGCCGAACGCTGAGTCCCCAAGCTCCCACGACGAGGCCGGCCGCGATGAGAAAGGGCGCATAAAGAACGATCTGGCCCGGCCGTGCCACGATTACTGTCCACATCACGGCTGCATAGGCGAAGCCCAGTACCGTCACCACCGTCGCAGTTCTGCGGATGAGCGTCCGGTGGTCTGCCGAGTCAAGGAGCCGCGACACCGCCCGGTCCAGGATGAGCCACAGCAGTCCAATCACCACGAGCCACGCCAGCGGCTGGAAGAGCGATTGGATGCTCCTGAGGATGAAATCCTGCACCGTGTATCCGAACAGGCTGACATCCAAGCCCATGGCCTTGGCCTGCGCATCCGTCCGGGCCCAGCCGAAATAGACCAGCAAGGCCGTGGCCACTGTCAGAGGGGGTCCAATGACAGAGAGGACCTCCAGGGTCCTTTGCCATCGGGTGTTGATGAGGCTGCGTTCTTCGGACTCCTGCGGTTCACTCACGGCGCGGCCGTCGAGGATGCTGCATTTGGCGTTGGGGCGGGCGTGGTGGTGCTGCCTGGAGGACTCGTTGGCGGAACGGTCCCGGCAGTTTCCGACGCCCCGGGGCTGCTGCTGGAGGTGCTGGAATTCTCGTAGAAAAACGTGACTGTCCCAGCGACGTCCACCGTGTCAGTGATGCTGATCCGAACTGAGTCCCGGCCGTTCGCCGGCGGCATGCGCAGGTAAACAATGCCATAGTCATCCCTGCCGCCAACGAACTCAACGTCTGCTACGGCGCCGTCGAAGAGGACGTCCCCCACGCGAACGTAGTAACCGTCAAGGCGTACAACAGTGCCGCCTGTACGAGGACCCGAGGCCCTGGATGTTCCCGGAACCGGCTTCAGGTCCTGGTCCACCACTGTCAACCCGACCAACTGGCGAGGGCACGCCTCGCCCTGGCCTGGCTCCACCTTGAAGGCAACGCCGGGATTGCTGCGATGTTGGGCCACCAAGGACGCTGAGGTGGCCGCCACCCTGGACTCCAGGCATTGTGTCTGTGGAATCCGTGGCGTCGCGGCCACAGCATTGGAAGCTTGTTGCCATTCTTGCTCGCTGCCGCTCTGCAAGGCCCGGCATACAGCGGCGCCCGCTAACCAGACAGCGGCATCCTCGGCGCCTTCCACACTCTGCGCGAGGGCGTCGCACTGGAATTGCTGGAGCAGGAGATAACGCTGCCCTGACGTGGGGTCATTCGGACCGACCGGCCCAATGGGGACCCACCGCACCACCGGTGCCTCTGCCTGTGGTGCCCCGGGACCGGCGGGACCTGCCGGCTGCCCGGCGGTGGGTACGGCGACGGTTGAGGCGGGCTGTGGCATGGTTCCTGACCGCGACGAACTGGCGGTGGTATCCGGGGACAGTCCGTCAGAGGAGGGCGGGAGGCAAGCAGACAGACCCAGCACCAGGACCGGAAGCAGCGCCAGTCCGATGATGTGGCTTCGGGAATGGCACTTCATGACAGCCCCACATCTGCCGGATCACAACCACGCAGTTATGTGCATAACTACACTGCTGATTATTCTCCCGAATGGACGTGACTGCCAGAGAGGGAGCTACTTTCCGAAGTACGGAACGATCAGATAAATGCCAAACAGCACGGCAGCGCCACAAATGGCAAAGCACACGTAGGCAAGGGAGCGCATGAGGCCGGGCGACTTCTGCTGCGCATCACCGGCGATGGCCGTAAGGCGGACACCCAATGAGTACAGGACCACCAACGTGACGGCGGAGAAGAGCGTGACTCCGGCTACCTGCAGCAATTCCAACCATTTCATCGCTGCACATCCTCACTGGGGGTGGTCTTTCGGGACTTCTTTTTCTTGCGGAACCGCACTGCGTGGCCGGCTTCCTCAACCTCGACGGCGTTGTGGTGGCCAACGTGCGACTTGCGGGAGGCCACGAACATGAACAGCACGGCGGCCGTGCCTGCAACGGCGGCAATGATGACGCCCACAACGCCAGTGCCCACCAGCAGGGCCGTCAACGCACCGACAATCGCCGAGGCCGGCAGCGTAAAGAGCCACCCCAGGGCGATCTTGCCGGCGGTGCCCCAGCGAACCGAGGTTCCTTTGCGGCCCAGGCCCGAGCCGATGACGGATCCGGAGGCGACTTGCGTGGTGGAGAGGGCAAAACCCAAATGGGACGAAGCAAGGATTGCCGAGGCAGTGCTGGTCTCAGCGGAGAAGCCCTGGGCGGGCTTCACTTCCGTGAGTCCCGAACCCATGGTGCGGATGATCCGCCAGCCACCTGCGTAGGTACCAATGGCGATGGCGAAGGCACAAGCTGCAATGACCCAGAACTGGGGGCCGGAGCCCGGCGTCTGCGTGCCTGCGGCAATCAGGACCAGGGTGATGATGCCCATGGTCTTCTGGGCGTCGTTGGTGCCATGGGCGAGGGCTACCAGGCTTGAGGTGAAGATCTGGCCGGTACGGAAACCGCCGCGCTTCTGCGTGAGCTTGTCACCGGTTTCCGGGTCATGCCTCGAGGTCAGCGCATACGCAAGACGGGTACAGATATAGGCCACGAGGCCTGCGATGAGCGGCGCGAAGATCGCGGGCAGGATCACCTTTTGAAGGACGGTTTCAAAGTTGATGGAGTGGAACCCGATGCCCACAACCGCGGCGCCGATGAGGCCACCGAACAGGGCATGGGAGGAACTCGATGGAAGGCCCTTGAGCCACGTCACCATGTTCCAGAGGACCGCCCCCATGAGACCGGCAAAAATGATGTCCGGTGTGATGTGGATGCCGTCCGTGCCTTCCCGGATCAGACCACCGGAGATGGTCTTTGCCACTTCCGTGGAGAGGAACGCCCCTACGAGGTTGAGGACAGCGGCCAGGGCGACGGCCGTCTTGGGCTTGATCGCCCCCGTAGCGATAGGCGTAGCCATCGCATTGGCTGTGTCGTGAAACCCGTTGGTGAAGTCAAAGAATAGGGCCAACGCTATTACCAGCGCGACCATGAAGGTGATATCCACCTGTTGCCCAATCTGCAGAGTCGACGTTCAGCAGTTTCACTTCCCCATACCTGCCATCCACAGCATAGTTCAGCAAATGTTCAACTGACTCGACTTGCGGGATTCTCTCTGGCGGGCTTGAAACCTTAAGAATCCTACGTGCCATACCCTGAGTGGACAAACGTGCCGGGGCTCCGGTTCAGCCCAGAAAGGCCTTCACGGCCGCGAGCTCGCGACGCGACAGACCCTTGCGGGGATTCGGTGAGATGCAAAGCACACGGTCCTGCTGGTACTCAGCCCAGGATCTGGCATCGGACTCCTGGCTGAGTTGATCGTCGAGCCAGATGATCCGCTCGCTTCCAGCGGCGGCCAGGTCCTTTTGGAGTGCCACGAGTTTCCACCATTCGGGCCCTTCGTCCCAACCCTGGCTGGACAGTACCGGCCAGTCCTGCCCGTTCAGTCCGATCGCAGGGCACAGGAACTCCGGGGCGAGGCGTTCCCACGTGGTCAGCCAAACAAAACGGGCGGCAGGGTGGGTGGCAAGAGCGTTGAGCTCAGCGACCACCTCCGGGGCGAAAGCGACCTCAAGGATCCCGGCGTCGGCAATGCTCCATTCGGTGCCCCAGTCCGTGGTTCCGGCCGGACTAAAGGGATTCACCACGCCGTCGACATCCAAATAGATGGACACCGGCACTACGGCTTCTTCCTCGGATCCCATGGACAATCCCCCTTCCCCAATGACTGAGCCTCAGCCTACGGGACGACTGTCCAGTACGAGGCAAATCAATCCCTTGACGTTCGTCATGGAAGTGATAATCTCAAACCATGGAAAAGCCCGCAGTCCATTCCCCCCAAAGCGTCCGCCAGATCGAGGACACCGTCCGCACTAATTTCCGGCATGCGATGTCCTATGGCGGATACCTGGACCTTGACAGCCTGCTGAGTTCCCAGCACCCACTCAGCCAACCGGAGCACCACGATGAGTTGCTGTTCATCATCCAGCACCAGACCAGTGAACTCTGGCTCAAGCTGGTGCTCCATGAACTGCTGGAAGCCCGCAGGCTTTTTGACACCGACAACCTGGGCAAAGCCCTCAAATGCATTGCCCGCGTGAAGGCCATCCAGCGCACCATGACGGAGCAGTGGTCCGTGCTGGGAACCCTTACGCCCCGTGAGTACGCACAGTTCCGCGGCTTCCTGGGCAGCTCGTCCGGTTTCCAGTCGTATCAATACCGGGGTGTTGAGTTCCTGCTGGGCAACAAGAACCGTGGCATGCTGCGTGTTTTCGAAAGCGAGCCGGAAGCCCACGCGCTGCTCAGCACGCTCCTGGAGGAACCCACGCTGTACGACGCCTTCCTGGCGGTGCTCGCCCGTGCCGGATACGACATCCCTGCCGTGATCCTTGAGCGCGACAAGAGTGAACCGTGGACGTTCCATCAGGACCTTGTGCCCATCTTCCAGCAGATCTACGAATCCGACGACACTCCTTGGGGCCTCTACGAGGCCTGCGAGGACCTGGTGGATATCGAGGACAATTTCCAGGCCTGGCGTTTCCGCCATCTGCGGACAGTCCAACGCACCATCGGTTTCAAGGTAGGCACCGGTGGATCGTCCGGAGTGGACTTCCTCAAGCGCGCCCTGGACCTGACCTTCTTCCCAGAGCTCTACGCCGTCCGCACCGAGATCGGCAACTAAGCACAACATCGGGGCAACGCCGCCCACTACTTCCGCAGGAGGAACCATGACCACCGCACAGCAGACCCAACGGCCAACCTCTGCCGAGTTGGACGCCGCCGATCCTCTCGCCTCCCAGCGTGATGCGTTCTACACGCCCGACGCCGATCAACTGGCCTCGTACCTCGACGGGAACTCATTGGGACGCCCGTTGAAGGTTACGGCAGCGAACCTTGCCTCCTTCGTCCACGACGCCTGGGGCAGCCGGCTGATCCGCGGCTGGGATGAGCAGTGGATGGATGAGCCTACCGCTGTGGGTGACCGCATTGGCGAAGTGGCACTCGGCGCTGCCCCCGGGCAGACCACTGTTGGCGACTCCACGTCCGTCATGCTGTACAAGATGATTCGTGCCGCCGTGGACGCCCAACCTGGTCGGGATGAAATCATCATTGACCGCGACAACTTCCCCACCGACCGGTTCATCATCGAAGGCATCGCCAAGGAACGCGGAGCAACCATCAGGTGGATCGCCGCCAATCCCGCCAGCGGTGTCCGGGTTGAAGACCTGGACGGGCTGCTTGGCGAGCGGACTGCCGTGGTGGTCCTCAGCCATGTGGCCTACCGCTCGGGATTCCTGGCAGATGCCAAGGGGATCACCGCCAAGGTGCGTCAAGCCGGGGCCCTCATGCTGTGGGACCTCTGCCACTCCGTTGGCTCAGTGCCCTTGGAGCTGGACGAATGGGGAGTTGACCTCGCCGTGGGCTGCACCTACAAGTATCTCAACGGCGGGCCGGGCTCGCCCGCCTTCGCCTACGTGAACTCGTCGCAGCAAGACCGTTTGCAGCAGCCGATCTGGGGTTGGATGGGTGCCGATAATCCGTTTGGGATGACGGACGCCTACCGGCCGGCTCAGGGCATGCGCCGTTTCATCACAGGAACCCCGCCGGTCCTGGCCATGCAGCCACTCAAGGACATGGTGGAACTGATCGCCTCTGTGGGCATGGACGCCGTTCGTGGGAAGTCCATCAAGCTCACCGAGTACGCCATTGCTCTGTCCGAAGAACTCCTGGTACCGCTGGGCGCCCAAATCGTCAGTCCCCGGGATCCGGCTGAGCGTGGCTCGCACATCACTGTGGACCACCCCCTCTTCGCGGATGTCACTGCCAAACTGTGGGAGAAGGGTGTCATTCCCGACTTCCGCCCCCCGCACGGCTTGCGTATTGGCTTGTCGCCCTTGAGCACCAGTTACGCCGAGGTTGAGCTGGGAGTGGCTGCCATCCGCGACGCGCTCTCCGAGCTGCTGTGAGCCGGGGATGAGTTCCGTTCTTGACGACATGGACTCCCGGCCCGGGAGTACTACGTCATTGCTGCGTACCGTCGTAGGCCTGTATCTGCGCGACGCCGGTGGTTGGATGTCCGCCAAGGACATTGTGACGCTGATGGAGGCCCTGGGCACGTCCGGGACAGTCGCCCGGACGGCCCTGGGCCGCCTGCGCAAAAAGGATGTGGTGTTGCAGGAGGCCCGTGACGGCGTCCCCGGATTTACCCTGACTGATGGTGCCGCCGGCATGCTGGCCCGGGGCGACCGCCGGATTTACAACCCCCGGAGCATGTCTGCACAGGATCCCTGGTGCTTGATCTCTTTCTCCATCCCTGAAACGGAACGGGAAAAGAGGCACCAGCTGCGGCGCAGGCTCCATTGGATCGGTTGCGGGACGGTGGCGGCAGGGCTGTGGATCTGCCCCGATTCCTTGCGCGGGGAAGTGGAGGAAATCCTGGCAGACCTTGGCCTGCGCGACTTGACCACCATCTTCGTGACGGAAGCACCGCTGGTAGGTGGCACCCTCCAGGACGCCGCGTCCAAGTGGTGGGACCTGGAAGCCGTGGCCACTCTGCACAGGGACTTTATCGACGAGCACAGCGCCGCCGTTCCCCTGCAAGGGGCTGCTGCCGTGGAACCTGACTCCGGGGCCTTTGCCACGTATGTCCAGTGCATTGACCGATGGCGGATCATTCCCTACCTCGACCCCGGGCTGCCGGCAGCATTCCTGCCTGCGGATTGGCCCGGGGCCGAGGGAACACGATTGTTCAACAGGATCGTGGCTGCATACGCCGAACCAAGTGCGGAGTTCGTGCGCAGTACGTTGGGTGAAAGCGCCGTGGTTACGGTCTCCTGATTCCCACCCCGCGCCAGTAGGGCTCGCCGAGCTCTTCGAGAGGGGTCTTGGCCGTCTCCCTCGAGAAGAAGGCGGCCACACCCGCAATCACCATGCACAGGACCGCGAAACTGGCTACGGGCAACCAGCCGTCATGGCCTTTGCCCAGCAGCAGCCCGGCGATCAAGGGGGCAAAGCCAGCCACCACCAAGCCCAACTGGTTGCCCAGGGCCATGCCGGAGTACCGCACCGGCGCCGCAAAGAGTTCCGCAAAGTACGCAGGCCAGATTCCGTTGAAGCAGGAATAGAGCAACGTCATATTGACGAATGCCGCAACAAACACCAGCAGGATGTTGCCAGTGGACAGTGTCCAGAAGTAGGCGAAGATCGTCACCGAGCAACCGATGGCAGCCGTCAGGAGGAGTGGCCGCCTCCCCACCTTGTCCGAGAGTTTGGCTGTCAGTGGCATCACGAACATGGACAACCCGATGGCCACCGCGTTGACGGTCAGGATCGAGGCCTTGTCGAAACCAGCCGAGTTGGTGGCATAGGACAAGCCGAACACCGTAAAGATGGTCTGCATGACGGACATGATGGACATCCCGGCTACGCGTGCCACGTCCGCCGATTGGAAACGCAGCACCTCCCGAAGCGGCATGGGAGCAACGGCCCGGCGGTCCTTCGCTTCCTCGAACACCGGCGTCTCATCCAAATGGGTCCGCACCCAGTAGGCGATGGCCAGAACCACGATGGACAACCAGAACGGCACACGCCAACCCCAGGTCATCAGGGCTTCGGTGGGCAGCGCTGCTACGGGGATGAAGACGAGGGTGGCCAGGACCATCCCGGAGGCGTAGCCGGTCATGACGAAACTGGTGAAGAAGCCGCGGCGGCCTTCAGGAGAGTGCTCCAACGTAAGAGTTGAAGCACCTGCCGACTCCGCACCGGCAGAGAAGCCCTGTGCCAGGCGTCCGATCACCAACAGGATGGGGGCCCATACGCCGATCTGGCTGTAGCTGGGCAGGAATCCGATGCCCAGGGAAGCCAACCCCATGACGCCCAGGGTGATGAGCAGTATTTTCTTCCGGCCCAGTTTGTCGCCGAAATGGCCCATGACCAGGCCACCCACGGGACGTGCCACGTAGGCCACCCCAAAGGTCGCAAAAGCGCCAATCAGGCCTACCGAGGGGTCTTCAGACGGGAAGAACAGCGGACCGAAGACCAGCGCGGCAGCTGAGCCATAGATAAAGAAGTCGTAGTACTCCAGGGTGCTACCCAGAAAAGAAGCAAGAGCCGCTTTTCCCGGGGTTTTGCGCAGCGTTGTTGACTGCCGGGTTGTGATTGACATGGCTATTCTCCTTCGAATGGCACAGTTCGCTGATCGCAGCTAGAGCGGAAAATCAACGGCAATGATCTGCTCGCTGTTGGGAAACGAGTACACCTTGAGGGGTTCATGCAGTGGGTGGGTGTTGTACACCTCGATGTCCTCTGCCGAGGCGAAGTCAGCCACAATCGCATAGTCGAAAGAACGGCGATGCTGGAGGACGTCGGCTCCGTGCGTGAGCTTCAAGAGCCCCGGAATGTTGCCGTCCATCCGATTCAGGCCCTCAATCCACGCGGCCTTGTCCGCCGGAGGGAAGTCCGGTTTGAATTTGAAGAGCACAGCGTGGCGGATCATGCTCCAACTCCGGCGGTAGCGGGTACAGGCACATACTCGGCTGGCTGGCCGGCAACGGTCCGGCCCGCAAGGTATCCCATGGTCATGATGGGCCCCAAGGTAGCGCCGGCACCGGGGTAACCGGCGGCGTAGGCGTTCTCGGTGGTGTTGCCGGCAGCGAAGAGTCCGGGGATCGGCTCCCCGTCCACGTCCAGAACCCGGGCGAGGCCGTCCGTGGCTACTCCCCCGTTGCTGCCAAATGCCCCGTTGACTACTTCCATGGCATAGAACGGACCTTTGTGCAGAGGACCCAGCGACGGGTTGGGCCAAGGGCACTCGTCATCGCCCCAGTACTGGTCGTAAGCGCTCTCTCCGCGGCCGAAGTCAGGGTCTTCGCCCTTCGCCGCGTACTCGTTGAAACGGCCTACGGTTGCTTCGAGATTCACTGCGGGAACACCGATCCGGGCAGCGAGTTGGTGCAGGGTGGGAGCCTCGATCAGGTAGTCGGGTGTTGGCTGGCCGGCCCGGTGCGCCAAGACGCCGTACCGCTCCAGATAGCTGTGATCGAACACTACGTGTGCAGGCGTGTTCAGTGTCTGGTTGTTGGGCGAATCCCAGGACTGCAGGCAGCGGGCGAGGTCGTTGTAATTCTGTGACTCGTTGGCGAAGCGGCGTCCGTGGCGGTTGACCATCAGCGAGCCCGGCCCTTGGCGTTCGAAGCGGAGCAGCGTGCCTACGGGGGCGCCGTCCCTGGTGTCCCCCGTGACGGCCATGGGCGCCCACCAGGCTTCACGCGTACCGCGGGTTTGCGCCCCAACCCGCTGGGCCATCTTGAGGCCGTCCCCGGTATTCGATGGGGGTGAACACATGATGTAGAGGCGTGAGGCCAGGAGTGAATCGGCCAAGGCCTTGTCCCATTCGAATCCTCCGGTGGCCAGGACCACACCGTCGTTGGCGTGGAAAGTTTCACCAGACTCGAGTTGGACGCCCACTACCCTACCGGCGTCGAGCATTAACCGGTGCCCGCGGGCACCGGCCACCAGCGCAGCGCCGTCGCGGACCAGGCTGGCCAACAGCATGGCCACCAGCGCCTGACCTTTGGCAACAAGTCCCTGCTCCTGCCGCTGGTTCAACTCCTCCCAGGGAAACTTGGTGAACGCTCCCCAAGTCTCGTATTCCTGCATGGTGAATGGCGCACGCCCGTCAGAGCGCACGTGGACCGCCAGGTCACCGAGAGCTTCACGGATGTTGAACAGTTCGGGTTCAACTGTCCGTCCGCCTTCCACGGAACCTGGCAAGTCCTGGCGGTAGTCCGGGAAGTTGTCGAGGAAAATGAAGCGGACGCCGCATTCATCCTCGGTGAAACGGAGCATGGTATCTCCGTAGTTCAGCGCAGCGTCCAGGAGCTCTTCACGGCTGCGGCCGCGGGCCACGGCCCGGACGTACTGCGCCGCGGCCTCCTTGGAGTCACGCAGCCCCGCCTCGCGGGCATGGTGGTTGTCTGCCACCCAGAGCATGCCGCCTGAAACGGCTGACGTGCCGCCCAGCAATTCGGTTTTTTCAAGCACGACGACGGACTTGCCGGCCCGTGCGGCTGTCGCCGCTGCGGTCAGCGCGCCTGCGCCGGAACCGACAACAACGACGTCGTAGGTCCCGGAAGGTGTTCCGTTCAGGAACTTCATGGTGTTGCCTCTCATGGGAAAGATGTGGGTTTGCTACGGAAAGAAATGAGGTGCTCAGACGGCCGTGTAGCCGCCGTCGATGACCAGCTCGGAGCCTGTGGTGAACCGGGATTCGTCGGAGGCCAGATAGAGGACTCCGTAGGCGATTTCATCGGGCTCGCCCTGGCGTGGGAGCGGATTTCCACCAACAAGCTGCTGGTAGTAGGCCTCAGCTCCGATGTCCGATTGCTCTGCCGAGTGGCGGCTCATCCTGGTGTTCATCGAACCGGGGTGGATGGAGTTCACCCGTATGCCATACATGCCGTAGGCTGCGGCATCTGACTTGCTCAAGAGCCGGACCGCCCCTTTGGTGGCGTGATACAGCGGGACGTTGCGTCCGCCGGTCAAACCGTGAATGGACGAAAAATTGATGATGCTGCCGGCCTGCTTTTCGATCATGGCCGGAACAATGTGTTTGGTCAGGAGCCAGACTCCTTTGACGTTGACATCAAAGATGGCGTTGAAATCATCCGTGGTGGCGGTGTGGCTGGCTCCTGCGGGGCCGATAATTCCGGCCGCATTGACCAGGACATCCGGCACGCCGAGTTCGGCAGTGAGCTGCCGGACAACCTCGGCCACGCTGGCTTCGTCCGTGACGTCCACGGCGTACTCTGTGATCCCGGGGTAGCTGGCCGGCGAGTGGGTTTCAGCCCGGTCCAGGCTGGCGACAGTTGCTCCGTGATCGGCCAGCAGGCGGGCAGCTGCTCCGCCGAGGTCTCCCCTGCCGCCGGTGACCACGGCCACCTTGCCAGCCACCCGCGCGGCGCCTGCTTGTCTACCAGCCAACGTTGTTGTGTCCATGACGAACTCCTCCTGCCGCGGCATTGCGGCTGCTGAACTCTGAGTAAGGCGCAGGGCAGCACGGAACAGGGCCTATGGGCCGCAAAGTGTGGTTACCGGGCGAACTGCCCTGCTGGATTCCACTCTGCCAGCGGACTTGTGAGTGGCACCACAGGGTTACCGATGAACGGGAATCAGAAGTTTCCGTTGCTTTGGCGGAGGGCACCTTTGAGTTCGTCGCGCCAACCCAGGGCACGGGAGATGCCGCGTGCAGCGGTCATCAGGACCGGCACACGCGCCGCAGCGTTTTCCTCGTTCCTGGGCACAACAACGCTCAGTGCGGCCACCACGGTGTTGGTCCTGTCAAAAACCGGCACTGCAATTCCACTGGACTCCGGGACGATAATTCCGGGCATGGAAGCAAAACCGCGCTGTCGTATATTGGCCAAATGGCGTCGGAGTTCGGTGGGGCTGGTCAACGTCGCATCCGTGAATTTCTCCAGCGTCCGCGACAGGAAAAGGTCCTGGTACGCCGGCGATGAATGGGCCAACAGCACCAACCCGGAGGACGTTCCGTGGACCGGTAGCCGGCCCGCCACCTTGGTGATATCCACCATCGAGTCGCGGGAACCGATCCGCTCGATGTAAAGCACCTCGTCCGAATCCAGGATCCCCAGCGTGGTGGAGTGCTGGACCACCGACTGAACGTCCTCCATGAACGGCAGGGCAGCTTCGCGAAGGCCCACCATGCGTGAACTCCGGGAGACCAGTTCCCAGAGCCGCGTGCCAATTCGAACCTCGGCGTTGGGTTCGCGTTCCAACAGCCCTTCGGCAAGGAGTTCGTCCACCAGCCGGTACGTGGTGGTGACCGGAAGTCCTGACCGTCGGGCCAAGGTAGCAACACTCATGGTGCGGTGACCGTCGTCGAACGCTCCCACCAGCCGGACGACGCGGCGGATGACCGACTCACCCGACGACGAGTTGGCCACGTCAGCCTCCGGACTTCACGCGGGAGACGAACCGGAACCTGTCTCCCCGAAACGAGCTGCGTGTCCATTCCACCGGAACACCTGCCGAGTCACGGGCCAGGCGGTGAACCAACAGCAGGGGTGCCCCCATCTCGATGCCCAGCAGCCGCACATCCTCCGGCCCGGCAAGTGCCGTCTCCACGGTGTCCTCGACGTCGGCAATTCGAACCCCGTAGACATCGGCCAGCACGGCATAGAGCGAGCCGGCCTTGGCCAGACTGGACTTAAACCTCGGGAGCCTGCCTGGCAGCCAGGCGATCTCGTGGGCCAAGGGCTCTCCGTCGATCAGGCGGATGCGTTCCAGCCTGGTGACCGGATCGCCTTGGTCAAGGCCCAAATGGGCTGCAACCCCGGCATCGGATTTGACCACTTCCAAGGCAATGAGCCTGGAGTCCGGCCTCAGGCCCTGCGTACGGGCGTCGTCGGAAAATGACGTCAACTGCCGGACGTGTGTCACTTTTGGAGGTGCCACAAACGTTCCATGCCCCTGGATGCGGCCCAGCTTTCCCTCCGCCACGAGCTCGCTGATGGCCTGCCGGACTGTGGTGCGGGATGTCGCGTACTTTTCTGCGAGTGCCCGCTCCGTGGGGATGAGAGTTCCCGGCTGGAGTCCTGCAATCAGCCCCAGCACCTCGGTCTTGAGGAGGTAATACTTGGGGGTCGCCGGCGCGACATCTGTGGACATATTGGACATCCTACTTGTAGACAACATCATTGGTCTATGCCAATCTTGGCAGGTTGGTCTAAACCAATTCCGGAAGCATTCCGGCAAGACCCTACTTTTCCACAGATCCAAGGGACAAAGATGTCGATCCTGCATGACCTCCGGCAAACACCCCGACTCGGGCTTCTGGTGGGCGGCGCTGCTGCCACCATCGGCGTAATTTACGGGTACGACATGTCAAACATCGCCGGCGCCCTGCTGTTCATCACCAAGCAGTTCAACCTCTCCACTTCCCAACAAGAGCTGGTGACCACCGCGGTGGTTGCAGGAGAAGTGCTGGGCGCCCTGGTGGGCGGCTGGCTGTCCAACCGACTGGGCCGGAAGACGTGCATGGTGGGCCTGGCCGTAGGGTATGCGCTCTTCGCCGTTCTGAGCGCGATGTCGAACGACGTGCCCACCTTGCTCCTTGCCCGTCTCCTTCTTGGCCTGACCATCGGAGTCTCGGTGGTGGTTGTCCCGGTCTTCGTCGCAGAATCGGCCCCGGCGAAAGTTCGTGGCGCCCTGCTGGTGGCCTACCAGGTGGCCACGGTCATCGGCATCATCGTGGGCTATGTTGCCGCCTATGTCCTGGCCGGAACCGGATCCTGGCGTTGGATGCTGGGACTCGCCGCCGTTCCGGCTGTGATTGTGCTGGCCATCGTCATCAAACTCCCCGATACAGCCCGCTGGTACATGATGCGGGGCCGGACAGCGGATGCCCGGCGAACCCTCTCCGCCATCGAACCGGATGCTGACGTGGAAGCTGAACTTTCCCGAATGCAGCGTGCCATCAGCGAAGAACGCGGCGGAGGGCTCCGGGAGATGCTCCGCGTCCCGTACTTGCGGGCCACAGTATTTGTTGTGGGTCTGGGCTTCTTCATCCAGATCACCGGCATCAACGCGGTGGTCTACTACAGTCCCAGGATCTTCGAGGCCATGGGGTTCAGCGGCAATGCGGCTCTTCTGCTCCTTCCGGCGGCCGTTCAGGTAGCTGCCCTCTTTGCCGTTTTTGTGTCGTTGTCCCTGGTGGACCGGCTGGGACGCCGTCCAGTGCTGTTGACGGGTATTGGGATGATGGTGCTGGCGAACATCCTGCTGGTGTGCGTCTTCATGGCGGGGCAGAACTTCGGTGGGCTCCTGACCGTTCTGGGATTCCTGGGAGTTCTCCTGTTCACCGTCGGATTCACCTTTGGCTTCGGTGCCCTGGTGTGGGTCTACGCCGGCGAGAGTTTCCCATCGCGTCTGCGTTCCCTCGGTGCGAGTGCCATGCTGACCTCCGATCTGGTGGCCAATGTCCTGGTTGCGGCCTTCTTCCTCACGATGCTCCAGCGACTCGGCGGGGCAGGAACCTTCGCCGTTTTCGGTGTACTGGCTATCCTCGGGTTTATGTTTGTCCGAAAGTTCGCACCTGAAACGAAGGGACGTCAGTTGGAGGAAATACAGCAGTTCTGGGAAAACGGTGGCAAGTGGCCCGACGTCGAAGGCGGGACGAACAGCAGCATGAACCCCGCGGAAACCACCACAGAACCGGCGGCAGTCCGGTGACGCCCGCAGTTCTGGGCCTCCACATCGGCGGCTCAAAGACGCACGCTGTGCGGTCGGATGACTCCGGCGAGGGTACCGGCGTCGAGATCACCGAAGCGAGCGCCAACCTCTCATCCGTGGGCCACCAGGGCGCTGACGCCGTGCTGCGCCGGATCGCGTCGAGCGTCGGGACGGGAGTCGAAGCCGTGTGCGCAGGAGCGGCAGGCGCTGACACCCCCGCAAGCCGTGCGGTCCTGTCTGCCTTGCTGACCGAACACTTCCCCGGCGCAAAAATCGACGTGGTCCACGACACTCGCATTGTGCTCGCAGCAGCCGGACTGGACGCAGGCGCTGTGGTGGTTGCCGGTACAGGCTCGGTGGCCTGGGGCCGGAACGCTGACGGACGGGAAGCCCGCAGTGGAGGGTATGGCTACCTGCTGGGCGACGAAGGTGGAGCCTACTCTGTGGTGCGCGACGCCGTGCGGGAGTCCCTACGCGAATACTATGCAGGCCTGGAACCCGGCACGCTTGTCCAGTCCCTGATGGCTGCTACGGCCAGTGTCGATGCCCTCCAACTCATGGATTCCTTCTACGCCAAGCCCGAGCCCGACCACTGGGCAGGGCTTGCTCCCCTTGTCCTTGAATTGGCTGCCGAAGGCGACCCCGCGGCTTTGCGGATCCAAGCCGAGGCAGCCCACCATCTGGCCGCCCTGGCCAGGCAGGTGCTGGGTGAGCTCGGTTTGGAACTGCCGCTTGTCATGGCCGGCAGTTTGTTGGTGAACCACAACGGCCTGTCCAGCGCAGTTGCACGGAAGGTTGCCTTGGAAGATCCATCGTCCATCAGGATCCTGACGCAGCCCCCCGTCCACGGCGCCGTGGAATTGGCGCGGCAACTGATCCTGCCCTGACCTGATGGCGCGTGATCCCCACAGGTAACCGGAGTAGTCTGGATCCATGCCTTTCACATGCGGTGGTTGGTAGCGATGACACGGGCTCAGCAGCGATGGCTGCCTGCTCTCCTCATCCCCGTTGCCTTGGTTATGGCGGTTCTGCTTGGTTCGGTCCAGGCAGGCGCGGCCGTATCTTTGCCGTCCAAGACTGCTGACGAGATCCTGGCCATGATCGCACGCACCGACGTGCGGGCGTTGTCCGGCACGGTGGAGCAGTCCGCAGGGTTGGGGCTGCCTGAGGTTCCGACCACCGGCCCTGGCATTGCGCCAGGAGCGGCCTCGGCCCTGGAACTGTTGACCGGCACCCACACGGCCAGGATCTTTGTGGATGGCCCGTCAAAGGCCCGGTTGCAGGTTCTTGACCAGTTGGCTGAGCGTGACGTGGTGATCAACGGCGGCAACGCCTGGTTCTATGACTCTGCGGACAACAGCGCCACCCATCTCAGCGCCCCGGCATCGCCCGCTTCCGACGGCCATGAGTCGATGCCTTCCCGTTCCACCATGCCCACACCCGAGGCAGTGGCAAGAAGCTTCCTGGCGGCCATTGACAGCTCCACCGAAGTCAGCGTTGGAGACGCCCGGTCTGTTGCCGGCCGCAGCGCCTACCGGCTGACCCTGAACCCACGCAGCCAGGAGACTTTGGTTGACTCGGTGTCCATCGACGTTGATTCCCAGACTGGACTTCCGCTGGGAATCGAGGTGCGCGCCAAGGATCAGGAAGAGCCCGCCTACTCACTTGCCTTCACGGAGCTGAATCTGTCCACTCCGGACGCTGGACTGTTTGAGTTCACTCCTCCTTCCGGCGCCTCAATCACGGAAGAAGTCCTACCGCCGAAACCCGTACCAACGTTGGCGGCGCCGCCGGACGCCGGACAGCTCCGCCACAGTGGTCCAGCACCCACCGGTGAAGGCTGGGACACGGTGCTCGCGTTCCCCGCAGGATCCGTTCCACCCGGGTTCTTGTCCAATCCGCAGCTGTCCCAGGCCCTGCAGCCGGTTGCCGGTGGCCGGGCGTTGACGACGTCCCTGCTGAGCGTCCTGGTGCTCGACGACGGCCGCGTCTATGCGGGCATGGTGCCTTTGGACCGGCTTCAGTCAGCCGCTGCCGCCCAGTGAAGGAACCTGCCGGGCTTGCCATAGAGACCCAGGGTCTGGTGAAGCGTTTCGGCCGCCGCGCCGCCGTAGACGGCATTAACCTCGCCGTTCCCCGCGGCTCGATATTTGGCTTCCTCGGCCCCAATGGCTCCGGGAAGACCACCACCATCCGCGTGCTGCTGGGACTGGCATCGGCGAACAGCGGGAACGTGCGCGTCCTGGGCATGGAGATGCCCGGAGCTTTGGCCTCCGTACTGCCGGACGTGGGAGCCCTGGTGGAAGGTCCCGGGTTCTATCCCTTTCTGTCCGGCACAGGAAACCTCTTGCGTCTGGATGCCGCTGACCGACACGCTTCTTCGGCCACCAGGCGGGAGCGGGTCCATGACGCGCTGGACCGGGTGGGGCTCAGCCACGCCGCCGGTAAGAAGGTCCGCGCGTACTCCTTGGGCATGAAGCAGCGCCTTGGCCTGGCCAACGCAATGCTCAGGCCGCGGGAGTTGCTGGTTTTGGACGAACCCACCAACGGACTCGATCCCCAGGGGACGCGTGAAGTACGGGCCTTGGTTCGTTCACTCGCTGCCGGAGGAACCACCGTGTTCGTCTCCAGCCATCTCTTGGCTGAGGTGGAGCAGATGTGTACCCATGTGGGCGTCATGAGTGCGGGGCGGCTGGTGGCCCAGGGGCCGCTGGATGAGCTGCGCTCTTCCGGTGAGGCGCACGTTGTGGTTCACACGCCCGACGTCGAACGTGCCGCCGGTGTTTTGGCGCGCCTGGGGCTGGTTCCCGGCCAAGGCGCAGGCACCGGTTCCTCGTGGGATTCCACCGCACTGCACCCAAGCACCGCACTGCCCGAGGCCAAGGCGTTGGTGGCCACAGGGCCCAACGGACTGGCGCCTGAAGCGATCGTGGCCGCACTGGTGGCCGATGGTGTGCGGGTCCGCGGGTTCACTGTTGAGAATGCGAGCCTTGAGGAACGCTTTGTCTCGCTCACCGGGGAGGGGTTCGACGTTGTCGGCTGAAACTGGCACGGCCCAGGCGGGGTCCAGCGTGGGGTCCAGTGCGGGGTGGGCGCTGCTGGGCTCGGAGTTGTCAGTGCTGTTCCGTCGCCTCCGTACATGGGCCATGTTGATAGCCCTCGCGGCTGTACCCATACTCATTGCCGTCGCCGTCAAGTTGTCGTCACGGCCGGCGACTCCTGGCCGTGGTCCGTTGTTCCTGGACCGCATCACCCAAAACGGACTCTTCGTTGCAGTCACGGCCTTGGTGGTGTGCGTGCCACTGTTCCTCCCGCTGACCGTGGGCGTCGTTGCCGGAGACACGATTGCCGGGGAAGCGAACCTGGGTACCTTGCGATACCTCCTGCTGGCACCGGCGGGGCGGATACGTCTGCTCCTGGTGAAATACGCCGGGGCCGTCGCTTTCTGCTTCGCCGCAACGGCTACCGTGGCAGCGTCAGGTGCCCTGGCCGGCGTCGTACTTTTTCCAGTGGGTCCTGTGACCCTGCTGTCCGGGGACACCATCAGTGTGGGTGAGTCAGCGCTCCGATCCCTGTTGATCGCCGCCTACATCACGGTTTCCCTGCTGGGCCTGTCCGCGATCGGCTTGCTGATTTCCACCTTCACGGACGTACCGGTGGGCGCAATGGCCGCCACCATTGTCCTTTCGGTGGTCTCGCAGGTGCTGGACAATCTGCCACAACTGGACTGGCTGCATCCGTGGCTGTTCAGCCACCATTGGTTGGGCTTCGCGGACCTGCTCCGGGAGCCGGTCTCGTGGACATCGTTCGGAGAAAACGCCGTGCTGCAGGCCGCGTACATTGCCGTATGCGGCGCGTTGGCCTACGCCAGGTTCTCCAACAAGGATGTGTTGTCCTAGCTTTGTCGTAGGCTCTTCCCATGGCCAGATTCTTTGATGTTCACCCGGAAGATCCTCAACCACGCGCCATTGGCCAAGTGGTTAAGATGCTGCAGGACGGTGGCTTGATCGCCTACCCCACCGACTCCTGCTACGCCCTGGGGGCCCAGATCGGCAACAGGGATGCACTGGACCGGATCCGGACCATCAGGCAGCTTGACGACAAACACCACTTCACGCTGGTGTGTAAGGATTTCGCCCAAATGGGGCAATTCGTCATGCTGGACAACGACGTCTTCCGCAGCATCAAGGCCGTTACGCCCGGCAGCTACACCTTCATCCTTCCCGCCACACGGGAGGTTCCCAAGCGGCTCCTGCACCCCAAGAAGAAGACCGTGGGCGTGCGCATCCCGGACCACAGGGTTGTCCAGGCCCTCCTGGCCGAGTTGGGCGAACCTCTGCTGTCCAGTACGCTCCTGCTTCCGGATGCGGAGGAACCGTTGACCCAAGGCTGGGAAATCAAGGAAAGACTGGATCACCAGGTGGACGGCGTGATCGACGCCGGCGACACCGGTTCCGAACCCACCACCGTGATCGACTTCTCCAGCGGTGTGGCCGAAGTGGTTCGGCGAGGAACCGGAGATCCTTCGCGCTTCGAGTAGGCCTACGCGCCGGCGTCAGTGGAAATGTCAACGGAACTGAAAGCGGCAGCCCGAGTTCAGGGCTACCTGCGCGACGCCCGTCATTTCCAAGGCCAGCGCTGACGGCTTCTCCGAGAGGGGCTGCGGTGGATACGCCATCAAGATGGCCAGTTGGCGGTTTCCGTCGGCGCTGCTGATGGCAATGCTTCCGTACCCGGGCACATCTCCCACATGGCCGTAGTAGTAGCCGTTGGTGCAACGGTCATTCCAGTGGTCCAAGCCGAGTCCGTAATCGGCGAACACAGTGCCTTTCATGGCAACGAGACCTTCAGGCGACAGCAACTCTCCGCCGAGCAGGGCAAACTGAAACGCCGTGATCTCCTGGACCGTGGATAAGAGGGCAGGTGAAGCCCTCCCGCTGGCCGGTCCGAGGCCTACGACGTCCACAACTGCACCGCCCACGTGGACATAGCCGTGGACAAGGTCCCCGGGCCAGGCGTTGGACTGCTCTTGAAGGACCGTGGAACGAAGGTCGAGGGGCGTCAGGATGTCTGTTCGCAACACAGCCTCGAGGGGCTGCCCGCGAAGCTGCGTGACGAGTTGGCCCAGCAGGGAATCTGCCCGCGAGGCAAGCCCGCCAGGCAGCTCGCTCAGGTCCCCAAGGAGCTGGCGGACGGTCACAGTGCTGTTGCCTGCCAGCGAACCGGGGAGGTGGGTGATGATGGCGTCGTCCAACCGCACCTGAGCTTCTTCCACAAGCTTCATGACGGAGACCCCCAGCATTGTGCGTAACTGGCCCCCAACGTTGAAACGGTCACTGGTCTGAACAGCAATCTGCCCGTCACGGCTCCTCACCCCTGCCGCATGCGTCCACTCTTGTTGGCCGGCCTTCGCCCTGATGATTACCGCAGACGCGCCCTCCTGCAGCTTCTCCCTGCTGAAGAGCTCCAGGGCGGCACGAAGTTCCTGGAAAGCGGGGGTAACTACCGCCGTGTCCGAAGGCGACGCAGCCCCCTCGCCTGTGGGGGCCGGCACGGCTGGAGGGCCCGTCGTCGACGGCTGCGTCGTAGCTGTTACCGGCGGCGGCAACGGGGCGGTTGGCTGGAGCGGGGGTGGCTCCGGCGTGCCGGTGCAGCCGGCCAGGAACACGCCGCAGACGAGTGCGGCGGTCAGAATTCCCCTGGCTGGACGTCCCGGCACATGGTCTCCCGGGTTTATTCCTCCGGCTTGCGGGCCCGGCTCGGTTGGACACGCATGGGCTCACCCGGCATCTTGGGGAATTCCGGTGGGAAGGGCATCTCGCCCTGACCGTTCTTGACATCCCGTTCCCACCACTTGAGCAAGATGTCTATGTCCCCGGGTTCCTTGTGCATGGCTGCCCAGGGATCGCCGCTCTCCTTCAAACGGCCCGGCACGGTGGCAATGGTGTACTTGGCGGGATCTGCGTTTCCCAGTTCGTCCCATGTCAAGGGACAGGAAACCTGGGCGCTGGGCACTGCGCGGGGACTGTAGGCACCGGCAATGGTCCTGTCCCGGTTGGCTTGGTTGAAGTCCACAAAAATCCTGGTGCCGCGTTCCTCTTTCCACCAGGCAGTGGTGACTTTCTGCGGCATGCGGCGTTCCAGTTCACGGCCGGCGGCGATGACGGCGTGACGGACGTCCAGGAACTCATGCTTGGGATGGATGGGGGCGTACACGTGGAGTCCACGGTTGCCGGACGTCTTGATGAAAGCAGTCAGGCCCGCCTCCTCAAGGACGGAACGAAGTTCCAGCGCGGCCGAAATCGCGTCGTCGAAGTCCGTGCCCGGTTGGGGATCCAGGTCAATCCGCAGTTGGTCTGGATTGTCTGGGTCATTGGCCCGGGAGGCCCAAGGATGAAACACCACCGTATTCATTTGCGCGGCCCACACCGCAGCCGCCGGTTCGTCGATCACCAACTGTGGATGGGACCGTGCGCTGGGGTAGGTCACCGGAACCGAACGAACGTAGTCGGGTGCACCTTTGGGTGGATTCTTCGAGAAGAACATCTCCCCCTCGATGTTTCCCGAGTAGCGCTGGAGACTGATGGGCCGGTTTCCGTTCGCGGTCACAAAGGCCTCACCGACGTCAATCAGGTAGTTGGCAAGGTCAAGCTTGGTCAGGCCTGCCTCTGGCCACATGACGCGGCTGGGACTGGAAATGCGGACCTCGCGCGGCCCGTCAGGCCCGGGCACGGTAACTGTGGTTGCTTCGCTCGCCATGGGCACAAGCTACCCCGTTAAGGCATGGCACGTCAGCACCCTTGGCGTATTTCGGTGGCGTCTCTTCTGATTTCAGCACCTGCGCCCTGGCCCGGATGGGCCATGATGGAGGCATGCCAAGCACAGAGACGCCCTTGTCCATCACCGTGGAGAACAGCGAAGTATCCGCCCTCCACATCCGGCCCGCTGAGCCTTTCGCCACCCTGGTGGTGGCCCACGGTGCCGGTGCCGGCATGGAACATCCCTTCCTGCAGGGTTTCGCAGAAGCGATGGCTGACCAGGGCGTCGCCACGTTGAGATTCAACTTTCCCTACCGCGAGGCCGGCCGCCGCTTCCCTGACCGGCCACCGTTGGCCATTGCCACGTGGAAGGTGCTCATGGACAGGGCTGCTGAACTCAGCGACGGCGAGCCGCTGTGGGCCTCTGGCAAGTCGTTCGGCGGCCGGATGGCGTCCATGGCAGTAGCTGAAGGAATGCCGGCCCGGGGACTGGTGTACCTCGGGTATCCACTGCATGCCCCGGGCAAACCGGAGAAGCTGCGCGATGAGCATCTCTACGGCGTCACCGTGCCCATGCTCTTCCTGCAAGGGACCCGCGATACTTTTGCTACCCCGGACCTGCTGGAGGGTGTGGTGGACAGGATAGGTCCGACGGCGACGCTCCAGTGGATCGAGGGCGGTGACCATTCGTTCGGGGTCAAGGGCGTGAAGCGCAGTTCGGCCGATGTGGGGGCGTCGCTTGCTCCCGCCGTGGCCTCCTTCATCAAGGCCGACCCATAGGGCTACTTCGGAAGTGGTTCGTGGCGAAGGTAGGAGCGTCTGAAACGGCCGGTTCCTGCAGTTAGTGCGCGCAGTTCGATCGCATAGCGAAGAAGTTCCTGGTCCGGAACTTCTGCACTGATTTCCGTGCCGCCGGTGTCCTCGGCGATGGTACCTGTGACACGTCCCCGCCGGCCGGACAGATCACTCATCACCGACCCCACATAGTCGTCAGGAACGCTGACCACCACCGTTGAGACCGGCTCCAGCAGTTGGATCCTGGCACCGGCCGCCGCCTCCCGCAGCGCCAGGGCACCGGCTGCTTGGAAGGCCGCGTCCGAGGAATCCACGCTGTGGGTCTTTCCGCCTACCAGGGTCACCTTGATGTCCACCACGGGGAATCCAGCTGAGACACCCTTGAGCATCTGTGAGCGGACGCCCTTCTCCACGGAACCCACGAACGTCCCTGGGATCACACCCCCCACGATTTTGTCCGCGAAAGTGAATCCTTCGCCCCGGGCCAAGGGCTCCACTTCAATATCGCAGATGGCAAACTGACCGTGGCCTCCTGATTGCTTGACGTGCCGGCCGTGTCCAGTGGCCTTGGTAGCGAAAGTTTCGCGAAGCGGGGTGATCACTTCAACGGTCTGGAGCTTGACGCCCTGGTTGCGCAGCCTGTCCAGGACCACTTCGGCATGCGCTTCTCCCATGCACCAGAGGATCAGTTGGTGCGTGTCCTGGTTGCGTTCCAGACGAAGGGTGGGATCGGCAGCGGCCACTTTGCCGATGCTCTTGGCCAGGGCGTCTTCGTCGCTCCGTGAGGCGCCTTCAATCGCGATCGGCATCAAGGGCTCGGGCATGTTCCAGGTCTCGATCAGGAGCGGCGCTTCCCGATCAGATATGGAGTCTCCCGTCTCCGCGTTGGCAAGCTTGCTGATGGCACAGATGTCACCGGCAATGCACTGCGGTACCGCTTTCAAGCTGGACCCGACTGGCGAATAGAGATGGGTAACGCGTTCATCGGCGTCGTGATCCTCGTGGCCCCTGTCCGCAAGTCCCCTGCCACCTATGTGGATCGACGAATCTTCCCTCAAGGTCCCCGAGAAGACGCGAACCAAGCACACCCGGCCAAGGAAAGGGTCTACCGTGGTCCGGACCACCTCGGCAGCGAGGCGGGCAGTGGGATCACACTCAAGGGGCTTTAGCGAGGATCCGTCCAGCCTCATGGCGGCCGGAGGAATGCGTTCCAAGGGGGACGGCAAGGCATCGGTGATCAGGGACATGAGCTCCGCGAGACCCAGGCCTGTTTCGGCCGATGCAGGCAGAACCGGGAAGAAGCTCCCGCGGGCAACTGCGGTCTCCAGATCCCTGACGAGGTCCGCGAGTGGCAGTTCTTCACCCTCCAGGTACCGGTCCATCAGCGTCTCATCTTCGCTTTCGGCAATAATGCCTTCGATCAACGGACCCCGGGCCTCCTCCACCGACTCCTCATCACTGGTGCCGTGGATGATCCCGATCAGGCCCGCATTGCCTTCAGCCGGGAGGTATAGCGGTAAGACGGAGTCACCGAACGCTTCCCGGCAGCGAACGACGGCGGCACTGAAGTCGGCCCGCGGATGGTCCAGCTTGCTGAGCACCACCGCCCGCGGCATGCGGATGCTCTGGCACTCGCCCCATAAGGCAACGGTGGCACCATCAATGGCTTCCACAGCCGACACAACAAAAAGGGCCGCATCTGCGGCCCTCAAACCAGCGCGAAGTTCGCCGGTGAAATCGGTGTAGCCCGGGGTGTCAATTAGGTTGATTTTGATATCCCCCACCATGATGGGTGCCACTGACATGGTCACGGAGCGTTGCTGATGGATGGCCGAGGGATCAGAATCACTGACCGTGGTCCCATCGCTGATGGAACCCATCCGGGTAATGGCTCCGGTGGCCGCGAGCAGGGCTTCCACGAGCAGTGACTTGCCGGCACCCGAGTGCCCCACCAGGGCCACGTTCCGGATTCCCGCAGGGTGGTTGGCGGCCAAGGCCGCTCCGTTCTCCCCACGCCTGGGATCAGGCGCGCCCGGTCCGGTTCCCTTGGCTGATTCGCGCGTCCCCTTCGTGGACATGGGCACCTCCTGGTGTTGTATCCCGGCACGGAGTCCAAACGTCATGAAGATCAAACGTTAAAGAGGATTTGACACCCTGAGGCGACCACAGGGCAAGGGGTGGCGCCGAGGAAACCCAGCCCGCCGCCGTCGGGCCCGTTGACCTCCTGCCGAACCCCGGACTAAACGGCCAGCATCCCCCATAACAGCCAGGCAGACGTCAGCGCGGATCCGGCGATAACCACGGTAAAGCCGGCCAACCAGAGGGGAGCCGGGACTCCTGTGGTGCGACCCAGAATGAACGCATCCGACGCAGCCAAGCGGTCACGCCGACGGGTGTGCACCCCAACGAGTTTGAACAGATCACGGACACCGCCCACGGAAAGGGCAACGCCGAGGGCCAACACCACATAGTTCACGAAGGTGGGCGTCGCGAACAGGATCAGGATTTGGGCAATGGCCGCGCTGCATACGGCTACGAGAATCCCGGTGAGGTTGCGAAGGAAGATCAATGACACCAGCAGGATTAATGCCCCCACGGACATGGCTGCGCCCGAACGCCCTGCAGCAAACGCCCCGATCAGGCAAAGTCCCACGACAGACGGTGCCGGATAGCCCCAGAAGCCCGACCATGCCGCACCGAAGGCTCCCCGTCCGCTGCTGACCAGCCGGCCTGAATGGTCCAGCCCGATGCGGAGGCCATGCACAAATCGCCCCGTCATCAGTGCGGCGTAGGCGTGGCCGAGTTCATGGATGAACGTGACGTACAGTCCGAACCACCGCCACGTGACCCGTGGAATGCTGAGGATAACGGAGCAGGCAAGAATGCCAAGGAGCGCAGGCAACGGCACCGCAGTGGTATGCGTGTCCGTGAATCCGCGAACCACTGCGTCCCACCAGGTTTGGGCCACATTTCCGGCACCGTCCACGGTCACAGCACCGTCGACTGAAGGCGCGACTGCAGTCCGGCGATGAGGATTTCCAAACCAAAATCAAAAGCAGCTTCGCCGCGCTCGGCAGACGGTCCGGCGTGAGCCAGGGCGCTGGTGAGTGTGGGATAGCCTTGCGCCGGCGGAGCCCAGACGACGTCAGGCGCCGCCAGGTCCAAGGCGAATCCCAAGGCGAAACTGTCAATGGTGGAGATTGCCGACACCACATCCCTGCCCTGGAAGCCCGCTGCGCGGAGCGCGACCGCCAGGTTCTCGTAAAGGGCAAGGACCTGGTCATCCTGAACTGTTTGCAGGACCAGCAGAGGCGCCAGCCGGGGGTGCCGGGCAAATGCGTCCCTGTAGCTGCGGACAATCGCCCGGAGCGCGGCTTCCCATTCCTGCTGGTCTTCAAGGACGTACGGGGATTCCGCGATGATCCGGCCACGCATGAGCTCAAGGATTTCCTCGCGCCCGCTGACGTGGTTGTAGATGGAAGACTGGCTGACCCCGATCCGCTTGGCCAGTTTGGGCAGGCTGAAGTCCCCGGCCTCATCCACCAGCTCAAGGGCGGCGGTGACGAGTGCGTCGATGGATATCAGGGGGACCAGCGGGCGTGCCATACGGATGTCTCCATTCAGGGTTGTTGTTACGACTCTAGCCAGAACTTTGCGTCGAAGTATTGTGCCGCCAGTCACAACCCCCTACGATAAACGAAAGCCTTTCGCTTAACGATCCATACCCCACCACATACTTCCCTCCCCCATCACCACAGAGGACCCCCATGTCTGACCTCGAAACCCGACCTCCAGCAGCGGATGCTGGAAATGGGCTCAAACGGAATGCCATTGGCACCGGCGGCATAGCCTTCCTGGTAATTTCCGCCGCAGCCCCTTTGACCGTCATGGCCGGCGTGGCTCCTGTAGCCATAGGCATCGGGGGCATCGGCGCCCCCGTGGGCTACGTCATTGCCGGTGCCGTCCTGCTGGTCTTCGCAATCTCCTTCATGGCCATGACCAAACACGTCAAGGCGGCAGGCGGTTTCTACACCTACATCACCCTGGCCATGGGCAAAACGGCGGGACTGGCCTCAGCCATCCTGGCGATCGTGTCCTACAACTGCCTCCAAATCGGTGTCTATGGACTCTTTGCTGTCCAGACCCAGGCGATGCTCCGCACCCTGTTCGGCCTGGACGTTCCATGGCCTGCTGTCGCCCTGGCGGCCATTGCCGCTGTGTGGTTCCTCGGTTACCGCGGGATCGACGTGGGCGCGAAGGTCCTTGGGGTCCTGCTGATCGCAGAGACAGCGATCCTGGCCATCATGGGCGCCGGAATTCTGGTGCACGGCGGAGCCGAAGGCATCAGTTTGGCGTCCTTCTCCCCCGAGCACGCGTTCACGCCGGGCGTCCTGGCGATCCTGGCCATCTGCTTTGCGGCGTTCATGGGTTTCGAATCAACCGTGCTGTACCGGCGCGAAGCCCGCAATCCGGACAAGTCAGTCCCCCGCGCCACCTACATCGCCGTAGGTTTCATGTCCGTGTTCTACGCCTTCATCGTCTGGACGGTCATCCAGGCCTATGGCGACGGGAACGTGATGGCTGCTGCCGGCGAACTCGCCGACGGGATGTTCTTCGCCACCATCAACCAGTACGTGGGGCCCTGGGCTGAGGTTGTCATGTACGTCCTCATCGTCACCAGTGTCTACGCATCCCAGTTGGCGTTCCACAACGCCATCAACCGCTACGTCTACATGCTCGCCAAGGACGGCGTCCTCCCCGCGTTCCTCGGCAAAACCCACCCCAAATACAAGTCGCCGCATCGTGCGGGGCAGATTCAAACCGTCTTGGCCGCCGTAGTCATCATCATCTGCGCCATCGCCGGTGCCGATCCGTACAAGCAGCTGCTGATCTGGGTCAACACGCCAGGAATCTTTGGAATTGTTGCCCTGCAGGGATTGGTCTCCGTGGCAGCGTTCCTTTATCTGCGCCGCAACCCGGCCGCGGTCACCAACCGCTGGCTCATCCCCCTCAGCGTGGCCTCGGCCATCCTGCTGTTCGGGGTGGTGGCGTTGATCGCGATCAACATCGAACTGCTCACTTTCGCCGATGCCCTCACCAACACCATCCTGCTCCTGGTGGCGCCCATCGTTTTCCTGGCAGGCCTGCTGATTGCCCGCAGCCTGCGTACCGCCCGCCCTGACGTCTTCGCCCGGATTGGAAGCTTCGAAACCCATGACTCCTGACCTCATCATTCTGTCCGACTCCATTCACACCATGGACCCCCGCACTCCCGGTCCTGTTCAAGCTGTAGCCGTCAGCGGCGGGGTGATTGCCGCCGTCGGGAGCCGCGAGGACGCCCAAACGTGGCGCCAGCCCGGCACGCGCGTGGTGGACCTCGGCAGCGCCACCCTGACACCGGGGCTGGTGGACTGCCATATTCATCCCGTGTTCGGCCTGGACCTCACCATCGGCGTCGATCTGTCCGGCGCCACCTCGCTGGAGGACGTCCGCTCTCTGCTGCGGGCTGAAGCCACGCACGACGACGGCTGGTTGCGTGGCTGGGGGCTGAATCCCAACGCCTTCGGTACAGTGCCGTTGCACCGCAGCGTGCTGGACGACGTCAGCAACGGCAAGCCGGCCCTGATCCGATTGTTCGACGGGCATTCAGCGTTGGCCAACAGCCGGGCCCTGGAAGTGGCCGGTATCCACGGCCGGCACGAATTCGAGCAAACTGCTGAGGTGGTGTGCGATGCCAACGGCGTTCCCACCGGCTTCCTGGTGGAAGCTGCGGCCATGGAATTGGTGCAGCGCCACGTCCCACAGGAGTCTTTTGCAGAACGCAAAACGCGGCTCGCAGAACTCCTCCGGGACTTCGCCCGCTCGGGGCTGACCGGCGGCCACGTGATGGACCACAGCGACGAATCCACGGCGCTGCTTCAGGCATTGGAGGCCGACGGCGACCTCCCGCTGAGGCTACGGACAGCCCCATGGTGCATGCCTGGCAGCGGCGAAGCAGAGTGGAAGGAACTGGCCCGCAGCATTGGCAAAGGTGGCCGCCGATGGTCCATTGAAGCCATCAAGCTCTTCGTTGACGGGACCGTTGACAACGGTACCGCGTGGCTGTTCGAACCTGACGTTCACGGCCAATCAACGGCTCCGTTCTGGCCACGACCCGAAGAGTATTCCGCCGCCGTCCGTTACTTCGCTTCCCGTGGAATCCCCACCGCGACGCACGCCATTGGCGATGCAGGAGTGGAACACGTGTTGGACGCTGTCGAGTCATTCCGCGATGCTGTGCCTGCGGACATCCTGCGGCGGACCGTCCACAGGATAGAGCACATTGAAACTGTTCCGGACCAACTCGTCGCCCGGTTCAAGGCGGCTGACGTGGTGGCCAGCATGCAGCCAACCCACTGCACCCACTACTCCCTCGCAGACCACAGCGACAACTGGTCCACGCGTCTTGGGGACGAGCGTGCAGACCGCGCCTGGCGGTGCCGGGACCTGCGGGAGGCCGGGGTGACTCTTGGCATCGGATCCGACTGGCCCATTGCCCCCTACGAGCCCCTGCCGATTATGGCCGATGCCCGGTTGCGCCGGCGCTCCGGCCACCCGGACCAGGAACCCATCGCCCCAGCCCAGGCACTCACCGCACTCCAGGCGCTGGAAGGGTATACCTCGCACGCAGCGAAAGCTGCCGGGCTGTGGGACGTTTCGGGCTCCATCACCGTTGGTAAGCGGGCAGACTTCACGGCATTCGAACTGGATCCCTTGACCACCACCCCGGACGAGTTCGCGGCCAGCGAGGTGCTGGGGACCTTCGTGGACGGCGAGGTCCAGTTCATGCTGGAGCGGCTGGCGTAGCTGGGCTGGCCTACATCCGGTTCTTGGTCTTGGCAGTGGCGGGCGCAGTCCATGGGTCCTCGGGCCAGGGATGCCTGGGGTAGCGCCCACGCATCTCTGCCCGGACCTGCGCGTAAGGGCCGGACCAGAACGAGGTGAGATCGTCCGTGACAGCCAGCGGCCTTCCGGCAGGAGAGAGCAGGTGGAACAAGACTGGCACCCTGCCGTCCACCAGGCGCGGTGTACGGTCCCAGCCAAAGCATTCCTGGAGCTTGACCGCCACCACCGGCCTGCCGCCGTCGTTATCCTTGCTCCCTTCGGAAACCTCCGGATAGTCAATCCGTACCCGCGAACCGCTGGGTACCTCCAAGCGCTCAGGAACCAGACTCTCCATACGCGAAGCTTCCGGCCAAGGAAACAGTCGCCGCAGAGGCTCTGTGAGGTTGATCGAACTTACTGGAGTTCCGCTGGCGATGGCCTCGAGTTCAGGGGCAAGCCACTCATCCAGCCGGGCCAGCAGGCTTGCTTCGCGGACATCGGGCCACGGCCCGCCAAGCTCGCGATGCAGCAGGGCCAGACGTCTGCGGAGAGTATCCGCGGAGGTCGACCAGCCAATCAGGGAGAAGCCGGCCTTGTGCAGCGCTTCTGCCACAGCTACCCGTCCTGACTCGGCCGAAGGCCGGACAGGTGTGGAGGACAAGACGATGGCGCCGAGTCGTCGCTCCAGCCTGCCTGTCACCCGCCCTTGGCCAAACTTTGCCTTCGTCTCTTCGATGAGGAGCCCGGGTGCGGCTGCTTCTGCCAGTTCCGCGGACAACGGTGCAGCCGCGCGGATGACGGCACCTGTTCCGGCGGCGTCGCGACCCTGGGCACGGGACACTTCGGACACTGCAAGCCAGTCGTGCCCGGACAGTGGACTTCCGGCGGGGAGTCCGGCGCGTGTTCCTGAGGACAGCAGATAGGTGGTTGACCCTTCGCCCGGAACGCGTTTGGCTATGCGGTCCGGGAAGGCCAACGCCACCACAAACCCCGGCGCTTCCCTCGCCGTGACCTCCGTGGCGGAGGCCCTGCGCACGACGACGGCCGCCTCCTGCCGCGCGATGGACTCCATCCGTTTGACGTCCTCTGCGAAGCGCCGGCTGTTCGGATCTGATCCTGAGCGGAGCGCGACGAGCAGCCTTGTGATGTCAGCCCCGGGCGCGCGCTGGTCGCCGGCCACCAAGGCAACCGTTTCTGCAGCTGCGCGCGCGCCCACCACCGCGGAACCATCGAGCAAAGCGCGGGCCAGGCGGGGATCGGCCGGGACGTTGGCCAGCGTCTTCCCCAAAGCGCTGACACCTCCGGCCCCGGTGACCGCCCCCAACTCCCGGAGGACCTCCATCGCATCCGCCATGGCGCCGGGCGGCGGCGCGTCCGGAAGCAACAGGCCTTGGCCGCCGGGCGCACCCCAGCAGGCAAGAATCAGTGCCGGTCCTGTCAGGTCTGCAACGGCAATTTCGGGGGTTTGGTGTGCCGGAGCTGCGGCGAAAGCCTGCTGGTCATAGCAGCGAACCACCGTGCCAGGCCCTTGCCGTGCAGCGCGGCCGGCCCGCTGGTCCGCCGATGCCCTGGAGCAGGACACCGTGACCAGGCCGGACATACCCCGGCCAGCGTCCCGCCGAGGCTCCCGGGAAAGCCCGGAGTCGATGACCAAGCGAACCCCCGGAACCGTGAGGGACGATTCCGCCAGGGATGTGGAGACGATGATCCGGGGAGGGCCGCCGGGCTCACGCCCTGAGACCGCCCGATCCTGTGCCTCCGGTCCTGTCTGGCCGTGCAACTCCAGCACCTCAATCCCTGGGGACAGCTGTACGCGAAGACGGGTGGCGACGTCGGACACTTCCCTCGCTCCCGGAAGGAACACCAAGGCGTCCACCTCCGGGTTGGTTGCCAGGCCAGCCAGATACGAGGCCGCGGCGATGCCGGCCACGTGATCCAGGAAGCTGCGGGCCACACCCCGCTGGTCCAGGCGGCGCTCCTTGGCCGGCGTCCATTCGACCTTCAAAGCGTGCAGTGCGGACGGACAATCAACCACGGGTGCCGGCACGGCGCCGTCGGGCCCTGCCTGCCCAAGCAGCCGGGCGAAACGGGCAGCGTCGAGGGTTGCCGACATCGCGACCAACGTCAGGTCGCCGCGGAGCTCCCTCACTTCCGCGAGCATGCCGAGCAAGAGGTCGGTTTCCACGCCACGCTCGTGGACTTCGTCAAGGACTACCGCGTGTACGTTCTCAAGGCCGGGGTCCGAGAGTAGCCGCCGGAGCAGAATTCCGGGGGTGACGAACTCTACGACGGTGTCCCGGCTGACCTTGCTTTCCCCGCGGACCGTGTAGCCAACCTTGCCTCCCAGCCGCGTGCCGTCCAACGACGCCAGGCGGCGGGCTGCGGACCTGGCGGCGACGCGCCGTGGTTGGGTGACCACGACGCGGGGTTGGTCCGGGTACCGTTCAGACACAAGATTGGCCAGCAGTGGCGGTACCAGAGTGGTCTTGCCCGTACCGGGCGGGGCCTGCACCACCGCCGTACCGCCGTCGCCTTGGTTTTTCATGACGGCGGCCAGGTTCTCGAGGGAACCAGCAAAGACCAGCCCGTTGCCAATGGTTTCCAGTCTGAAAGTCACCAGTCCATTGTCCCTGCCGGAGGGCAAGACAAAGGCCACGCCCCCTTGGACGGGAGCGTGGCCGTATCGGTGGTGCCCTGGCCTAGCTGATGGTGGACGCGTCGATGACGAAGCGGTACCGGACGTCAGAGGCGAGAACGCGCTCATAAGCGTCGTTGATCTTGCTGGCCGGAATAACCTCGATTTCGGCGCCCAGGCCGTGCTCGGCGCAGAAATTCAGCATTTCCTGGGTTTCGCGGATCCCACCAATCGCCGAGCCCGCAAAACGGCGGCGGCCCGTGATGAGCGAGAACACATTGACGGGCAGGGGCTCAGCCGGCGCTCCAACGTTGACCAGCGTGCCGTCGAGTGTCAGCAACTGCAGGTAGGCGCTGATGTCGATGGAGGCACTGACGGTGTTGACGATGAGGTCAAAGGTGCCCGCGAGTTGTTCGAAGGTGGACGGATCGCTGGTGGCGAAGTAGTGGTCGGCCCCAAGCTTGAGGCCGTCTTCCATCTTCTTCAGCGACTGCGAAAGGACGGTCACCTCGGCACCCATGGCGTGGGCTATCTTCACGGCCATGTGGCCCAGTCCGCCGAGACCGACGACAGCAACCTTCTTGCCCGGACCGGCACCCCAGTGGTGCAGCGGAGAGTAGGTGGTGATGCCGGCGCACAGGAGCGGGGCAGCGACGTCGAGGTCCAAACCCTCCGGAATGGTGACCACGAAGTCTTCGTTCACCACAACGTTGCTGGAGTAACCGCCCTGGGTGATGGTCCCATCGCGGTCAACTGAACCGTAGGTACCAACGTTGCCCTTAAGGCAGTACTGTTCTTCTCCCGCCAGGCAGTTCCTGCACTCTTTACAGGAGTTGACCATGCAGCCCACTCCGACGCGGTCGCCCACCTTGTGCTTGGTGACATCAGCGCCAATGGCGGTGACAATGCCGGCGATCTCGTGTCCCGGGGCCAGGGGGTACTGCTGCGGGCCCCAGTCGCCGCGAACCGTGTGGATGTCCGAGTGGCAGATGCCCGCAAACTTGATGTCGATGTGGACATCGTTGGGGCCAACTTCGCGGCGTTCGATGGTGGTCAGGGTCAGCTCGCCCGTGGCCGAGGGGGCAGCGTAAGCGTTAGCGGTAGGTATGTTTCTCCTGCGTTCATAACCGGTTGGGATGTTTCCATCTAACCCTGTTTCCCACCGTGGGAGGGAGTCACTGCTGTGAGGGGTACTGGCAGGGACTCCCTTGGCAACCGAAAAGCCCTACGGTTGGAACCATGGACAACCGGACCGAGACGCGCGATTTCCTCTCCACGCGAAGGGCGAAAATCACGCCTGAGCAAGCGGGGTTGGCGGCGTACGGCGGCAACCGCCGTGTGCCGGGCCTCCGACGCGGCGAAGTAGCCATGCTTGCGGGAATGAGTGTGGAGTATTACACCCGCCTTGAGCGGGGAAACCTCTCCGGCGCCTCCGAAAGCGTGTTGGAGTCCCTGGCCAACGCCCTGCAACTCGACGACGCCGAACGGGCCCACTTGTATGACCTTGCCCGCGCTGCAAGCGAAGGTGGCAGGCCTCGGCGGCGCCCGGCACGGAAGCAAACCATCCGTCCTGGCGTACAACTCACCCTGGACGCCATCACCAATTCACCAGCGATCGTGCGCAATGGTCGTTTGGACATCCTTGCGAGCAATGCCTTGGGCCGGGCACTCTACTCCGACATTTACTCAACCCGCGGGAGTAATTCTTCGGAGCCTCCCAACCTTGCCCGCTACCTCTTCTTCGACGAACGCAGCCATGCCTTCTACCCGGACTGGGAACGCGCTGCGAACGACACCGTGGCCATTATGCGCACCGAAGCCGGCAAGGATCCGTACGACCGTGGTTTGACCGATCTGGTAGGCGAACTGTCCACTCGGAGCGAGGAATTCCGGGTGAGGTGGGCGGCCCACAACGTCCGCCAGCATTACACGGGGCAGAAGTACTTCAGACACCCAATTGTTGGTGATCTGCACATGCTCTATGAGGCAATGGAGTTCTCGGCCGATTCCGGCCTCACGTTGACTGTCTACAACGGGGAACCCAACACCCCAACAGCGGATGCTTTCCGCTTGCTGGCCAGTTGGGCGGCGACGATGCCGGATCCGGATCACGTGGCCGGTGAAGCACAGCCCATCATTCACAAGCATGAGTCCAGCACGTAGTCTCGCCTGAACGAACCTGATCGTTTCACGCTGCTCCATTGACGGGGTGTTAGCAGCGCAGGAATACTGGGGGAAGCGCTTTCCAGCCTCTAATCGACGCGGAGACATCGACGTGAATTCCCAGCACGACCTCAGCTATGACTTCTCACCGTGGACATTTTGGGGCGCCGCGCCCGAATCCGACCGTGAAGCCCAGCACGAGTACCAAAAACGTTTGGCTGAGCGGGATGGGGTCAGCGTGGGCGAACGGGCTTTCCTCTCCCCTTTGGCCTGCATCGCACCAGACACGCTCTCGATAGGCGCGGATTCCTTTATTGCCGCGCATGCCTACGTCACCGGCACCATCGACATCGGGGACGACTGCACTGTCAATGCCTTCAGCGTGGTCCGTGGCACCGTCACCATGGGCGACGGGGTACGGATTGGAGCCCACACCTCCATCCTGGGCTTCAACCACTCGATGGACCCGGCGGAACCCGTGTTCAAGCAGCCACTCACCAGCAAAGGCATCACAATTGGCGACGACGTCTGGATAGGTTCCAACGTAGTTGTCCTTGATGGCGTCACTGTAGGCTCGCACGCCGTCCTGGCGGCCGGCGCTGTGGTCACCAAGGATGTTCCGGACTGGTCCGTTGTTGGCGGCAATCCTGCGCGCCGGATCCGGGACAGGCGGGATGGGTCCGCCGCCGCTGCGGCGGACCACAAGACCGGGCCCGACGGCGGGTTGCGGGCTGCGCTGGCGACCTTCGCCGATGCAGCCCGCGCCGACGCTCCGGGGATCCTCGCACGGAGTTGGATGCCCGGCGACGGTGGCCGCTACGTAGATCGGCCCGGCGTAATACCGACAGTCAGGGCGCACTGCGATGCTATTGAAGTGTCAGACCTCCTCCTGGGCTCTGTTCCTCCCCAGCTGTCCTCCGACCAGCACAGGCTGCGGCTGGAAGCCCTTCAAGATCCAGTAACGGGATTGGTGCCGGAGTTGGACGGTCCCGGCGCACTGGCCGGGCTCAGGTTCGGGGTTGGCGCGGCCACCTATCACGTACTCTCTGTTGGCTATGCCCTCGATCTCCTGGGCAGCCGATTCCAGCATCCGATCCACGCTGTGGCCACGATGGGCCCGGCAGAGGTGGTGGACTCGCTAAAGTCCCTCCCCTGGCGAAAGGAACCGTGGGAGTCCGGCGCCTGGGTTGACGCCTGGGGTACGGCTGCGTACTGGAACCTTGCACGGGAGCACGCCGGCTCCCCAGGTTCCCTGGAGGCGTTGTTCGGATGGCTGCTGACACAGGTGAATCCCGCAGCGGGTACCTGGGGAGCGCCGAACGATGACACCCGCCTCAAGGTAGTCAACGGGTACTACCGGCTCACTCGCGGCACGTTTGCGCAGTTCGGTTTGCCGCTGCCACACGTTGAACGGTTGGTAGACACGGTGTTGGAGCACTCTGCCGATGCGCGCTACTTCGGTCCGGACAGGCAGAACGCTTGCAACGTATTGGACGTAGTGCACCCCCTGTGGCTTGCGTCCAAGCAAACCGTCCACCGCAGGCACGATATGAACGCGTGGGCCTTGACGCAGCTCACGCAGGCACTTGGCCGATGGCGCGCCGGCGAAGGCATGGGCTTCAGCGCAGCACCGGAGAGTGGGTCGCAGCACGTCCCCTCGCTGCAGGGTACGGAGATGTGGTTGGCCATCATCTGGTACCTCGCGGACCTCCTTGGCTGCGCTGAGGCCTTGGGTTACCGCCCGCGCGGCGTGCATCGGCCCGAACCCGCGTTCCAGCTGCCGACCCTTTAGCTCGCGGCCCGGGGAGCGCCGCGAAAGACTGCCCCGGCCTGGCGACTACTGACCCGGCAACTCAGAGATCTTCCGCTCCAGCGCAGCGCGTTCGGCGGCATTGGAGCACAGGCGGAGTGCCTCAAGGAGCGCGCTCTTCGCCTCCCTGACCCGGCCAAGCCTGGTGAGCAACTCGCCGCGCACAGTGGGAAGCAGGTGCGAGCCGTTGAGCACTCCGCTGTCCGCCAAGGAGTCCACCATGGCCAGCCCGGCGGAGGGTCCCGAAGCCATGGCCACCGCCACTGCACGGTTGAGTTCAACAACCGGCGAAGGTGTCAATTGGCCGAGCGCTTCGTAGAGGATGACTATTCGCTGCCAATCCGTCTCCGCTGCGGAGCGTGCCATGGCATGGCATTCAGCAATGGATGCCTGCAGTCCATAGGCGCCAAGCCCACGGCCCGCACCAACCGCCGTCTTCAGCGCCGCCCTGCCCCGCCGAACGGCGGACTGGTCCCACCGGCGTCGATCCTGGTCTTCAAGGAGGACAGGGTTACCTGCAGGGTCGAGTCTTGCGGGGAAGCGGGCTGCCGTTAGTTCCATCAGGGCGAGCAATCCAAAGACTTCGGGTTTCGGTGCCAGCCGGGCCAGAACCCTGGCAAGCCGGCGCGCTTCGCTGGCCAACTCCGTCCGCATCCACGAGTCGCCTCCGGACGCGAAGGCGCCTTCCGAGAAGATGAGGTACACCACCTGAAGTACGGACCCCAATCGCTCCGGGATGTCAGGCACTTCCGGTGCGGCAAAAGGAATGTGGGCCGCAGCGAGCGTCTTTTTGGCACGCGTGATGCGGGCTTGAATGGTGGGGACAGGCACCAGGAACGCCCTGGCGATCTCCTCAGTGCCCATGCCGCCCACCACCCGCAGCGTGAGTGCCACCCGCGCCTCCCGGGATAACACCGGATGGCAAGCTATGAACATCAACGTGAGGACGTCGTCGTCGATCGCTTCCGGGTTGAACAGTACATCCACGCCTGGTTCCTCCCAGGTGAGCCCGCGGGCCAGCAGCGCGTATTTCTCATCTTGGGCAGCACGCCGCCGGAACATGTCGATCGCCCGTCGCCGGCCTGCAGTCAGCAGCCATCCCACCGGCTCGGCCGGCAACCCGTTGACAGACCACGCCACCAGAGCCTCAGCGACGGCTTCCTGCGCCAAGTCCTCGGCCAAGGCGAAATCCCCTGTATAGCGGGCCAGGGCGCCGACGATCCGGGCAGACTCACTGCGCCACACGGCGTCGACGGCGGCCCTGGCCGCACTGCTGCTCATGTCAGTTGCAACTCACGTGGTGGCCCGGTCCTCCTACAGTTGCCCTGTCTGCTCCCGCCAAGCGCGTTCCTTCTGGATCCATTCGTTGTCCTGCGGGAACTCGTCGATGCTGGTAACGCGACGGATTTCGGTCTTGGTTCCGGCAGTCATGGGCGCCCGACGCGCCCACTCCACAGCTTCCTGCTTGGAAGCAACGTCCAGGATGTAAAAGCCTCCAAAAAGCTCCTTCGTTTCCCCGTAAGGGCCGTCGGTGACGACGGGTGTTTCGCCGGTGAAGTCAACCACCACGGTTTCCTTGGGATCCTCCAGGCCTTCGGCGGCCAGCAACACCCCCGCACGAATCAGTTCATCGTTGAATTTCCCCATGGCTTCGAGGATGTCGTTGAAGTCGATGTTTTGGAACTTCGCATAGGAATCATCATCTGCCCGCATGATCAACATGTACTTGGCCATTTCACTCAATCTCCTGTGTCGTGGAAAGCCCCTTTCGACTTTCTCATCCATAGGTCGAACGGGTCGAGGAAAAATCGACAACCTGCCCGGATCAATTTCCGGTGGGGCTTTGTGCGCGGCGGGGGCGTAGTCTGAAGAGACGGTGGAAAACGATGTGTTAAGTCCGCCGGTCAGTGGCTCGAGGCATCATGGCACCAGAACGTTCGTCCCAGAAATTTGGTCCGGAGCGAGGTGCCACCGCCCGGGCGGTCAACTCTTACTCCACGCTCCTGAAGTCCGTGCGCGACGCCGGCCTGCTCAAGCGTCGCCGTGGATTCTATATCTCCATCTTCGTCATCCTGATGATCGCCTGGGCCGGAACGTGGAGCGGGTTCCTCCTGCTCCGCGACACCTGGTTCCAGCTCCTGATCGCGGCCGTCATGGGCGTGGTTCTGACACAATTCGCTTTCCTTGCCCACGAGGCCGCGCACCGGCAGGTGTTCAAATCCAAGGGAATGAATGAGTGGTCCGCGCGGCTCATCGGCACAGGCTTGGTGGGGATCAGTTACTCCATGTGGGCACAGAAGCACACTCGGCATCACAATTTCCCCAACGTCATTGACAAGGACCCGGACATTCACACCGGCGCCATCGCGTTCCACCCCGAAGCCGCCAGTGGTAGACGGGGTGTCATGGTGCATGTGACGCACAAGCAAGGCTGGTTGTTGTTCCCCCTGCTGTTTTTCCTCGGGGTGAGCCTTCACCTTGATTCCTTGAAGTACCTGCTGCACCAACGGAAAGTGGAACACCGGTGGGTGGAGATCCCCGTCATCATGCTGCGGTTGCTTATTGTGCCGGTCCTGGTGTTCTCGCTGCTGCCGCTGGGGATGGCTTTCGCATTCCTGGGGGTACAGCTGGGTGTCTTCGGCTTCTACATGGGCGCGTCCTTTGCGCCGAACCATAAAGGCATGCCCATCCTGCCGACATCCACCAGAACTGACTTTCTGAACCGTCAGGTCCTCACTGCCAGGAACATCACCGGTGGCCGCTTCATGGACGCCTTGATGGGAGGACTGAACCGCCAGATAGAACACCACCTCTTCCCGGACATGCCGCGGCCCTATCTCCACCGCGCTTCCGGAATCGTCAAGGCCTGCTGCGAAGAGCTGGGAATTCCCTATACCCAAACCAGCTTGATGTCCTCCTACGCAATCGTGGTCAAGTACTTGGACGACGTGGGCCTGTTCGCCGGCGAGCCTTTTGAATGCCCCGTCGTGGACCAATTCAGGCCTCGCTGACGCGTGGAAGACGCCCGCAAACCCGCGGCACCACGAAAAATCCCCCGGGACTCATACCCGGGGGATTTTTTGTCAGACGGCTCTCGGCCTCAACGGATCAGCTCAGCGACCGCCTCCTCCGATGACCCCTGCTTCAACAGCCTTGGTGACCGCGTCAGCCTCGGCCTGGGTGAGTTTGCCGTCGGTGACCGCCTTATCCAGCCTGGTCTTCAACGCAGCCGCACGTTCCGCTTGGCCCGCGGCGCGAATCTCCTCCAGGGCGGTGGTGACCTTGGCTTCATCAACGCCCAACGCGGCAGCCAGCGACTTCGCCAGGGCGGCGTCCTGTGCCGTACGGTCGGGCTTGGTTCCTTCCGTACCCTCGGCCGGTGGCGTGGTGGGCTTGTTGGCGTCACGGAAGGCCTTGAGTGCTTCGGTTACCTTGGCCTCGTCAACGCCAAGTTTGGTGGCCAGCTCAGCGGCAATCTGGCCGCCATCGCGACCATGTCCATGGCCGCCGGGTTTACCCCCGCGGTCGGTCGGTGCGGTGGACGCGTCTGCGGATGACGTGGCACTCGGCGTCGGGGTTGTGGCTGCTGTCGCGATGCTCGTCACGCCCATCCCTGCGCCCAATGCCAGCGCCCCGGCAGTGACGCCCAGCGTAATTCTTTTGGTTTTCGACATGTACCTCTCCTCAATGAGCCGTAGGTAGTACGGCTGGTGTCTGAGGGACGGTGAGTAGTGCCGTCCTCTTAACACCATGGGAGGGGAACCCCAGTTCAGGCTGTTCCCAACCTGTCATTCTTCTGTGAATCCAGGTGACAGGCTGTGCGCACTGTGCTTTCAGCCAAGCTTGTCCAAGGCGTCCAGCAGCCGCTTGACCGATCCGCCGAGGTTCCACTCATCGGCCAACTGCTCCAGCTCCGCCCGTGCCTCGCCAGTGACAGGCCGCAGTTCAGCACCGGCCTCTTCCAGGGTGGGCACCTTCAGGTCGCGCACCACATTGACGACGGCGGGTGCCACCTTCAGGTAGTCCGCCGCGGCCGACAGTTTGGCCCGGATGCCGGCGGACAGGCCGCCGTCGGGGGCTTCCGCTGCTGCCAGCAGCCCCTCCAGCGAGCCATGGGCGCCAAGCAAGGAGGCGGCTGTCTTTTCGCCGATCCCGGCAACACCCGGCAGTCCGTCGGAAGCGTCGCCGCGAAGGGTGGCGAAATCGGCGTATTGCTGGGGCAGTACACGGTATTTGCCCACCACCACAACGTCCGTAAGTATCTCCAGGTTCTTCATCCCGCGGGCGGTGTAAATGACCCGGACCCCGCGGTTGTCATCAACCAACTGGAAAAGGTCACGGTCGCCGGTGACTACGTCCGTGGGGAACTCTGCCTGGCTGGCATAGGTTCCGATGACATCGTCAGCCTCATGTTCGTCCACACCCACCACTGCTATACCCGCGAGACCCAGCACGCGGCGGATCATGGGAATTTGCGCTTCCAGCGGGTCCGGGACCACCTCGACGTCGGGGCCATCGGTAATAATCTCGGCAACCCTGTGGGATTTGTAGCTTGGGATCAGGTCCACACGCCACTGTGGGCGCCAATCATTGTCCCAGCAGGCCACCAGATGGGTCGCCTCATAGTCAGTAGTGAGCCGGGCAATCATGTCCATCAGTCCGCGGACAGCATTGACGGGCGTTCCGTCATCGCGTCGGATCGAATCCGGTACGCCGTAGAAGGCACGGAAGTACAACGAGGCAGTGTCCAAAAGCATCAATCGCGGCATACCTGATCCTGACATGCTGCAGCCCATTCAGGGAGAACCGACGCCGAATCCACCAAGGGAAGCCCACATGCTTGAACAGTACTGTGAGCCGCATTACGATTGTGTGAGCGATAATAGAACAAGCAGTTCTATTATCGAACAATCTACAGATGCCCACAAAGAAGTGAGGAAAGCCCGTGCAGTTCCACCACCACGGTTACGTATCCGGTGACCCCAGAGTTGAGCCGGCGTCCGGCGTCGGAATCAATCGACCAGCCGGGCTTCCCGATGAAGTTGATGTCCTGATCGTGGGCAGTGGCCCCGCTGGCATGCTGACCGCAGCGCAGCTCTCACAGTTCCCCGATGTCACAACGCGCATCGTGGAGCGCCGCGCCGGCAGGCTGGCCATTGGCCAGGCCGATGGCATCCAGGCCCGGAGCGTGGAAACCTTCCAGGCCTTTGGCTTTGCCGAACGCATCATCGCCGAGGCGTACCGCATTACTGAGATGGCATTCTGGAAGCCGGATCCAGCCGACCACTCGCGCATCGTGCGTGCTGCCCGCGCAGTGGACGACCCCGCCGGCATCAGCGAATTCCCGCACCTGATCGTGAATCAGGCACGCGTCCTGGACTACTTTGCCGAGTTCATGGCCAACTCCCCCGCACGGATGACGCCGGACTACGGCTATGAATTCCACGGCCTTGAGGTCACGGGTGAGGGCGACTACCCGGTGTCCGTCACGTTGGGTTACACCTCCGGCCCCAACGAGGGCCAAGAGCGCATCATCCGGGCCAAGTACGTGGTTGGCGCCGACGGCGCGCGCAGCAAGGTCCGTGAGTCGATTGGCTGCCACCTGGCCGGCGATCAGGCCAATCACGCCTGGGGCGTCATGGACGTCCTCGCCGTGACCGACTTCCCCGATATCCGCACCAAGTGCGCCATCCAATCCGGCGCCGGCGGAAGCATCCTGTTGATCCCCCGCGAAGGCGGCCACCTCTTCCGCATGTACGTGGACCTGGGCGAAGTTGCCGCGGATGATCGCGGGGCCGTCAGGAAGACCACCATTGAGCAGATCATCCAGAAGGCCAACGACATTCTCCACCCCTATACCCTGGATGTCCGCAATGTCGCGTGGCACAGCGTTTATGAGGTAGGCCACCGCCTCACAGACAGGTTCGACGACGTCCTGCCGGAGGAGCGCGGCACACGAACCCCACGGGTCTTCATCACCGGGGATGCCTGCCACACCCACAGCGCCAAGGCTGGCCAGGGGATGAACGTCTCCATGCAGGACGGTTTCAACATCGGCTGGAAGCTGGGGCACGTCCTGGAGGGCCGAAGCCCGGAAAGCCTGCTGGACACCTACTCGGCAGAGCGCCAGGTGGTGGCGAAGAACCTGATCGACTTCGACAAACAGTGGTCAACCCTGATGGCCAAGAAGCCCGAAGAGTTCGAAGACCCTGCAGAGCTGGAAACGTTCTACACCAGCACCGCCGAATTTCCCGCAGGCTTCATGACGCAGTACGCGCCGTCCCTGCTGGTTGCCGAACCCCGGCACCAGGAGCTTGCCACGGGCTTCCCCCTGGGGAAGCGCTTCAAGTCCGCGCCCGTGCTGAGGGTCTGCGACACCAATCCGATGCACCTGGGCCATCACGCCAAGGCCGACGGCCGCTGGCGGATCTACGTGTTCGCCGACGCCGCACCGGCGGGCGACCCGGGCCCGGTAGCAGACTTTGCCGAGTGGATCGCGAACTCGCCGGATTCGCCGCTGGCCGCAACGCCGTCGAACTCTGACAGGGACGCCTGGTTCGATGTGAAGGTGATCTACCAGCAGGACCATACGGCGATCGACATCAACGCCGTCCCGGGGGCATTCAAGCCGACCGTTGGGCCCTTCGAGCTCACATATCTTGAGAAGGTGTTCGGCACTGATCCGGCGTCGGACATCTTTGAACTGCGAGGACTCAGCCGCGATGGCGTGGTGGTGGTGGTTCGCCCCGACCAATACGTGGCGAACGTCCTGCCGTTGACGGCCACAGCCGAGCTCGGCGCCTTCTTCGGGGCTGTGCACTCGGGAGCGGCTGTGCACTCGGACGGAACGGCAGAGTCCACGCCAGCAGACAAGAACGCAGCCGCGGGGCTGGTGAGCAACCAAGCCTAAGGAGCCTGGGCAACCAGGACCAAGTAATGGCAGAAGTGCCGGGGACCTTCAAGGTCCCCGGCACTTGGCGTTTATCCACTTTGGGGAAAGCGGAGTGCCGTACGGGCCGATGGAAGGTTTACATGCCTGTAACGCAAACCACTAGTCGCAAACCAAATTGCAGAGTATGTTAAATGCAATGAAGTTTGCAGAGTGATGTGCGTTACAAGGAGTAGAGACCGTGACAACCAGGCAAGATGAGGCCGGAGCCGCCCCTGTGGCACGGGAGTCCGTGGATCACGCGTGGCTGGGGGACGCACTGCCGGAGGTGGCTCTGTCCAAGTCGCAGGCCCGGGTAGTGGAGGTCATCGCCCGAAACCCACAGCTTTCGTCGTACGCGGACATTGCGGAGATCGCCCAACGCTCGGACGTCAACAACTCCACGGTGGTCCGCACGGCCCAGCGCCTGGGATACCGTGGCTGGCCGGACCTCCAGCGCGAGCTGCGCTCCCGGTATCTGGTGATGATCTCCACCGAAGACACACTGCTTGAACACGGCGAACACCGCAGCCCCCTCCATGACGCGCTGAACCATGACATTGAGAATTTGAGGCTGACCCTCGACTCGAACACTGCCGAAGACGTCGAAGCGGCCATCGCCGCCCTGGCGTCGGCGAAATCCATCACGGCAATCGGCATCGGATCCTTCGCCGGCCCGGCCAGCGTCATGGCACACCTCGGTTCCACCATGGGATACCCCATCTCCCTGGAAAACAGGGGCGGCGTCCACCTCGCCTCGGCAGCCAACAGCCTGGGACCCGGGGACGTGCTGGTAGTGGTCAACATGTGGCGTTCCGTCCAGCAGATCATCATCACAGCCGAAGCGGCCAAACAGGCAGGTGCCACCGTGATCGCCATCAGCGATATGCGGCGGGGACGCCTCGCCGCGGCCGCGGATCATTTGTTGATTGTGGCTTCGGAAGGGATCTCCTTCTTCCAATCCGTGACGGCAGCGAACTCCATGATCTATGGACTTCTGGCGGGTATGGAAGCGGCCCACCCCGAACGTAGCCGCACTGCCATCCGGCGCACCCAGCAGCTGTGGAAAGACCTGGATATCTACCTGGACTGACACATGGTGCTGCCGCCGAAGCTTCTTTCCCATCCAGACCCCCACTGAGGAGTACTTAATGAGCAACAATCGCCGCGTCGCCGTCATCGGCCTTGGATCCATGGGAGGCGCGATGGCCTCCACCCTGCACAACGCGGGCTGGAATGTCATTGGCTTTGATCCCTCGGAGGCCGCGCGTACTGCAGCTGCGGGGATTGGAGTGTCCACCACGGCCGAACTCCAGGATCTTGCCGGCACGCCCTACGCAGTGCTGTCGCTGCCGTCAGCCACCATTGTCGAGGCCACGGTTCCGGTGCTGCTCTCGGCACCCGGGACCATCGCAATCATTGACACCACCACGTCCGAACCGGGCACCAGTACAGCGATGGACACTCTGGCGGAATCCAGCGGAGCTGCGTTTGTGGATGCCCCCGTTTCCGGCGGGCGTGATGGAGCCGCAACCGGCAGCCTGAGCGCCTTTGTGGGTGCAACGGATCCTGCCCTGAAGGCCGCGCAGCCCATCCTTGAAGCACTCACCGGTGGCAAGTACGCCCACATTGGCGGACCTGGAAGCGGCAACGTGGTCAAGCTGCTGAACAACGTCCTTGCCGCAGCAAACCTTGTTTCTGTTGGCGAAGCCCTCGGCGTAGCGAAGGCCTACGGCATTGACCCGGCGGTGGCAGCCAGGAGCATCAGCGACGCATCCGGTGGAAGTAAAGTCTCGGCGGCCATGTACCCCAACTGGGTGTTGTCCGGCACGCACGATTCCGGCTTTTCCCTCGGTCTGATGGCTCGGGACGCCGCACTGGCCATTGAGGTGGCCCGGCAGATCGGCGAGCGACCAGAGCTTCTTGCGGCGGCGGCCGGCCAGTGGCAGGAAGCTCTGGCAGCCCTTGGCCCGGCGGCCGATTTCACCGAGATCGCCCGAACCGTAGCGCCCGCAGTAACTCCCGCCGGCGCCCCCAACACCACCCACGCAGCGTAGCCAGCCGCCCCAGCACTTGAAGGACACTACTTTGAGCATCACCATTGCCCCCGCAGCTACTTCCACGGCCACGGCCCGCGACGTCCTGGACGCTGCCTTCCCGGCAGGACTGGGCGCTTACCTGGACGGCGCGGTTGTCCCGGGATCGGGCCACTCCATCACCCTTACCTCGGCACCCACCGGCGAAGCCTTCGCTACGTATGCCGATCCGGGCGCCGACGGTGCCAATGCCATCCTGGAGAGTTCCGTCCGTGGCGCTGCAACATGGGGCGCCTTGAACGGATTCGAACGCGCTGCCATCCTCCGCAACGTCAGCACGGTGGTGGAAGCCCACAGCGAAGAACTGGCGATCCTTGAATCCGCCACCACCGGAAAGCCCATTCGTGACGCCCGCGTTGAAGCATCCAAAGTGGCCGAAATGTTCGGGTATTACGCCGGATGGGCAGACAAGCTGACCGGTCAGACCATCCCCGTGCCAGGACCGTGGCACACCTACACCGAGCGCCTGCCGTGGGGCGTCGTGGTGGCCATAACGCCGTGGAACGCCCCGCTCTTCACTGCGGGCTGGAACTCCGCCGCACCGCTGGCAGCCGGCAACGCCGTCATCATCAAGCCCAGCGAATTCACTCCCGCCACTACGGTCCGGCTGGCCCAGCTGGCACACCAGGCCGGCCTCCCGGACGGCGTCTTCAACGTGGCCACCGGCTTGGGACAGACCGTTGGGGCCAAGCTCACCGCGGATCGACGGGTTGGGAAGATCAGCTTCATCGGGTCCGTCCCTACTGGTCGCCGGGTGGCCGTGGCTGCTGCTGAATCGGGCATCCCGGCGCTGTTGGAACTTGGCGGCAAGAGCGCCAACATTGTCTTCGCCGATGCCGACCTGGAACGCGCGGCCGACGGCGCCGTATCGGCGATCTTCTCCGGTGCGGGCCAGTCCTGCGTGGCCGGTTCGCGCCTCCTCGTGGAGCGCAGCGTACATGCCCGGTTCGTGGAAATGGTGGCCGAACGTGCTGCCCGCCTCCGGGTCGGAGATCCGTTGGACGCGGCAACAGAGGTGGGCCCGATCATTACGGCCCCTCAATTCGCTACGGTCACCTCGCTGATTGAAGCAGGAATGCACGACGGCGGCCGCCGTCTCACGGGGGCGATGTTGCCCGAGTCGTTGGCCGGCTCCCCTTTGGCCGGCGGCCACTGGGTCATGCCGACGCTCTTGGATGGCGTGACCCCCGCAAACCGCTTGGAGACCACCGAAGTCTTTGGTCCTGTGGTGGGTGCCGACGCCTTTGACACCGAAGCTGAGGCCATCGCACGGGCCAACAACACCACCTTCGGCTTGGCCGGCGCAGTGTGGACGTCAGATATTTCCCGCGCGCACCACATCGCCCGTGAGGTTAAGGCCGGGACGTTCTGGATCAACTCCTACAAGACCATCCACGTTGCTGTTCCTTTCGGCGGTTTCGGCGATTCCGGGCATGGCCGTTCGTCCGGGCCGGGAGTGCTTGACGAGTACACACAGACGAAGGCTGTCTGGGTGCCCACGCGAGCGGCCGGCTCCCCCTTCCCGTCACTGTCCTACTAAGTCACTGTCCTACTAACAGGAGGAACCCATGGAAATCGTCACATCAACCTCCTCGGATGAAGGTCTTCGCCAAGCGCTGGCCGGTGGAGTCGCCACGTGGAAACCTCGCGTGCAGGCGTTGTCGGAGGATCTGCATGCAAACCCGGAAATCTCCTTCGAGGAAGTACGTGCGGCTGAGGCCATTACCTCGCTGTTGTCAGAAGGTGGATTCCATGTCACGCAGGGAACAGCAGATTTGCCCACTGCGTTTACGGCGAGCGCCGGAACAGGTGATCTGGTTGTTGCCTTGTGCGTGGAATACGATGCCCTGCCCTCGGTGGGCCATGCCTGCGGACACAACCTCATCGCGGGCGCTTCCGTGGCGGCGGCCTTGGCGCTCCTTCCCCATGTGGACGAGCTCGGTATTACGTTGAAGGCGATCGGCACCCCGGCGGAGGAGCATGGCGGAGGCAAGGTGCTGATGCTTGAGCGGGGCGCCTTTGACGGCGTCGGGCTGGCTTTGATGGTCCATCCCGTCCAGGACGGCGTGACCTACAACCCGGCGGGGACCACGGCGCAGGCTGTGGGCCGCTATGAGGCGGTGTTTACCGGTAAGGCCGCCCATGCTGCCGCTGCCCCGCATATGGGTGTCAATGCCGGGGACGCTGCCGTGCTCAGCCAAGTGGCCATTGGTTTGCTCCGTCAGCAAATTCCCGGAGATCACCGGGTGGCCTGCTACGTGGCGGAGGCCGGCCACGTCACCAACATCATTCCGGATCACGCGGTGGTTCCGTTTGAGTGCCGCGCGTTCACGCTCCCGGAATACGAGGCCTTGGTTGAGCGGGTGAAGCGGTGTTTTGAAGGAGCTGCCCTGGCCACCGGAACCACACTGGACATCACCGCTGCGGAGCCGCTCTATGAGCCGTTGGTCCAGGACGGAGAACTTGCCGCCCACTGGACTGAAGCCATGGACGCGTTCGGTAAAGACACGTCTCCGGCAGCGGGCATGGGTGGCGGTTCCACGGATATGGGGAACATCTCCCAGGTGATCCCGTCGCTGCATCCGTGGCTCAGCATCCCGGGTGCAAACGTACCCATCCACTCGCATGGCTTTGCGGCCCTTGCGAACACCCCTGAGGCATACGCCGTGATGTTCGAGGCAGCCACTGCGCTGGCCTGGACAGTGGCGGGTGCTGCAATAAATCCCCAACAGAGAGAACGCTTCGTCAAGGCGGCTTACCGCCGCGAAGCCCTGATTCAGGAAGCATCATCATGAGCACCAGCACCGAAACCGCGCGGACGGATAAGGCCGGCACACGGCTGACACTTCCCATTGCCGCGCTGGCGTTTGTCATTGCCCTTGCGGTCCAGTTCATCGGCCAGGCCAAGATTGATCTTGGCATTGGTGCGATCATCATCTTCCCCATGGTGTGGGGGCTAATTCTGGGCTTGTTGGTCTCAATCCAGAAATTCAAGCCGCTTGGCCTGGATCTGCAGCGGGTGGCGGCTGCCCTTGTTGGCGTCGCCGTTCTGCTCCTGGTGGCCAGGCTCGCCTTCAACATTGGGCCGAGCCTGCCGAGCCTCATCAAAGCCGGCCCGGCTCTTCTCCTGCAGGAAGTGGGCCACCTCCTGGGAACCATTGTGCTGGCGCTTCCGCTCGCTGTGCTCCTGCGCATGGGCAAGGCGACGGTGGGCGCAACGTTCTCCCTTGACCGCGAGCCGTCGTTCGCCATGGTCTCCGAGAAGTACGGTCCGGATTCCGACCAGTACCGGGGCGTTCTGGCCATGTACGTTTTTGGCACCCTTTTCGGCGCGATCTTCATTACGCTGCTGACTTCTTTGGTTGCCAACTGGAAGATCTTCGATCCACTGGCCCTCGCGATGGGAGCCGGCGTTGGCTCGGGCTCCATGATGGCTGCCTCAGCGGCGAGCATCATTGCTGCCTACCCGGGAGATCAGGAAGCCATTCTGGGCATGGCTGCCGTCTCCAACCTGATCACCACCATCCTGGGCGTCTACGTGGGCATTTACATCGCACTGCCTGTGGCTGACAAGTTCTACAAGGTACTTACCCGCAACAAGGAGTCGCAGAAGGTCGCTGCCGGTACGGCTCCCCAGGCCCGCACAGCCGTTGAACTGGAGCAGGATGAGGTTCAGGCCGAAGAGAACCGCCGTTTCCGTGAAGAAGTGGCAAAGTCCTCTGCGGCCATGAAGCTGCCGCTCTGGCTTTCCTTGTCCGTTCTGACGGTGTTGGGTGTTGGCACGGCGGCGGTGGCTGCAAAGGGCTTGAGCCTGTCCATTCTTGCCGGGTACGGCATTATGTTGGCGCTGGTCCTGGTGAGTCTGTTCCTCGCCAGGATCACCCGGAAGATCTCCGCCATTGTTTTCATCACCACCATCGGTGCGTACGTTTCGAGCCCGTGGTTCTTCGGATCCGGGGTCCTGAACGAGGCCGTCAAGACGGTGGACTTCCTGTCAATTGCCACCGTGATGCTGACCCTGGCCGGGCTCTCGCTGGGCAAGGACATTCCGTTGCTGCGGAATATCGGCTGGAAGATCATTCCTGTGGGTCTTGTAGCCATCACCGCGTCCTTCCTGCTTTCAACCGTCATAGCGGAGTTTGCTTTGGGCCTCTGGCACTAGCTGGATCCCCCACCGGGTTGGCCCCCGCCGGCTTCATGGCAGCCGCACGGCAGGGGCCATCCCTCCCGGAAGCCGCTACCCATGGAATACCCAGCCAAACAGGACGACAATGAACTGTGGTCCATCCTCGCAGCGGCGGGGGCGACGACACCCTCAACGACGCCGCCCGAAAAATCCAACGCGTCTACCTCACCCTGACGCTGGGCAATACCATTGCGGCATCCTTCATCTGGGGCATCAATACGCTCTTCCTGCTGGACGCAGGGCTGAGCAACCTCGAGGCCTTCGCGGCCAACGCTTTTTTTACGGCCGGCATGGTTCTTTTCGAGGTACCCACCGGCGTGATCGCCGATGGCTGGGGCCGGCGGGTTTCGTTCCTGCTTGGCACTGTGACGTTGGCGGCTTCCACCTACCTGTACTTCGTGTTGTGGCAGATCTCCGCGCCCTTCTGGATGTGGGCGGTGGTCTCAGTGTTGCTAGGCCTCGGCTTCACCTTCTTCTCCGGTGCAGTGGAGGCATGGCTGGTGGATGCTTTGCGCTACTCCGGATATGAGGGCGGCCTGGAGGTTGTTCTCGGGCGGGGGCAGATGGTGCAGGGCGTCGCGATGCTGTTGGGGTCCGTTGCCGGTGGCGTCATTGCCCAAGCCACCAACCTGGGCGTGCCGTTCCTCCTGCGAGTCGCGGTGCTGGTGGCCATGTTTGCGGTCGCCTTTGGATTAATGCACGACGTCGGCTTCTCACCGGAGCGTTCAACGCACCCCCTGAGGGCCGCCCGGGCCGTCCTCACGGCGTCAATCGACAATGGTTTGAAAAACCCGCCCGTCCGGTACGTCATGCTCGCCGCCCCCTTCAGTGCCGGCGTCGGGATCTATGTCTTTTATGCCCTGCAGCCGTACCTGCTGGATCTCTTCGGCGACCCCAAGGCCTACTCCGTGGCAGGCTTGGCTGCGGCGATTGTGGCAGGTTCACAGGTCCTGGGCGGCTGGCTGGCGCCCCATGCACGGGAGCTGTTCCACAAACGTACGTCAGTGCTGATTCTAAGTGGCGTCGTGGGAGCCTTGATTCTCCTGGTTCTCGGCTTTACCCGGATCTTTTGGGTGGCCCTGGTGTTGCTGGCCCTCTGGGCTGTGGTGGGCTCAGCGGCTACTCCCATCCGGCAGGCCTACGTCAACGACATGATTCCGTCCAAGCAGCGGGCAACGGTCCTCAGCTTCGATTCCCTCATGGGCTCCAGCGGTGGTGTGGTGGTCCAGCCGCTCCTGGGCCGGAGCGCAGACCTCTACGGGTATCCAACCTCGCTGGCCTTGGCAGGTGTCATCGAACTCATCGCCGTGCCATTCCTGCTGGCCAGCCGGAAGCAGCACCCCACTGCGGACCGGTCCAGCACGTCACCGTCGCCCGCCTAGCCGCGTGACTGCCCGACGACGGCTCACCCACCCGCCTGGGGTGGGGCTGACAAGAGGGCGTCCTGGAGTTCCGGACTCACCCCCGGCGGAACGTCGAGCTCAACCGCCAACGCCAGCAGCGCCCTGCTGAAGTAGTTCCTGGCAGCGGCAGCCAGGGTGATGTCCGCTATCTCCCGGTCACTGAACCCAGCTTCACGCAACTGCCGGGAGTCGTCGTCGTTCATGGAGGCCGCATCGGTACTCAGCTTCACCGCGTAATCCATCATGGCCACTTCCTCCGGCGGGAGACTGGCGTGGTGAAAGTCGCGGGCAATCGCGATCAGTTGTTCCTCATTGATGATGGTGAGTGTCTTCTTCCCATGGGCCAGCCTGCAGTGGGATGACCCGATGGCTTGGGCAGCGGCGAGGGTCACCAACTCGTAGCGGCGCAGGCCCATCGATGAACTGATGGCCTGTGTCAGGGATTCCCACACCACATGTGCCTCTGGATTCAGGCTCATTGCCTTGGTGTGGCTGGGAACGTACCCCATGGATTTGACGTCTGCAGCGTAGATTTCAGCGGTCAGGCCGGTAGCTTCGCCTTCGGAAGGCACTGTGAGGATGGACATGCCGGCTATTGTGGCCCTGCCTTCGACTTTTGTAAATGAACGGTATGTTCAGTCAGTAAGCGGCCGCTTAAGGAAAAGAGCCGTTAACCCAAACCCCAGTGGGACCCTTGCCGACTAGTCGAAGCTTCAAGTTGTACGACATCGAATTACTTGATCTTGCAACTAACTGCCATCGAAAGAAGCCGCGCAGGCCAGACTGGTCACACCCCCAGTGAAAGCGCAGACCCACCATGATCTCCCTGCAGCAAGACTCCCAAGGATTTATCCGCATGAACAGGCATTTCCCGGCAACCGCCGCAGTTGCCGTCAGCTTTGCCGATGGCACCCAGGAAGTCTTCACAGGGCGCCGTCTCAACGAAATCTACGACCAAGCCCTTGCGGCCTACCGCGCGGGCAACAACCTGGATGCGAAGGGATTCTCCCGTGGCCCGCAGAAGAAAGTTCAGCAGGGCATAGAGTTCGTTCCCGTATCCCCAGGAATGTCCGGCTGAATCAAGCCCTGCCGGCGGCGTGGGCCACGCAGAAGGGCGTCCATGGCCGGGCCTCAAGCCGCCCCTCCGGGATGGCAAGGCCGCACACGGCACAGTAACCGTACCTTCCCGCTGACAGGCGGCCCAACGCCGCCTCGATCTGTTCCAGTCCCGCTTCGCTTTGGGTCAGAAGCGCCGAGGCCTGCGACAACTCAAAGGCGATGGTACTGCCTTCCGGGTCATGCTCATCATCCACATTGGAGTCCACCCGCGCGGCAGTCACCGAGCTGATGTCACTCCCCAAAGCCGCAAGGAGGGCGAGTTTCCGCTCGCGCTCCTCCTCCAGAAGGGCCCGGAAACGGGCCACGTCAACCATTGGTGCCGGACGCCGGGTAAGGGTCACAGTTCCACTGTGCCACTTTCACCGACGCTCATCCGGGAGTCGGTGACCTTGGACTTGACCCACTGGAACACGGTTGCCATGGTGCCCCCCGGACTGGTCCAATACTCCGCAGACTCGGAGTCGACCCGGATCAGGCATACGTCAGGCGTTTCGGGACCGTCCGGATACCAGGCCTCCACTACCTGGTTCCACATCCCGCGGATCGTGGCGCGGTCGGTCACCACGTACGCAGTTCCTGCAACGGAAACCCATTCCGTGCTTTTGCCGAACGAAACATTGACCCTGGAATCGGCACGCAGGTGCGCCACCTGGGATGTGCCGAGCCCGGTGAAGAACCACAGATCGCCATCCTCCTGAACTTCCTGGACAGCGAGGGGCCTGCTGACAAGCGCGCCTTCGGCGTTGATGGTGGTCAGCATGCCAATTCTGGAGTCGTTGATGATGTCCGTGACCTTCTTGATGCCCTGATCTTCGGCCATTACGGGCCCCTTTCGTCCGCTACGGGGTCAATCCCCGCTCGACAGCCTATTAGTAAGTCTCCTTATTTACTAGCTTGCCTTGGAACCACGTGCCCGGTGAAGAGACCGTGGCCCATTACCCCAGCTGCCTGGAACCTCTCCTTGCCCAGGTGAACGCGCGGACTGGACTGTCCCGCTAATCCCGGCTCAGGGGTGCATCGATAACGCGGGGAACATACTCCAGCAACTGGAGACGACCGTCAAACGTCCGGCTCTGGATCATGTCCAGGGCTACGTCCGGATACCCGTCATAGATCCGCTCCCGGCCTGTCTTCCCGGTGATCACGGGAAAGACAACCAAGCGGTACCTGTCCACGAGGCCGGCCTTGAGCAGCGAACGGCAAAGGCTCAGGCTGCCGAGTGTGCTGAACGTGCCCTGCCGCGTCCGCTTCAGTTCCCGCACGGCCTCCACAGCGTCCCCCGATATCAACTCGGAGTTGGGCCACGCCAGGGGTTCGGTGAGTGTGGAGGAGAAAATGATCTTGGGCATGGCCGCCAAGCCCGTCAAACTCGCACCCTCTTCCTCCGAAAACCCGGAGCTGTCTTCCGAGGCTTCCTGGGACATGCCGGCCATCACCCGATAGGTATTGGCGCCCATGAGGGTGGTGAAATCCTGCTTTCCTTCTTCCTCGAGCCAGGCCAGGTACTCCGGCCCCTCCAGTCCCCACCAGCCGGGCCAACCTTCGGCTGAGGCGTAGCCGTCAAGGGAAATGATCAGGTCCACCATCAGGGTTGCGGTCGTCTCACTCATAGCAGTCTCCTCAATTGAGCAATGCGCGTTGACCGTGCGCGGAAATGCTAGCCCCGGAGGGATCGGGCGTTCAAGAGGTCCACGCTAGAGGAGGAGAAGGACGAAGCCGCCCAGGGTACTCACGATCCCGACGCCAGTGAGTATCCAGCCCAGAATCAGAATGGTGTGGTCGTGGCGTGGCGGCTGGAGGGAACATCGCGAGGGGTGGCAAACGTCATAATGGACCAGCACAGCAGACGAAGCGATACTGCCGTCCTTGGCCGCAACGTCCAACAGGACCTTTTGTTCCTCGTTGGCTTGGTCCACCCATTGCAGGCCCAGGAAGCCCCCGGCGGCAAACTGCTCCCCTTGGGCGGTGACCCATTGGCACCGGCGTCTGGCGATAACCCACGCGATGATCAAGAGGGGCACGCCGGGGACGAACCCCACCCACGTCATCATTTCCAGGATGGGGCCAAGGACATCCAGGGAACCGGCCATGAGTTGATCCTAAGCGCAACTGATGAACCGGCTGCATCCGGTCCATCAAGAGTGGTCAGACGGTCCTGTCCGCCCTGGAACGCCACAGCAGGTAGACGAAGTACGGTGCACCCACCAGCGCCGTCATGATGCCCGCGGGGATCTGCGCCGGGGCGATGACCGTTCTGCCGATCACGTCCGCGAACAACACCGTGCAGGCGCCAATAAGCGCTGCAACCGGGAGGACCCGTGCGTGCCGGGCGCCCACCAGTGTCCGGGCCGCATGGGGTGCCACAAGCCCAACGAAGGCAATAACGCCTACCGAAGAGACGGCGCCGGCAGTCAAAAGAACCGCCACGGAAAGGAGGAGCAACCGGGACCCGGACAAACCGATTCCCAGCACGCGGGGAGAGTCGTCATCAACCGCTATCAGGTCCAGATCACGGCGCATGCCCGCGAGAACGGGCAGGGCAAGCACCAGGGCCAGCAGCGGGGGCAGAACTGAGGCAAAGTTACGGCCGTAGGTAGAACCAGACAGCCATGTCAGTGCCTTCGTCTGGTTGAACGGGTCAGTGGTCACCAGGAGAACAGTGATGGCGGCTGCCAGCCCTGCGGAAATGCCAATGCCGATCAAGACCAGCTTGTTTTGTTGAAGCCCGCCCCGGAAAGCCAGCCCGAAGACCAGCATCGCGGACAGTGCCGCTCCCCCGAGCGCGGAGCCGGTAACCACCCAGGCACCTGCAGTGGGGACAGTGGTGATGACGATGATTGCTGCGAGGCCGCCACCGCCGGAGACGCCAAGAATTCCGGGCTCGGCCAGGGAATTGCGGGACACCGCTTGAATCAAGGCGCCGGCCAGAGCCAGCGCAGCTCCGGCGAGTACAGCGGCAAGGACACGCGGCATCCGGGTTCCCAGTACAGCGCTGACGCGGTTTCCTGACTGACCGGTGAGCCAATTGACCAGGTCCCCCAGGAGTAGCTTCGCGTCGCCCAGCAGTGCGCCGGCCACCAGCAAACCGGTGAGCAAAACCAAGAGCCCGATCAACACGCCAAGGAAGAACCTGCGGGATCGAAGCTTTGCCAAGGCGTCACCGGCAACACTCAACCCGGCGTCGGACATCCGCATGGCCAGGATGACAAGGAATACGGCACCGAAGACTGTTGTAACGGCGCCGGTGGGCACTTCAACACCTGCCTGAGCGCCGAAGAGTCCACGAACCAGGACGTCCGCTCCGATGACAACCACCGCACCGGCCAAGCCGGAGATGGGCAGCAGCGCCCTGTGTCGTCCCAGTCCTCCAAGTCGCGAGGCCAGCAACCGCACGATGGCAGGCGCGCACAGGCCCACAAAACCGATCGGACCGGCGATGGTCACAGCAGCAGCGGACAGAACTACTGCAAGCACGACGGCGCCCACCCGGGCCAGGCGCGGATCCGCACCGGCCAGCCTTGAGGCATCATCGCCCAGACCCAAAAGATCCATCCGTCGGGCAAGGAGGAACAGACCGGTTATGGCCAGAAGGACCACAGGCGTGAACTGGATCAGCTCATCGGTGCGTGACTGCGCGAGGCTGCCTTGGCCCCAGGCGTAAAGGCCAGTGGTCTCCTGGCTGAACAAAAGAAGGAATGCGCTGGTGGCCGAATGCAAGCCCAGGGCAAGTGCCGTACCGGCCAGCACCAAACGGATCGGGCCGCCATTTCCGTTCGCACCACCGCCGGACAAGGCAAGTACCAGCACTGCCGCGGCGAGGCCGCCGATGAAGGCGATGCCACCGGACAAGAGGGCCGGAAGAGTCAGGCCGAACGCGGCCACAGCAACAATCGCGAAGTGTGCGCCGGCGTTGACAGCGAGCGTGTCAGGGGAAGCAAGGACGTTGCGGGTGGCCGACTGCAAAGCTGCCCCGGCCACCCCCAACGCGATACCGACCAACAGGCCGGCGAAAAGGCGCGGCACCCGCGAAGCAAGCAACACTGCGGTTTCCTGGTCTGTTCCGTCTCCGGTGAGAAGCCCCAACAACTGGAAAGGGCCGACGTCGGCCGTTCCTTGAGTCAGGTGAATCATGGAAAACAGGGCCAGAATAACTACTCCAACGCCAGCCACCAGGGCTGGACCGGAACGAAAGCGGCCGTCTCGTCCGGATGGCGCGGCTGGTACGGGAGCACCCGCCACGGCCGTGGGTACGGTCATGGCGGGCCTCTTCACAGTGTCGGTCATGCGGGTGGGACTACTTGGTCAGCGACGCGACGATTGCGTCGACGTACTGCGTCATCGAAGCAGGTCCACCGAACATCCAGATGCCGTCGGCGAGGCGGTGAACCTTGCCCGAGGCGACGAACGGAAGCGACTTCCACACGGCGTTGTCAGTCAGCTGCTCGGTGAAATCGCCATCGGCACTGTTGGTGATGTAGACGAAGTGGTCAGCGTTGATTGCGGTGAGGCCTTCGACGTCGGTGGAACCCAGGCCATACGCGGGGTCACCTTCAACCGTCCAAGGGTTGACGAGCCCCAGCTCGGTGTTGATATCCGCCAGCAGGGAACCCTTGGTGAACGGACGGACGGAAACCTTGCCATCCGCCACCCAGCCGTCGGCGAACGCTACGCGGGATCCACCCAGGCCCGCTTTCTCGAGATCTGCCTTGCCCTTGGCGACAGCGGCATCAAAGGCCGCGATGGCTTCGTCGGCTTTCTTCTCTGTACCGGTTGCCTTGGCGACCAGCTTGAGGTTGTCCTCGGCCTGCGCGATCTGGCGGCTGCCGTCTGCGGACTTCACCACAACCACCGGAGCCAATTCTTCGAGCTGCTTGATGACGGGTTCGGCGAGGTCGGTGGTGGCGACGATGAGGTCAGGATCCAGCGACGCGATGGTGTCGAAGCTGGGCTCGTTGCGGGTTCCGATGTCCGTTGGGGTGCTGTCCAGCTTGCCGGCCGTAACCCAGGCGTTGTAGCCCTTGACGTCCGCGACGCCCACCGGCATGACGCCCAGTGTGGTCAGGTTTTCCACCACGTTCCATTCGGTGCCGATCACGCGTTTGGCGGGCGCGTCGAGTTTGACTTCGGTGCCGCGGGCATCAGTCACCGTGACGGGTTCTCCGGCAGCGGCAGTATTCGATGCCGAGCTTGCCGGGCCTTCGGTGGTGCCGCAACCGGTGAGCAGGATTGCCAGGGCGGCAGTTGCAGCCAGGGCCTTGTGGATCTTCATGGACACAGGGGTCCCTTTCATATGTGAGGGTTGACTCGTTGGGGTGATGCTGTGGTTACTGGTTATTGCTGTGCCGTCCGACGGCGCGGGTGCGCAGCCTGCCGGTCAGGGGGTCGGTGTGGGTGACGATGGGGATTGAGTAAACCTCAGTCAGGAGCTCAGCATCGAGGGCCTCGTGCGCTGGCCCTGCGGCAGCGATACGGCCTGCGGACAGGACCACCACGTGATCGGCCAGAGCGGCTGCCTCATCGAGGTCGTGCAGTACAACGCCGATGGCCACACCGTGAACACGCGCGAGATCGTGCACAAGATCAAAGATCTCCACCTTGTAGCGCAGATCCAGGTGGTTGGTTGGCTCGTCGAGCAGGAGCACCGAAGTGTCTTGGGCGAGGCAGCTTGCCAACCACACGCGTTGCAGTTGGCCGCCCGACAGTTCGTGAACGCCGCGGCTTCCCAACTCAGCAACGCCCGTCAGCTCCATGGCGCGATCGACGGCGGCAGGACCCTCGGGATCGGCAGCCCGCCACCGTCCACGGTAAGGATGGCGGCCGAACTCGACCACGTCACGAACGCTCAGGCCATGAGGTACTGGCCGGCTCTGCGAGAGCAAAGTCACGTGACGCGCAAAGTCGCTTCGCTTCATCATGAGGGCATCGCTTGCTTCGCCGTCTGCAGGGCGGACGGTCACGGTACCGGAGGTTGCCTCGTGCAGCCGGGCCAGAGCCCGCAACAGTGTGGACTTGCCGCTGCCATTCGGACCCACCAGGGCTACGATGCGGCCCGGTTCGAGGCTAAGCCCGGCACCGTGCACCACGTCCTTGTCCCCATAGCGGAGGACGAGGTCGGTGGCTTCAAGCCCGGAGAGTTCGTTCAGTTCAATCACAAAATGAAAGATTAGCTTAGCCTTACCTAATTCATAAAAACGTGTCTGAGAATGTCGGCGCCGGGGTGCTCCACCGTGGGTCAGGCACGTGCAAGGCTTGTTCCATGGACCTTGAAATCCCGCCTTCGCTGACGATTCCTGCGTCGGAACTTGGCTGGCGGTTTTCGCGCTCGTCGGGTCCGGGCGGACAGCACGTCAACACCACGGACAGCCGCGCAGAGTTGTTGTGGAATGTCGCCGATTCTTCCGCAGTGACGGAGGAACAGCGGTTGCTGCTGCTGAGGCGCCTGGGACCAAAACTCGTGGCCGGAGTCATCACAGTCACAGCCTCGGAGGAGAGGTCCCAACTACGTAATCGGGAGCTTGCCTTGGCCAAGCTGGCCAAGCTCATCACCCATGCACTGGTCCCGGAAAGTGTCCGCCGCCCGTCCAAGCCGACCCGGGGCTCCGCCCGGCGCCACCGGGTGGCGAAGGAACACAGATCGGTAACCAAACAACAACGACGCCGGCCCTCGGCCGAGTAGCCGGCTCCCCTGTTGGCAGCGGCAGGTCAGTGGGACCATACAGTCATGGCACCCATACAGCGCATCCGCCCGAAAGGGCTGGTTTCCAGCCCTGCTTTCAGTCATGTCGCCGTTGTCCCGCCCGGCGCCACTACCATCTACGTTGGCGGCCAAAACGCTGTCGATGCCAGCGGGGTACTGGTGGGCGAGGGCGACGCGGCCGCCCAATCTGCCCGGGCACTCGACAACGCGAAGACCGCGCTGGAAGCCGCAGGTGCCGCATTAGGCGATGTGGTCCAGTGGAATGTGCTCTTCGTCCAGGGCGCCGACCTCGCTGCCGGATACGGGGCGATTGCCTCCAAGCTGGCATCCGAGGAGCCACCCCTGGTGACCGCCGCCTTCGTGGCAGGGCTGGGGGTGCCGGGCGCGCTGGTGGAAATCAGCGCGATAGCCGCAGTCGAACGGGACTAGCTGCCGCTGATCTCCACCCACTCGGCGCGCCACTCCGGAGCTTGGAAGGATTCGCTCCAGTACGCCGTCTCCTTGGCAATCCTGCCGTCCCGGAACTCGAAGATGAAAACCGTCTGGTACTGAGGGCCGTCGTAGTCCAGCAGCGCCTCTGCCACCACAAGATCCCCGCCGCTGAGCAGTCGGTGGGGCGTGATAGTGGGCAACTGCGGAAAAGCGTTGTAAATACCCCGGCGATTCCCAGCGCCGCGCACAACTTCCCCGGACTGCGGCCAGTGCATCACCGCGTCATCATGGAACAGCTCATCCATGACGTCAATACGGCGCTCGTTGATGCAGTCGATCAGCCGCTTGACCACGTTTTCATTGCCAATTTGATCTGCCATGAACCGCATTGTCCTCCTGGGTAGAGGCCCGCGCTACGGAAGGTGGACCCGCTGTCAGTGGTTTTTTATCAGATCCATGAAGCCTTGGAGATGTTCGGCCATGTCCACCGATTCGTCATAGAGCCAGCTCAATTGGATTCCATCCACCAGCGCGGTGATCTGGCGGGCTACAACGCGTGGCGAGAGGCCTTCGCGCAGCCGGCCCGCCGCAAGTTCACGTTCGAGTTCGGCCTCCACCGAGGCCACGAAGTCCTGGTTCCGCCGGAGCTGGAAGGCATGGGCGGGGTGATCGGGGCTGATGGCTTCCGCGCGCAGCGTTGCGTCGAGGTGGATCACGCCACGGATCCCGGCATTGTGCCGCATGACTGCGGGCACGGTTTCCAGGAGGCCGCGTTCGCTGATGAGTTCGGTGCGCCATGGCCCTTCCCGCTCTTCGCGCAAGACCAACACGGCCTCGAGCAGCGCTTCCTTGCTCCCGAAGTGATGGAGGAGAGCGGTGTGACTGGTTCCTACGGCTTCGGCAATCTGCCGGATGGACAGGCCGAGGTACCCCTTTTCGGCGAACACCTGAAAAGCAGCTTCCACCAGCTCAGCCCGCCTTTTTGCCCCGTTCGCGTAGGGAGCACGCTTGCCCGTCCGGCCCGGTGTGCGACTGGGCTGAGTGCTGGTTTCCTGATCCATGTGAGACCTCCTTCGGACGAGGCTATCAAGTTTCTTTTCCACTTTGGTAAAGAAATTTTGACGAAAGTATTCCAAAGTGGTCAAAGTATGGATACCTTTGCAGGAGACATCAAGGGCAGGGACTTCACCACGGCCCGCATCACCTGTCATTAAGAGCCAACGGTGGCTCTGGTCCAAAGGAGGATTCCCATGGGTGACCCAACAACGCAGGCACAGGTCTTGGAACCTGCCGGGCGAGCAACACTGGACGCCGGCGCCGGCACGGAAGCCGCTACACCGCCGTCGAGCGCAGTGCCTTCAGGTGCGGCACCGCAGCAGCCGTCCACCAAAAAGACCATGGCCCTTGTACTCATCGCCGCTTTGGGCATGTACATCATGAGCCTGACTCTGGGTACGGCTCTCTCGCTGCGCCTGGCCGCAGTTGATCCGGCCGCCAAGGAGACGAGCTACGGCATGGCGGTCTCCATCAGTTCACTGCTCTTGCTCGTCACCATCCCGCTGACTGGCGCCCTGTCCGACCGCACGGCAGGCCGCTTCGGCCGGCGTCGCCCGTGGATCATCGGCGGGCTGGTCCCTGCACTGCTTGCCGCTGCCGTCATTGGCACAGTGCCCTCCACACCCGTGATTGTCGCGGCGTACGTGGTAGCACTGGTGTCTGCCCAGGCTGCGTTCAACGCTTACGCGGTCATTCCCATCGAGGCGCTGCCGGACAACAAGAGGGCGCGTGTCATGGGAGCCATGGGCATGGCCGGTGCACTGGCAATGTCCGCTGGTTCGTACATCGCCGCGTGGCTGGTGGACGCCCCGCTGCTCATGATGTGCGTCCCGGTCCTGCTGGCACTCATCTGCAGCATCCCGCTCCTGGTGATGTACAAGGACCCCGCAAAGACACGCGCCGAACTCCCGCCCCTGGACCTCAAGGGCTTGGCGAAAACGTTCCTGGTTGACCCCCGAAAACACCCCAACTTCGCCTGGGCATGGGCCTCACGATTCCTGGCAGGCATTGCCATGACGGCCCTGTTCGCCTACTTCATCTTCTTCCTCATGGACGGGCTGGGTATGCCGATTGCCGAGGCCGGGAAGAGCGCGGGTCTGCTGACCCTCATCTCGGCACCTGTCAGCATCCTCTTCTTCACCGTATCGGGTTGGCTTTCTGACAAGATCGGCCGCCGCAAACCGTTCGTCATCGCCGCCGCGTTGCTGATGGCCACTGCCCTGGTCATCGGCGCAACGGCAACCTCGTTCGAACAGTTCGTGGTGGCGTGGATCGTGTTCGCCATGGGCCAGGCCATGTACCTCACCGTGGATCTTGCCTTGTGCGCCGCGGTCCTCCCTGACGCCAAGGACACCGGTAAGGACATGGCGGTCTTCAGCCTCGCCCTCAGCATCCCCAACATCATCGTTCCCGCAGCCGCCCCCGCGATCCTCGCCATCGGCAGCGGCCACAACTATGGCTTCCTCTGGTTCGCAGCCGCCGCGCTGTGCGCCCTGGGAAGCGTCACCGTCACATTCATCAAGGGTGTCCGCTAGCAAGCGGGCATGGAAAAGGAAACAACAATGACCACCTCCCAGTCCTTCCCCGACGACTTCCTCTGGGGAGTCGCAACCGCCGCACACCAAGTGGAAGGGAACAACGTCAACAGCGACACCTGGCTGCTGGAGCAGCTGCCCGGCACCATCTTCGCCGAACCCTCCGGTGACGCCATTGACCACTATCACCGGTATCGCGAGGACATCGCGCTCATCGCCAGCCTGGGGTTTACCACGTACCGCTTCTCCTTGGAGTGGGCACGGATTGAGCCGGTTGAAGGTCAGTTCTCGACGGCAGCACTCAACCATTACCGCCGCGTCCTGGAAACTTGCCACGAGCACGGATTAACACCGGTGGTCACCTTCCACCACTTCACCTCCCCGCTGTGGCTGCTGGCCGCCGGTGGCTGGGAAGATTCAGCGACCCCTGAACGTTTCGCCCGTTTCTGCGATCACGCCACTGAACACCTTGGCGACCTCATCGGCGTCGCGTGCACGCTCAATGAGCCCAACCTTCCGTGGCTGCTCAAGGAAATCGGCATCGGCGGCGGACCTGCCGAAAGCCGCGGCGAGGTGCCCATCTGGGCGGCGGCCGCAGAGCGCCTCAACATTGAGGCGGCCCGGGTGGCCCCGTTCCAGTTCACCGTCTCCAAGGCGGGCTTCGATGTGAAGCTCGCAGCGCACCAGGCCGGGCGCGATGCCATCAAGGCCCGCTATCCGGACCTGATGGTCGGCTGGACCCTGGCCAACACGGACATTCATGCCGCCTCCGGCGGAGAAGCCAACGCAGACCGCATTCGCCGCGAGGTTAACGAGCGCTTCCTTGAAGCCTCCCGGGGAGACGACTTTGTGGGAATCCAGACGTACGGCCGGACGGTGTTCGGCGCAGATGGACTTGTCCACGCTGAAGATGGCGTTCCCACCAACCAAATGGGAGAGGAAATCTACCCTGAGGGACTGGAAGCGACCATCCGCGAGGCTGCGCGTATTGCGCAGATCCCGGTCATCGTCACCGAGAATGGCCTCGCCACCGAGGATGACACCCAGCGCCTGGACTACCTTCGCACCGCAGTGACCGGCGTGGCTTCCTGCCTGGCTGACGGACTTGACGTCCGCGGCTATATCGCCTGGACAGCCTTCGACAACTTTGAGTGGGTGTTCGGCTACGTCCCCAAGTTCGGACTGATCGCCGTGGACCGTCAGACCCAGGAACGCACTCCCAAACCCAGCGCATACTGGCTGGGAGGCGTAGCGCAGGTCAACGGCGCGGCACTGGACCTCGTCAACCAACCTGCCTGACCCGGACTCCCCCACTACCGATACTGGAGATCACACATGACCACTTGGCACGCCCGCATGATCGCTTCGGACAAGGACTTCGACGGCGCACCACTGCTCCGCGGCGAGTTCCAGCTGGACGAAGGCCACGGCGACGTGGAGTCCGCCACCCTCTTCCTGTCCGCGCTGGGGGTGGTGGAGGCTTGGGTCAACGGTCAGCGGACGTCCGAGGACCTCCTTACTCCGGGCTGGTCCAGCTATGAATGGCGTGTCCGGTACAGCGAACTCGACGTCACCGAACTGGTCAGTACGACGACGGTGGTTGGGCTTGCGCTCGGAAACGGCTGGTACCGGGGGCGGCTGGCGTGGTCGGGGGGTTCCAAGTACTACGGTGAGGAACTCGGCGGGTTCGCTGAACTCCGGATCCGTTTCGCGGATGGTCATGAGCAAGTCGTCGGAACGGATGCCTCGTGGACGGCCGGCCCGTCGGCCACCACCGCCAACGATCTCTATGATGGCCAGTCCATTGATGCCCGGCGTTTCGACGACGCGTGGCTGTCCCCCGGCTTCGCCTCCTCCGAATGGTCTGCCGCCAGAGTGCTCGACGACGACCTCAGCCGCCTTGAGCCTTACATCGGACCTCCCGTCCGCCGCCAGATGGAACTGCAACCAGTGAAGGTATGGACGTCGCCGGCAGGAAAGGTTTTGGTGGACTTCGGCCAGAACCTGGTGGGCTGGGTACGGGCCACGCTGACCGGGACATCCGGTCAGGTAGTAACGGTCCGCCACGCCGAAGTGCTGGAAGAGAACGAGCTGGGTACCCGCCCGCTGCGCTCGGCAGAAGCGACAGACCGGTTCACCCTCTCCGGAGGAAGCGACACCTTCGAGCCGACACTCACATTCCACGGCTTCCGCTACGCCGAGGTTGATGGGTGGCCCGGCGGCGCCGATGCCCTTCGCGAGCATGGCGGCCTGACCGCCGTCGTGATCAGTTCGGACATGAAGCGGATCGGAACCTTCCAGACGTCAAACCCGTTGCTGAACCGCCTGCACGAAAACGCAGTGTGGGGTATGCGCGGCAACTTCGTGGACGTCCCTACGGACTGTCCGCAGCGCGACGAGCGCCTCGGCTGGACCGGTGACCTTTCGGCGTTCGCGCCCAGTGCCGCGTTCCTGTTCGACAGCCGGGACTTCCTCCGCGACTGGCTGCGTGACCTTGCCCTGGAGCAAAGCCATGACCAGGACCTGGTGCCGTTTGTGGTGCCCAACGTCCTCAAGTACATCGAGCAGCCAGCCGAGTTCGGCGCTCCGGACACTGCCGCATTGTGGAGCGACGCAGCGGTCTGGGTTCCCTGGGCTTTGTGGCGGGCCTACGGTGATCGGCGGGTGCTCGAAGAGCAATTCGAATCAATGACCGGCCACGCCCGGCGCCTTCGCAGCAAGCTTTCACCCAACGGCCTGTGGGATACGGGATTCCAATTTGGGGACTGGCTCGACCCTGACGCCGCGCCGGACCAGCCATGGGCGGCTAAGGCCGATAAGCATGTGGTGGCGACACTGTGTGCGTTCCGTACAGCGTCCTTGGTGGCGGCTGCCGCTGACGTCCTGGGAGATGCGGGGGCATCGGCCGAGTTCGGGACCATGGCACACGAGCTGCAGGCAGCGTTCACCGAACACTACGTTTCCGAAAGCGTGATTACCAGCGACTGCACTACCGTCTACGCCCTGGCGATCGTCTTCGGAATTCTCAACGAGGCCGACCGCGAGTTTGCCGGTCACCGGCTGGCCGAACTGGTGGAAAAATCGGGTTACCGCATCTCCACTGGCTTTGCCGGCACACCGTTCGTCACGGATGCACTCACGGAGACAGGAAACCTGGACGCGGCGTACCGCTTGCTGCTCCAGACCGAAAACCCGTCCTGGCTGTATTCCGTGTCAATGGGAGCCACCACCATCTGGGAACGTTGGGATTCCATGCTTCCGGACGGCACCATCAACCCCGGTGAAATGACCAGCTTCAACCACTACGCGCTGGGCGCCGTGGTGGACTGGATGCACCGGACCATCGGCGGACTGGCCCCACTGGAACCCGGTTACAGCCGCATCCTGATGGCACCGCAGCCCGGTGGCGGACTCGACTGGGCAGAAACCACACTGGAAACACCGCTGGGATTGGCTTCGGTGCGCTGGGACATGGTTGAGGGCCGGGTGGAGGTCACAGCCACAGTGCCTGATGGCAGCGAAGCCGTTCTCCGGATTCCCGGATCGGACGACGAAGTGGTGGGCCCAGGTCACCACATCAGAAAGAGTTCGCCCGCTGAGCTCAGTTTTCATTGAGTGAAATCACCCGCCACGGCCCTCAGTCGATGAGCAAAGCTTGTACAAGGTACTTATGCCGACGAAGGAAAGAAGGAACACATGTCCCTCAGCGTCGAGGAAATCAACAAAACACTCCCCCTGGCCAACACGTTGCCGGGCGAAGCCGTCCCCTACTACATGGCCTCCGGCGAAGGTGCCCGGTATGAGCTCAATGGACAGCTGATCACCGTCATCGCCCGGGCTGCCGACACGGGCGGAATTTTCAGCGCCGCCTACATCTCAGGAGGCATGGGAGCTGAATCTCCCTTCGTAACCCACGCGATCGAACACAAAACGCTGTACGTGTTTGACGGCATCCTCCATGTCTGGTTGCCCGGAGAAAGCCGCATCCTGACCCCGGGCGACTCTGTGGTCATTCCTCCGGGGACCCCGCATGCTTACCGCATGGCCAGCCACTACACGCGCTTCCTGAATTGGATGACTCCCGGCGGGGCGGAGGCTTACTACGAGCGCGTTGGCACGCCCATCGACTCCCACGTTCCTCCGGTGCGTCCGGGCCATCAGCCCAGCGCCCGGGAGCTCGCTGAGGTGGGCGCAGAATTCGGCATCACGTTCCCTGACGTGGAGCGTGTGGCCCCGAGCCTGCAGCAAAACGCAGGATTGCCGGCGTCGCTTAGTCCCTACTTCCTCAGTGCCGGGGAAGGCGAACGACTGGTCAGCTACCAGACCATGTTTTCCTACCTCTCACGGCCGCAGAATACGGGTGAGAACTACTTCGCGGTGCACACCAAGGGCGCCAAGTCACCGTACATTCCGCTGCACTTCCACTCGGAGCACACAGAGAACTTCCTCTGCACGGAGGGGCGCATGTGGCTGTACGCCAACGGGCGCGAAATGCTGCTGACCAAGGGCGACTTTGTCCACGCCCCGGCCGGCACCGTCCACTCGTTTGCGTTCGATGCCCACAACACCCAAATGGTGGGGTTCCTGACACCGTCGGTGTTCAACGGCTTCTTCGAGTACTTCAACAAGCCCACTGAGGACTACATCTATACCGAGGGTGGCGAGCCCTACATGGACATGGAAGGCTTTGGCCGCGCCCAGGCGGAAATGGACCTGACCGTGGTTGGTCCTCCTCCGCAGCGTCGTATTGCGCTTGATATCTAAGTTCGACCGCTGAAAGGCCCGGATCCCCTGCAGGGATCCGGGCCTTCTTCAGTGTGGCCGACCGCGTTACATAGCCGGGCCTGAAATCAATCCACGCGGGATGCGGCCTGCCGGACCAGCGCCCGGCCGTAGTCGTTGCCGTTGGGGGTACGGACCACGGTGTGCATGTGGAACGGTGCGGGGTGATGGTTGTCGAGGAAGACACCGGTGTGGTGGTCCAGTTCCAGGATCACCACGGGGCTCTGGACGCGGAAGTAGAACGCCTCGTCACCTTCCCAGCCCCCGATCCATGAGAAGAACGTCTCAGAATACAGTTCCCGGATTTCCCTGAGGCGTGCCGCACGTGGGCCGGCCGGGAGGTAGGCAATGGAGTCTTCCACCATCCGGTCCAGCAGGGCTGTGGCCGCGGCGGGCATCGACGTCACCGGGATGCCCTCGTAGGGAATGACGCGGTTGTCCTGGAAACAGCCCGCAAGGTGCCGTTCGTCTCCTGGGTGCAGCCGGCCCTCAGGCATGGCGGGGTCCTGCATCTGTTCAAAGACCACGGCATCGGCGCGCAGGTCCACCGGCAGCGCGGCCATGAGCTCACGGGCCCACTGGATGCGCTCCTTGAAGACCTTGACGCCCCGGTGCGGGCCGTCGTCGATCACGTCCGGCTCCGCCCCCAGGAAGACCGGTGAGATGACCAGCTGACTTCCAGCCACCAGGCAGTTCAAGGCGACGTGATGGCCGAACAGCTGCCAGCCCCACGGCTCCGTCTCTGAGGGGGTGCCAAAGAGCGCCACGTTGTAGCTGAACTCGTTCATAAGCAGCGGCAACTCCACCAGTTCACCCAGGAAGCCGTTGATCCGCATGAGGCTTCGCGCCAACGCATACCCCTCGGGACTGAGGCTGGCCTCCACAACGGCCAGCATGGCGTCCCGCACGGCGGGATCCACCTCGTCCAGGCGCAGCCCGGTGTCGTGCTGCATGAATTCGGGATTGGCCCAGCTTTGCCATTGGATGGCGTCCACGGCGTAGCTGAGGCGTTCGCGCTGATCAGTGGTCAGCAGGGCCAGCAACTTTTCAGCTGCGGTGACCATGTCCGACGTCGGCGCTTCCTCGCCCGGCGAAGCGTGGCTCAGCGGATACAGGCCTTCACGGATGGTTCCGTCACTGGTGACACCCACAAAAGGCTTCGGGTAGAGCTTTTTCCACCCCTCGATCATGGGTCCGGCAAAAGAGTCGTCCTTGGCTGCTTCCGCGTAGGAGCGCGCGTCCAGGCCACGTAGTTTTGCTACGCGCGGGTCTTCCGGGGCAAAGAGGTAGTCACGAAATGACGGCGTCGGCATGTGCAATCTCCTTGGTGTTGTGCGAATCGTTGTGATGGACCCACCCTGCGGCCACGCTGAGGGCGCCGGCTGCGGCTTCAGCGGAGGAACCCCGCCATGCCACGTGCTGATCGGGGCGGACCAGGACGGCGTCGGCGGCCCAGTGTTCTGACATCGGGATTCCCCGACGGTCTGGACCGACGGCGGTCACGGTCACCGGAACGCCCCGCTCGGCCGCTGCGGCCAGCACCGGTGCGTAAAGATCTTCGACGGCGGATCCCACCACGGATAGCGCATCAACGAGCAGCGTGAAACCTTGCCCCAGGACGTCGTAGAGCGAGGTGGAGTCGTCCAGCCACGCGTGCGGAAGGACGGCGCCAGGGCTGGCTGATGGAGTGTAACGAATGGGATCCTCCACCGGTATTGGAGATCCATCCGGGACAACCAACGGCGTCCCGGCGTAGCTGTAGCCGAGCACCAGGCCCAATGAGTCGAATTCGCTCTGCTTCACTCCGAGGGCTTCCTTGGCACTGGCCCTGGCGGCGTCGCCGTCGGACCCTTGGGCTTCCAGTGCTGGGTCGGCAAAGTGGTAGGCGAGTGCCTTGCCGTTGGCTGCGGCATCGTTGATGGTTCGTTCGGCGACGGGGCGCCGCTCAAGGCCATAGCTCGCCAAGAGTTCCGGGCCAGCCCACCCCTCAAGGGCAGCTGCGATCTTCCACGCCAGATTCGCGGCGTCGCCGATGCACGTATTGAAGCCGTGCCCACCCCAGGGCGGATTCTGATGGGCAGCGTCGCCCACCAGGAACACCCCGTCTTCACCATAGGAAGGCGCAAGGAGCATGCGGGCCGTCCATGGATCTGTTGCGATCACGTCAACGTCAATGTCCGCACCTACTAAAGACCGAACCATGGCCACCGGGTCCAGACCTTCAGCGTTGGCGTCAACACCTTGAACGATGGCCCACCAGGTCTGATCCAGGTTCATCCGCCCCACCATGCCGGCCGTTCCGGGGCCAAGGACCCAGTACTGCACAGCAGGATCCAAAGTGATGGTGCTGGCGAGCTCGGTGGACCGGAACAGGATGCTGATGTTGGATAACGCTGCAGATCCACCCTCCAGCCGGATACCCAGGCCACGGCGGACGGTAGACGAACCGCCGTCGGCCCCCGCCAGGAAGCTGCTGCGAACGGTGCGGGACTGGCCGGCGGCGTCAACCACGGTGACCTGCTGGCCGCCCGCTACGTTCGAAGAGGACTTCACCCGCAGCCCCGTCATCAACGTGGCGTGCGTGGATGCCTCCACCGCGTCCCTGAGCACGGACTCCAGCACAGGCTGCGGTACCTGCTGCCCGCACTCGGGCTGGGGCTGGTACCTGCCGGTTTCCAGTTGAAAGGCGTTGGGGAATCGCCTGATCTCGCGGCCCGTCAGGGAAGAGCAGAAAATGACGTCCTGTGCGAAGTCCACTGGGAGCGGCGCTGCACTCCGCAGTGCGGACGCCAGGCCAATCCGGCGCAGATGGGTCATGGTGCGGGCATTGGTGGTCTTGGCGCGGGGACGGTCCGCGTCTATGGAAACACGCGGCTCGATCACCAGGCTCCGTATCCCCCGCTGGGCGAGGTCGAGCGCCAGGAACAGGCCGCTGGGTCCACCACCGGAGATCAGTACAGGAACCTCGCCCGGCAGGTCATCGAGTCCGGCCGTGTGAAGCGTACCCATCACGCCCTCGCTCGAAGAATCGGTTCACCAACAGGAGTGACCAGGGTGCCAAGTTTGTCGATCTCGACCTCCACCGTGTCACCTGACTGAAGGAGCCATGGGGGCGTCCGGGCATATCCCACACCCTCGGGCGTGCCGGAGGCGATCACGTCTCCGGGGTGGAGGGTGAACGTCTGGCTGATCAGGGAGATGATGGACGGTACTGAGAAAATCATGTCCCGCGTATTCCCATTTTGAACCTCTGTACCGTTCACGCGGGTGCGGACCTGAAGCCCATCGCGGAGATCGCCCACCTCGTCACGGCTGACCAGCGGGCCGAGCGGTCCGCTGAAATCACCGTTCTTGCCCAGCGTCCACTGGGACGTGAGCTTCTGGGCGCGGCGCGCAGTGAGGTCGTTGAACGTGGAATAGCCGAACACGGCATCCTCCGCGCTCGCCTCGTCAGCAGACTCCACGCGTTTGCCGATGTAGGCCGCCACCTCGCCTTCCCAGTCCAGCCCGGCTTCGCCACCGGGCACGGGCACAGGCACGTTGCCAACGGACAGCGACGCCGTCCAACGACCAAACAAGGTGGGGTACGGCGGCAACTCCTGGTCCTTGTAACTTCCTTCAGCTGCGTGCGCTTTGTAGTTGAGGCCCACGCAGATCACCCGGGCCGACGCTGGAACCAACGGAACCTCGGTGACTTCTGTCCGCTCCTTGCCGGCTGCACCGCCTCCAGCTGCACCGTCAGCAACGATTGCCGTGGCCTTCTCCTGCCAACGGGCTGCATCGGCCCAGAAGTCCGTGACGGACGCCAGCGGGAAAACTTTGGTTCCGCCGAGGGCCGCCACCCAAGTGTCGTCGTCGTGGTTAATGCCTATGTACTGCATGATGGGCCTTTCAGCTTCGCCCGAAGGCGGTAATCGATAGGAGGGCGCGGCAAGGAAACCCCTGGTTGGTCTTGCCGAAATCTGGAAAAGGTTATGCGAGCGCGGCTTGCGTGCGGAAGAACGAGACAGTGGCAGCGAGGGCCTTCTCAGCAGCTGCCGAACCACCGTCCGCGGTGGACCACATGTGGTCAGCGCCGTCGATGAGGAGAAGTTCGACGTCGGCACCCGCCTTGGCCAGTTCACCCGCCAACGATTCTGACTGGGCCGCCGGAACAAAGCGATCGGCCGTTCCGTGGATCAGCAGGAAGGGCGGGGCGTCCGGGCCAACGTAACTGATGGGGCTTGCAGCGGCGGCAAGGTCCGGGTTGTCCGCCAGTACTGCACCCACCAACAACTCCTCGCGGGATCCGGGATCGCTGGCACGGGCCACCGCATGGGGCAGCGCCTGCTCCCCCATGTGGAGCAAGTCCGTTGGCGGGTACCAGGCTACGACGCCTGCTACAGCTTCTCCGTCCACGGCCGTGAGTCCAACCAGGCTGGCCAGGTGCCCGCCGGCAGAGTCACCCCATACGTAGATGCGCGCCGGGTCTATTCCGTACTCCCCGGCATTGTTGCGCAGCCACTGCACTGCAGCCTGGGCGTCGTGAAGTTGTGCCGGGTAATGCGCCTCGGAGCTGAGCCTGTAGTCGGCAGAAGCCACCACGAATCCGGCTTCTGCGAGTACGTCAAACGGATCCAGGCCGAATTTGTCGCAGACCGGGCCCAAAGAGGAACGCTCACCCACGCGCCAACCGCCACCATGAAAATGAACGACGGCGGGAAGGCGTTGGTCACTGGCGTGGTCCCACCCGCCCGGCAGGTAGAGATCCAATAACAGGGGGCGCGAACCTTCATGGCCACTGCGGGCGAATTCAATGCCTTTCAACGCTTCGCCATCTGTCATCGTCGACTCCCTCTGGTGCTTAGGTCTGTTGCTTGGGCCGGGGTCCACAATGTCCCCGCCTCTTCATCCAAGAATGTCGGACGTGACCCCGGAGCTGAACTGGCGATTCCAATCATTGAAACCGCTTGGCTGACTCAAGCTCCTCTGCCAGGAAGGACAGCCCACGCTGCACCACTGCCATCCCCGCTGAGTGGTTGAGGTACCCGTGCGTTGCCCCGGCCTCGATGTGGAAGTTCACGGGGACTCCGGCTTCCCGAAGGCACAACACATAGCGCTCCGCGGATGCACGCAGGTCATCATATTCGGCGGCAAGGACGGACGTAGGTGGCATGCCGCGGGGGTCGGCGTCCCCGGGCACAGCGTAGGAGGACGCCGTGCCCACAGGACCGCCGATGTAGTTCTCCACCATTGCCCTGCAATCGTCGGCGGTGAAGCGCAGTAGTCGCGGCAGGGCATGTAAGGCCGCATCCGAGGAGTTCAGGGCAGGCAGCCCGGAGTGGAGGAACGGATATGCCAGGAGCATCCTGGCCGGCAGAGGCTCGCCGATATCGTTCAAATACATGGCAGCCCCCACTGCCAGGTTTGCCCCGGCGCTTGCTCCCCCAAGGCATAGCATTGCGGGATTTACGCCGTAGTGCCCTGCGTTGTCGGTGGCCCACAGCCAGGCGGCCAAGACGTCGTGATGTGGCACCGGGAAGTGAACACCCTTACGCGCCAAACGGTAGTCCACGGAGAAAACCATCCCGCCCGTGCGGTGGACCAGCTCGCGGGCCAGTTGATCGGCCTCCCGCATGTCCAGGCTGCCCCCTGCAAATCCGCCGCCGTGCAGCCACACAAGGCCCGGAACTCCGGGACTCGAATAAACCGACCCCGCCTTGGCCCCGCCACCGTAAACACGCACACCCACTGGACCGTTTGGCCCGGGTGCTTTGACGTTGTGGACGGGCACGTTGGGAGGCGAGTAGGCAAGCCGGCCACTGCCGAAGGCTTCCAAGCGGAGGAGTCCGGATGGATCAGAGAGGAGATCGGCGAAGGACTTAGCCCCGGCCACATGCTCCATGACCCCTGCCAGTTCCGGATCCAGGCTCATGTGTGGAGGGAATCAGGAGCCTCCGGGGCGTGGCCCGATGTGGCGGGTTCGCCCAGGCCAAATTCGCTCCGGAAGTATTCGATGGAGAGCGCCAGGATGCGTTCCAGCTGGTCCTCGGCAAAAAAGAAGCAGTGGTCCGCGCCTGCAATGGTGACCAGCTCGTGCTTGACGTCCGACTTCCTGAGCAAGTCCGCCAGGAGTTCGCTCTGCGCCAAAGGCACCAAACCGTCGGAGTCACCGTGGACCAGCAGGAAACTGGCTGCGTCCGGTGTCACGTAGTTGGACGGGCTGGCTGCGTCCAGGACAAGAGGGTCCGTGGAGCCACCTACCAGCATGGTTTCCGGGTGCACCGACACCCCCTCTGGCACGGCAGCCAGCAGTGCCGGGCCCATGAAGTCGTTGGCGGCCGTCATCGGCGGCATGTCGTTCAGGGAGGACACCCCGTAGAAGTCAACCACTGCGCCCACGGAACTGGGCTGTCCCTGCACGCCAAGGCCACCTTCAAGGTCTTCGCGCTCTCCGGTGAGTCCCAGCAGCGCCGCCAGGTGTCCGCCCGCCGATTCGCCCCAGGCTCCGATTCTGGCAGGGTCGATGCCCAGGACCTCTGCATGATGCCGGAGGTACCGGACGGCTGCCTTGATGTCGTGCAGCTGGGCAGGGAACGGCGCCTCCAGGGAATGCCGGTAGTCCACGGTTGCGCACGCAATGCCCGCTTGGTTCAGGAGGTGGAACACTGAGTCCGGCGCGAACGTCGGCGGGAGCTCGCGGCGATCCCCCAATTGGAAAGCACCGCCGTGGATCCACACCACCACCGGAACAGGGGTATCGGCCGCCCTGCGGGGAAGCCAAATGTCCATGGAGAGCCGACGGAACCCAACGGCAATCGCATAACTGAGCTCCCGATGCACCATCGAGTCTTCGGACACCACCTCGGCTTGCCCGGGCGCGTGAAAGGCCGGGAACGGCGGCGGGGTGGGAGCCCGGTGTTCAGCGGTCTCGAGTGTCATGTATTTCCTCCTGGAAGCGATATTGGTCAGGAAAGCCGATGGATTGGTTCAGGCGTAATGGCAGGCGACGTCCGCCTCGCCCACCCGACGCACAGCAGGGCGTTCGGTAGAGCAGAGCTCAGTGGCCAGCGGGCAGCGTTGGCGGAAGGGACACCCGCCCGCCGTGGCTGCCGCGGCAGAGGCCGTACGGACTCCCAAAGACTCACGGACCGCACGGCGCTGGGCCTGTTCAGCGGGCCTGGGAACGGGGGATGCCGCCACCAGGGCCTGGGTGAACGGGTGCTTCGGGGACTCAGTGACCGCTGCTGCCGGCCCCGATTCCATGACCTGGCCTCGATAGAGCACCACCACGCGCTGCGCCAGGAACTGGACAACTGAGATGTCGTGCGCAATGAACAGGTAGCTCAAGCCACGCTCGTCCCGCAGGTCCGCGAGCAGGTTGAGTACTTGCGCCTGCGTGGAAAGGTCCAAAGCACTGACTGCTTCGTCACACACCACCAGTTGTGGTTCACAGATGAGTGCACGGGCAACCGAAATGCGTTGCCGCTGTCCTCCGGAGAACTGGCTGGGGTAACGGTCCACGGCTTCCCTCGGCAGACCAACGCGTTCCAGCATGTCCTCTGCCTTGGCCCGCGCAACGCCACTGGAAACACCGCGGATGCGCAGCGGTTCTGCCAGTGAGGCGCCGATTGTCTTGCGGGGGTTGAGGGACGAGTTGGGATCCTGGAAGACGGCCCTGAGCTCACTGCCGATGGCACGGCGTTTGCCGGACTTGGCGTGTGTGATGTCCTCGCCTTGAAAAGCCACGGAACCCCCGGAGACCCTCTGGAGACCCAGGATCGCCTTCCCGATGGTGGACTTTCCGGACCCTGACTCCCCTACCAGCCCCACCGTTTCACCGGGTTGGATGGCGAAACTGACGCCGTCAACGGCCGGAGGTGCGCTGGCTGCTTTCCTTCCGTGGCCGTAGCGAACCACCAGGTCCTTCACCTCAAGCATCGGCATGCGGTGGACGGTGGAAGCACTTTCTGGCCGCAGGGGGGTGTCGATACTCATGCCATGTCCTTTTCTGTGATGTCGAGTCGATGCCGGGCCGGAACTTCTGCGGGGACATGCTGGTGGACAGCGGAATCGGTGGCCACCCAGGCCATTCCTTCCACGGCAAGTTCGTCGGCCTTGACGCAGCGCACCAGTCCCGTCTCCGTTCCGGAAGGAAGGAGCGGCACGGGTACCACACACGCAGATCCAGCGAACTGGCAGCGCGCTGCAAACCGGCAACCTGCGGGCCAGTCCTTGGGCTGCGGAACCTGGCCTTTGATGGTGGCGAGGCGGTGGGGCATATCGTGGGCGGAATTGGCGTGTGGATCCGCCGCGAGGAGGGCAAGGGTGTAAGGATGGCGCGGCTGGTCCAGAATGCTGCCGGTGCGGCCATTTTCCACTACCTGGCCGGCGTACATGACGGCAACCTGATCGCAGATATCTGCCACAACGCCGAGGTCGTGGGTCACCATGACAACTGACATTCCGGTGTCCTTCACCAGCGATCTCAGCAGGGACAGGATCTCGGCCTGGACCGTCACGTCCAGGGCGGTAGTTGGTTCGTCGGCCACCAGCAGGCGTGGCTTTCCGGACAGGGCCAGTGCAATGGCAACACGTTGGGCCATGCCACCGGAAATCTGGTGCGGGTAGCTCTTCAGGATGCGCCTGGCATCCACGATCCCCACCTTCTCCAGCAAGCCAAGTGCCTCGGCTCCCGCCTCCGCCCGGCCCATGGACTGCAGTCGCCGGATCGCGGAGGTCAACTGGTAGCCCACGGTGAACATGGGATCAAGGGCCCTCATGGGTTCCTGGGAAATCAGGGCGATCTCACGTCCGCGGATGCCTTCCATGTCCCTGTCCGTGGCCGCGGCAAGGTTCTTGCCGTTCCACAGGATCTGCCCGTCCGTCACGGCCACTCCGGACGGCAGCAGCCCCATCAAGGACAAAGCCGTCATCGTCTTGCCGCAGCCAGACTCGCCTACCAGCCCCAGGACCGTGCCGGGCTCGACGTCGAAGGAGACGTCCGTGACCAGTGGAGTTCCGCCGTCGACCCCTACCGAAAGTCCGCGGACGCTGAGCTTGCCTGCCGCGGGAGGATTCCGGACGGCTGGAGTTGCTGCCGCCGCCGCGGCCGCCTGGCCGGCCCTCTTCCTGCGGATGGCTGCTGAAGGAAGGTGCGAAGCCCCAGCGTTCGGGGCCTTGCCCAGGGCGTTGCCGATGGCATTGGCGGACAGTACGGTCAGAGCCAGGACCACCCCCGTGGGAACCATCAGCCAGGGAGCGTCATAGACGTGCTGCGAAGCGCTCTGGATCATGCCGCCCCAGCTGGGCTGCGGGAGGGGTGGTCCAAAGCCGATGAACGCCAGGCCGGCCTGGATGAGGAGGCCTACGGCGAAGATCAAGGCGGACTGCACCACGATGGTGGTGGCCAGGCCCGGCAGCACGTGGCGGACGCTGATGGCAAGGGGGCTGAGTCCGTCAACGGTGGCAGCATCCACATACAGCTGGTTCTGCAGGGACTTGGCCTGGCCGAGCATCACGCGGTAGATTCCCGCGGAGATCAGCACGCCAAGGATGGCCATGATCAACGGGATGTTGGTCCCCACTGCACCGATGACGGCAAGGATGATCACCGTGCCCGGCAACGACATCATGATTTCGGTGACGCGGCTGATGACGCCCTCGGCGCGCTGGCTGTTCGCTGCCGCAAGGGCCAGCAACGTTCCCAGCCCGACGCCGACAATCACCGTGATGAACGACGTCCCCAGGGTTTCGGCTGCTGAAGCGAAGATGCGGCTAAGGATGTCACGGCCCAGTTCGTCCGTGCCCAACCAGTGGGCTGCTGTAGGGCCGGACAGGACGGCAGTAAAGTCCTGGTCTTCGGTCTTGAAGGGCAACCACCAGGGTGCTGTCAGTGATGCCGTGACCATGACCGCCAACCACAAGGTACCGGCGAGGCCGGTCGGGGACGCGAGGAGGCGATGCCCGGAGAGTTTGGTCAGGGCAGTTTTGCGCGGGGTGGCTGGAAGTGTGGGGATCATGAGGCACGCAACTTCGGGTCAAGGAATTTGGTAGAGAGTTCGAGCACGAGGTTCACGGCAACCACCACCACGGTGGCGATCACTACGACGCCTTGGACGGCAGGGGCGTCGTGGGTGCTGACGGACGTCTGGACGGCCTGGCCGAGGCCCGGCATGGCGAACAATTGCTCGGCGATGACAGAGCCTCCGAACAGGCCGATGAACTGCAGGGCAATGCCGGCCACAATCGGCAGGCTCGCATAGCGCAGGGCGTGGACGTAGAGAATCTTCCAGGTGGGTGTGGCTGTGGCCCGGAGCGTCCGGATGTGTTCTTGTTGGAGCGCCTCAAGCATCGAAGCCCTTGTCTGCCGGGCTATGAAGGCTGCGCCGCCAACGGCCAGCGTGATCACCGGGAGGGCCAGTGACATGGCCCAATCCTGCGGGGAAACGTCAAAGGGAACGTATCCGGTGGCAGGAAAAACCGATGACTGGACGGCGAACAGGTAGACAAAGATGACGCCGATCCAGAAGGCAGGGAGAGCCACCAGCAGTCCCACGAATCCGCCGATCAACTGATCGAGGAACCCCCCGCGGACAGCTGCGGTAACGCCCAGGATGATGCCGAAGATGGCGCTCAGGATGGTGGCTCCGGCTGCCAGGGATGCCGTGACCGGAAGCCTCGTGGCGAGGTCTGCGCTCACGGAACGGCCGTCAATGAGCGAGCTCCCAAGGTTGCCTTGGATGGCGTCGCCAAGCCAGCGGAAGAACTGGACCACCAACGGGTCATTCCACCCCAGGCTTTGGTTCAGCTGATCGATGGCGTCCTGCGAAGCGCCGGCGCCCAAAGAGACGGCACCCGGACTGCCGGGCATGGCGTGGACCAGCAGGAATGCCAGCACCGCCACCACCAGCACTGTGGCAAGCGCCATCAGCAGGCGTTTGGTGACAAACATTGCCATGGTGACCTCCATTGGTCGGGCCGGACGCCAACGCCCTGCGGGAGTGGCGTCCGGCCTGTCGGTTGGATCAGTTGGTGGGTGCGTAGGACGAGAGCAGCGGGTACACGTTGCTGCCGGCGAACTTCACTTGCTGGACCTTCTTGGTGTTGTAGCCCTGGTTGGTGAGGGACTCATACAGCGGGATCATCCAGCCGGACTCCACCAGACGTGTGTTGAGTTTGGTCAACGCGGCCTTCTTGGCGGCATCGTCCTTGGCTGCTGCGGCTTCTGCGGTTGCGGCATTCAGCTGCTCATCTGTGGCTTTCTGGACGTTGGTGAAGCCGCTCAGGACCGCTCCGTACATCAATCCGACCGGGTTGTCCCAGCCCAACGGGGCGTACCCGAGTGGAGTGGTGGCCACTGCGGCGAATGCTTCATCGGTGGAGGCCGCCAGCTTGACGTTCATGGTGATGCCGACCGCGGCCAGATCCTTCTGGACTGCCTGCAGGTCCGTTTGGGTCTGGGTGCTTGCGATGATGGTGAATTCAAAGCCGTCGGCGTATCCAGCCTCGGCCAGCAGGCTCTTTGCCTTGGCGGGGTCGTAAGCGTAGGTGGAGTTCAGTTCTTCAGTAAAGCCTGCCGAATCCTTGGGCAAGGCGTTCCATGCCGGGATGTCGCCCTTGTGGAGGGCATCCACCAGTGCCTGACGGTTGATGGCGTACTGGAATGCCTGACGGACCTTCTCACTGGCAAACGCCGGCGCTGTTTTGCCGATCTTGTCGAACGAGATCATCGTCTGGACGGTGCCACCGATTTGGGAGACGCCAACGCCTTTGGATTTGGCGAAGTCAACCGTGGGCGAGGTCAGCGAGGCAACGTCAGCCTGGCCGGAGACCAGCGCGTTGGCACGGGCCTGCGGGTCCATGATGACGCTGAACGTGATCTTGCTGTACGGGTACTTGGAAGCGTCCGCGTTCTTGTCGTTCTTGGTGAGGACGTACTTGTTGCCTTTGACCGTGGTTGCGCTGTCCAGGGTGTAAGGCCCCGAGCCGTCCGGGGTGGTGGCCAGGCTGGCGCTGTCCGTCACTGCGTTCTTGCCAACGATCATCCCCAAGGTGGAGGTGAGGTTCTTCTCGAAGCCCGGCTGGGCTTTGGCGAAAGTGATGGATACCTGGGTGGGGCTCACGACGTCAACCGAGGCAATTTCCTGCGCTCCGCCCTTTGCGATGGCGGAGTAGGCGCTGAGCGCAGAGTCGCTGCGACGATCAAGGTTTGCTTTGACCAGCGCGGCATCCAGCGTGGAGCCGTCAGTGAAGGTGACACCTTCTTTGAGGGTCAGCGTCAGCACGGTGTTATCTGCGTTGTAGCTGAATTCCTTGGCAAGGCCCGGGCCCACGCTGCCATCTGGCTGGAGGGTCATCAGGTTTTCATACAGGCCTTCGAAGAACTGCCGTTGGGCGTCCGAGACACGCAAGGGGTCATAGCCGAAGGACGCGCTGTCGCTATCCGTCGCAATGGTCAGCGTGCTCTTGTCCACGGTGGAGGTGGCGGATGACCCACCGCCGCATGCTGTCAGGGATCCCAGAAGGAGCGCGCCGGCCAGGACGGCCGCGCTCCGACGTGCAGGTGAGGTGAGGAGATTCATGTGCTGCGCCTTCGCATTCGTGATGGAATCGTGAGTCGGGATGTGGCACCGGAGGCCTGAACGTGGTCGGCAATGACCTGTTCCGGCCGATCCGTCGGCGCCCTCTCGTCAGATGGCTTCCGGTAACCGGCTTCTTCAAGAGTCGTGGGCGGGGGCCATGGAGCCCCATGTGAATTTCATTGGTTGAAACAGTATTGTGGTGAAGATCACTCACTGGGTTGAAAGGATTCAGATACATGCCGGCAGAAGACGGGACGGCCGCCGATAAACCGCAGCGCGGCAAGCGGCCCAAGCAGGGCGAACCCGTCATTGACCGCGCCCTAAGCCTGCTTGCCGTCTTCAGCGACCGCCGTCGGGCGTTGACCCTGTCCGAAATGGCGCGGCTGGCGGACATACCCGCCCCCACAGCCCTGCGGCTGATTGCCCGGCTGGTGGCCTGGGGCGCCCTTGAACGCCTGGAGGATGGCCGTTATGTGGTGGGCGTCAGGCTATGGGAGGTGGCCTCGCTATCGCCGCGCGGCCATGGAGTCCGCGAAATCGCGCTGCCCTACCTTGAGGATCTTTTTGCCGTGACCCGCCATCACGTCCTGCTGGCAGTGCGCGACAAGAATGAGGCGGTGTTGATCGAACGGTTGTCGTCAAAGGAAGCAACCGAGGTGGCCTACCGCGTGGGTGGACGCGCGCCCCTGAGGTCGACGGCGGTGGGCCTGGTTCTGCTGTCCGGCGCAGATGCCGCCTTCCAGGAGTCCGTCATCAACCAACCGCCCGACGTCGAAGTCGGCGTGGATTCCATGCCGGAAGGTCAGCTAAGGCGCACCTTGTCCGATGTGCGCCGTACGGGCCTGGCCATGATCCGGCGATCGGCGCCGTCGCGGACGGTCTCCGTTGCATCGCCCATCTTCGGCGCGGAGGGGACAGTGGTGGCCGCCTTGTCCATTGTGGTTCCCGACGGCGCAACACCGCCCAATGTGCTGGCCCCTGCCGTGCAGGCAACCGCCAGGGCTGTCTCGCGCAACCTGGGTTACAACCCGGGGCCCAGCGAAAGTGTACGGATGCGCTAAAGGGAGTCGGCCGCGCCGGCGTACCCAGGCGTCAGGAGTGAGCGCGCCAGCCGGCGGGAGTAGTCGCGGATGGCTTCCACGAGGTCCAGCTTCCCGCCTGAGAGCACCCACTGCAGCTGCAGTCCGTCGCTGACGGCGATGATTTCGCGGGCACAGCCTCCCACGTTCGTGTCGGGTTGAAGGTAACCGCGTTCGACGCCGTCACGGAGTCGCTGGGCGGTCTCGTCCACTGCCCGCTGGTACCACGAGGCATACAACTGGTGCGCAGGCGTGGTGGCGTCCGCAGCTTCAGCCGATATCAGAACGAACAGCTCAATAAGCCCCGGTTCCCTGGCCAACTCACGCGTGGAGTCCACCATGGTCCGGAATACTTCCACGGGGTCCTCCGCATCCTGTGGGGGGCGCGAGCCCCACCACGTGGCCGTTTGCTCCAGCCGGCGCTCCGCCACCGCCAGCAGCAGGTGCTTCTTGGAGCGGAAGTGGTGCAGCAGGCCACTCTCGCTGAGCCCCACGTCCGCTGCCACCTGCGCGAGCGGCACTCTGTGGTATCCGGACGTGCCGAAGAGCCGCGTTGCCGCATCCAGAATTTCTGCGCGCTTGGCACGCCCTACTTCATAGCTTCCAGTTCTTCGCCGCGTACGCACGTTCTCAGGGTAGTCATCCACATCCAAATTAAAAACAGTGCAAGCACGGTTTTTATGGTCTAGCATGGGCAAAGGCCACCAAGCTGCCTGATTTCCCCGGAGGAGTTCCCTTGACAGACCATCATTCCCAGCCTTCTTTGAAAGCGGCCCTGCGTGATGCTTCCTGGATCTCACCCGTTGAAACGCAGCCTTCCGAACCCGGCAGGCGGCCCGCCTATTGGCTCCGCAGCACATTCGAGTGGGTGCCGGGCCGCGGCAGAGCGACCATCCACGCCACGGCTCATGGACTCTACGAACTCTTCATCAACGGCAGCCGTGTGGGCGATGAGGAACTGACGCCCGGATTTACCGCATACCGCAAACGCCTGCAGGTCCACGCATGGGACATCACTGGGCTGTTGCTGGACGGCGCGAACGTCATCTCCGTGCTTCTCTCCGACGGCTGGTTCCGCGGCCGCCACGGCTTCGAGCGCAGGGCCGACGGCTTCGGGCGCGAAACTGCCTTCATCGCTTCCATCACCTCGCCGTCGGGAACCCTCGCAGTCACGGATAAGCTCTGGACCTCACGGGAAAGCCACATCACCCACGCTGACCTGATGGATGGCCAAACAATCGACTTCCGCCGGTGTTCCGAGCCGGAGGACGGCACGACGACGGATGGTTGGCTTCCGGTGGCCACCCGGCACGGCGGGCTTTACGGCAACAGCGAACGATACGTCCGGCCGGTTGCCCCGGCGGTGCGACGCATCGAGGAGCTCCAGCCCGTGAGCATCACCCATTCCGCGCCCGGAGTGACGGTGGTGGACTTCGGACAGAACATCAATGGCTGGGTCCGCCTGACGGAACTCGGCCCCGAGGGCACCCGAACCACGCTGCGACACGGGGAGGTACTTGATCCGGCCGGGCTGGTGTCCACCGAAAACATCCGCGCTTTCGATTTCGCCACCAAGACTCCCCTTCCCGCAGGGCAGGTGGACGAAGTGATCTCCGCCGGACACCTTGGCGATGTCTTTGAGCCGCGGCACACCACCCACGGCTTCAGGTACGTGCAGATCGAAGGCCTCACCAGCCAACTGTCCTCGCAGGACATCACCGCGGTGGTGGTCCATACCGACCTGACGCGCACAGGAACGTTCCGTTGCAGCGATCCACGCATCAACGCCCTGCACGATGCTGTGCTGTGGAGCTTCCGTGGGAACGCCTGCGATGTCCCCACGGACTGCCCCCAGCGCGAGAGGTCCGGGTTCACTGGTGACTGGCAGGTCTTTGTAGACACGGCTGCCCTAATGTTCGATGTGTCAGGTTTCAGCACCAAGTGGCTGAAGGATCTTGCCGCCGACCAATGGACTGACGGCAGGGTGCCCACGGTGGTTCCCAATCCTGCCGGCGCCGGGCCCTCCGGCAACTTCTTTGAAGATCTCGCCACTGGCTCGGCCGGATGGGGTGACGCCGCAGTATTCGTACCATGGTCCCTCTGGCGTGCCTACGGGGATAAAGAAGCCTTGGCGGAAGCCTTCCCCTCCATGCGTTCATGGGTGGACTTTGCTGCCGGAGCCGCGGCCGCCGGCCGGCACCCTTTACGCGCGGCGGCACGGCCCACTCCCCTGCCCCACGAGACGTTTCTGTGGGACACCGGATTCCACTTTGGCGAATGGCTGGAGCCGGACACTCCGCCGAATCCTGACCCCTCCCGCGACCACGGCATAGTGGCCACGGGGTACCTGTACCGCTCCGCCGAGCTCCTGGCCAGAACTGCCAGAGTGCTCGGCGAGATCACAGCCGCAGCCCACTACGCCTCATTGGCGGCCGCGGTCCTCGACGCCTGGCAAGCAGAGTACCTGGACCAGGACGGCCGGTTGGGCGAAGAGTCCCAAGGACACTACGTCCGCGCCCTGGCTTTCGGGTTGGTCCCGGAGAAACTCGCCCCGCTGACGGCGTCCCGGCTGGTTGAACTCATCCGCCTCAACGGAAACCGACTGGGCACGGGCTTTCTTTCTACCGGCCTCCTGCTTCCGGTACTGGCTGATCATGGCTACCTCGACGTCGCCTACCAACTGCTGCTCTCCACCGGCACACCATCCTGGCTCGGCATGCTGGACGCCGGTGCCACCACCATGTGGGAATGGTGGGACGGCGTGACCGCCACCGGAGCGAGGGGCTCCCTCAACCACTACAGCAAGGGCGCCGCGGGTTCATTCCTCTACACCCATGTGGCCGGAATTCGCTTGCCGGAGGACCCGGACAGCGGGCAAACCGCGTACCGTACCGTGACCATCGCCCCGCAGCCCGGAGGCGGCCTCACCTCGGCACGTGCAACCGTCGAGACCGTCCACGGCCGAATCACCAGCGCTTGGACCGTGGAACACGGGGCGTTCGCCCTGCGCATCGAGATCCCGGAAGGAGTCACAGCAGTCGTCAGCATGCCGGATGGAACCAGTCACAACGCCCCGGCAGGCGAACACGAATTCCACACTGTGTGAAACCTCCGCACAGGCCTCCTCAATGCGCGCCGGCCCCGGACGCCGATAGAGTCGTAGCAATGGACAGTAAACTGAGAAATTCCCAACGGCCCGCTCCGCACCAGCCCACGCCGCAGTTTGCCGATCCCGAAGATGGCTTTGTCAGAGTCCGCGGAGCACGCGAGAACAACCTGCGCACCGTGGACGTAGACGTCCCCCGGGACGCGATCGTCGCCTTCACGGGCGTTTCCGGCTCGGGAAAATCCTCGCTGGCCTTCGGAACCATCTTCGCCGAAGCCCAACGACGCTACTTCGAATCCGTCGCTCCCTACGCCCGCCGCCTCATCCAACAGGGCCACAACCCCAAAGTAGAGACCATCACCGGACTGCCACCCGCCGTCGCGCTTCAACAACGCCGCGGCACAGCGACAGCCCGCTCCAGCGTCGGAACAGTAACAACGCTCTCCAACTCCCTGCGAATGCTCTTCTCCCGTGCCGGCAGCTATCCGGCCGGCGCCAGCCAACTGGACTCTGACGCGTTCTCCCCCAACACAGCAGCCGGGGCCTGCCCGGAGTGCCACGGTTTGGGTGTTGCACACACGGTCAGCGAAGCATCCCTGGTACCGGACCCCTCCCTGAGCATTCGGGACGGCGCTATTGCCGCATGGCCCGGCGCATGGCAAGGCAAGAACCTCCGTGACATCCTCACCCACCTGGGCTACGACGTAGACACGCCCTGGAAGAAGCTGCCCAAGAAGGACCGCGACTGGATCCTTTTCACCGAAGAGCAACCGGTGGTGGAAGTAACACCGCAACGCGACCGCGTCGCCAAGCCATACAAAGGCCGCTTCTGGAGTGCCAAAAGCTACGTCCTCCACACCCTTGCGGACTCCAAGAGCACCACCATGCGGGACCGGGTGCTGCGCTTCATGGAGACCGGACGATGCCCGCAATGCAACGGCAGCGGCCTCAGGCCCGACGCGCTCGCCGTAACATTCGCCGGCAAGACCATCGCTGAACTCAACGCCCTGCCCCTGACCGAACTGGCCGCGGTGATCCGGCCAACAACTGAGGTGAAGGGAGCCGGGACTGCGTCCCGCAAGCAGACCTCCGGAGAAGGGAACGAGGTAGCAGTCGCCATCACCCGGGACCTGCTCAACAGGGTTACCGTGCTGCTGGAATTGGGTTTGGGATACTTGGCATTGGGGCGCGCTACGCCCACGCTGTCCCCTGGCGAGATGCAGCGGCTCCGGATCGCCACCCAGCTGCGTTCCGGCCTGTTCGGAGTCATCTATGTACTCGATGAACCCTCCGCCGGGCTTCATCCCGCCGACGCCGAGCCCCTGCTTGATGTGCTGAATCAACTGAAGACGTCCGGCAACTCGGTGTTCGTGGTGGAGCACAACATGGACTTTGTCCGGGCCGCCGACTGGCTGGTGGATGTGGGACCACACGCCGGCGAAGGCGGCGGAAAAATCCTCTACAGCGGCCCCGTGGACGGGCTGGAACATGTGAAGGATTCCGTGACCCGACCCTTCCTTTTCCCGGACGGCCGCAGCACCTCCGGCGGGACTAACAGGCAGCACGACGCCGGTCCGGTCGCCGCCGGGTTGGCTCCCAGCGTGCCACGCACCACGGAAGAGTGGCTGGAACTTCGCGGGATCACCAGGCACAACCTCCGCAATCTGGGGGTTGCATTTCCGCTGGGAGTGTTGACCGCCGTGACCGGCGTATCAGGCTCCGGCAAGTCCACCTTGGTGAGCCACGTCCTGGCCGACATGGTGGGAGCCCGGCTGCACCCGGAGGCCGCAGACAACGATGCTCCCCCTAGGGTCCATGCCGCCGCGTCCGTGTCCGGGCTGCACCAGCTGGACCGACTGGTGAAAGTCGACCAGAAACCCATCGGGCGCACACCGCGTTCCAACCTGGCAACGTATACGGGCCTTTTCGACGGCGTGCGGAAGGAGTTCGCGGCCACCGATAGTGCCAGTGAGCGTGGCTTCGGCGCCGGTAGGTTTTCCTTCAACGTGGCGGGAGGCCGCTGCGAAACGTGCCAGGGAGAGGGATTCGTGGCGGTGGAATTGCTGTTCCTGCCAGGAAGCTACGGCCCATGCCCCGAGTGCAACGGTTCCCGGTTCAACCCGGAGACACTGGAGGTCACCTACCGTGGCCGCAACATTGCCGAAGTACTGGGCATGACGGTCAACACGGCGTCCGAATTCCTCGCCGATCTCCCCTCCGTCTCACGCAGCCTCCAAACCTTGCAGGAGGTGGGCCTGGGCTACCTCAGGCTGGGGCAGCCGGCCACAGAACTTTCCGGCGGCGAAGCCCAACGCATCAAACTCGCCACGGAATTGCAGCGCGTCCAGCGCGGCCACACCCTCTACCTGCTGGACGAACCCACCACGGGATTGCACCCCGCAGACGTCCAGCTCCTGATGAAGCAACTCCACAGGCTGGTCGATGCCGGCAACACCGTGATCGTGGTTGAACACGAGATGGATGTGGTGGCGGGTGCGGACTGGGTGATCGACCTGGGACCCGGCGGTGGCGACGCCGGCGGCGAGGTGATCGCCGCAGGGCCGCCCGCCGTCGTCGCGCGCTCCAAGGAGAGCCGTACTGCGCCGTACCTCGCCGCCGTGCTGGGCCGGTGACCTAGCGGCGGGGGATATTGCGCAGGTTGCTGCGTGCCATGCTGACAGCTTCGCCGGCTCCCCGATTCAGGACCACTTTTGACATGGCAGTGGCAAAACCTATCACCTGCGAGCCGGAGATTTTTGGTGGAATGGACAGTGCATTGGGGTCCGTTATGAGTTCCACCAACGACGGACCGGGGTGTGCAAATGCTTCCCTGTACGCGGCCTCAATGTCCGCAGGATCGGTGACCCGCACGGCATGGAAGCCAAGCGCCTTGGCCACCGCGGCATAGTTGGCATCCGGCACGTCAACTCCGAAGTCCGGGAGCCCGTCCACCAACATTTCGAGCTTGACCATGCCCAGCGTGGAGTTGTTGAACACCACCACATTCACCGGCAGCTTATGTGCGGCGACTGTGACGAGCTCACCGAGCAGCATGGACAGGCCTCCGTCCCCGGAAACGGACACCACTTGGCGTCCCGGGTAGGCCACCTGCGCGCCGATCGCGTGGGGCAGGGCGTTGGCCATGGAGCCATGCAGGAAGGACCCGATCAGCCGACGGGTGCCCAGCGGGTTGATGTAGCGTGCGGTCCAGACGTTGCACATGCCGGTGTCAGCGGTGAAGATGGCATCCTCGGCCGCCACCTGGTCCAGCAGCGAGGCAGCATACTCCGGGTGGATCGGCTGCTTCTTCTCCACCTTGCGCGTATAGGCACCTACGGCTTTGTTCATCAAGCGATCATGCTTTTTGAGCATTTGATCCAGGAACCGGCGGCTTTTCTTTGCTTGCAGCAGGGGCAGGAGAGCCTTCAGGGTAGGCAGGACGTCCCCATGAACGGCAATGTCGACGTCGGTGCGGCGCCCCAGCCGCTGGGCAGCCCGGTCCACCTGGGCCGTCCGGGTGTCCGGGAGGAACTGGTCATACGGGAAATCGGTGCCCAGCAGAATCAGCAAATCCGCGTCTTCGATGCCTTCGGCCGCAGCGCCATAGCCGAGCAGCCCCGTCATGCCGATGTCGAAGGGATTGTTGTACTGGACGAAGTCCTTGCCGCGCAGGGAGTGACCAATGGGGGCGTTGACCAGTTCGGCCAGCGCCATCAGTTCGGCGTGGGCGCCCTCAACTCCGGCGCCCGCAAAGATGGCAACCTTGCCGGCGTCGTTAATCGCTCCGGCAAGTTCCTGGACGCTGACCGGGTCCGGCACCAGGCTCGCGGGCCGGAATGTGGCAGGAAGGGGCGTGGGCGCCGTGGCCTCGAGGCCTGCGATATCGCCGGGCAGGGTCACCACCGCCACTCCCCGCAGGCCCACAGCGTTCTGGATGGCACTGTGCATCACGCGGGGCGCTTGCTCGGCGGTGCTGACCAGCTCCGAGTAAACGGAGCATTCATTGAACAGCCGGTCCGGATGCGTCTCCTGAAAGAAGCCACTCCCAATCTGCTTGCTGGGGATGTGCGAGGCGATGGCAAGCACCGGGGCGCCAGTGCGGTTGGCGTCATACAGCCCGTTGATCAGGTGCAGGTTGCCGGGGCCGCACGACCCGGCGCAGACCGCCAGCCTGCCGGACAATTGCGCCTCCGCAGCCGCAGCAAAAGCTGCCGCTTCCTCATGGCGGACGGGGATCCAGTCGATGCCGCCCTTGCTGGAACCTCCTGTTTGACGGACGGCGTCCACGATTGGGTTAAGGCTGTCGCCTACGATTCCGTAAATCCGCTGCACGCCGGCAGCCTGGAGTTGTTCAATGAGCTGGGTGGCAAGTTCTTTGGCCATAGTGTGCAGACTCCCTCAGTTGTGGCGGTGGGCTGACATGGCCAAATATAGTCCGCCCGGCTTTGCTCCAGCTGGGTGGCCTGAGAGCTGTGGCGCATCAACACCTTGCTTGCTAGCGTGGCCCGCATGAGCCCCTCCAAGACCCCGGCGGAGATTCTGGACATCGGCGGTGCCGAAGTTCGCATTTCCAATCCTGACAAGGTGGTATTCCCCGAGCCCGGGCTGACAAAACTCGATGTTGTTCGCTATTACCTGGCAGTCGCCGACGGCGCCCTGCGCGGCGCAGGCGGCCGGCCCATGGTGCTCAAACGCTTTCCTAAAGGCATCGACGCGGAGCCGTTCTTTCAAAAACGCGTGCCGGAAAACCATCCGGAGTTCATCGATACGGCAACATTGCACTACTCCTCCGGCACCTCTGCAGAAGAGACAGTCATCCGCGATGCTGCGGGCTTGGCGTGGGTAGTGAATCTTGGCTGCCTGGACCTGAATCCGCATCCGATTCGCGCCGAAGACCTCGACCATCCGGACGAACTCCGGGTGGACCTGGACCCCATGCCTGGTGTCGACTGGTCGCAAATCGTCGATACGGCGTACGTGGCACAAGAAGTACTGGACGACGTCGGCCTGGTGGGGTGGGCGAAAACCTCGGGCTCGCGGGGCCTCCATATCCTGGTGCGAATTGCGCCACGATGGTCCTACCGCGACGTCCGGCTTGCCGCTGAAACCCTGGCCCGCGAAGTTGAGAACCGGGCCCCGGGCCTCGCCACCGCCCGGTGGTGGAAGGAGGAGCGGGGCGAAAGCGTCTTTGTAGATTTCAACCAGAACGCCAAGGACCGTACCGTGGCCTCGGCCTACTCCGTTCGGTCCAGGCCCGACGCCAGGGTCTCAACCCCGCTCACGTGGGACGAAGTGCGCTCCGCCCGGCCGGAGCAGTTCACGGTACTCAGCGTGCCCCAAAGGTTCGCAGAGAAGGGCGATCCCCACGCAGGCATCGACGACACAGCGGGTTCCCTCGAGGGATTGCTCGCCTTGGCTGTCCAGCTGGGACCCGCAGAGAAGGCTCCGCGGTCAGGGGACGGCTCCGGACGACGTGTGTCCACGATGCCGTTGATCGAGGTGGCCCGGACCAAGACCAAACCCGAAGCCCTCGCAGCCTTTGATGAATGGAAGGCGCAGCACGCGGAGCTGGTGTCAGCCTTGCACCCGGCCGACGTACTGGTTGACGGCATGCGCGGGTCCAGTTCGCTCTGGTACAGGGTCCGGGTGAACCTCCAGCATATTCCCGACGATCAGCGCCCGCCGCAAGAAGACCTCATTGCCAACTACGACCCCTGGGCGGGCAAGGAATGGCCGGGACGGCCCAGCGCCTGAGAACGCACCTCCACCGGCAGGTTTTGCACGTGGGGCCTCATCTGGCGCACTGCAAGGCGTGGCGGTAGCTTGGGATTACTTTTCCACAAGCAGCCGAGGTTCCGGAGGCACTGCCGATGCAAGGCTTGTCCACGTCACTGGTACTGATCGCAGCCTTGGCCGTTGTGGCACCCATCATCACCCGGCTCCTTGACCCCTTGGTCAAAGTGCCGATAGTGGTCTTCGAGATTGTCCTGGGGATCCTGCTCGGCCCCAGCCTGTTGGGGTGGATCCAATCCACCCCGTTCACGGATACCCTGGCCGACTTCGGCTTGGCCATGCTGTTCTTCGTAGCAGGCAACGAGATCGACTTTGCCGCAATCCGGGGCCGTCCCATTAGCCGCGCCTCTGCCGGCTGGATTATCTCGCTGGCAGCGGGCATCGGCGCTGGCTTCATCCTGGCGCCTGCACCTGAGGCCGCAGTGATCATCGGCGTCGCCTTGTGCTCCACCGCACTGGGCACACTGCTCCCCATCATCCGCGACGCCGGCGAGATAAAGTCACCCATCGGCATCGCGGTGGCGGCCTTGGGGGCGGTGGGCGAGTTCGGGCCGCTCATCGCCATCTCACTCTTCCTCAGCGGCAAGCAATTGGGGGTGGCGTCGGCAGTGCTCCTGGGATTCGTCCTGTTGACCGGAGTTGCCATCTTCCTGGCCTCACGCTCCCGGCACACCCTGTTTCATGCGCAGGTCACCAGGACGCTCCACACCAGCAGCCAATTCGCCATGCGGTCCATCATGTTGATCCTGAGCACACTGGTTGTCCTGAGCATGGTGCTGGGGTTGGACATGCTTCTGGGCGCTTTCGCGGCCGGTGTGCTGTGGAAAGTCACCATCGCCCGCGCGCCCCAGGAAGATCGGAGGGTCATTGAGACCAAGATTGACGCCGTCGCTTTCGGTTTCCTGGTGCCGGTGTTCTTCATCGATACCGGCATCGACTTCCATTTGGGCGCCCTCACGTCCAACCCGGCAACCCTCGCCTTGCTCCCCCTGTTCCTTGTGATGCTGCTGGTCATCCGCGGCCTGCCGTCGCTGTTGGCGGCCCCTTCCGGCTCCACCCGGTCCGATAAGCGTGCCCTGTTGCTCTTCGGCGCGACCGGGCTGCCAATCATCGTCGCGGTGACGGCCATTGGCCAGGACCACGGCTTCATCACCAGCGGCATCGCCTCCGCCTTGGTTGGGGCCGGAATGCTCTCGGTGCTGCTGTTTCCGCTGCTGGCGCTTCGCCAATTGCAGCGCAACGGGAGGCCCGAAACAAGCAATGACTTCCCCGCGGGCAGCAGTCCACACCGAACGGAACAAGCGTCCGACGGCGGCCTCCCGCCGTCGGACCCTTCTCCCACCGGTGCGTAGCGCCAGGTTGGTCCCGCTTTGCAGACGGGTCACCGCATGCTTAGGGTGGAAACCATAAGCTTCCTTAGCTTTTATGGCCACACCTCGACACCAGGAGGACCACCATGACCGATCAGTACACGTTCAGAAACCCCGTCACCGCCTACGAGCAGATCTCGCCTCCGAAGCAACACCAACCCGAGCCCGGGCTCGACGCGGATCTGACACCCACGGCAGACCTCGGCGAAGACAGCTACCGCGGTACCGGGCGCCTCGAAGGACGAAAGGCGATCGTCACCGGAGCGGACTCGGGAATCGGCGCAGCCACGGCAATCGCCTTCGCCCGCGAAGGGGCGGACGTGGTCCTTTCCTACCTCCCGGAAGAGGAAGAGGACGCAGACCGCATAGCCGGCATCATCGAAGCCGCAGGCCGCAAGGCCGTCAAGGTCCCGGGCGACCTTAAAGACTCCGCCGTGTGCCGGAAAGTGGTGGACACCGCCGTCGAAATCCTGGGCGGTGTGGACATTCTGGTCAACAACGCCGGGAAGCAGGTGGCGCAGGAAAACCTTGCCGACATCACCGACGAACAGTTCGACCACACGCAGAAGACCAACGTGTATGCGATGTTCTGGCTGACCAAGGCCGCCCTCCCCCATCTGCCGGCCGGATCCACCATCATCAACACCACGTCCATTCAGGCTTACAACCCATCACCAACACTGGTGGATTACGCCACCACCAAGGCCAGCATCAACAACTTCACCAAAGGTTTGGCCCAGCAGTTGGCGCCCCGAGGCATCAGGGTGAACGCCGTGGCGCCCGGGCCGATCTGGACTCCACTGCAGGTCAGCAGCGGGCAGCCCAAGGAGGCGTTGCCGGAGTTCGGGCACTCCACTCCCCTTGGCCGGGCCGGTCAGCCTGCCGAGTTGGCGCCGGCATATGTATTCCTTGCCTCGCCGGAATCCAGCTATGTGGTGGGAGAAACCTTGAACGTGAACGGCGGCAGCCCCACGCCGTAGCCAGCGCGGTTTGCCTGGGCGCCAGTGGCACAGCGGGCCACTGGCGCCCAGGTCTCTGCGGCTAGGACCAGCCCCTGCCGGCTAGGCCCGGCCGCGGAGGATCATGCGCCAATAAACCTGCGGGAACATCCACCGGTCCACCCACCAGGAAAGCCGGCTTTCCTTCCACGTCTGCACCTTGGGAACGGTTGGCATGAGCCTGTATGTGTCGTCGAACTCAGCAAAAACCACGGTGTTGCGCGAAACAGTGAAGGGGCACACAGAGTAACCGTCATACGCCTGCGTGAGCTGCCCACCCTTGCGGGCCGCCACCAGGTTTTTGGCGAGGACCTTGGTCTGCTTGCGCAGCGCCCCGCCGGACTTGGAGTTGTTGGTGCCCGCAGCGTCACCAAGGGACCAGACATTGGGAAGCCGGACGTGCCGGAGTGTCTGCGAGTCAACCTCCACGAAACCGCCATCATCTCCGACGGCAGCCAGATCCGTGTCTTTGAGCCAGTCCGGCGCACTCTGGGGCGGGACGGCATTGAGAACGTCGTAGCCAAGGTTCTCTGTGGTGTTCGCCGCGTGGTCACGGATGGTCGCCACACGGTTGACGGGATCGACTCCCACCAGTTCGCTGTTGGTTCGAAGCTCGATGCCATACTCCGCAATCTTGCGTTCAAGCTCCCGATCAATCACGGGAATGCCGAACACGGTGGGATACGGCTGGACCATCACCACCTTGATCCGGTCAAGAACTCCCTGTTCCTTCCAGTAGTCGCACGCCAAGTACATCGGCTTCTGGGCGGCACCCCCGCACTTGATGGGCCCGGCAGGCATCGTAAAGATCACCGTTCCGGACTGCTGACTGCTCAGGAGGGTCCAGGCTTTCGGGGCAAGCTCAAACTCGTAGTGCGAGGCGCCGTAGGGCGAATGCACCGCCTCAGCCAGCCCGGGTATGGCATCCCAGTTGTATTGCAGCCCCGGACACAGCACCAGATGGTCATAGGACACGGTGGCGCCGGAGCTGAGGCTGACAGTGTTGGCGCTTGCCTTCACGCCATCCACCGCATCCTTGATCAGGGCAACGCCCTTGGGCATGACCGACCGCTGGCTGCGGACGGCTTCTTTGACCTCAGCCCGGCCGCCTGCAATATGGGAAAACAACGGCTGGTAGAGATGGTGCTCCTTGGGTTCAATGACGGCGATGCCTTTAACCCCGTAACGTGTCAAACGCGCCGCCAGCGACACTCCTGCATTGCCGCCGCCGACGATCACAACCTCAAAGTACCCGGCCACGGCGTTACTTCTTCTCAGTCAGCGCAGAGCCCTTGTGCGCCGCCCTGGCACCTGTTTTCTCCGATTCCACAACATATTGCGGCTCGGCCTCGCTGGCTCGATGCAGGGCGCCATCCAACTCGAAGTCGCTGGTCTTCCTCTCCACAATCTTTCCGTGGGTCTTGCCCTGGGAGGTATTCCACTCCACCCGTGTTCCCTTGCTCAGTGCCATGCCCGCTCCTGGTGTGGTGTGGTGTAGGCGCCCGTCGTTGGCGTCCTCGACAATAGTAAGCATCATGATCATTTTCGCGGTACCCCTCGCAATCGATGCCAGGGGCCCCTTCCTCCGAGCGTTCCACGTGCCATAGTCTGGGCGGGCCAGAACCGAGGTACGTGGAAGGGACCACCCATGCTGATCTGTGCAACCTGCGCTGTTGAGCGGGAGGAACCAGTCCCCAGGCTCTGCCCCATCTGCACTGACGAGCGGCAATACGTACCCGACGACGGCCAGAAATGGCTGACCTTGGACGAACTCCAGCGGGCCGGCCAGCAGCTCGCGTTCAAGGAGAACGAGCCAGGACTTTTCGGGATAAGAAGCGAGCCGAAGGTCGGAATTGGCCAGACAACCCAGTTGGTGGTGACACCACAAGGATCCTTGCTGTGGGATCCGGTGGGCTACGTCGATGACCAGGCTGTGAAGACCGTACTCGGGCATGGTCCGGTCCTGGCGATCGCAGCGAGCCATCCCCATATGTTTGGAGTTCAGGTGGAGTGGTCACATCGGCTCGGAGGCATCCCCGTATTTGTTGCGGGTGCAGACCGCGTGTGGCTGGGCCGCGATGACACGCACATCACCTACTGGTCCCACAAGGTGGCCCTCACCGAAGGCCTAACACTGCATCAGACCGGCGGCCACTTCCCCGGCAGCGCGGTGGTGCATTGGTCTGCCGGCGCCGAAGGCAAAGGCGTGCTGCTGACCGGTGACACCGTGTTTCCCAATCCTGACCGCCGCTCCGTCGCCTTCATGCGCAGCTATCCCAATCACCTCCCGTTGTCCGGGGCAGCGGCTTTGCGGGTGGCGGCCCACCTGGGAGATCTCCAGTTTGACCGGATCTACGGCAACTTCAACAATGTCATCTACTCCGACGCCAAGACTGTCCTGAACGATTCCGCCCAGAGGCACGCCGCGTGGGCACGCGGGGACTTCGACCACTTGACCTGAGCGAAAACGGGAACCCGGCCACTCGGGACCTCAACTGCGTACCGACCTCATCCTTTTCAGGTGCAACCCCCGGCACGGGATGGCGGCAGCAACAAGATCTTTGCTGTGCTGATGTTGTGGATCGGCAATCTTGCCCTGTGCGGAATCGTACTTGGTCAGCGTCCCAAGGCAGCGGGACAACGACAGAATGTACGCGGCGTCGGACTCCAACGCCCAGTTGGCCACAGGCGCACGGAAGTTGTCCACCACGATGCGCTGGATGGGGTCGGCCACTTTATCGGTGGCATTGGTAGACCCTCCGCTGAGGCCGCAACCGGTCAGCGCGGGGAGGGCAGCAAGTCCGATGTCCATGGCGGGGAGGCGTAACAATGTGCTCTCCGCCACCACGGAGCAGCGCCACAGCCGCATGAGAAAGAGCCGCGGAGAGGTCCGGCAGTTGGACCCGGCACTGCGGTTAGACCTGATCCTTGAGTGCCGCGGTTCTCTCCTGAATAAACGTCTTGAGCGTCGCGGCCTGCCCGGCGAGCACTGACGCCGTCAGGTTGTCGCTGGCAGGAACCGTAGCCGTGATGTCCTGCAGGAGGGCCTCTGCGGTTCCGCTGCCATACAGCTGCTGGTAGAGCTCAGCGTAGGCCTTGTCATACAGGGGCTTGAAGGTGGCCGAGGCCAGGAATCTCTCCTTAAGGGCGTTTCCTCCCTTGCCACCAGCAGCCTTCGTGCCCGTTCCGGCTCCAGGATCGGTTGCCGCATCGGCGCCCGGAGGATCTGCCATGGCGGGACCTCCACCATCGCCGTCCGCGGCTGGAGCCTGCATACCGCCGCGCCCGGCGCCGCCTCCACCTCCACCGATGGACACCTGCTCGTCCGGGGACGCCGTGGCGTTGCCCGTCATGGCCAAATTTAGGTCCCACGAAATAATGGAGATCTTTTTGGTCTCCAGGTCATACCAGAGGTAGTAATTCTGGCCGGGCCCCGCCATGTCGTCGCCATTAACCAGAAGGTTCATCGTGGCGGCATACCGTGCGAACGAGTCCACATCCACCCAGTTGGCCAGCTCGGCGTCGAACTGCTCATCACTCGCCTCGTACAACCACTTAAGGAAATCAACGATCGGCTGAACGTTTGCGGTGTCCTTCTTGTTGAGTTGCTTGAATTGCTCCTCATACGTTGCCAAATCATCGCCCTGATAGGTGAAGCTGGACCCGGCGTCAGACTTGTAAAGCACACCCGCAGAGTCAAAGAGCGAGTCCGCGTATGCTTCATCAGGGTTTTCAACCAGCAACCGGGTCTGCGTAGGACCGTCGTTCACGGAGTACGTGGTGTAGGCATATCGCTGCGTAGCCTGGCCGCTCGCTTCGGTCAGGGCCAAAGCCAAAGCTTCATTCAGGACCGGCGAACCCGGACGCAAGGACAACTGCGTCAGACCCTCATACGTCTGGCCATCAACGTATTTGTCGAAGTCGATGAGCAAGGGAAGCGACTCGGGCACGTCCGAGGAAATCCCGGCCGAAGTTCCTACGGCGCCACCTGGTCCCCCGGCATCGCCCCCGCTCAGGCTCCGCAACGTCGAGTTGCCCTTGAGCCGCACGCCAATGTCGGCTATCAACGTCCCGTCAATGGTGATGTCGGCCTGAATCCATTCCTTGGAACCGTCCTTTTCGTAAGCGGCAATCATGTCTGCGTAAGCAGTCTCGTCCCAATCAATGCCAACCGCATGGGTGGCGCCGTCAGCGAAAAAGGCGTTGGCCGCCGTCGTGCTTTGATCGTCCGCCGCCGCTGCCTCCGAAACGCGGGCAGCACCGCTGCTGGAGCCATCCGGGCCGGCCGCAGGAGTCACAGCACAGCCGCTGAGGCCAAGGGCGATGGCGAGGAACGACGAGGAAAGGATGGTGGACGCGGAGCGCTGCATGAACCTGCTGCTTTCAAGCTCGGGGATGATCCATTCAACGATTCCCGCGGGAGCTGTGCAGTTGCTGTGCCTCATCCATGTTGTGCGTGTGCAGTTCCTTGACTTATGGCTTCTTGGTGCCCGGGGATGCCTCCGATCTACCGGCCCCACCTTGGGAAAGGAGAGCACCAGCCAAAATGTCCTCTGCCGAACCCGGTTCCCATCCACGTGGCGCGCAGCTCCGAATAGCTGATGGCGCGTCACCCGTGGCGCGCGGACAACGTCAGCTACGTACTGGAGAAGATCCCGTGAACAAGTCCACCAAGAACACCGCACGTTTCGCAGTCGGAACCGTCCTTGCAGCCTCCGCCTTCACCCTTGCCTCCTTCCCCGCACAAGCAGCGGCAACAACTTCTGACACACCTGCAGCCACTACCGCTGCTCCCACCAGCACCAGCGCGCTCAACGGCGGGGTCCTCAACGGCCTCCTGGGCGACGGCGTACTCAGCGGCGGCATCCTGAACGGCGGCCTCATCAACGGACCGCTCATCAACGGACCCCTGATTGATGGAGATGTACTGGGCCCCCTCCAGCTCGGCCAGTTCCAGTAACCCCACCTTCATGACGCGGCAGTCCTGATTCCCAGGGCTGCCGCTGCTTTTCCACGCCTCCCACTGCAGAGAAGGATTATGAACTCCCCTATCCCCGCCTCCCCTGACCAGCCCGGCATCCCGGCGAACCAGGCACCAGCCCGGATGGGTTTATCTGCCGCACAACGGGGAATTTGGTACGCGCAGAAGTTGGCGCACAGCAGCCCCATGTACCAGATCGGGCAGTTCATCGAAATTTCCGGCCCCTTGGATGTTTCCCGGCTGGAAGCGGCCGTGGCCCGAGCAGTCTCAGAGACTCCGGCACTGAACCTGGCGTTCGGTGAGGACGACGAAGGTCCGTTTCAGTACGCCAAGGCCATGGAAGCCGCGGTGCAGTTCACCGATCTCAGTGGTTGCGGCGGCGAAGCAACGCGAGAAGAGACCGCACGCGGGCTGATGGACACGGACATGGCGCAGGCACGCAGCGCGGAAGACGGCGGACTGCTCCACACAGAGGTCATCAGGCTCTCCGAGAACCGGCATTTCTTTTACCAGCGCGTCCATCATCTGCTTCTGGACGGCTACTCCGCGGTGCTGGTATTGCGCCGCGTCGCCGCGGTCTACGAGGCTCTGGGCACCGCCAAGGAAGCCGGCGAAAACACAACCCCGGATTTTGCTGCTCTGGATGAACTGATTGAGGACGATCACGACTATCAGGACTCGGCAGCGGCTTCAGCCGACGCAGCCTATTGGGCTGCAGAACTGGACGGACAACCAACCCCGGCCGGGCTGGCGGGCCGCCCCACGGGAACGGCAGAGGCTTTGCTGCGATCAACCCGGACGCTGCCCCCGTCCGCGGTGGACGCACTCCAGACGGCATCCGGAAGTGCGCCGGCGTTAATCCTTACGGCAGTGTCCTTGTATCTGCACCGGATGACCGGTGAACAGCACGTGTCGCTGGCGCTCCCCGTGACAGCACGTCGCGGGAAGCTGGCCAAGACCACACCGTCCATGCTGTCCAACATTGTCCCCATCCGGCTGGACATCAGTCCCGGAGCCACCGTCCAGGACATGGTGGCCGCTACGGGCGGCAAGCTGCGCGGAGCCCTGATCCACCAGCGGACCCGCTACGAAACCATGACCGGACAGGGCAGCTACCTGGGTCCATCGGTGAATATCCTTCCGGTTCTGGACGGCATCGCTTTCGGCGAAGCCACCGGCACCATGCACATCCTCTCCACGGGCCCCATTGATGACCTGTCCGTCATTGTCCATGGGCTCGGGAACAACGCCTCCGACGGCGTAACAGTGCAGTTCGCCGCCAATGCCGGCCTCTACACCCAAGCCGGCTTGGATAAGCACCTGACGCGCTTTGTCCGGCTTCTTGGTGAGCTTCTGTCCAACCCGGAAGATCCGACGGCGGCACTGTCAGTAACGTCGATGTCGGAGGAGCAGTCCCTGCTCGCTGAGGGAGACGCCGCATCAATGGACCTCCCTGGCCACACCGTTGTTGAGGAGCTCCAAACCGCAGCCTCAGCCGCACCTGAGAGAACTGCCGTTGTGGCCGCCGACGGTCGCCTGAGCTTTGCCGAGCTGGAAAAGCGCTCCAACCAACTCTCACGTTTTCTCCGCGAGCGCGGCGCCAAGCCTGGGGCCACTATTGCCGTCCGGCTGGACCGGAGCGTTCTGCTGCCGGTTGCTATCCTGGCCATCCTGAAAGCAGGTGCAGCTTATGTTCCCCTGGATCCGGACTATCCGGCGGGGCGCGTGGAAGGCATGCTGGAGGACGCAGCACCGGTCCTTCTTCTGACAGAGACAGCCTTGAATGAGGACAGTGACCAAGGACGGCCGCGGACCAGTGTGCCTGTGACGGTACTGGATTCTAGTGTGGTCGCGGCTGAGTTGGACAGCAAGGACCCGGCCCCGCCGACACCCGTGGCCGGCCAGCATGATCTTGCGTACGTGATTTTCACGTCCGGCTCCACCGGCCGCCCCAAAGGCGTGGGTGTGGAACACCTGGCCCTCTTGAACCTGCTGACCTCGCATCGGGACAGGATTTTTGATCCTGCCGCGTCACGGCTGGGCCGCCGCCTCCGGGTAGCCCACACCGCGGGACTGTCATTCGACGCCTCCTGGGATCCCATCCTGTGGCTCCTCGCTGGACATGAATTGCACATGGTGGACAACCACACCCGGCGCGATCCCGAAGCACTGAGCTCATTCCTGGCCAGGGAACGCATCGATTCGATCGAAACCACGCCGTCGTTTGCCAAGGCCCTGCTGGCCGGCGGTCTCTTCGACCAGGACGCCCACCCCTCCGTGGTGGCTCTGGGAGGAGAAGCCGTGGACCCTGCAACGTGGCGCGAGTTAGCCACGCATGAGGGCGTAGTGGCCTACAACTTCTACGGTCCCACCGAAACCACCGTGGACTCACTGACCGCTGTGATGGAACCCGGCACGGATGTCACCCTGGGAGGATCCGTGGCCAACAGCCGGCACTACATCCTTGACTCGGGGCTTAATCCGGTCCCCAACAATGCCATCGGGGAGCTGTACGTGGCGGGGCCCAACCTCGCGCGCGGCTACCTCGACCAGCCCGGGCTCAGCGCCGGTAAGTTCGTGGCCGATCCCTTTGCGCTGGACGGCTCGCGCATGTACCGCACGGGAGATGTGGTGCGTCGCTTGGACGACGGGACCCTGCAATTCCTTGGCCGGATGGACCAGCAAGTGAAGATCCGGGGATTCCGGATTGAGCTGGCTGAGATCGAAGAGGTCCTCCGCGGTATGGAAGGGGTAGCCCAGGCAGCCGTGACCGTGAGCAAGAACAAGGCCGGCTATGACCAGCTGCTCGCCTACGTCACCCCTTCGCATCCTGGGCAAGGATTCGACGGCGGCGCCTTGGACTCCGCCGCTATCCGCAAAGAGGCCCGACGGACCCTGCCGGACTACATGGTGCCCGCCGCAGTCATTGCCATCGATTCGATACCCCTGACAGCAAACGGCAAGCTGGACACCCGCGCCCTGCCCACGCCGGAACCGGAGGCTGAGACCACGGCACCGCGCACACCGGCCGAACGCGTGGTGGCTGACGCTTTCCGCGAGATTCTGGGCCTGGAAGCCGTTGGCCTAGAGGACGACTTCTTTGAGCTGGGCGGCCACTCGCTGCTGGCCACACGGCTCGCGGCGCACCTTAGGGACGCCACGGGTTCAGCCCCCGCCCTCCGAACCATCTTCGAAGAGCCCACTGTAGCGGGGCTCGCGGCGGCATTGGAAAGCGACGGAGCAGCTACTCCTGTACTGGGTCCCAGGGTGCGGCCAGCCAACATCCCGCTGTCCTTCGCCCAGCGCCGGCTTTGGTTCCTGAACCGTCTTGACCACCAGTCGGGTGCCTACAACATCCCCATCGTGCTGACATTGAAGGGCCCCTTGGAAGTGGGTGCCCTGGAAGGTGCGCTCACGGACATCGTGGACCGGCACGAAGCGCTACGCACCATTCTCCCCTTGTCCGACGGTGAACCGCGCCAGGAAATCCTGCCGCCGGGGATCATGCCCGCCAAACTCCTGGCTGTACAGTGCGAGGCGGGGAACCTGGACCGGGCCGTGCAGGCAGAGACCCAGAGCGGCTTCGACATCACCCGGGAGCTCCCGCTGCGGACGGTTTTGTTCCAACTGGCGCCGGACCACCACGTCCTCGCCATCACGTTGCACCATGTGGCCGCCGATGGCTGGTCCCTTGCACCGTTGGCCCGTGACCTCTCCGAGGCCTACACGGCGCGGCTGAACGGAACGGCGGCCCCTTCCAACGGGCTGCCCGTCCAATACGCCGATTACACCCTGTGGCAGCGTGAAGCCCTGGGACAGGAAGAGGACCCTTCCAGTCCCATTTCACGGCAACTGGAATTCTGGTCCCGCGAGCTCAAGGGATCCCCGGAGGAGCTCCAACTGCCCTACGACTTCCCGCGCGGAACCCGCGAAGGCGAACTCCCGGCGTCGTCGATTCCTCTGAATCTGGACGCACGCACCACTGCGGGCCTGAACTCACTGGCGAGGAAGCAGAATGCGAGCCTTTTCATGGTGCTGCAGGCGGCGCTTGCCGCGCTGCTGACCAAGTCGGGCGCCGGAGAAGACATCCCGCTGGGCACACCGGTGGCGGGCCGGACCGACACACAGCTCAACGAACTGGTGGGATTCTTCGTCAACACCCTGGTGCTGCGGACCAACACGTCCGGCAACCCCACCGCATCCGAGCTGGTGGAAAGCGTCCGGTACACCAACCTGCACGCTTACGGGAACCAGGACGCCCCTTTCGAGCGCGTTGTGGAAGAACTCAACCCGACACGTTCGCGCCACCGCCATCCTCTGTTCCAGGTGGTACTGACGCTGCAAAATACCCCCGACCCCTCGCTGTCCATGGAAGGCCTGGAAGCCACTGCGGACATGGGGAGGGAACCGGGCGGGGCAAAGTTCGACCTCCTCCTGGATCTTGCCGAAACAGCCAACGCCGGCATTTCCGGCTCACTCGCCTATGACCCGGCACTGTTTAGCCGGAATACCGTGGAGCGGCTGGCTGAAGGGTTCGCACTGGTTGCCGGGCAGTTTGCCGACCACCCGGGCGTGACGCTGGACCGGTTGCGCATTCAGAACCCACGCCAGCATGCAGAAGTCCTGGCACACAGCGCCGCCACATTACTCGACGTTCCGTGGCCCACCATTCTGGACGCCTTCGCGCAGACTGCAGCTAAGCATGCATCCCGCACTGCAGTGGTGGCTGAAGGAACGTCCTGGAGCTTCGATCAGCTCCGGGGCCGGGTTGAAATGATCGCCAAGGGGCTCGCGGCCTGCGGTGTACGCACGGGTGACCGCGTGGCCGTGGCCATCCCACGATCAGCGGACGTAGTCGCCGCTGCCCTCGGCGTGCTTGCTGCCGGTGCCGTGTACATACCGATCGATCTCGCCTACCCCTCGGAACGGATCAGGATGATCCTGGAGGACAGCAGCCCGGCGGTAGTGATCGTTCATGGCCAGGCGGGTACCGGCGTCGAACCTTCCAAGGCGGTGACTCTTGCCAGCCTGCTGGCGGCCGGCGCAACTGGCCCCGGGACCGGTTCGGCGGAGTGCGCCCCCGGCGACCTCGCCTACGTGCTGTACACCTCGGGTTCCACCGGACGGCCCAAGGGCGTTGCCGTGACTCACGGAGCCCTGGCCAATCTTTACGCACACCATCACCGCGCCCTGTTTGCTCCGCGCTTCGCAGCGGAGCAGGAGAAACCTGTTGCCGTGGCACACATCGCCGGGCTGGGTTTCGATGCGGCTTGGGATCCCATGCTCTGGATGGTGGCGGGCGGCGAGCTGCACATGGTGTCCGATGCGGAGCGCGGCGACGCCGAAAACCTCAGCCGCTACTGCCTCCAGCACGGCATAGGCGTCTTGGAAACAACCCCCTCGTTTGCAGCGCACTTGCTGCAGTTCGGCCTCCTTGCCCAGCACCGCGATCAGCCTTTGATCCTTGCCCTGGGCGGCGAGCCCGTATCCGGTGCCCTCTGGGAACGCCTGGCTTCCGATCCTTCCGTGCAAGCGTTGAACTTCTACGGCCCCACCGAGTTCACTGTTGATTCGGTGATGGCGGACATCGTCGGAGCCAAGCCAGTGATTGGCAGACCCGCCGGAAACACGTCTGCGTGGGTGCTGGATGCTTACCTGCAACCGGTTCCCGCAGGGGTCCCCGGAGAGCTGTACCTGGCAGGCGACGGGATGGCGCAGGGATACGACCAGCGTCCTGACGAGACAGCTTCGCGTTTTGTGGCCAATCCCTTCACCGAGGATGGAAGCCGCATGTACCGCACTGGCGATCTGGTGAGGCGTGACGCCACAGGTGTGCTGGAATTCCTTTCCCGGACCGACGACCAGGTCAAGGTCCGCGGATTCCGGATCGAACTGGGTGAGGTGGAGTCTGCCCTGTTCAGCCATCCGGATGTGCAGCACGTTGTTGCTGTCACCGATGGCGATCCGGCCCAGAGAATCGTCGCCTATGTGGTGGGTGATGTGGACCCCGCTGAACTACGGACGCACGCGGCCAACAAGCTGCCCGGCTACATGGTGCCCGCCCTGATCATGCCCATTCCGGTTATTCCGTTGACCTCCCACGGAAAGCTGGACCGCAAAGCGCTTCCGACGCCCGCGGCATTGGGTGCAGGTGAAGGAACGGCCCCGTCCACTCCCGAAGAGCACGTCATGGCCGGCATATTCGGTGAGGTTCTCGGGCTGGCGACGGTCGCCATGGATGATGACTTCTTCCTGCTGGGGGGACACTCTCTCTTGGCGATCACCATCATGGGAAAGATCCGGGAAGCCTTTGGCGCTGCCCTTCCGCTGCGTACACTCTTCGATCAACCAACTCCCGGGGCGCTGTTGGGAGCGATCTCCTCCGGACGGTCGGCAGGTTTTACGCCCGACGACGGCCGGGCGGCTCCCGCTGGCCCCGGCCAGGTAACCGGCCCCACCCTCGTGGAGTGGCTGGCAACCGGCACGGCAAGCCGCCATGAGAGCCCTGCCCTGTCCTTCGCCCAGCAACGCATGTGGTTCCTCAACCAGCTGGATCCAGGCTCCGCCGACTACAACATCTCACTGGCCGCCCAGCTGGAAGGCGAAGTGGATGAGCAGGCCCTGTCCACCGCCGTCGACGCTCTGGTGGCCAGGCACGAGGTCCTGCGGACCAGCTACCCGGCAACTGCCGGCACCCCCCACCAACTGGTCCACCCTGCGGGGGAAGCGCGGGGACTGCTGCGGATCATCCCGGTGGGCAGCGAGGAAATGCAAGCCTCCATCCTGGCCGGGGAAGCCCGCAAGGGCTTCGACGTCACCAACGATCTTCCCCTGCGCGCGGTACTGCTGCGCCGCGGTGACGGCCACCAGCCTGTATGGATCCTTCAGCTGGTGATCCACCACATTGCCAGCGACGGCGCGTCCCTCGCTCCACTTGCCCGGGACTTGTCCGAGGCTTATTCGGCAGCTGTGACCGGCAGCGGGAGCAGCCTTGCTCCGCTCAGCCTTCAGTACGCAGACTTCAGCTCGTGGCAGCAGGAAGTTCTGGGGGCCGCCGGGGTTGCAGACAGCAAGGTCCGGTTCTGGGAGGAATCCTTGGCAGGCATTCCCACTGAGCTCACACTTCCAGCCGATCAGCGCCGTCCACGCGAGGCCCGTCAACCCGGCAAACAGCGTGCCTTCGAGCTCAGCGGGGAAACTTTGGAGTCCTTGAACTCCTTGGCAGCCACCTCCAACGCAAGCCTGTTCATGACGTTCCACGGCGTCCTGGCCGGATTCCTGAACCGCCTGGGGGCCGGCGATGACATAGTCATCGGCTCACCCACGGCAGGGCGCACGGACCCGGCCTTGAAGGACCTGGTGGGATTCTTCGTCAACACCCTGCCGCTGCGGATCAGTGCCGCTGGTTCTCCCACTGTGCGTACCATGGTTGACCGCGCCCGAACCAGCGTGCTGGCGGCTTTCGATCATGACGACGTCCCTTTTGAACGGCTGGTGGAGGTACTGAACCCCGAGCGCGAGCTGGGACGGCACCCGCTGTTCCAAACCATGCTGACGGTGGACAGCTCCCCCGCATCCATTCCGGACTTACCCGGTGCCACCGTCACTGCGCTGCCGGAAAACGGCTCGGGCGAGGCGAAGTTTGATCTCTCCTTCACGTTCCGTCCCGGCGACTCCGGTCTTTCAGCCACGCTGGAGTACAACGCGGCAATGTTCCAGGACGCCAGCATCGAACGCCTCGTGAGGAGCCTGATGCGTTTCGTGGAGCGGGCTGCCGCTGATCCGGAGACTCCTGTTGCGGAGGTGCCGCTGCTTGATCCTGAGGAAGCCGCCGCGTTGACGGGGCTGACAGCGGGACGGCGATCCGCCGTCGGGAATCATCCGGAAGAGCCCGACGGCGTCCTGGCCGTCTTCGCTGCCAGCGTCCAGTCCGCCCCGGACTCCGTAGCGCTGGTCAGTGGTGACACCAAGGTCACTTTTGCTGAGCTGGCCGACTCTGTGCGCCGTGTGGCGGCAGGACTCCAGACGCAGGGAGCGGCCACGGGCGATGTTGTCTCCGTGTTCCTTCCCAGGTCCACCGGAACCATTCAGGTTTTGCTGGGCGTCGTTGCGGCCAGTGCGGTGTACAACCCGATCGATACGGAATACCCCGACGACCGGGTGGTAGCCATCCTGGAGGACGCCGTGCCCTCGGTGGTGGTCAGCATCGGGCAGGAAGCAGACCGCATGGCTGCGCTGCTGTCCACGGTGGCTGCCCGGAACCCGGATCGTGCGGTTCCGCGCCTGGTTTTGCTGCCCGAACTCCTTGGGACAGCTGCGGGCAACGGGCCTGGCTCCGTCCCGGAACTCAGCGAGCGCCAGCCTGCAGGACGCGATCTGGCCTACGTCATGTTTACCTCTGGCTCCACGGGGAGGCCCAAGGGGGTGGAGGTAAGCCATGGCGCCCTGGCAGCCCTGCTGGAATCGCATGGTGAGACCCTCTTCGCGGGACTGGAGCCCCACACCACGGGAGTCCAGCAAAGGGTGGCCCACACCACCGGAGTCGGATTTGATGCATCCTGGGATCCCATCCTGTGGATGGTTGCCGGGCATCAGCTTCACATGGTGGGCGAGGATATGCGGCGGGACCCTGCCGCACTGGCAGGCTACTTCGAAGAACACCGGATCAGCGTCTGGGAAACTACGCCCGGGTACGCGAGGCATTTGCTGAGCGAGCCGGCGTTCACCCGGGTGCTGGACGGAAGCGGCCCGGATTCCACCTTCAGCCTTGCTCTGGGTGGCGAAGCCTTCGATCCCGCCCTGTGGGACGCACTTTCCGCCAAGGACAACATCACTGCCTGGAACCTTTACGGTCCTACGGAAGCCGCGGTGGACACAGTGATGGCACGGGTTAAGGATTACACCGCCCCGGTGCTGGGAGCTGCCACCTCCCGGACCGCACTGTATGTTCTTGACCCCTTGCTGCAGCCAGCGTTGCCAGGTGTTTCCGGCGAGCTCTACATCGCAGGCGGACAGCTGGCCAACGGCTACAGGGGCCAGCCGGGGCTGACGGCTGAACGCTTTGTGGCCGACCCCTTCAGCGCCGACGGCGGGCGCATGTACCGCACCGGTGACGTGGTGGTGCGGCACGCGGACGGGAGCATCGTCTTCTCCGGACGCAACGACGATCAACTTAAGATCCGTGGCTTCCGCGTGGAACCCGGTGAAGTGGAACAGGCAGCCATTTCAGCTGCGGACGTCCAAGCGGCCGTGGTGCGGGCAGTGCCGTCCGGAGACACAGTGCGGCTGGTGGCGTGGGTGGTTCCCAAGGGTCGCGCAGGCATCGGAGGTTCTGATGCCATGGCGGCACTTACCGAAGGCGTCCGCGCTCATCTGCGGATGCTGCTGCCCGATTACATGGTGCCCGCAGTTGTGGTGGCGGTCGAGGAGATCCCCCTGACGCACCACGGCAAGGTGGACTTTGCTGCCTTGCCGGAACCGGACAGCGCGCCGCGCACGTCCGGCAAGGTTCCACGGACTCCCCGGGAGCAGACGGCGGCCGCAATCTTCGCGGACGTGTTGTCCCTGGACAAGGCGGGGGTGGATGAGTCGTTCTTCGAACTGGGCGGGCATTCATTCCTGGCGCAACCGTTGATTGCCCGAATCAATGCAGCGTTGGGTGTATCGCTGCAGGTGCAGGCCTTGTTCCGCGCTCCCACAGTGGAGGGGCTTCTGGCTGAGGCCGATCGTGGCGTGGAGGACGGCGCAGCGGAAAGCCTGCGCCAGGTTCTTCCCCTGCGCACCAGCGGCACCAAAGCGCCGCTGTTCGCTGTCCATCCGGCGTCGGGTATCGCGTGGGGCTACGCCTCAATGCTGGGTTTGCTGGATCCGGAGCGGCCCCTGATCGGCCTGCAGATGCCAGGCATGGAGCCGGGCGCCACCCACGCAGTCACTGCGCTGGACCTTACGGAACTCGCGGACAGTTACATTGACCGCATCAAGTCCGTTCAACCGGCCGGCCCCTATCATCTTCTTGGCTGGTCCTTTGGCGGGCATTTGGTCCACCGCCTGGCTACCCGGCTCCAGGACCTCGGCGATGAGGTTGCGTCACTGGCCATCCTCGACGCGTTCCCCGGAAACCAGGAGAACAATGATGACGTAGGTGCGGGAGCCGGAATTTGGGCTGCCTACCTCGAGGCGCAGGGCTATGACCTGGACGAGTCCGATCACGAGTATCTTGACGGCGCCAAGGCCCAGGAGATCCTCCGCAGGAACCACAACCCGCTGGGCACCGTTCCGCTGGACGCTGTGCAAGCCATGGTGGAGAACTTCCCCGTGCTGGCGCGGCTGATCAGGGAACAGGAACCGGCAGTTTTCGACGGCGACCTGCTGCTTTTCCGCGCCACTGCTGACGTTCCTGAGGGGACACCGGGAGCCGAGGCCTGGGCGCCCTACGTCACCGGGAGCATTACAGACATTGAGGTGCCGGACAGGCATTCCCGGATATTAAGTGACGCAGCTCTCCCCGTAATCATGCCTGCCTTGGCCATCCAGCTTGGGGGCTGAGTCCGAATGACTTACAACGCTCCGGAACCCGGGGCACTGTTAGCGCCGGAACAACCCGAAAGGTCAATCCTCGTGACAAACCCGTTCGATGACACTTCAGCAACCTTCTCCGTCCTGGTCAACGAATTCCAACAACACTCCCTGTGGCCTTCATTCGCGGCCACCCCCAAAGGATGGGTAGCCATGTTCGGCCCTGACAGCCGCGAGGCCTGCCTGGAATACGTGTCCCAAACGTGGACAGACATGGCTCCGCGCAAGGTTGCCGAGCTTGCCGCCAGCCAGTGATCCGGGTAGAAGATGTGCGCAAGTCCTACGGCGCCTTCACAGCGCTCGATGGCCTGACGCTCAACGCGGCAGAAGGCACAGTGTTGGGTTTACTGGGACCCAACGGCTCCGGCAAAACCACCACTGTGAAGCTTCTCACCACCTTGTTGACACCGGATTCCGGGGATGCCTGGGTGGCCGGCCACTCCGTCCGCAAAGACCCTGAAAGCGTACGACGCAACCTGGGCCTCTCAGGGCAATATGCGGCCGTGGATGAAAAGCTCACTGCTTTTGAGAACCTCCACATGGTGGGTCGCCTCTACGGAATGAACCGCAGGAATGCCACCGCCCGTGCCCACGAGTTATTGGCGGACTTCCGGCTCACAGAGGTTGCGGGCAAGCGGGCCGGGGCTTTCTCGGGCGGTATGAGACGCCGCCTGGACCTTGCGGGTGCCGTGGTGGCACGGCCCAAGGTGGTGGTGCTGGACGAACCCACCACCGGCTTGGACCCGCGCGGCCGGTTGGATACGTGGGACGTGGTGGCCGGCTTGGTGTCTGGGGGAACAACCGTCCTCCTGACCACCCAATACCTTGAAGAAGCTGACAGGTTGGCGGACCACATTGCCGTCATCAACCATGGCAGTGTCATCGCTGAAGGCACTCCCACAGCGCTCAAGAACCGCGCCGGTTCAGGGCGTGTGGACGTTACCGTGCGGGATGCGGCAGATCTGCAAGGGGCCACTTCCGTGCTGACGGAGGCCACCGGCGGGTTGGCAATCCCCGAGGTGGACCACGCCGCGTTAAGGGTTTCCGTAGCAGCACCCGGCGGCCACAGCGTGCTGGTTCGCGTCTTGGCCGAATTGGATGCCAGGTCCCTCGCAGTCACCGAAGCCTCCCTTCGCCGGCCCACCCTGGACGACGTTTTCCTCCAGCTCACAGGAGGAAACACGCAGCCCGAAAACCACATCAGCAAGGAAGGGGTACCCGCTTGAGCGTCATCTCTGCCGCTGTCAGGGACAGCTCCGTCATTGCCCACCGCAACCTGCTCAACGTTCTCCGCACCCCGGGAGCGCTGGTCACCGGCGTCGTGCAGCCCGTGATGTTCGTCTTGCTTTTGGGCTTCGTCTTCGGCGGTTCCCTGGGTGGCGACCAGTACCGCAGCTTCCTCATTGGCGGCATCCTGGCCCAGACCCTGACGTTCAACGCATCCTTTACGGCCGTCTATCTGGCCAAGGATCTTCAACTCGGATTGATTGACCGCTTTCGTTCCTTGCCCATGTCCCGCGTCGCGGTGATTCTGGGACGCACCACCTCTGACCTTTACACCAGCGTCATATCCATCGCAGTGACCCTCCTCTGCGGGGTTGCAGTCGGCTGGCGTATGAACACCGGCGCCCTGGAGATGCTCGCAGCGCTGGGCGTGTTGTTGCTCTTCGCGTTCGCGGTGTCCTGGATTGGTGCGCTGATAGCCCTCACGGCGCGCAGCGTCGAAGTAGCGCAAAGCCTTGGCCTGGTGTGGCTCTTCCCTGTCACCTTCGTGTCGGGCGCCTTTGTGTCGACGGCTTCGCTTCCGGGCCCCCTTCGCGCCATCGCCGAATGGAACCCCGTCACCTCCGTGGCCACGGCCGTGCGTGAGCTCTTCGGAAACACCGCACCCTCGGGGTTCATCGCTCCAGGTGGCTGGCCCGCGGATAACGCGTTGTTGTATGCCGTCGCATGCAGCATTGCCATCATCGCGGTGTTCGCACCCTTGGCGATCGCCAAGTACCGCCGCATCAGCAAGCTGTGACCGCCCAAGCCGGGACTCCCGGCGTCGGATATCTCATTCTGCCGTCCGCCAGCGTCGGGGCGGCGTGTTCCAGCGTCGGCGGCCTGGACCGGTTCCTGGGCCCTGACGAAAGGATCGCAGGACGTCGGTTCCGCACCGTTGAGGACAGCCGCGACTACGCGGCATCGCATGTACTGCTGCGCCTGCTCGCCGCGCATCGCCTGGGGCTGGATGCTCTCGCAGCCCCAGGCTTGAACATCACACGATACTGCCCTGGGTGCGGCAGTTCAGGCCACGGACGGACGGTCCTGCCGGGAATGTCATTGAGCCTTTCCCGGAGTCATGGACTGGTGATGGCAGTAGCTGGACCGGCTGCCGCCAGCGTCGGCGCCGATGTGGAACGCGTCCCGTCGGCGCTCTTTGAGGGGTTTGACGAGTATGTTCTTAGTCCCGCGGCGGCCTCGGTGATCGCCAAGACCGGGGTAAGGGAAAGAATGCGTCAGTGGGTTGCCAAAGAAGCTGTGCTCAAGGCCGCCGGAGTGGGGCTCAGCGTCCCGCCATCCGCCGTCTCGCTGGTTTCCGATGGTAATGGTGCCGAGGCTCTTCGGGCCGATTGTCCGGAACAGCCGCTGGTGCACGGATTTGACGTTTATCCGGTCCCGGCCATCTCAACCCACGTGGCGGCCGTCTCAGCCATTGCCTGCGGCCCACCGGCGCCAAGGGACGCCAATAAGGTACTTCCCCAGGCGAGGCGTGGCAGCCTCAGGGCACCTTCCAAAGGCCTGAATTTGAGTGGGGCGTAGTGTGGAAGATGGACGAAAGGAGCACTTCATGAAGAAAATCCTCATGGTACTGACCAGCGTTTCCGAGATCGGCGATACCGGAGAGAAGACCGGCTACAACGTGGCCGAGGCCGCACACCCTTGGAAGGTCTTCAAAGATTCCGGACATTTCGTCGACTTCGCGTCCATCAAGGGCGGCCAGCCTCCACGTGACGAGGTGGACTCGGATGATCCCATTCAGGTTGCCTTCACCCAGGATGAGACCACACGTGCCGGGCTCTACAACACAGCCCGGGTGGATGTGGTTGATCCCGGGCAATATGACGCCGTCTACCTGGTAGGAGGCCATGGCACCATGTGGGACTTCCCGGACAGCGAAGGCCTGCAGAACCTTGTGGCCAGCGTTTATGACGCCGGCGGTTTGGTAGGCGCGGTATGCCATGGACCAGCAGGCCTGTTGAACGTTGAATTGGATAACGGCTTCCGCCTTGTCCAGGGCCGCGATGTGGCCGCCTTTACCAATGACGAGGAAGTAGCCGCCGGCAAGGACAAGGTCATCCCGTTTTTCCTGGCAGACCGCTTGGAGGAACAGGGCGCCCGCCACGTGTCCGCAGGAGTCTTCGAAGAGAAGGTAGTGGTGGACGAACGGCTGGTAACCGGGCAGAACCCGGCCTCAGCTGCTGGCGTGGCCAAGGAAATGGAAAAGCTGTTTGCGGAGGTCATTCATCAGGAAAAGGCTGAGGAGCAGCACGAGGCAGAGGCTTTGCGCGCCGAAAAGGACGCCGAGAAAACTGCCAGGAAGCAGGCCTCGGCAGACGCCGAACATTAGTCCGCACGGCATGTTGGCTGATGGCCGCCCTGAGTTGGGCGGCCATCAGCTGCGGGCATCAGCTGCGGGCCGAAAGGAGCAGGAAAAATGTCCACCATCACTGCTTTTGAGCACATCACGCTCGACGGTGTTATGCAGGGACCTGGCCGGGCCGATGAAGATACCAGGGCCGGCTTCACCCATGGAGGCTGGGCCAACGGCTACCAGGACGACATTTCGATGAAGTACGCCGGTGAGGGCATGCGGGCCACAAGGGGTCTCCTGTTCGGTCGCCGCAGTTACGAGGATGTGCTCGGTTACTGGACCTCCAGCGGCCCCAATCCTTTTGTTGATGCTCTGGTGGGCTCTGACAAGTTCGTCGTCTCACGTGGCGCAGACACACCGCTGGCCTATGCGAACAGTGAACTCCTGGCCGGTGAGGCGGTGACCACCGTGGCCGCTCTCAAGGACCAGTACCCCCACGATCTCCTGATCATGGGCAGCGGCGAACTGGTCCGCAGCTTGCACGCCGCAGGACTCATCGACCGTTACACGTTGTTGATTCACCCCCTGGTGCTGGGCTCCGGAACCCGGCTCTTTGCAAACGGAGACCGCGTGGACCTGAAACTGGAACGCAGCCTCACCACCTCTACCGGTGTTGTTATCGCCGAATTCGTTGCCGCCCTTTGATCGTTGCGGCCCGTTCAAGGTGGCCTCTTTAAAAGGCACTGATTCCCATGGCCATCAGCCTCAAGACCACCTCCGGCAAAATCCTTGCCTCCGGATCAGGCGTCGCTGGGTCCGGTTCATGGAGAATGCTTGAACTGGACGTCGGCGGCGTAGCGGAGCTCCGTGATGCCGCGGGTGGCGAGGTACGCGTCGTCCTCTGCTTTGCCGGCCAACACCACCGTGGGGCGTTGACCGGACATGGCGAGCGACATCCAGGACTCGAAGAATGCACCCCCTGGCGCGCATTGTTGACGATTCGAACCTGTAGTCCCGCCCGGATCGAGCACCAATGCAGTGGTGCGCTGTCCGGCCAATGACGGGTTCTCCCGATATTTACGGCCAACCTCTGACACTGCTGTCCCTTGCGGCTTGACGGCCTGGTGGGTGGTCAACAGGCCAAGCGAATATTCGAGCTCCGGGAAGTCCATCAAGGTTCTGTCCACATCATGGGAGCACCACCATGTGACGCCCCAGAGGTTCTCGCAGTCCAAGGCGTACTCAAGAGTGCGCCGGGCGAACTCGGCGGCATCGGAAGATGCAACATGCGGGCTGGGGGCTCCCACTTCCTGAAGCCAAAGGGGGGCAAAGGGATCCGGTGACCAGCCGCGGGCAAGTTCAATCAGGTATTCGGCCAGCCGGAGGCTCTGCTCACTCATGCCGCCATACATCTGGGCTGTGTTGTTAAAGACCCACGAGTGGACTGTTGGCATGGAGCCGAATGGCACCCCCGTACTGGGAGTAAAGGGGTGCCGGCCATCGAAGAATGCGGCGTCATACTCTGAGTGGTGATGCCAGGCGTTCGGAGCTCCGGCAGCGCACGCCGCCAGCATGGTGGCTACCCAGTGCCGGGCTTCCTCGGGCGTGGCTTGGCTTTGCTGCGGGTGGGCAGCGGACCCGAATTGGCTGAATTCGTTGCCGATGCTCATGCCAAGGAAATTTGGGCAGTCCGCCACAGCACGGGCCAACGCCGTCAGGTATGCGGATTGGCCTTCCAGGACCTCCGGGTCAGTGAACAGATTTTTCTGGCGCCATGTCTGGGTCCACGCAGGGAGAAAATCGAAGCTGGACAAGTGCCCCTGCAATCCGTCCACGGAGACTTGCAGTCCACGTTCCCCGGCCGCGTCCACCATGGCCCTCAAATCTTCCAGCGAACGTTCCCGGATCAGCGATCGATTCGGCTGAAAGTGCGGCCACAAGGCAAACACCCGGACGTGGTCCAGCCCCAAACCGGCGATCGAGTCAAGGTCACGTCTGACATCGTCCACATCGAAATCCAGCCAGTGATGGAACCATCCGCGCGATGGCGTGTAATTGGCACCGAACCTTGTCCGTAGCTGTGTCATTCGTCCTGCTCCGTTGGCTGAGTCGACTGGATGGTGATCAACAGGGAGTCTATGCCCCAGGTCCCGCCCAGGGGCGGGATCAGGCCTCAAGCGTGGCGGTGGTGGCGCCAGGACGCCGTGCTTCCTGGAGTTCCAGCAGCTCGGCGCGCAGCCCGGTGTCCAGAGCGGCGTCAAGAATGGTCCAGGCCAGGACTGTGGCGCCATCAAGGACCGCCTGGTCCGCCTCAGGGGTGATGGCGTCTGCGGTGAAGTCCGGGTGGTGAGGGACAGCCGTACTGTTGCGGACCACCACCATCCCGTGCACGGAAGGTACTACTTGCGAGACGTTGCCCATGTCCGAGGAACCGCCGCCGAAAATGGGCGTCGTGTCCACTGGCCTCCCAACCGCTTCCATGTTCTGATCCCAGACTTTGCCCAACCCGGCGTGGGTGTCGATAGGCGCATAAGGGTGTTCGGTCTGCCGGTGCGTCCACGTGCAGCCGGTCGCGATAGCCGCGCCTTCAAAGCATGCCAGTACCCTGCGCTTGAGGTTTCGCCACACTTCGACATCCCCGGCACGCACTTCCACCTGGACAGTAGAGTCGCCGGCGATGACGTTGGTGGCGCCGCCACCATGGGAAATGAACGCGTTGGTGTTGGCATTTTCCGGCAGGTGCTGCCTCAGGACCGCCATGTTCATCAGGGCCAAACTTGCCGCAGCTCCAGCGTTGATGGCTTTGTCCGGTGCGCCGGCGGCGTGGGCTTCACTGCCCTTGAACTGAACTTCGAAGCGCTCCACCGCGGCCATGCTGAAGGCAGTTGCGCTGCGTTCGGTTCCGGTCATTCCGTGGACCATGAGGGAGAAAGCGGCGTCCTCCCACGCCCCCGCCTGCAGCAGCGAAACCTTACCGCCACCGTGTTCCTCGGCCGGCGTTCCGAGGAGTTTGATGCGAAGCCCGGCAGCGTCGGCAACATCTTTGAGTGCCAAAGCGGCACCAACCCCGGCGGCAGCGATCATGTTGTGCCCACACGCGTGGCCCACCTCGGGGAGTGCATCGTATTCGGCGCAGAGGACCACAGTCAGCTCGCCGCGGCCATAGACGGCTTCGATCGCCGTCGGGACTCCATAGGCGTTTTCGGTGACGTCGAAGCCGCCCTCACGCAGCACTGCGGCCACAGCCGCAGCCGATTGGCGCTCCTCCCAGGAAATTTCTGCCAGCGCATGGACCGTGTGGCTGAGTTCCAGGATGGAAGGCCCGACGGCGGTCACGGACTCGCGTACAGCCTCGCGCAGGATGTCCTTGGACGTGATGTCGATGGAAACAGTCATTGTTATTCCTTCGTGTAGTGGTGGTGTCAGTTGACGGGTTCGAGAGCGTCGGGGGCACCGTGGGTTGCCTCCGGGGCGGGAGCAGTTGGGTCGGTGAGTACGGTTGGCTTGGCTGGCCGAATGAAGAGAACTGCAACGGCAAACAGCACGGACAGGCCAGCGCAGATCCACCAGACGGCATGGAAGGACAGCTCCGTGGCCGCCGGGGTTCCTGCAGCAGTGGGAGTGGTGAGCGCCGCCATCAGCAGAGCAAAGAGCGCGCCCGCCACTCCACCGGCAGCGGTGCGTGCTGTGTTGTAGAGACCGGAAGCAATGCCCACCGAATCGGCCGCTGCACGCTGGACCACCAGCGTGGGAAGGGTGCCGCTGACCAATCCGGAGCCCAGACCGGCTACGACGAGCCACACTGAGAAGGTGACCAAACTGCCGGGTGCCAGGATCATGAAAACGTAGGCAACGGCGCTTAGCCCACCGCCCACGGCAACGCTCCGGGGGCCACCTATAACACGGGATACGCGGTCGCTGAAGGATGCCCCCAGGAATGCTGCCAACGCCATGATGCTGAGCATGGTTCCGGCCGCTGAGGCTGCCGCCCCGAAGCCGAAGCCCACAGTGGCCGGATCCGAGCGCAGGTAGACCGAGATGGGCGCCTGCGCACCGAAGAGTTGGGCGCCGTAGAGGAACGCCACAATGATGGGTAGGCCAATCCCACCACGCAGGAGCATGGTGAGGTCCACCAACGGGTGTTCGGTCCGGCGGGCGGACAGCACCCAGGCGACCAGGAGTGCCACCCCAGCCAGCATGGCGATGGCCGTGGTCATCGGGGGCCACGTTGAGAGGTTTGAGGCACCGCCAAGAAGTGCGGCCAACCCACCACCCAGCAGGGCAGCACCCAGATAATCCACCCGGCCTTTGCTGCGCAACGGTGTCTCCTTGACGAAGAATGCGATCCCGGGAAGGCACAGTGCCATGAAGATCGCAGGCATAAGCAGCGTGATGGACAGGCTGCCGACGGCGTCCAGAACGATTCCGGAGAGCAGTCCGCCAATGGTGGCGCCCAGGGTCAGGGCCGCAACCAGCCGGCCGATACTGCGACCTGAGCGCTCCGAATCGCGTTGGTGCACTATAGCGAATTCCAAGGGAAGGAACACGGCCAGAGGTGCCTGGATGGCCCTGCCCAGCAGGAACAACCCGTAGTTGGGTGCGAAGGCCACCAGGACCGATGCGGCGGCCACGATGGCCGTGGCGATCATCAGGATCCGTTTGTGGCCGTGGATATCGCCGAGCTTGGAAAGGAGGGGAACAACCAGGACTGTAGCCAGGAGATACGCGGCACTGATCCAGTTCAGGGATGCAGCCGGGACTCCATAGTGTTCACCAATGGAAGAGAACAAAGGATTCAGCCACCCCTGAAGGATGCCGCTGCCAAGCTCCATGACCACCAGGAATCCGACGGCTCCTGCCGCGGTGGTGGATTTCTGCGCAGTTGTACGCATGTGCGCTCCGATGTGATGAGAAGTGAACGGGATCACAACATCATGGAAGTGCCGTGTTTCCGATTGATGAAATTGCAGCTTTCCGTGGTTATTCTTCTTCCCATGCCGAAAAACATGCTTGATCCCCTGGAAGAGCGCATCATCCATGCCCTTCAGATAGAAGGCCGGGCACCGTGGAGTGAACTGGCACCTGTGATCGGCGTCGATGCCGTCACACTGGCCCGGCGCTGGGAATCGTTGCGCGAACGCGGACTCGCCTGGGTCACCGGAATCTTCCCCAGCGGAGCGTCCGCCCTGATCGACATCACGTGCAAACCCCAGCAAATCAGCGAGGTGGCGCGCCACCTCGCACAAATCCCGGAAGTACTGACCCTGGACCACACCTCCGGAGGGCGCGATCTGTTGGCCACCATGCTTGCCGATACCCCGCTGTCCATCTGGGACATCGTCACCAACCGCATTGGTGCCCTGGAAGGAGTCAAAAATACCCAAACCCACCTCGTTACAGAAGTAGTCATGGAGGCATCCGACTGGAGGCTGCGCGCACTGGCTCCCACAGAAGCCAGCAAAATCCCCCGCCCCCGACCGCCCCGGGCCAGGGCACCCCGGACGGTGCACCCGGATGTCGAAGCGGCCCTCCGCCACTGCCTGGTTGAAGATGGCCGGCGCCCCGTCAGCAGGATTGCCGCCGAGCACGGGTTGAGCGAGCAACGCGTCGCCGACGGGCTTGCGCGAATGCGCGCCGAAGGCATGCTCCGGATCCGAACCGACGTGGCGCGGACTGTCACCGGGTGGCCCGTTTACGCCTGGTACTTCATGCGCACGGCCGCCAAACACATCCAGCAGATGCACGGGCTCATGGCGCAGATACCCGAAGCCAGAACCGCACTCGCTGTCGCCAGCCAATACAACTTGGTGGTGGCCGTGTGGCTGCGGGAAATGTCGGACGTGATGCGCTTCGAGGCTGCCTTGGAAGCTGCCGTGCCCAGTGCCAGGATCGTTGATCGCAGCGTGGTGTTCAGGATGAGCAAACATCTGGGCCGACTCATCGACGGACAAGGTGCCGCGACGCTGGGATTCATCCACCCGTCGTCGGAAAGTAGCTGGAGTCGCGATACTGAGGTTAAGTAGACCTAAACTGTAGGAGGCCCCGTGCTCGATATCCGCCGATTGCACATCCTCAAGACCCTGGAGCTTGAGGGAACCATGACGGCCGCAGCAGCCACGCTGCATATGACAACCTCGGCGGTCAGCCAGCAATTGGCCGTGCTCGAACGGGAAGCCGGCCTTGCCCTCCTGGTCCGCGCCGGCCGGAAGGTGCGGCTGACGGAAGCCGGCGTCATGCTGGTGGAGCACTTCGGCAGGATCGCCTCCGAGGTTGAGGCGGCCGAGGCGAGCCTCAAGAAGCTCCAAACAGACGTCCGCGGGCGCCTGGCCATCAGTGCTTTCCCGAGCTTTTGCAGCACGGTACTGCCAGCTGCCGTCATGTCCCTGCGCGCCAGCTACCCGCGCCTGGACGTCACGGTTTCAGACCTGGAGCCGTTTGAAAGCGTTGCCAGGTTGAAGTCAGGGCACATCGACGTGGCTGTGGTGGACGATCTGCATGAAATCCAGGGTGACGGGCTGGTGAAGACCGTCCTGGCCCGCGATGAGATCATCCTCTGCCTCCCCCAGGACCGGTAGGTCGCCGCGACTGCCACGCTCGCCGACTACGCCCACGAACGCTGGATCCTGGACCAGGAAGGCAGCGTCTTTGAGCAGTTCGTTCGCCAAACCTGCCGTGAGGCTGGATTCGAGCCGAGCGTCATTGCAAACTGCCGGAATCTGATGGCCACGCTGGGGTTGGTCCGTGCCGGCCTGGGCGTGGCACTGATGAGCGAGTTGAACCTCGGGCGGGAAACGGAGGACCTGGTGGTGCGTCGCGTCGAACCGGATTGCGGCCGCAACATCATCGTCCTGAACCGCGCCGCGAGCAGGGAGTCACCGGCGATTGCCGCCGTCGTCGATGAATTGCGGAAGGCCACCGACGCACGCCCCAAGGCATAACGAGGAGGCTCCATGAGCCAATCGTTAAGTCTTGCTTAAAGTTTTGTTGAAAAGATCCCGATGGACGCCGCTGCCATACACCTCCAAGCTGGTGAGAGAACCCACCCCACCAGTCCTCCCGGAGGTATGCCATGGCTTTAAGCGCCCTCGACCTGTTCTCGATCGGAATCGGCCCGTCGTCGTCCCACACTGTGGGACCGATGCGCGCCGCCCGCACCTTCATTGAATCCCTTGAAACGGAAGGAAAGTTCGACGCCGTTGATCGCCTTTACGCGGGGCTGTTCGGTTCGTTGGGGGCTACGGGCCGAGGGCACGGCTCGGATAAGGCGGTCATTCTGGGTTTCATGGGCGAGGCGCCTGAAACCGTGGATACGCTCACAGCGGACCGTGTTGTGGACGATGCCACCGCGTCGAAGAAGATCCTCGTGGGCGGCCGTCGAGTCATCCCGTTTAACCGGGGCAAGGATGTGGTGCTCCACCGGCGCCAGTCACTGCCCGCCCACCCCAATGGCATGCGGTTCCAGGCGTTTGATGTTGAGGGAAACGTGCTGAGCGAACGCGTCTTCTATTCAGTGGGCGGAGGCTTTGTGGTGGACGAGGATGCCGTGGGAAGGGACCAGCCGGACGCAATAACGGTCCGCTACCCATTTTCCAGTGCCGAGGAATTGTTGGCCCACTGTGACCGTGAAGGCCTATCCATCAGTGATCTCATGCTGGCCAACGAAGGCGCATGGCGCAGCGAACAGGAAACCCGCGCGGAACTGCTGCGTATCTGGCAAACCATGAAGGAATGCGTTTCACGCGGCTGCAGCCGCACGGAAGAACACCTGCCCGGGAACCTGATGGTTCGCCGTCGGGCGCCCCGGCTACTGGCGGACCTGCAAGCGACACATGACACCAGCGATCCTTTGCGCGCCGTTGACTGGGTGAACCTTTTTGCTTTGGCAGTCAATGAGGAAAACGCCGCAGGCGGCCGCGTGGTTACAGCACCCACCAATGGGGCGGCCGGGATCATTCCTGCCGTGCTGCACTATTACATGATGTTCACGCCAGGGGCCAACGAAGAGTCCGTGGTCCGCTTCCTCCTCACGGCAGCAGCAATTGGCGTGCTGTTCAAGGAGAACGCCTCAATTTCCGGTGCCGAAGTTGGGTGCCAGGGGGAAGTCGGCTCGGCCTGTTCCATGGCCGCGGGTGCGCTGTGCGAAATTCTGGGTGGCACACCCCGGCAAGTGGAGAACGCGGCCGAGATCGGGATCGAGCACAACCTTGGCTTGACCTGCGATCCCGTCGGCGGCCTGGTCCAGATCCCCTGCATCGAACGCAACGCGATGGCCAGCAACAAAGCCATCAACGCCGCGCGGATCAGTCTTCGCGGGGACGGCATCCACCACGTCCCACTGGACACCGCCATCAAGACCATGCGGGAGACCGGCGCGGACATGAAGAGCAAATACAAAGAGACCTCCCGAGGAGGCCTCGCCGTTAACGTCATTGCCTGCTGACTTCCCTCGCATTACCGGCTCCACTGCTGCTCCGGCCGCGCCACGACACGGACGGCGGGTCCGGATGTCGCAGAGATTCTGTGGCTAGGTTTGGACCTATGGGCCCGTTACGGGTCTGCTGCCGCCACCGGATTGTGGGCCAACCCAGGGATGAGGCTATCTGATGTCTTTGTTGTTTCGCTCAATTGCTCGTGGCCCCCTGCGTGGAACATCGCCACAACGACTCTGGGCAACGGCTGTACTGCTGGTTGCTGGATTGGTGGGATCCGGGGCGGCCCCCGCGTCTGCAACCACCGCAGGGGCCCAGCCCCTGCACCACATTGACATGGACGGGATCGTGTCCATGATCGGCATGCCGTACGTCGGGTCAGAGTTGCGCATGGGAGCTCCAGCAGAATTTTCGGGCTGCGACAAGACCCAGGCCGCGCCTGATGGGTACACGATCGAATGGCTCAGCAACGGCACGCCTCTTCCTCCTGAACGGCAGGTGGAACCGCTCAAGATTCTGCCCTCGGACCGGGGGAATCGACTTTCGTTCAACGTTTACGCCACGACTCCGGAGAAGAAGCAGTGCGGCGACTCCCTACGGGGTGACCAGAACACGCTGCTGCACAGCGAGGAGACAGCGCCCATTGCGGCGTCGAACCGCGCCATGGGCTGGACCGGGCGCGGAAACTTCGAGCTGATGGGCCGCACGGACGACGGCCGGCTGGTCCTGTATCCGCGGACGTACACTTACGCCCTTGGCTCTTGCGACCAAGGATTGTGCCCCAGCTACGAGTCGGCGAGGTGGGATGAACCCCGGCTGGTGGGCACCGGATGGGACGTTTTCAACATCGTGTTCTCCCCCGGTGACTTTGACGGCGACGGAAACAACGACGTCCTCGCCCGGGATGCTGAGGGAGACCTCTACCTGTACCCAGGCGACGGCCACGGGGGCTGGAGGGACAGGTCAATCGTGGGTACAGGCTGGAATGTTTTCGACTCGATCGTGGGCCCGGGCGATTTCGATGGGGATACCGTCAACGACGTTCTTGGCCGCGACGCCGAGGGCGATCTTCACCTTTACCCGGGTGACGGTGCCGGCGGCTGGAAAGAACCAGAGGTGGTGGGCACCGGCTGGCAGGTATTTGACAAGATCATCGCCTCCGGCGACCTCAGCGGCGACGGAAATGTGGACATCCTTGGGCGTAATCACGCCGGCTACATGCACCATTACCGCTCCGATGGCCAAGGCGGCTGGGAAGGCGCGGGTACCTGGGGGCCCGGCTGGGGAGTCATGATTGATGTCATCGGCGCCGGCAGCTATTCCCACAACCTGGGTGAGGCGATCCATTGGGGTCACACTGTGACCCGCAACGACACTATCGCCATCAACCCTCATGGAGACCTGCTCAAGTACTCAGGATTCGTCCCCACAGACCAAACCATTGGCACAGGCTGGGACATCTTCCGCTCGCTTATCTAGCCGGCTGAAAGGCTTACCACCCAGCAGTGCCCGGACCCCCCTTAAACGGACCGACGATCTTCCGGGTGATCCAGCCGCCGTAGAAGTTGCCCTCCTGGAAGGTCACCTGCTCACCGTTGACCTGACAGGCATCCATACCCTCCGGGTACAGTGCCACCCGGTCCTTGAGGGCCTCGAAACCCGGGCTGGGTTCCGGGTACCGCCACCCAGCGCGCGGGACCCAGATTCCGCCTGCCACCACGTCGAAGTAGTGGGCCCTTCCCTTGAACTCGCAAAAACTGAAGCCCTCGGCCCCTACAAGTGCACCCGACGGAAACGCATCCATGGGCAGGTAGTAGACGGGCGGATGGCTGGTTTCCAGTACTCGCACGGCATCCGTGGTGTCCACAATGACCTGTCCGGCAAGCCGCACAACGATCCGATCAGTCCGAACCTCCACCCGCGGGGGCCGCGGATAGTCCCAGACAGACTCCTGACCGGGACGGGGCTTGATGGGGTGCGGACGCTTAATGCCGCCGAAAAAGCCGTGAGCTTGAGCCATGAGTCCATGGTGCCACCAGGGCGGCCGGTTGAGCACGGCGAATATTACCGTCGTCGGGTCCCAGGCGTGAAGAAGACCTTTTGGTCGCTTCCAGCGTGACGGCCTTTGTGCCGAATAAGAACCGCCACGTTCCGCCCGCTGCGAAGGAAGGCTGCCGGCGGCGGGGCGAACCACGGGCATAATGGCGTCATGGGGGACCCACTCAACGCAGACCGGAGACGTACCGAGCAGCTACCAAGCGCAGCCTGGAACCAGGACGACGTGTCCAGACCCCAAGGACCAGCGGTGACGTTGGGCGACATCCCAGCGGTTCGCTACGGAGCCACAGGCTTGGCAAAGCCCAGCCAACTGGCATTGGCTTTCGCGCTCCTGGCGCCCTCCTGGATCGTGTTCACCATGGCGGCAACATCGCGGGAATATGATGGCGTGGGGAGCTTCATCGGCTGGATACTCGGAGGAATTATTGCTCCCCCGTTCGCCATCCTGATCGCTGTGGTGCTCGGACTGCCGCTGCGCCTGGTGCCGTCGATCAATCGCTGGTGGGCCGGCAACGGGCGGATCTACCTGCTCACTGCCGCAGCAGGACTCGCGCTGATCGTGGCCGGTTACGTCAAGCCGGTTCAGGAATCCGTGACGGCCGGCGGCACGACCAGCACCGCGGAAATCCCCGACGGCGGCCTCCTCTTTGCCGGCTGGTTCGTGATCGCGGTGCTGCTCGTCAACGCCTCACTCCCCCTCCGGTGGGTTTTGGGGGAACACCGGCGCTGAGACGGTCCGGTGTTACGGCACCGCTTCGGCTGCCTTGCTCACGGGACGGACGAGCGGAGGGGTCAGTGACTCACGCGTCGATCGCCATGGTGGAGGAGAGTTCGCGATGCGCGTCGACCTGGGCGAGGAGCAGGCTGGCTTTTTGCTCGACGCCGGCAACCACGTCAGCTCCGGCGACGAACCGCAGCGGAGGGGTTTCCAGGTCGGCGATGGTGACCAACGCCGCACCGAGTTTGGCGGGGTCTCCGCCCTGCAGACCGTTCATGCTCTTCCACACTGCGATGGTCTGGGTGGTGCGCTCGGCGTAGTAATCGATGGAGAGCTCGGGCCAGATCGAGGAGGCGCCTTCGACGAGGAGTTCTGTGCGGAAGAAGCCGGGCTCGACAATGGTGGTGTGAATGCCGAAGGGTTGGACGTCGTAGTGGAGGGACTCCATCCAGCCTTCGAGGGCGAACTTCGATGCGGCGTAGGCGGCGCAGAACTCCTGGCCGATGATGCCGGCGGCGGACGTGATGGTGATGACGTGGCCACGCCGCTGCTTGCGCATGACCGGGAGGGCAGCCCTTGTGACGTTCAGAGGGCCGAAGAAGTTGGTCTCCATCTGCGCTCGGAACTGTGCATCGCTGATTTCCTCGAAGTACCCGGCGTAAAAGTTGCCCGCGTTGTTGACCAGGACGTCGACGCTTCCAAAGCGTCCAACTGCAGCTTTGATGGCCGCCGTGGCCGCATCGGCGTCGGTCACATCCAAGGACAAAGCCAGAAGGTTTTCGTGTTCGCCGAGGGCGGCGGTTACCTTGGCAGCGTCCCGCGCCGTGCCAACCACCCGGTGGCCGGCATTCAGCGCTGCCTTGGCCAGATCTACGCCCATGCCGCGGGCGGCTCCAGTGATGAACCATACGTTAGTCAAGATGATGCCTTTTCTGTCTTCGTTGTCCGTTGCGGTTTCGCAGCGGCCCATGAACACAAGTCAACGGGCTGGCGCGAAGGCTAGCGAGACCCTACCTATGGGTTCCCCAACAGGGCCCCTATAGATCGCCCCGAGTGGAGTACCTTCGATTCCATGAGCACCCAGGACGATCTCAGCCAGTTCCTCATGTCGCGCCGAGCCAAGCTCGACCTCGAGCAAACGGGATTACCGGACTTTGGTGGACGCAGGCGGGTACCTGGCCTGAGGCGTGAAGAAGTGGCTTTGCTGGCGGGAATGAGCGTCGAGTACTACAAGCGACTGGAACGCGGTAACGCCAAAGGAGTCTCGGAGGCTGTCGTTGATGGGGTCAGCAGGGCCCTCCAACTCGACGATGCCGAGCACGCACATCTCAACGAGCTCATCCGATCAGCCAATACCGGAACACGTCCGTATCGCAGGCGCCCCGCCCGGTCCTTGAGGACCAACCCGGTCCTGCAGCAAACCCTTGACGCGATGTCCACAGTGCCCGTCTTCGTGCAAAACGGCAGGCTCGACGCCGTCGCCGCTAATCGGCTCGGCAAAGCCCTGTTTCCCGAGATGTTCAGTGACTCCCCGCAACCGGTGAACGCGGCGCGTTTCGTGTTTCTTGATCCCAAAGCCCAGCTGTTCTATCCGGACTGGGAATCCAATGCGCGCCAGATCGTCGCCCTCCTTCGGGTCGAAGCGGGCCGCTCCCCCTACGACCGCAAGCTCAGCGACCTTGTAGGCGAACTCTCCACCCGCAGCGACTTCTTCCGGAAGCTCTGGGGAGCGCACGATGTCCGCGAACACCGAACCGGAGTCAAGAGCATCCATCATCCGATCGTCGGGGACCTTGACCTCAACTACATCGGCCTCGAACTGGCCACCGACAAGAGCCTTCACATGCTCGTATTTTCAGCCCAACCAGGGAGCCCGTCCCACGACGGGCTCCAACTACTGGCGAACTGGGCAAACACCCACACCGTCGAACCCGCCACAGTCTCCCCATCGGCGTCAGACATCGATACCAGGAAGTGACATTTCACCAGTTGACGGCGCCAGAGCCTCCACCGCCCGGTCGATCGTGGCGACACAAACAACCAGCGGGTGGATAGGCTGGGCGGATGGCAACTCTCATTCTCGTGCGGCACGGCCGCACTACAGCCAATGCCAGTGGACTGCTGGCTGGTCGGGCCGACGGCGTCAGCTTGGACCAGGTCGGGCGGAACCAAGCGGCCCTGACCGGAGAGCGGCTCGCAAGCGTTCCGGTCGTCGGGGTGGTGTCGAGCCCGCTTGAGCGTTGCCGGCAGACCGCGCAGCTCATCATCGATCGCCAGGCCGGCGCCCCCTCTGCGCCTGTCGACCCCGACCTCACCGAATGCGATTACGGCCAGTGGCAGGGACGCAAGCTCAGCGATCTGGCAACCGAGGATTTGTGGCCCCTGGTGCAGTCGCAACCATCCGCCGTCGTCTTCCCAGGGGGTGAGTCCATGGCAGCGATGCAGTACCGCTCGGTGGCAGCGATCAGACGCCACGATGCAGCCTTCGAAGCCGAGCATGGTCCAGGGGCCGTATGGGTGGCGGTAAGCCACGGCGATGTCATCAAGTCAATCCTCGCCGACGCGCTCGGCATGCACCTTGACCTGTTCCAGCGGATAAACGTCAGCCCTGCCTCCGTATCAATCGTCAACTTCAGCGCTGGCCGGCCGAGCGTCTACGCCACCAACACCGAGGCCGGCGATCTGTCGTGGCTGTCGAACGGCATCCGTTCTGGCGACGCACCGGTGGGCGGCGGCTCAGGGCAGAAGACGCCATAAACCTCATGTGCCTAAGATACTGACATGCCTACACGCGTTCACGAGTTTGCCTGGCCTGATCGGGTTGTCATTGGCACCATTGGCCTTCCAGGAGCACGCACGTTTTACCTGCAGGTGCGCACAGGGGCACAAATGGTGAGCATCGCCCTCGAGAAGGAACAGTCGGCTGTTCTCGCGGAAAAGATCGACGAAGTCCTCGATCAGCTCATCACCATCGACGGCAACCCCTTCAGCGTTCCCACAAGTACGCCCATTGAACTCGTGGACAATGAACCGCTTGAGACCCCTCACGAACAGTTTCGCACCGGTGCCATGACTCTGGACTGGGATCCAACCACGGCTCAGATCGTCCTTGAGGCCTACTCCCTCGCCGATGTCCAGGCTGATGACATTGACGAGCCACTCACGGAGAACAGCACTGACGAAAGCGAAATGATGCTGGTCCGCATGCCGGTGGGCACTGCCCGGGCCTTCGCCAAGCGCACCCGCGAGGTCGTAGGCGCAGGGCGTCCGGCATGCCCGCTCTGCGGTTACCCCATGGACGCCGACGGGCACGAGTGCACTCTGCCCGAAGTCTAATGCCGTCGCTGGACCTGGTGACCGCCGAGCTAACCCTTACCGGCCGTATCACCACCGCCTCAAACGCGACATTTCTGGGCAGCATCGGCAAGGTGCCTGTGGTCTATAAACCGATAGCTGGCGAAAGTCCGCTCTGGGATTTTCCGGACGGCACGCTCGCCCACCGTGAGGTGGCCGCATATCTGGTCTCGCAAGTCCTCGGCTGGGACATCGTGCCGCGCACGTGGCTGCGTGAAGGTCCCTTGGGTGAAGGTATGGTCCAGCTCTGGCAGGAGCAGGACCCAGACCAGAGCGCCGTGAACCTGGTGGCTGCTGAGGATATGCCGGAGACGGGCTGGAAACAGGTTCTTGAGGGGCAGGACGAGAACGGAAATATTGTGGCCCTCGTTCACGAAGACTCGCCTGCCCTCAGGCGCATGGCGGTATTTGACGTAGTGGTCAACAACGCCGACCGCAAAGGCAACCACATTCTTGCCATGACTGATGGACCCAGGCACGGCGTGGACCACGGGCTTACCTTTCACACTGACCACAAGCTGCGCACCGTGCTCTGGGGATGGCTGGGCGACGATCTTGATGCCGAGGAACTCGAAGGCCTCGATCGGGTGTCCGAGGCACTGAACGCTGGGCTGGGCCGGGACTTGGCGGGGTTGATCAGCACCCAAGAAATCGCATCTCTCGCTGCCCGCTGCTCCCGTCTGCGTTTGGACGGCCGTTTTCCGGCTCCGAGTGGTGGGATGCCCGCGGTGCCCTGGCCGTTGTTCTAGACGAGTGACTTCGGTCGCGCATCGGCCCAGGGCATCTGCGACCCACCAAAAGCGGGTCCGTGTCAGGCAGCCGCTTTCTCGACGAGTGCCCGGACCCTGGCCTCCGTCGCAGCATCCAGCGAGGTGAAGGTCCACGCAACCGGGTGCATGTGCTCCCCCTCCTGACGCGCAGGGTTCACCACTTCACCAAACCCAAACACAATGTATTCCTTGTCCGGCTTGATATAGCAAATGTCTTTGCCGTCCTTCACGTAGAAAGGCAAACCCCATCGCACAATCGGCTCCAAGGACGGCGCACTCTCCCGGATAATGCTGTGGAGGCGCACCCCAATCTCCCCAAATGGGGCCGGCGCATCGCGGAGTTTGGCGAGAGCAGCATCGTCGCCCTTCTTCGTAAACATTGTTTTCGAGCCTCCTTGTAGTTCTCATCCAGTGATGCCCGGCCGTGCACGTCCGGATCATCGACGTCATGTGCCATGAGCGACGCGGCAAGCTTACGTCGCGTGCGTGAGGTAGTCGAGGCAGCGCCACTTCTGCCGAGCCCAGGTTCTGCCGCGAACCCACCTGGCGGAAGCGCCGCCCGCTTGCCCTCTCTGGCCGCAATCGACGGGGCAGATCTCCCCATGGCACGGCCTTGGGCCGACGCCTACGATGACAGAGGACCACTCGGTCCCTTCAGTCACTTTCGTGGGGAAAAGGACCTTTCCCATGCCGTTGCCACGGCCCAGACGTACAAATTGGTCGCCGCGGACAAGGGAATCGCCATCAAAGTACGTGTGACAGGGACCAAATCCGGATACACGACCATGGCCCGCTACTCCGTGGCCACCGCCCTGATCGGCTCATCTGCGCTTTTCTGTGTGATGGCGGCGGTCCGGTTCGGCTCGTGTTCAGTAGGGTTGAGGAGACCCCGGACTAAGGACTACCACTATGCACACTGGCGCCAGCGACATCCCCGTAGATAGGCACTACGACTTGGTCATCATCGGCTCCGGGTCCGGGAACTCCATTCCCGGACCCGGGTTCGATGACCGGTCCATCGCGATCATAGAGGAAGGTACGTTCGGCGGAACCTGCCTGAATGTCGGCTGCATCCCGTCGAAAATGTATGTTCACACCGCTGACACCGCGCTGGACATTCTTGAGGCCGGGCGGTTGGGCCTCCACGCAACAATCGATTCCGTGGATTGGCCGGACATCGTCACACGGATCTTCGAGGACCGTGTTGATCCGATCGCCGCCGCCGGTGAGGAGTATCGCCGTGGCCCCCGGACCCCGAACATTGATGTCTACGACCAGCATGCCGTCTTTATCGGAGAACGCACTCTGCGAACCGGCCAGGGCGATCAGCAGAAAACCATCTCCGGCGACCACGTGGTCATTGCCGCGGGCTCCAGGCCCATGATCCCCGAGGCCATCGCCACTTCGGGGGTGCGGTACCACACCAACGAAGACATCATGCGCCTGCCGGAACTGCCCAAATCCTTGGTGATCATTGGCGGAGGTTACATTGCCATGGAGTTCGCCCACGTCTTCGACGCCCTCGGAACCGACGTCACGATCATCCCCCGCTCGACGCTCCTGCGGAACCTCGACACCGACCTCCACGACCGATTCAACACCCTGGCCGCAGAACGCTTCGACATCCGGTTCGGCCGGACCCCCACCGGCGCCGAGCAAACGGACCGGGGCATAACCGTCAAGCTCGACGACGGCACCTCCGCCACCGGGGAGGTACTGCTGGTAGCCACCGGACGCGTCCCTAACGGAGACTTGCTGGACCTGCCCTCCGCCAGGATTGACATGACAGACGACGGTCGGATCAAGGTGGACGAATACGGCCGGTCGACGTCCGCCGCAGGTGTCTGGGCCTTGGGTGACGTCTCCTCGCCTCACATGCTCAAGCACGTCGCGAACGCCGAGATGCGCGCAGTGCGCCACAACCTGCTGAACCCGGGCAGCCTGCAGAAAATGCCGCACGATCACGTCCCCGCCGCCACGTTTACCCATCCCCAGATCGCCACCGTCGGCATGACCGAAGACCAAGCCCTCAACCACGGCCACAACGTGACCACCAAAATCCAGGACTACGGGGACGTTGCCTACGGCTGGGCCTTGGAAGACACCACGGGAATCTGCAAACTCATCGCAGACCAGGACACCGGCAAACTCCTGGGCGCCCACTACATGGGCCCGCACGCATCAACCCTGATCCAGCAAATGATCACCGTCCTCGCCTTCGATCTGGACGTCCGCGAATTCGCAGCCAAACAATACTGGATCCACCCCGCACTGCCCGAAGTCACCGAAAACGCGCTCCTCGGCCTCACCTTCAGCCAAAAAGACCAGGCCGATAAGTCCTCGGAACACACCGCCGGCATAAGCCACGCATAACAAACTCTTCCGGTATGGCGTTACGCCCACGGTCCGCCGCCATCGCTTCTGGGCACCCTCGCACCTCTGACGTAGGATGTGCACTGTTGCTGCTCTCCTACGCGTGAGGATGAAGCCATGTCCGGCGAGATTACGGTTCCCCTGCTGCCCTGCAGATCCATCGACGAGATCGCGGACTTCTACCAGATGCTTGGTTTTGAGCGCACCTACTGGCAAACCAAGCCCTACCCCTGCGTCGGCCTCCGCCGCGAAGACTTCCAGCTTCAGTTCTTCGGGCTGGACGACTTTGACCCGGAGGCCTCGTACGGATCGTGCGTGGTCCTGGTGGAGGACACCATGGCGCTCTATGAAGCTTTCGCCGCTGGCATGCGTGCAGTGCACGGCAAGGTTCTGGTCTCCGGCATCCCGCGAATGACCAGGCCACGCAAGCGGAAAAACACCGGCAACGCGGCCGGCTTCTCGGTAGTAGACCCCGGCGGCAACTGGATCCGGATCTTTCACAACACCGGATCGGCGGACGACAACACCGAGGAACCCTCCAGCCGGCTCGCGAAGGCCCTTCAGAACGCGGTCGTACTGGGCGACTCCAAGGGTGACACACAGCAGGCAGCCCGGATCCTGGGCAGCGCGCTGAACCGGCACCGCGCGTCGGCCCCGGTCACCGACCTGGTCGAAGCGCTGGTTTACGGCGCCGAGCTCGCGATGCGGCTTGGTGACACGGCAGGGGCTGGCGTACTGCTGACTGAGGTCGCAGCCGTGGAGCTCACCAGCGAGCAGCGGGAGAAGTTGGGCGAAGCGCTGGCCAACGCGACGGATCTGGAGCAGGCACTCAGCGCCGGAGGCTGACCACGTCCGTCAGGCCAGCCATCGCCACCAGCGGGACCGTTCCGGTTCCGGGCTCGGTTCTGGCTCCGGCTCTTCGCCCAAAGCCAGAGCGGCTTTGACAAGGTCATCTGTGGTGAGAGTCATGACGGCTTCACGATCGAGCGCGTCGAGACTCTGTGCGTCGTCGAGCGACAGCCTCAACGCCTGGCGGTTGAGCGCCTGCTCGAACAGTGTCCTGGCGAACCGTGCGTTGCCGGAATCCTCGCCCGGATGGAGCCCGGCGAGGATGCGGCGCAGCATCTGTTCAGCACCGGGCTCCAGCGTGTACTCATGCTGGACCAGCATCCTATGGAAGATCGTCTGAAGCTCGTCCACCGAGTAGTCAGGAAACGTGATCTCGCGAGCAAACCGGGAGCGCAGCCCGGGATTGGAGAGCAAGAATGACTCCATCAGCCGCGGATACCCCGCCACGATCACCACCAAACGGTGCCGGTGGTCCTCCATCCGCTTGAGCAGAACCTCGATCGCCTCGGGTCCGAAGTCCATCCGTCCGTCCTCCGGGGCCAGCGCGTAGGCTTCGTCGATGAACAGGACACCGTCGAGTGCGCGCCGGATCACGCGGTCCGTCTTGATGGCGGTTGCCCCGACGTACTGCCCCACCAGGCCCGAACGGTCGACTTCCACCAGGTGACCTTTCTGCAACAGCCCAACTGCCCGGTACATTTCGGCCAGAAGCCGCGCCACAGTCGTTTTGCCCGTGCCCGGGTTTCCAAGGAACACCAAATGCTGTGACGTTGCCACCTCCGGCAGGCCATGACTTTTACGGCGGGCCTGGACCTGGAGTAATGCGACAAGGCCGCGCACCTGCTCCTTCACAGTCTCCAGCCCGATCAATGCATCGAGTTCGGCTTGCACCTCGGACAACGGCCGGCCCGGACCGGGCCTCGGACCAAGGACATCGCCCACCAGTTCGTCCACGCGCTCCGAACCGGGCAGCTTGAGCTGATTGGCCAAATGGCCGATGGTTTCGCGCAGGTCATCGAGCGGATTTCGGCTGGCAGCCATACACCCACTGTAGTCCTCGAACTCCGGCTGCAGTGGGTCCTCGATCCTCTTTGGTCCCCCAGTGATAGCCCACCTTCCCGCACCTGTGTTTGAGCGCTGCAAATGCCGTCCCGGACGCCATTGCCGCTACTCTGCCCTGCGCAGTCGATCTTCTGCGTTGATGATGGCGAGGCCATCGCGGTAAGAGGTGATTGCGAACTCCGGGAAGCGGGCGGTGAACTTCGTGGAGTCGAAGCGGTTGTGGTGTTCGTAGCGCGGCAGGAGTTCCCTTAGTTCCCGTACCTGCGCAGAGAATAGCCCGGCTGCGCTGAGGAGCCGTCTGGGAACAACCGTGTAGCCGGGCTCCTGGCCAAACGCTTCGCTGGCCATGGTGGCGAATTCCCGGTAGCTCGGCCGTTCTTCCGCGACCGGAAGGTGCCACGTCTGCCCATAGGCGTCCGGTGTGTTGCCCAGGAGTGCAAGTGCACGGCTGGCGTCCGGGGTCCAGATGAGTGTGCGGAGCCGGTCATCCCGCACTGGGATGCGGGGCTTTCTACCGGCCTTGAGAGGATCGATGATCAGGGTGTTGGTGAAGCTCTGCGTCCTCCCCGGCCCGTAAAACTCGGGAGCGCGGGCGATGAGGACGGGAATGTCGCCGCGGGCCATCTCCTCAAGCACCATCGACGCCATTGCCGCGCGGACCATGCCTTTTCTTCCGTTGGGAGCGAACGGCGTCTCTTCAGTCTGGACGCGATCGTCCTGGGGATACATGTACGTGTTGTCGAAGTAGACGAACTTCGCCCCGGCCTCACGCGTCGCATCCAGCGCGTTCCGGAGCATCGTAGGGAACTGCGCCTCCCATAGTTCAGTCTTCGCCGGCAGCCCCGCGGTGAAATACACGACGTCGCTGCCCTCAACAGCGGCAGCCGTCTGCCCGGCGTCGAGCAGGTCCGCACTTATCACGACGTCGGACTCGCTCACCTTGCGTGGGTTGCGGCTCACCAGCCGCAAGTCGGGCGTGTAGGCGCGTGTTAGCTCGCGGGCTAGTTCCACGGCGATCTGGCCATTGGCGCCCAGTATGGTCTGCATTTGAACCTCTGCTGATTCGGATGACATCGGATTCGCAATGCGATATGTTTGCACTGCTTACATCAGCGTAGGAGGCGAAGTTAGCAGTGTCAACATCGGTAAAGCCGTATCACCATGGTGATCTTCGGGCAGCCCTGCTCGCTGCGGCGATTGAGGGCCTGGAAGCGGGCGAGCCATTCTCGTTGCGGGCCGTCGCTCGACGCGCAGGCGTGTCACCCACAGCGCCGTACCGGCACTTCGCGGACAGGGAAGCGCTGGACAGTGCGGTTGCGATCGAGGGATTCAGAGACCTGCGAGTGGACCTCGAGGCTGCATTGGCGGGCTCGACGGAGCCCGCGGCGCCCGCGGCGCCAGAAGAGGTGATCACGGCACTCGGAGTGGCCTACGTTGCGTTCGCCTTGAGACGGCCGGCCGTATTCCGGTTGATGTTCGGCAACGAATGCGACCAGGAGGACAGCGACCGTGTGCACGCCTCGGAGCAGCTTCACCAGATGTTGAACCAATCAATAGCGAGCCTTTTCCCGGGCGCCAACAACCCCAATTTGTCCATCGCGTTGTGGAGCGTGGCGCACGGACTGGCGTTCCTTCACCTCGACGGCAAGTTACGGCCTCAAACCAGCGACGACGTTGCAGCCCGCGTGAAGTCGGCGGTTGGGGCGCTCTTCGCGCTGAACAACAACACCTCGGGCGGCTAGTCCCGATCCCGCCACCTCCCTCAGGAGAACGAGCATGACACAACGCATCCTTCACGTCGTCACCAATGTCAGCCACTACCAGGATCCTTCGCACCAGACCGGCCTCTGGCTGTCCGAGCTGGTTCACGCCTGGGAAGTGTTCCAAGAGCGCGGTTTCGAACAGGACATTGTCAGCCCACAAGGTGGGCGGACCCCGTTGGAACCGCGCTCACTGAAGTTCCCCAGCTACGACAAAGCAGCTAAATCGTGGCACAACAACCCAGCACGGATGGCCCTGCTCGAAAACACCGCCGCCCCTGAGAACATCAACCCGGCCGACTACGATGCCATTTACTTCACCGGCGGTCATGCGGTGATGTACGACTTCCCTGACAGCGAAGGATTGCAGAGGATCACCCGCGAAATCTGGGAACGAGGCGGCATCGTGTCCTCGGTCTGCCATGGGTACTGCGGTTTGCTCAACATCAGGCTTTCGGACGGCAGCCTCCTCGTTAAAGACCGCAAGGTGACCGGATTCGCGTGGCAGGAAGAAGTGCTGGCTCGCGTCGACAAGCTGGTGCCATACAACGCGGAGGAGGAGATGAAGAACCGCGGAGCACTCTATGAGAAAGCCCTGCTCCCGTTCGTCTCCTACGCAATTGCGGACGGCAACCTGGTCACCGGCCAGAACCCGGGATCGGCGAAGGCGACTGCCCAGAAGGTTGCCGCGCTTCTCTAGAAATCTGCTGATAAGCAAGCAAAGGTGCTGGTCTTCCAGTGCGGCCTGGCGGTCCCAACTGATAAGCCTGGGACCGCCCTTGGAGGTTGGCCGTGGACAATGCCCTCTAGTTGGAAGGGAAGTTGTACGAGGCACCCGACGCGTGGTTGGTTTCCGGCCAGCGGGAGGTGATGACCTTGCCGCGGGTGTAGAAGGAGACGCCTTCGGGACCGTAGATGTGTTTGTCGCCGAACAGCGATGCCTTCCATCCACCGAACGAGTAGTAAGCCACCGGCACAGGCAACGGTACGTTGATGCCGATCATTCCCACGTCCACGGAACGTTGGAACTTCCGCGCAGCGGCACCGGAAGACGTGAAGATCGCGGTTCCGTTGCCGTACGGGTTGGAGTTGATCAGTCGGATGCCTTCCTCGAGGTCGTTCACGCGGACCACCACGAGCACAGGTCCGAAGATCTCCTCCTGGTAGGCGCTCATTTCGGTTTTCACGTGGTCGATGACCGTGGGACCTACCCAGAAGCCTTCCTCATGGCCGGGAACCACGAGGTCGCGTCCGTCCACCACCATTGCGGCACCAGCGGCTTCGGCTTCAGAGACTGTCTTGACGATGAAGTCCCGGGATTCGGGGCTGATTACGGGTCCCATGTCAGCATCGGCTTCTGTCCCGTTCTTGACCTTGACGTCGAGGGCGCGCTCTTCGACCTTCTTGACCAGCAGGTCAGCGGCATCACCGACGGCGACTGCAACCGAGATGGCCATGCAGCGCTGCCCGGCGGAACCGAAAGCCGCAGCGGCCAGATGGTCGGCAGCGTTGTCCAGGTCGGCGTCGGGCATCACGATCGCATGGTTCTTCGCCCCTCCCAACGCCTGGACCCGCTTTCCGTGCGCGGTGGCAACTTCGGTGATGTGCCGGGCCACAGGCGTGGATCCAACGAAGGAGATAGCGTCCACGTCCGGGTGGGTGAGCAGTCCGGAGACGACGTCGCGGTCACCATGCAGGACCTGGAAGACGCCGTCGGGAAGGCCTGCTTCCTTCCACAATTCGGCCATCAGCATGGCTGCGGACGGCACTCGATGCGAGGGCTTGAGGATAAACGCGTTACCGGTGGCAATGGCCATCGGAGCCATCCAGAGGGGCACCATAACGGGGAAGTTGAACGGGGTGATGCCGGCAACGACGCCCACCGGCTCCCGGAAGGAGAAGACGTCGATGCCCGTGGAAACCTGGTCGGAATATTCGCCTTTGAGCAACTGTGGGATGCCACAGGCAAACTCAATGACATCGAGGCCCCGGCCGATCTCGCCCTTGGCATCGTTGAGGACCTTGCCGTGCTCGGACGTGATCAGTTGGGCGAGCTCTTCGACGTGGGACGCCACCAGCTCACGGAATTTGAAGAGCACGGCGGTGCGCTTGGCCAGGGAGATGTCGCCCCAGGACTCGGCTGCTTTTTTTGCTGCTGCCACCGTGGTGTCAAGATCGGCGGCGCTGGCCAGTCGCAGTTCGGCCGTCACGGCTCCGGTGGCCGGGTTAAAGACAGGCTTGGTGGCGGTGCCGCTGCCGGCTGCCTCAGCGCCGCTGATGAAATGGTTGATGATGGTCATTACTGCTCCTGAAGTAGTTGGTGCTGCCCGGCATGGACGTCGTTGACTGTGCGGGGCAGGCCGGTGGCGAGTGATTCCTGGAGGGCCAGGCGGACGGCAAGGTTCTGTTCTGTCAGTTCCCGGTGGATGACTTCGGGGCCGGAGTTGCGCACCCAGGCACTGAACCGTTCGATTTCGGTTCTGAATTGGTCTTCGCCGATGTCAAACGATTCCGTTCGCCCGTCGCGCAAGGAAACGGTGACGCGTGCTATTTCGCCGGGGTCGGGGTCGAAGGCCTTATCGAGAGTGATCTGCCCTTTGGTTCCAATGACTTGGAAGGTGTGGGTTCGTGGCCCTTCGAACCCGCAATCCAGCGTGCCCAGGACGTCACCGTAATCAAGGATCGCCGCCACAGTGGTTTCCACGGCGTCGGTTCGGCTGGTGCCCTTTCCATAGACGGACTCCGGGGCGCGGCCCATGACCATGTTCATGATGTCGACGGCGTAACAGCCGACGTCGTTAAGGGCACCCCCGTCCATGCCTGGCTGGAGCCGGACCTCACTGTTGGTTCGGTCCATGGCGAAGTGGAAACGCGCGTGCAGGGAGACCAGCTCGCCGATCCTGCCCGAATCGATGAACTCTCGTACTTTCTGGTGCTGCGGATGGAAGCGGTACATGAACGCTTCCATGAGGTTCACGCCATTGCGTTCACACGCTTCGATGACCCTGCGGTAGTCGTGGGTGGTGGCGACCAGCGGTTTCTCGCAGAGAATGTCCTTCCCTGCTTCGGCGGCCGCAACAATCCAGTCAGCGTGCAGCGAGTTCGGGAACGGCAGGTAGACGGCTTCGATGTTTGGATCAGCCAGAAGCTCCTCGTGGGATCCATACGACGATGGAATATCGAACTGTGCAGCAACCTCCGCAGCTTTGCCGTTGGGGCTGCTGATGGCAGATGCCACGGCATTCCGCGCCCTGCTCATGGATGGCAGGAAACGTCCTTGTGCGATCCGTGCCGTCGTCAGCACTCCCCAGCGGACCGCGCTCACCCTCCGATCTCCGCATCAAGGTGACGCAGGAACTCAACGGACTGGCGGACGTCCCGGACCGGCCCTTCGTCCGTGGGTTCTGAAGTGAGGATGGTGTCCTGTTCCATGGTGAACCAGCCCTGGTAGCCGGCGTCCAGCAGGTCCCGGACGATCCCTGCGATGCCGACGTCGCCTTGCCCGAGAGGCACATACATGCCTTCCTTGACTGCGTCCGTGTAAGAGCTTTCGCCAGCCTGGACGCGCCGCGCTACCTTCGTCCGCACGTCCTTGAGATGGGTGTGGCCGATGCGTGCCGCGTAGTCGCGGACCAGCAGTCCGGGATCGGTGCCGCCGATGAGCAGGTGGCCTGTGTCCAGGCAAAGGTTGGCTGCCGTGTCGTTGAGGACGCGGTCCACATCCGAGGTGGTCTCAATCATGGTGCCTACATGCGGGTGGACCACCGCTTGGATTCCCTTGTCCGCAGCGGCCTTGACCACGGCGTCAAGGTTCCGGCCGAACAATTCCCACCCTTCGGCGTCGAGCACGTGGCGCTGATCGTAACCGGCAACACCGGTCTCAGCTGCCAGGACCATGATGCTGGCTCCTGCGGCCTCGTAGGCATCCAGTTCAGCAGCGACCACTTCCAAGGGATTCCTGGACGGATCATGAAGAATGACCGGGAAGAAGCCTCCGATGGCCTGCAGCTTGTGCTGTTTCAAGACCTCGGCGCGCCGGGCTGCTTGTTCGGGCAGGAAGCCGGCTGGCCCAAACTCGGTGGCGCTGATGCCCAGTGTGGTCATTTCGGACAGGACCTTATCCGCGTCGAGTTGGTGGCCCCATCCGGGGACTTCACAGACTCCCCACGAAATGGGTGCTGCGGCGAGGCGGCTGGTGATGGTGCTCAATCTGATCCTCCAAGTACGTTCTGGTCCCAGTCGATGACTGAGCCTGTGACTACACCGCTCCTGTCGGAGAGGAGAAAAACAATGAATTCGGCGATCTCGTCCACTTGTCCGAGCTTTCCCATGGGGACGGATGCGTTGGCCTTCTCCAGCCAGTCATCCCCCGCGCCGTGGAACTTCTTTTGTGTTTCGGCTTCGCCATCTGTGGCGGTCCACCCGATGTCCAGGCCGTTAATGCGGATCTTGTCCCAACGGTGCGCGTGGGCGGCATTTCTGGTAACGCCAGCCAGGCCCGCCTTCGCCGCTACGTACGGCGCCAGATACGGCTGCCCGCCGAGTTCCGCGATGGAAATGACGTTCAGGATGCTTCCTGGAACACCCCTGCTGCGAAGATGCTTGATGGTCTCGGCCATGACGAAAAACGGAGACTTCAGGTTCACCGCCATGTGGGCATCAAACAGCTCTGGCGTGGTGTCCAGCATGGTGCCTCGGGTAGTCAGGCCGGCCGCATTGACGGCGCAGTCGAGCTGCCCGAACGCCGCTACCGTTTCCAGGACAGAGTTCCGGGCTTGTTCAACATCAGCGAGGTCTGTCTTGATGAACCGGGCTTCAACCCCGGTGGCGGTGATCCCGGCAGCGAGCTGCTCGCCCGAGTCGGCGTTCCGTCCGGTGATGGCAATGCCGGCGGCTCCTTCCTCAGCAGCACGTCGTGCGACACCAGCTCCCAGTCCCTGGGTGCCTCCGCTGATGAGGATCACTTTGTCCTTGAGGAGTGCCATTGTTATGCCTGCCCGATTTTCACAACACGCCCGGAGCGCGCCGACTCTTCTGCCGCGTTCGCCAGCAGGAGAGCTTGGAGTCCGTCGTCGAATCCTGGACTGCAGGCCGTGCCGGAACGGACAGCGGATGCGAAGCTGTCCAGCTCGCTGCGGTAGGCCTCGGCGTAGCGCTCCAGGAAGAAGTTCAGGTAGGGGTCGGCTTCTTCCGCGCCGGCCGCGGTGAACTTCCGCACGCTGGTGGGGGTGAGGTTGCCGGCGGTGAGCATGCCTTCGCTGCCGAAGGCTTCGAGGCGCTGGTCATGGCCGAAGGCGCTGTGGCGGGAGTTAATGATGGTGATCTGTTCCCCGTTGCGGCCACGCAAGGTGATGACCACGGAGTCGAAGTCGCCGGCTTCCTCGATGTAGTCGCAGAACAAGTTGGAACCGGTCGCTGAAACTTCGATGATCTCCGGAACGAAGAACCGGGCCATGTCCAGGTCATGGATGCTTTGATCCCGGAAGATACCTCCGGAACTGGCGATATAGGCGGCCGGGGCGGGTGCAGGATCGCGGCTGATGATGGTCAGTTGCTCCAGCTTGCCGATTTCTCCGGCGGCCACGCGGGACTGGACGGCGGCGAAGTTGGGGTCAAAGCGGCGGTTGAAGCCGAGCATGAGCGGCGTTTCGCTGCCGCGAAGGCTGTCCCGGCAGGCCAGGACGCGGTCCAGGTCCAGGTCGATCGGCTTCTCACAGAGTGCTGCCACCCCGTGTGCTGCCGCCCGTGAAATGAGGTCGACGTGGGTGCTGGTGGGCGAGCCGATGATCACAGCATCCAGGCCATCGATGGCGAAGACCTCGTCAGCAGTTGCGACGGCCGCGGCGCTGGTTCCAGCGGCAAGAGCCTGTGCACCGTCGATAAACGGGTCCGCGATGGCAACCAGTTCAAGCCCGGGATTGGCCAGGATGTTGCGGGCGTGGACTTGGCCAATGCGGCCTGAACCGAACAGCGCTACCTTGAGGGGACGGTCAGCAGACATTGATGGGGGTCCTTTCCAGAGGGGTGCCCGGCGTTGAGCGGGCGTGGTTTATGGTTTTGAGAACTGTCATGGCGTCGCCACAGCTGCTGGTTTCCGGCCGGCGAGGACATCCACTGCGCCCTGGGCGGCGTCCCTGACGGTGTGCGCCATGCCTTGGCGGGTGAAGCCCATCAGGTGCGGGGTGAGCACTGCATTGGGATGGTCAAACAGCGGATGATGCGTGGGTGGTTCGGGATCGAAGACGTCCAGGCCGAGCCCGGACAACTGCCCGGACTTCAGCGCCTCGTACGCGGCATCGAGGTCGATCAAGCCGCCCCTGCTGCAGTTGATAAGGACCGCCCCAGTCTTCATGGCTTTCAGCCGCGAAGCATCCATGAGGTTCTGGTTCTCGGATGTCAGCGGTACGTGCAGGGTGGTGAAGTCACTGCCGGCCAGCAGTTCCTCCACGCTGTCACAGCGGATCGCGGCCGGGATCTCGGCGTAGGGATCGTAAGCCAGCACTTTCAGGTCAAATGCTTCGGCAATGCGGGCAACACGGCGGCCAATACGGCCATACCCGATGATTCCCAGCGTGAATCCCTCCAGATCACCAACCACGACGTCGGTGCGATGCTCCCAGCGACCCTCGCGAACCAGCGCAGTCAGCGGAGACAGCTTCTTGACCAGGGACAGTAAGTGGGCGAAGACGCCTTCAGCCACTGAGGCCGTATTGCTTCCGGGCGTGATAACTACCGGGATGCCGCGGCGGTGGGCCTCGGCGAGGTCAACGAGGTCAGTGCCCACGCCCGTTCTCGCAATGACTTTGAGAGCGGGCATACGGTCCAGCATGTCCCGGTCCACGCGAAAGGCGGCCCGTACGATTGCTGCCTCAGCAGTGGCAAGATCCTCTGCCGTGGGGTGTTGGACGAGTCGCTGGTTTTCCGAGAGCAGCGGTTCAACCAGATCTGGTTGGACGCTGCCAAGAGCGACAAAGATTTGAGGTGTGGTTAAAGGAGCCATCGTCATCCTTGAAGATGTGGGTGTGGGAGCGCTGCTGGATGTAGCCCAGCAGCAGGGAGAGGTGTGGTTAGAGCCCGAGCAGGCTGGACGTGCGGACCACCAGATGTGGCGTTACGGGGTGGTGCGCAAAGCCGTTGCCCTCGCCGTGGATACGTTCCAGGAGGGTTTTGGCCCCGGTGACGCCAATAGTTGAGCTATCCGGGTCCACCGTGGTCAGGCCGAGACGGGGCATGGCGCCCAAGGCAATGTTGTCGTAGCCGGTGATGGCCACTTCAACTCCCCGCTCATCGGCGGCTGTCATGGCGCCGAAAGCGGCGAGGTCGTTGATGCAGGCAAGGGCCGTGGGGCGTTCGTGCTTGGACCGGGTGGAGCCCAGTGCCCGCTGGGCGGCGACGTAGCCGGATTCCTGGAAGAAATCAGTGTCCACCACGGTGATGTGGCGGGACAGGCCGTGTTCTTCCATGGCTGCCGAGTAGCCGTCCACGCGGGCACGGCCCACCGAGCCCCCCAGTCCGCCCAGATGCACAATGTTTTCGTGACCTTGGGCGATCAGGTGCTCAACGACCATCGCCATGCCTTGGGTGTCATCACTGCGGACCACATCAGCGGTGTCGATGTAGTCCGGTCCGCCACCGGCAAACACGACGGCTCCGCCCGATACTGCGCGGTTGAACGGTGCCTTGTCCGGCACCGTTCCCACCACCAGCAACCCGGCCACACGCAGATCCCGGAACGCCTGGAGAATGGATTGGTCCACTCCCCTGTCGGCCGCGGTGACAGCACTGAAGAGGACGGTGTGACCAGCCTCTTCCAGCACTGTCCTGGCGGCGTCGGCAACATCGAAAGCCCAGGGGTTGTGCATGTCACTGACCAGAACGCCGATGGTTCCGCTGTCCCGGGTTGCCAGGGAACGGGCGGCGAGGTTCAGCTCGTAGCCCATCTCCTCCACAACCTTCAGCACCCGCTGGCGGCGCTCGTCACTGACGCGGGGTGAATCGCGCAGGACGAGCGAGACCAAGGACTTTGAAACACCGGCACGTTCTGCCACGTCCATGATCGTTGGCCGCCGGGCGGATGAAGAGGCCATGGTTATGCCCGCGCTGCCGTTGTGCCGTGGATTTCCTCGATCTTCTGCCACTGACCGGACAGCGACGACGTTTCGGCGGCACTGACAATCGCTGCAGCCGACGCGGCATCGTGGATATTGGAGTTTTCCTGCGCTCCGCCGGCGACGGCTACCAGGAACTTCTTGGCTTCAATGACTTTGAGGTCGTCAAAGCCCATGCTGTTGCCGGGGCCGGGCTGGAAGTAGGAGTAGTCACCGTGGCGGGGGCTCGCGTTAACGGTGGTGTAGCCCTGTTCCTCGTTGTTGCGGCCCAGGCAGACTTTGAGTTCGTTCATGCGTTCGAAGTCCCACTTGAGTGAACCTTCGGTTCCGTAGACCTCGATCTGGTAGCCGCACTCGGGTCCGACGGCGACACGGGAGGACTCGATGGTGCCGACGGCTCCAGCGCCGACTGCGGACGGGCCGAATCGGACCAGCGCGGCGGCGTAGTCCTCATTTTCGACCTCTCCCATTTCACCGTTCTCTATCACTGCGAAGTGCGTCCCGGATCCCATTGCCAGCTTGGGGCGCTGTGTGTAGACCGTGCTGGTCAGCGCGGTCACCTCGGCGATGGGTCCAACTACATATTGGCACAAGTCCGTTGCGTGGCTGAACAAGTCTGCAAGTACGCCTGTTCCGGCGAGTTTTCGGTCGAATCGCCACGACAAGGCACCATTGGGTTCGGAGGCGTAGCCCGAGAAGAACACGGCGCGGACATTGGTGATCCGGCCGAGCTTATCTTCAGCTACCAGCTTCCGTGCGTGCTCAACGGCCGGAGCGTGGCGATAGTTGTAGCCGATGGATGTCACGACGCCGGCCTCCAGCGCCGCTTCCTGCACGGCTGCCGTTTCGTCGTAGCCGCGTCCAACGGGCTTTTCGATCCAGAAGTGCTTTCCGGCCTTGGCCGCTGCGATCCCGATTTCGGCATGCAGGAAGTTGGGGGCACAAATGGAGACAACGTCCACATCCGGGTGGTTCAGGACATCGTTGTAGTCCGTGGTGCCTTCGGCGAATCCGAGGACGTCGCGGGCGTAGTCCACCCGGTTCGGGGCCGTATCCGCCGCGATGACGAGCTTGGTTGTCAGGCCAAGGTCCGGGTATGCGTAAGGGACGGTCTGGTAGGCGCGCGAGTGGAGCTTACCCATCCATCCGACGCTGATGAGGCCGACACCGATGGTGCGCGATTCTGGGCTCACGTTCATGCCTTTCTTGTTTGACATCTGTTTGGTTAGTTGCGTGCGGTGTCGAAGGCGTCACGGAACGCCGCCGCCATGATGGTGGAGTCAGAGCCGATGGCTACGAACCGGAAGCCTTGCCGGACGTATTTCGCTGCCCCGTGTCCGTCCACGGCGAGGATGCCTGCCGCTTTGCCATGTGCTTCGGCTGCGGCCACGACCCGTTGCAGCGCCTCCTGGAAGGGATTGCTGTCCAGTTGCAGCGGGACCCCCAAGGCGTAGGACAAGTCCAGCGGACCAACGAACAGGACGTCCACACCGTCCTGGGCTGCGATCTCTTCCACGGTGTCCAGTGACTCCAGGGTTTCGATCTGGATGATCCCCACAGTGCTCTGCTGGGCTGAGCTCAAAGGAGCCCGGTCCATCCCCCAACGGCAAGAACGGTTATAGGTTGCCACGCCACGATCGCCGTGCGGCGGGTACAGCATGTGCCGCACGGCGGCTCCCACTTCCACCACACTGTTCAGCCGCGGCACCATGATCCCGGCCGCACCTTGGTCCAGGACACGTCCGATGCGGATCCGCTCGCCGCTCTCCACCCGAACGATGGTGGGCACTCCGTAGCTTCCGGCGGCCAGGACACCGTCCCGAACGGAGTCTTCGCCGCCCGAGCCGTGTTCAAGGTCCACCAGCACCCAGTCGGCGCCGGAAGCTGCGCAAACCTCAGTGGCAATGGTGGAGGACATTCCGACGAACGTCCCCACGGTGACTTCTCCAGCTGCCAAGCGGCGCCGCAGCTTCCCGCCGTCCAGAGGGCCGCCGTCGAACAGTTCCGCGCTCATCCGAACCACCGCTGGCTGCCGCGTGCTGTCTCGTAATCCGAGCGCAAGGATTGAACCCATTCTTGGTCCGAGACTTCGGCCGGCGCCACGTCCCACCAGACGTCGCCGCCGGGCAGGTCCACGTGGGGAACGGTGGGAACCACAATCACCACGGGGCCTGCGGTGTTGCGGGTGGAGGACAGTGCTTCCCGCACCTCGGCGGCGGTGGTGGCGCGGATGGCCAAGGCGCCGAGTCCTTCGGCGATCTGGCGCAGGTCCACCTTGAGGTAATCGCCGTCCAGCCGGGCCTTTGGGGCGTCGTCGACGGCGACACTTCCGCCGGTGGTGCGGTAGCGGAATTCGTTGCCGAATTCGCGTCCCATGCGGTTCATTTGGAGGCGGTGGATGACTTGGTAACCATGGTTTTCGGAGACAACGATGGTGACGTTGAGTCCTTCCTGGGCCGCGGTGAGGATCTCGGTGGGCGCCATGAGGAACGTGCCGTCGCCGATGAAGGTGACCACACGGTTCTCGTTATTGCCTTCGGCCAGGCGCACGCCCATGCCTGCCGCGATCTCGTAACCCATGCAGGAGAATCCGAATTCCAGGTGGCAGTTACGGTTTCCCGTGGCGTCCCAGACCTTCTGCAAGTCACCGGGCGGGCCTCCGGCTGCCGCGATGATCGTGTCGCCGGAGCGGGCGTGTTCCTGCATGAGGCCAATGAGCTGCGGCTGGGTCAGCACCGCTCCCGTGACCGGAGCGTCCGGGTGATCTTCCGGACGGTAGGCGGTGTCGGCGTCGAGCCACTTGGCACGGATGGGTTCCCATGAGGCCTTTTCGGCGTGGACTGTCTCCTGCCAGGCTTCGCTGGTGGAGTGGCCTTCCAAGGCCTCGGCAAGCGCTTCCAGGCCCAGGCGGGCATCGGCCAGGATGCCTGTGGCGCCTTGTTTACGGGTATCGGCGTCCACGATGTTCAACGCAGCGAACCGGACGTTCGGATCCTGGAAGATCGACTGCGATCCGGTGGCGAAGTCCGTCAACCGTGTACCGACGCTGAGCACGAGGTCCGCCTGCTTCACCAGGGTGTTGGAGGCGAAGTTGCCTTCAAGCCCGACACCACCCACCTGCCACCATTCGTTTTTGGTCACGGCCCCCTTGCCACCGAAGGTTTCCACCACTGGAACGCCAATTTGTCCGGCCAGTGCTTCCAGGGCGGCGTGGGCGTCGGAGTAGTGGATGCCGCCGCCGGCGATGATCACCGGACGCTCGGCGTTGCGGATGAGGCGGGCGACGTCGTCGATCTCTTCCAGGTCCGGCAACGGCCGGCGGATCTTCCAGTCGCGGGGTTCGAAGAATTCCGCCGGGAAATCATAGGCGTGGGATTGGACGTCCTGGGGCAGCGAGATGACCACTGCTCCCGTGTCGGTGGGGCTGGTCAGCACGCGCATGGCCTGCGGGAGTGCAGTCAGGAGCTGTTCCGGACGGTTGATCCGATCAAAGAAGCGCGAGACCGGACGGAAGGCATCGTTGACCGTGGCATCGGCTTCCGTGGGGTGCTCCAACTGCTGGAGCACCGGACCCTGATGGCGCGTGGCATAAGTATCGCCCGGCAGGAGCAGCAGTGGGATCCTGTTGACGGTTGCCAGGCCTGCGGCGGTGACCAGATTCAATGCGCCCGGGCCAATGGAGGCCGTAACGGCGAGTACGGCCTGGCGGCGGCTTGCCTTGGCGTACGCAGTGGAGATGTGGGCCAAGTACTGCTCATGGCGGCCTTGGATGAACGGCATGTCATCGGCGAGTTGGTCCAGTGCCTGGCCCAGCCCGGCCACGTTGCCATGGCCGAAAATCCCCAGCGCGGCGGGAACCAAGCGACGGCGGACACCGTCGGCCAGAGAGTACTGCACGGAGAGATACTTGACGACCGCCTGGGCGGTGGTGAGCCTGATGGTTTGAGATGGTGTGGTCATTGCCTTACTTCCGATTCGGGGTTGGTTTACCAGGAGCGTCCGTGCAGGATGATCGTCTTTTCTTCGGTCATCTCCTCGACGGCCGAGCGGACGCCTTCCTTGCCGATGCCGCTGCCTTTCAGGCCGCCGTAGGGCATGAGGTCCGCGCGCCACAGCGGGGTCCAGTTGACATGGATGTTGCCGGCGTCGATCTGCCGCATGGCCTGCACTGTGGTGGCGACATCCCTTGTGAAGATGCCGGCGCCGAGGCCGTACTCGTTGTCATTGGCCATGGCGATGGCCGATTCCATGTCCTGGGCTGAGGAAACGGCCACGGCGGGGCCGAACAGTTCATTCCGGCTCAGCTTTGACCGTGGGTCGACTCCGGCCACGACGGCGGGAGTCACCACGGCGCCGTCGCGCTCGCCTCCTGTCAGGACCCGGGCTCCGGAGTGGCGGGCCTCGTTGATGGAGGCGTGAACCCGTGCCGCTTCTTCCTCGGAGATCAACGAACCGATCCGGGTGTCGTCTTCCTTGGGGTTGCCCACGGAGATGGCTTCCACTTTGGGAACCAGCGCGTCCAGGAAATCTGCTTCAACACGGCGATCCACGATGACCCGCTGCACGGAAATACAGACCTGCCCGGAATTGATGAAACCGCCTGCCGCCACAGCGCTGGACGCCAACTCGAGGTCGGCATCGGGCAGGATAATCACCGGGCAGGAAGCACCGAGTTCGAGCGAGAGCTTCTTCACGCCGGCGATGTTGCTGATGCGGGTTCCGGTGGCGGTGGAGCCCGTGAAGGACACCTTGCGCACTCGGGGATCCGTGACAAGAACATCGCCCAGGGTGCTGCCAGGCCCGGTGATGACGGACAGCGCCTCCGGGGGCAGGCCGGCGTCGACGAAGCACTGTGCCAGCTTCAGCGCCGTCAGCGGCGTCGCCCGGGCAGGCTTAAGGACGACGGCGTTTCCGGCTGCCAGCGCGGGTGCAATTTTGTGCAACACCAGCAAGGCGGGGTAGTTGAAGGGGGTGATCGCGACGACGATCCCCACCGGTTGCCGCAGGGTGAAGCCAACTTTGTCCAGCCCCGTTCCTGCGTTGGCGTCCAAGGGGAGCGTGGAACCGTAGAGCTGGCTTCCCTCGTAGGCGGCCAAGCGGATGATGTTGCCTGAACGTGACGCCTCTCCCCTGGCTTCCGTGATGGGTTTTCCGGTTTCAGCGCTAATAGTCTGGGCGATGTCCTCAGCCCGTTCATCGGCCAATGCCGCGGCGCGGAGCAGGATGTCGACCCGAACGTGCGCAGGGGTGGTCCTTTGCAGGTGGGCGCCGGTCTCTGCCCGGTCAAGGGCATCTTGGGCGTCTTTGACCGTGGCGACCGGGACGGTGTCGATCGTCCTGCCGTCAAACGGCGAGCGGACTTCCTCCGTCCTGCCGTCAGCTGCCTTGCGCCAGTTTCCGGCTATTAGCATTTCCATGGTTGCTCCATCCAGGGGTTGTAAACGTTCGCTGTTACGTCTGCGGTCAGTGGCGCTTGGTGTTGCTTTCCGGTGCGGCGTCGGCCACTCCGGCTACTTCGGCTTTGACTTCGTTGAGTGCCTCGGCGTGACCCCCGAGTTGCTCCAGCTCGTGGGCCAATTCGGCCAGTTCGGCTCCGCCGGCCATCTGGGCCGTCAGTTCTTCCAACGTGATGTCCTTCTTCTCGTAGTAACCGATGGACTTGCCACGTTTAAGCAGCAGGAACCGATCGCCCACGGGGAAGGCGTGATGCGGATTGTGGGTAATGAAGATGACGCCGAGTCCGCGGTCGCGCGCCTGCAGGATGTAGCGGAGCACCACACCGGACTGCTTGACGCCCAGAGCTGCAGTGGGCTCGTCCAGGATCAGCACCTTCGCGCCGAAGTACACCGCCCGGGCGATGGCGACGCATTGGCGTTCACCGCCGGAAAGCTGGCCGATTGGCTGTTCCACATCGCGGAGGTCAATGCCCATCTCGGCAAGTTCCTTGAGCGTGATGTCCTTCATCTTCTGGACATCCAGGCGTCGGAAAGGACCCGCGCCGGTGGTCAATTCGGAGCCGAGGAAGAAGTTCCGCCAAATCGGCATGAGTGAAACAACGGCGAGGTCCTGGTACACAGCTGCAATACCGGCGTCGAGCGCTTCGCGCGGCGAGCCGAGCTTGCGGTCCTCGCCCATGATCCTGAAAGAGCCTTCGTCGTGCTGGTGCAGGCCGGCAATGATCTTGATCAGGGTGGACTTGCCGGCACCGTTGTCACCCAGGACGCAGGTGACGCGGCCGTTGTCCACGGCCATGGTCACGTCCCGGAGAGCGATGACATTGCCGTAGTGCTTGCCCACGTTCTCCAGCGAAAGCAGGTGCACCGGTGTGTGCGTCAGCGGGTCCTTTTCATCCTTCAGCAGGGTCTGCTGGTCAATTTGCTGTGAGTTCATGATGGCTACTTGCTTTCGGCTCGACGCTTGACGATGAGGTTCACGATGGTGGCCAGCAGAAGCATCAGGCCAAGGAAGAACTTGAACCAGTCCGGGTTCCACTGCGCGTAAACAATGCCCTTGTTGGCCATGCCGAAGATGAACGCACCGATCGCGCCACCCACTGCTGAGCCGTAGCCGCCGGTCAGGAGGCAGCCGCCGATGACTGCGGCGATGATGTAGAGGAACTCGTTGCCTACGCCTTCGCCGGATTGCACTGTGTTGAAAGCGAAGAGGTTGTGCATTCCCAGGATCCAGCCGCAGAAACCGACAGCCATGAACAGGCCGATTTTGGTCTTGGTCACCGGAACACCCACAGCGCGGGCAGCGTTGGCGTCGCCGCCCACCGCGAAGATCCAGTTGCCCACCCGGGTGCGGAGCAGGACCCAGGAAGCCACTATCACCAGGGCAATCCAGATAAACACCGTGACGTTGACGTCGACTCCGCCGATCTTGACGCTGGACGCGAAGATTGCCCGTGCGGCGTCGAACCCGTCGATGTCCGAGATGGACGGCGTAGCAACGGCGCCGCCGATCAGGCGGGTCAGGCCGAGGTTCAGGCCCGCGAGCATGAGGAAGGTTGCCAGAGTTACGATGAAGCTGGGCAGCTTGGTCTTGACCAGGATCCAGCCATTGATGAACCCGATGCCCAGCGAGACAACCAGGGCAAACAGGACTCCCACCCAGATATTCATGCTGAAGTACCAGCTGAACATGGAGGCGGACAGTGCAGAGGTGATGACGGCGACGCCGGTGGAGAGATCGAACTCGCCGCCGATCATGAGCAGGGCAACGCCCACGGCCATGATGCCGATCGTGGAACTTCCGTAGAGAACGGTTGCCAGTGAACTGGGCTGGAGGAAGACGGGCGCGATTGCGGAAAAGAAGATGAACAGGACGACGGCCCCAACGAGGGCACCGATTTCCGGGCGGACCAACAATTTCTGAAAGGCGTTCCGGGTGCTGACGCGCTCATCCGAAGGGGCGGTTAGGACAGCATTGGCCATGATTTACTTACTCCTTTGGCGTGGGATGCCGGGCAGTTGGGGTCCGGCATCCCGACGGTTTCTTCGTGGTTAGCGGATACCGGCCTGGGCGAATGCGGTGACGTCCCCGGCGTTGCTCTTGTCCACCACGGCAGGGCCGGTGTAAACCTGCTGGCCGCCGCCCACTTTGAAGCCACCAACCTTGCTCAGCCAGATGGCGTCAACGCTGCCGTAACCCTGTAGGTACGGCTGCTGGTCCACCGTGAATTCAACGCTTTCGTCTTCGATTGCCTTAGCCAGTTCGGCGTTGAGGTCGAAGGAAGCAACCTTGATCTTGCTTCCGGTTTCCTTGACAGACTTCACAATGGTGAGCGTGAAGGGAGCTCCGAGGCCGACGATGGCGTCGGCGCCGGGTGTTGATTGGAGCTTGGCAGACACGGTGGACGAAACCGAGGTCATGTCGGCGCCGTTGACGTTGAGGATTTCGGTGCCCGGAACGTTTTCCTTGATACCGGCGCAGCGGTTCTCGAGGCCTACGTGGCCCTGCTCCTGGATGACACAGATCGGGTGCTTGATGCCTTCCTCGGCCAGTCGCTTTCCGACCGTCACACCAGCGAGTTTGTCGCTCTGTCCGAAGTGGGTGAAAGCACCCAAGGCCTTGGATTGGTCCTCTCCGGCGTTCATGCTGACCACTGGAATGCCGGCGTCGACAGCCTTCTTGACGACGTCCTTCAGCGCATCCGGCTTGGCCAAAGTGACCACAATGCCATCCACTTTCTGGTCAATGGCCTGCTGCACAAGCTGCGCCTGGCGGCCGCCCTCTGCGTCCCCGCTGTAGAGAAGTTCCACATTGTCCTTCTTAGCCGCGGTTTCGGCGCCTTTGCGGACGATGTCCCAGAAAGTGTCTCCTGCCGCAGCGTGGGTGATCATAGCTACCTTGATGCGCGCTGTGTCTGCTGCTTGGCCTGCGGATCCGCTGTCCGCCCCGGCTGCCTCAGTCTTGCCCCCGCCTGCAGAACATGCCCCCAACGCCAGGAGCGGTACAACGGCCAGCGCCAGTGCGCCCTTCCGCAAATTGAACTTCGCCACGTGAAATCTCCTTTGATTCGCGTATTTTCACCGTTACCCGCACTGCTGCGCCTTGCGAAGGCATGGTGGGAGAACGGAACAACGTCGATGTGAACGGATGTGATCCACCTCGCTTTGTGGAACGCTCCAACGCTAAATCAAGGCTTGACCAAATGTCAATGGAGCGTTCCAATTGAGTTATGACTTCGCCCAACACACCACAATTGATTGCCTCCTGCTGGACCAGCGCAGGCAATGTTGCCCCGCTCAGCAAGCCCGAGAACAGCCCAGTTCCCATCGAGGAGCGCGTTGACGCCATTGCCACAACAGGATGGGCAGGGCTTGGCCTTGCCCACGACGATCTTTTGACCATCAGGGACACCATAGGCTTCCCGGAACTACGGAGAATCTCAGACCAAGCCGGCCTCGGCCACGTGGAAGTGGAACTGCTGAGCAGCTGGTGGGACGATTCCCGCTCCCATGAATGGAGGCCTCAGTTCGACCTCCTGCTCGACGCCGCCGAAGCCCTGGATGCCAGCTTTATCAAGGTGGGAACCGCCATGGGTGAAGGCCTCGAGGACTACACCCGGTTCGTGGCGCCATTGCAGCAAATCACCAAGGAAGCCGCCAACCGTGGGACCCGCATTGCGTTGGAACCCATGGCCTTTTCCATGGTGGATTCGATCCCCCACGCAGCAGATCTCATGCGCTCCGTGGACATGCCCGAGTGTGGGCTGGTGGTGGACTACTGGCACGTGTTCCGGCACGGGACAACGCCCGAAGAACTCGCACAGAAGCTCACGGTGGACCAGATTTTCGGAGTCGAGTTGAACGATGCCGACGCCGAAGTCCGCGGCACACTATTCGAAGACACCAGGGACCACCGTCGGCTTTGCGGCCAAGGCGATCAGGACGTCACGGGGTTTATTACTACTCTGCTGGACATCGGTTTCCATGGTCCGTGGGGCGTGGAAATACTTTCCAATGCCCACCGCGCCCTCCCTGTCCGCGAGGCTCTCGCCGTCGCGCACTCAACGGCGTTATCTTGCTTTCCGAACTGACACGTCCTTCACCTGAAACCAGCAGGCAGGCGCACCTCCACGACGATTGGGGTCAAAGGGTCAGTCACGTGGCGCTGCCGTGACAAGGCGCGACAACTCAGAACCCGGTGCCGCGAGACGGTCCACAGCGTCGAAGACGAACTGCTGCATCGCGGCGGCAGCCGCCGAAGGTCCGACGTCGTTGCGTCGGGCAAGGTTGACGGTGCGCGTCAGTGAGGGACGCACCAAACGTGCGCTACGGAGCCCGGGACGGTCGATGACCACCATCGCGGGCACCACCGCCACGCCCAGCCCGCGTTCCACGAACCGAAGTACGGCGTCCATTTCCCCACCCTCGACGGCGATCACGGGCTCAAACCCGGCCGCGGAGAACGCAGCATCGGTAGCCCCACGCAGCTCATAACTGCGGTTGAACGCCACCTGCGGCTCGCGGGAGAGTTCCTCGAGAGTGAATTCTTCCGGCGACCCTGATGTGGCAGCTGAAATGACCACCAGTTCTTCGGATAACAGCGGGACCAACTCGGTGCCCGAAACGGAGGGATCTGTTCCCCGCGTGACCACCAGGGCCAAATCCAACGCGCTTTCGTTGAGGGCCTCCACCAGAAAACGCGAACCACCTTCTGTGATGTGCAATTCCACTCCCGGATGAGCGCTGCGGAAGGCGGCCAGCACATCGGCCACCAGCGAGACGCACAACGTTGGCGGGGCGCCGAGGCGAACGCGGCCGCGGCGCAATCCTGCCAGTTCCTGGATCTGGTCCTCGGCTGCTTTCGCATCGCCGAGCATGCGGCGGGCAATGGGCAGGAGTAGCTCGCCCGCGTTTGTCAGTGTCACCCCTGTGGGCCGGCGGTGAAAGAGCGCCGTACCGAGATGGGCCTCAAGTGTGGCGATCTGTCGGCTTAGTGAGGGTTGTGCGAGGTACAGCTCCTCGGCCGCGCGCGTGAAATGCCCGACGCGGGCAACCATCTCGAAGGAGCGCAACTGTTCCAACTTCATGGTCATAGCATAAACGCATCAGTCCAAGCAGGATAATTCATTGGAGACATCGAGCCTGCCCTCCTACCGTTGTGGGTATGAACCTCTCATCTTCTCCAGAACGTCTCATGTCCACCTCAGTGCTTGTCATCGGCACCGGCGGCGCCGGCCTGCGCGCCTCGATTGAACTCGCCCAGAGAGGGGTTGAGGTGCTGGCCGTGGGTAAGCGGAGAAAGCACGATGCGCACACGAGCCTGGCGGCCGGCGGCATCAACGCTGCTTTGGGCACCATGGACCCGGAAGACAGCTGGGAGCAGCACGCCGCCGACACTTTGCGTGAGTCGTACTTCCTGGCCGACCCGACCATCGTCGAAACTGTCGCTCGGCACGCTGCCCGCGGTATTGAGGACCTCGAGCAATGGGGGATGCCTTTCGCACGCGAAGAGGATGGCCGCATCTCCCAGCGCTTCTTCGGCGCGCACAAATACCGCCGCACTGCCTATGCCGGGGATTACACCGGACTGGAGATCCAGCGCACACTCATGCGCCGGGCGGCAGAGTTGAGGGTTCCCATCATCGACACCGTGTACATCACCCGGCTATTGGTCGCCGACGGGACCATTTTTGGGGCCTATGGATTCGACATCATTGATGGCACGCCAATAGAGATCCACGCCGATGCCGTCGTCCTCGCCGCAGGCGGCCACACGCGCATCTGGCGCCACACCTCCTCACGACGCGACGAGAACACCGGCGACTCCTTCAGGCTGGCGGCGCTGGCGGGTGCCCGGATACGCGACGCCGAACTGGTCCAATTCCACCCCTCGGGCCTGCTTGAGCCGGACGACGCCGCTGGGACATTGGTCTCCGAGGCGGCCCGCGGAGAAGGTGGAATCCTCACGAACGCACTCGGTGAGCGCTTCATGGAACGTTACGACGCCGAGCGAATGGAGCTCTCCACCCGTGACCGGGTTGCACTTGCCGGATTCACCGAGGTCGCCGAAGGCCGTGGGACTGAAAAAGGCGGGGTTTACCTGGACGTCTCCCACCTGCCGCGGGAGACCATCATGGAAAAACTGCCCCGGGTCTACCGCACCCTGATCGACCTTCAAATGCTGGACATCACCACTACCAAGATCGAGATCGCGCCCACCGCCCACTACTCCATGGGCGGGGTATGGGTTGCACCGGAGGACCACGGGACAGGAGTAAAAGGACTGTACGCCATCGGAGAGGCATCCTCGGGCCTGCATGGAGCCAACCGCCTCGGAGGAAACTCGCTGATTGAACTACTCGTCTATGGGCGAATTACCGGTGAGCATGTGGCCGAATACGTACGTTCCCGCACCGACGTCCGTCGGGATCCAACAGCCGTGGGGCTGGCCCGCAACGAAATGCGCGGCCTGCTGAACGGGGAAGGTACAGAGTCAGCGCGCCGTCTGCAGCGTGAACTGCGCAATCTCATGACCGAACACGCCGGTGTGGTCCGCACCGAGCAGGGGCTGCAGGAGGGACTCAGGAAGCTGGCCGATGTGGAGGAACGCGCCCGCTTCGTTACGGCGCACCCGGACATCGCGGGGTTCGACGACCTGGCCCACGCCTATGACCTACTGGGCTCCCTCCTCGCCGCACGAGCTACCCTGGAGTGCGCGCTGGAACGCCGCGAAACACGGGGAGCGCATAACCGGGCTGACTTCCCAGCGCTGGATCCGTCACTGCAGGGCAACTTTGTCTGGTCCCCCGGCGGAGGCGTCACCTTCGAGCCATTGGCCCCGGCTCCAGACTCCTTCCGGGCCTTGGCCGAGGCCCACGCGGAGGACTCCGTCGCTGGCAAGCTTGTCGAGTGAAGCGCACCCGCCAGGTTCCGTTCCGGGCAGCGACGCCGATTTGCCTTTAGGCTGACTTTTGCGAGTGATCCCAACCATGACGACGGAGGACGACCATGACCGAATCAAATACCCATGCCCGGGCTGAGAAGTTGAAGGCTCTGCATGAGGCACCGGAAATCCTGAGTGTGGTCAACGTGTGGGACGCCATCAGCGCCTCGACCGTTGCAGCCCTTCCCGAGACGAAAGCCATTGCCACCGCCGGGCACTCGATTGCGGCCGCGTATGGCTACGCCGATGGGACCATGCCCCTTGATGTCGCGCTGGATGGCGTGAAGAGGATCGTCAACGCGGTGGACCTTCCGGTCACAGCAGACCTCGACGACGGCTATGAAGACCCAGCCGAAACAATCCGTCGCGCAATTGGCATCGGCGTCGTGGGCGCCAACGTCGAAGACCGCCTGCGCCCCTTCGACGAAGCCGTCGCCCGAGTGAAGGCGATCGTCGACGCCGCCAACGGCGAAGGCATCGCGTTCCAGCTGAACGCACGCACCGACGCCATCGCGAAAGGCGGTGACCGACCAATCAAGGACAGCATTGAAGACGCCATTGCCCGTGGTCGCGCCTTCCTGGATGCAGGCGCAGCGCTGGTATTCGTGCCTGGCGCCCTGACACGCGACGTCATCGAGCCGCTCGTCGCAGGCCTGGGACACGGCAAGTTGTCTGTGATCGGCGCCCCCGGAGCGCTTCCCGCAGCCGAGCTCCAGGAACTGGGCGTCGCGCGGGTTTCCTACGGTCCTTTTACCCAGCGGGTCGCCTTGCGTGCGCTCCAGGATCTCGCCGCCGATCTGTATGGTTCCGGCGTCATCCCCAAGGACACTCCGGCCCTGAACTAGAACAAGGAAACCGGTCCGGCATCACCCACCGGACCGGTCACGGGCCAGATCGCGTGCCGATCACCGCGGCCGACACAGGAACCGGGTTCGGCGTCGCCGCTCAGTGGTGCAGCCGCATGCGTTGGAGCACGGTGGCCGATATTTCTTCCACGGACATGGACGCGGAGTTGACGTAAGGGATGTTGTTGGCCCGGTACATGTCCTCGGCGTTGCGCAGCTCAAAGGTGCACTGGTTCAGCGAGGCGTAGTTGCTTCCCGGCCGGCGTTCCTGCCGGATTTGGCTGAGGCGGACGGGCTGGGAGGTCAGCCCGAAACATTTGTTCGCGAAGGGCAGCAAGGGTTTCGGGAGGGTCATGGTGTCAAAGTCTTCCTCCACCAGGGGGAAGTTCGCGGCGAGGATGCCGTGCTGCAGGGCCAGATACATGGTGGTGGGCGTTTTCCCGCACCGCGACGGGGCGATGAGTATCAATTCGGCCCGTTCGAGCGCCCGAAGCGACTGACCGTCGTCGTGCTCTATGGCGTATTCGACGGCGGCCATGCGGGATTGGTAGCGGACGGCGTCGCCCACGCCGTGGGCCTGGCCGGGTTTGCCGTTGGCCTGCGCACCAAGGGTTTGTTCGAGTTGTCCGATGTGGGCTCCGAACAAGTCGAAGAACTGCCCGCGGCTCCGGGAAAGAATCGCCCGGATGTCCTGCCCTACAGCAGTGGAAAAGATGACCGGCAGGGAACCACTTTCCGCGACCCGATCGATCAGCGCCACTACCTCGCGCGCTTGCTCGACGGTGGTGATGAACGGAATGGTGCGCCGTTCCAGCCGCTGGCCCGGGAACTGCGTCAGCAGCGTATTGCCGAGCGTTTCAGCCGTGATCCCCGTGCTGTCGGAAAGGAAGAACACCGTGGGGGCAGGCGCGGAGCCTGCCCCCACGGTAATGTGGTCTGCCATTTAGGCGGTGGTGCTGGTGGTACGTGTGGTGCGGGCCAGGCGCAGCCAGGTCTCGGTCACGGCATCGGGATTCAGCGAAATCGAACTGATGCCCTGTCCGAGCAGCCACTCAGCGAAGTCCGGGTGGTCGCTGGGACCCTGGCCGCAGATCCCCACATAGCGGCCCTTGGCGCGGCACGCCGTGATCGCCATCTCCAGCAGTTTGGTCACGGCCGGATTCCGCTCATCGAAGCCTTCAGCAACCAGGGCAGAGTCGCGGTCCAGTCCCAGGGTGAGCTGGGTGAGGTCGTTGGAGCCGATGGAGAAACCATCGAAATACTCCAGGAACTCATCGGCCAGAAGTGCGTTGGCCGGAAGTTCGCACATCATCACTATCTCCAGCCCGTCCTCTCCGCGGCGGAGCCCGTTGGCGGCGAGGAGTTCGGTCACGCCGCGGGCCTCGTCCAAGGTCCGTACGAACGGGACCATGAGTTTGATGTTGCTCAGGCCCATCTCGTTGCGGACGTACTTCAAGGCTTCGCATTCGAGTTCGAATGCCTGACGGAACGAGGATGACAGGTACCGGGACGCGCCACGGTACCCGATCATCGGGTTCTCCTCCTCCGGTTCGAAAGCCGGACCACCGATGAGGTTTGCGTACTCATTGGACTTGAAGTCCGAGAGCCGGATGATGACCGGTTCCGGTGCGAACGCCGCGGCAATGGTGGCGATGCCTTCGGCCAGGCGGCGGACATAATAATCGCGGGGACCGTCATAGGCGGCGGTCTTTTCCTGGATCTGCCGGACAGTGTAGTCATCCAAGGCAGCCGGACGCTCAATCTCACCTGCCACCGCCAACAAGGCGTTGGGGTGGACGCCGATCTGCCGGTTGATGATGAACTCCAGACGGGCCAAGCCCACACCATGGTTGGGGAGCTTGGAGAAGCTGAACGCCTGTTCCGGGGTTCCCACGTTCATCATGATCTTCACCGGAGCTTCCGGCATGGTCTCCACACTGGTCTCGTGCAACGAGTACTCCAGCAAACCCTCATAGACCAGCCCGGCCTCGCCCTCCGCGCAGGACACCGTGACCGGGGCCCCGTCTTTGAGGATCTGGGACGCGTACCCGGTACCGACCACGGCGGGGATTCCCAACTCCCGGGCAATGATGGCTGCGTGGCAGGTCCGTCCGCCACGGTCAGTGACAATAGCGGCAGCCTTCTTCATGATCGGTTCCCAGTCCGGATCCGTCATGTTCGCCACCAGGACATCGCCCTCCTGGAAGGATGCCATCTGATCGATCGAGGACAGCACCCGGACCTGCCCGGCACCAATCCGCTGACCGATCGCCCGTCCCTCCACCAACACCGTGGAACGTTCCGCGAGGGTGTACCGGGACGTGGTACCCGCAGCTTTACGGGACTCGACGGTTTCCGGGCGGGCCTGAAGAATGTACAGCTCACCATCCACACCATCCTTGCCCCACTCAATATCCATCGGACGGCCATAATGTGCCTCGATGGCCACTGCGTGCCGGGCGAGCTCCTGGACTTCGGCATCGTTCAGGCTGAAACGGCTCCGCAACTCCTGCGCCACCGGAACGAAGTCAACGGTCCGGCCAACTTCCACCGAATCCGTGTAGACCATCTGCACGGCCTTCTCCCCCAGACCCCGCTTGAGCACGGCCGGCCGCCCTGCTGCCAGTGCTGGCTTGTAGACATAGAACTCATCAGGGTTCACAGCACCCTGCACCACGGCCTCCCCCAGCCCATACGAGGACGTGATGAACACAGCGTCAGTGAAGCCAGTTTCGGTGTCCATGGTGAACATCACCCCGGAAGCGCCGACGTCGGAACGCACCATGCGCTGAATACCGGCCGAAAGCGCCACTTCAGAATGGGTGAAGCCGTGATGTACCCGGTAGGCAATGGCCCGGTCGTTATACAAGGAAGCGAAGACGTCCTTGATGGCGAGCAAGATGTTGTCGACGCCGCGGATGTTCAGGAACGTCTCCTGCTGACCGGCGAATGAGGCGTCCGGAAGGTCCTCGGCCGTGGCGCTGGAACGCACGGCCCACGACACGTCCCCGCCGTGCTCCCGCGTGAGGCGCTCATAAGCGGTCCGGATGTCTTCTTCGAATCCGGCCGGGAACGGTGTTTCGCCGATCAGGTGACGGATTTCCTGGCCCACCTTGGCCAAAGCGGTGACATCGCTGCTGTCCAGGCCTTCCAGGATGCCTTCGATCCGGGCATCCAACCCGGACTCCGCCAGAAAACGCCGGTAAGCGTCCGCCGTCGTCGCGAATCCGCCCGGAACTTTCACCCCGGCAGAGGCGAGATTCCGGACCATTTCGCCGAGTGATGCATTTTTGCCGCCAACCTGGTCAAGGTCGGACAAGCCAAGCTCAGAAAACCAAAGAACGTTAGTCATAAATTGTGTCCTCCATTGGGCACGCTCTGACAAGCGCTAAAAAACTAGGTCATGCAAGGATCAAGGCTCAAGCTCAGTGGAAGCAAATAGATGTGACTGGCGCAACATATGCGCGATGTAACGAAAGGTCATCAAGGGCATGGAGCGCAGACCGGGGGTGTACGAGGGGTCAGGGTGGTTCCCCAATATCAGGTTTGCCTGCAGCAGCACTCGGCCCTAGAGGTAGTCTCCGCCATGTTCGCGGGCAATCTCCAGAAGGGTTGAATGGAAGGCTACCTCTGCGGGCGCATACACCTTGTCCTGGCGCTGGGCCAGAAGAACCCGTCGCAGGGGTGCGTCAGCGCCGAGGCTTAGGGTCCTTACATCCGGGTGCTGCAGGGCTACTGCTGTCTTGGGGACCATCGCCACACCCATCCCGACGCTGACCATGGCTTGGGCCTCTTGGTAATCGTTGGCCAGGAAACCTATGTTCGGTTCGAAGCCGGCGTCGTGAGCGGATCGTTGAAGTACCTCAACCACTGGGTGGGCCTCCGCACGGACTATCCATGACTCCTTTCGGAGGTCTTTCATGGAGACTTCATCACGATCTGCCAAGGGGTGCCCCTTGGCCACGAGGATCACCGTGCTCTCCTGGAAGACTTCAGTGATGCGAATGGATTCGTCGTTGAACCGGTTCCACGGGTAGTCCCAGAGCAAGCACAGCCCGGTCACTCCGGATTCCAGGTCCGACACGAGTTCGTCAAAGCGGGCGCTGCGCACTGACAAGGCAATAGCGGGGTAGCGCTTCTTGAACGCGCGGATCACCAGCGGCAAAAAGGAACCGGCCAGCGTGGGGAACGTCCCCACGGTCAACGATCCGCGGTTCAAACCGGCGATCTGACCCAGGTCGGACCGGGCCGCACGCATCTGCCCGACGATCTTTCGCGCGTGTCCTGCCAAGACCTGACCGGCCTCAGTGGGAACCACACCGCGGGACCGGCGATTGAGGAGAGGTTGCCCTACCTCCTGCTCCAGCTTTCGGAGCTGCTGGGAGACGGCGGAGGGTGAGTACATCATGATGTCGGCCGCGGCCGTGATGGATCCTTGCTCAACCACCTCCACCAGAAGGGCGAGCCGCCGAATATCAAAAAGATTCAGATTCTCATCGTTAAGCACTGCTACACCCTTCCCTATATTTGGTTCATTCTACGCATCCTCACCACCTTTAGAGCGTTCTGGGGCGTCGCTACCATCGGTTCAGCAATCTGCAACCATATCCCCACCCGCTGTTGGCACTGAATGAAGTATCCCTAAACTCCCCCTCATATTTTGAACATTGTCTTCATATGTGATCCGCATCATCCTCGTAACAGGCACAAGAAATTTGCACGATGCCACGAGAGGCAAGGAAGCACAATGAAGATCGAAGCTGAATGGATGCGCGGAGGCACCAGCAAATGCTGGGTCTTTGAAACTGAAGACCTGAACAGGGCCAGCGTCAATCTGGACGACCTCCTGCCCCGGCTCTTCGGAAGTCCCGATTCCCGGCAGATCGATGGCGTAGGCGGGGCTACTTCAACCACCAGCAAGGCAATGATCCTTCGCCGCCCGGAGGACCATGACGTGGATGTCGAGTTCACTTTCGCCCAGGTGGGCATCGAAGAAGCCTCGGTTGACTGGGGCAGCAACTGCGGGAACTGCTCTGCGGTTGTGGGTCTCTACGCCATCGAGAAAGGGTGGGTAGTTCCCGACGGCGATTCCACCCGGATCGTCACGCGGAACACCAACACCGGTCAGATCATCATTCAACGGGTTGCAACTCCCGCAGGCGCCCTGCCGATCGCCCCGAACGCGCAGATGCCCGGCGTCGTTTTTCCCGGTTACAAAGTGGGGCTCGGCTTCCAGGATCCGGCAGGCAAGACCACCGGGCAGTTGCTGCCCACGGGCGCAGCAACCGACACGATGGTGGCCGGAGGAACACGCTGGACTGTTTCGATGGTGGACGCCGGCGCGCCAGTTGTCATGGTGCGGGCTGAGGAACTTGGACTGGACACTGCCCGCTACGAGACGTGGAAAGCCGGAGTTGAACTGCAACTGGACACCCTGGACGTCATTCGCCGCCAGGCAGCAGTCCGAATGGGTATGGCTGCAACTCCCGCTCAAGCCGCGCGGGCTGTTCCCAAGCTTGCAATCGTCGGCCCGCCCGAAGGGCCCGACGCCGAGGCTGACGTCAACGTCATGATGCTCTCCATGGGTAAACCACATCCCGCCCTGGCGATCACCGGCAGCATCGCGCTGACGCTGGCTGCCCGCACGCCCGGCACGGTGCTGAACACCATCACTGGCAACACATCCGAAGCAGTCCTGAGGCTCAGGACCCCTGCCGGTGTCATCGAAACCTGGAGCGAAGGACATGAAGGATCCCTACTGGTGGGGGTCGACCGAACAGCGCGCACCATCGCTTCAAGCATCATTCACCTCCCGGAGACTCTCGGCAACGTCGTCGAAGCCTCACTAGCAACAGCCACTCGATGAGGAGAAAACACCATGGCTAAGACTATTTTCAAACCAGCTCCCGAGGCCGAGAGCGAGATCCGGGAACAGGGTTCCCAGCGCACCAACAACCGCCGCCGTATCCTGCTGATAACGGTTGCCGCTTCTGTCATTCTGGGTCTGGTCGCCATCCTGTTCGGGGGTGCCATCTTCAACCCGGCGGCTACCCCGGAATCGGAGCCGACCATGACCGCCACCCAAATCATCCCGCTTGTAATCCTCGTGGTGATGTTCGTCGTCGCCACCAAATGGCCACTGAACATCGGTGTTATGGGACTCGTGGCTTCCTTCGGCGTCGGCTACTTCATGCTCGGCATGACCGATAAGGAAATCCTGGCCGACTTCCCCGCCAACATCGTGATCACGATCATCGGCGTCACCTACTTCTTCAGCATGGCCCAGCGCAACGGGACCATCGACATCATCGTCCAGAACTGTGTCCGGCTGGTGCGGGGCAAGACCCTGCTTCTGCCGTGGGTCTTCTTCCTTCTGGCAGCGTCACTCACAGCACTGGGCACCTTCTCACCCGCCGCCGTCGCACTGCTGGCACCTGCCGCTATAGGCCTGGCCTACGAATCACGGATCCACCCCGTCCTGATGGGCGCCTTCATCATCAACGGAGCCCACGCCGGAGGCTTCTCCCCGCTCTCCGTGGCTGGAGTCCTGGTACATGACATCGCGGTGAAGAACGGCTTTCCGATCTCCCAGGGCACACTTTTCGCGGCGAGCTTTGCCCTCAATCTGATCCTGTCGGTGCTCACGGTGGTGCTGTTCGTTCTCCTGGGTAAGCTTCGCGACGGCGCTGGCGGCCAGCACGCCGACCTCGAGACGCGCACCACCCGGCCGCATGGCCAGCAGATCCTCACCCTTGCGCTGATCGTTGCCATGCTGGTTTGCGCCCTGGGATTCCACATGCCCATCGGTTTCATAGCCCTCTCTGCCGGACTTTTGCTGGCGCTGGTCAACATCAAGGAACACCGGACCTTCATCGGCGGTGTCTCCTGGTCCACCGTGCTGCTTGTGGCCGGCATGATCACGTACGTTTCCCTGCTCCAGCACGTGGGGGTCATCGATACCCTCGCCGAGCAGGCTTTGGCGCTTGGAGCACCACTCCTCATCGCCCTTGTGCTCTGCTACGTCATCGGCGTCGGCTCAGCCTTCGCATCCTCCACCGCACTGCTGACGGCTTTCATCCCGTTGGCCGGTCCTCTCCTGGCAACGAGCTCGCTGAGTGCATCGGGAACAGTGGCTGCCCTCGCCATCGCCGCAACCGTTGTGGATGTATCCCCCTTCTCCACAGACGGTGCCTTGGTGGTAGCCAACGCCCGCGAGGACGACCGGCAGCGTGTCTACAAGCAGTTGATGATGTACGCGGGCGGAGTAGTCCTGGTGGCACCCGCACTCGCCTGGGCCTTGTTGGTACCAACCGGCATCATGTAAGCCTCACGGCCAAAAAACTGCCGGCATCATTGATCGGCCGGCGCGGGGAATGCGCCTTGCACACCTATCGCAACAGGTAGCCCGAGAGACGGGCGCAAAAGCGCAAATCCCACATACCTCCTGCAGGGCAGCCACGCCGGCGGCCCTGCAGGGGGTATTTTCTGGTCTTGCTCCTCTTGGGACATGGACAAGGCGGACCCATATCCGTGGTGGCTTCTGGTGACTAGTGCCTAGGTGTACCGCTGGATTGGCGTGGAATCAGGGTGGGCATGGAGCGCCGGATGAGTGGTTCCTTCCCGGGGTTGACGATGAGGTCGACGGCGGTGGCGGCGATTTGGTCCAGGGGAACGTGGACCGAGCTTAGGGGTGTGGGCAGCCGCGCTGAAAGGGGTGTGTCGTTATACCCGACCAGGGCGAGATCCTCCGGGATGGCGATGCCGTTGCGATGGGCTGCAGCCATGACACCCATGGCAATGTTGTCGTTGGCCGCGAAGATCGCTGTAGGCCGGTGGCTGGCGCCGAGGAGTTCATCACCGGCGGCATAGCCGTTTTCGATGCCGTAACCCGCTGCAATCAGCCAGTTGGCGGGTGCGTTGATGCCGGCTTCTTCCATGGCCCTGCGGGCCCCGGTGAGACGGGCCTTACCGGAAGATGTGAAGTCAGGGCCGGTGACCACTGCTATGTCACGGTGGCCAAGGTCGATGAGGTGGCGCACGGCCAGATAACCGCCCACTTCGTCATCTCCGAGCGCTGATGGGCTGATGCCGTCGGTACGCAGTACCAGGGCATGTGCTACCCGGCGTTCACGCAGAAGGAGGGGAAGTTTGTCATCGAGCCGGGCCGTTGCCAGTATCAATCCGTCCACATTGCGGTCCAGCAGGGTTTCCGCTGCGCGGCGTTCCTCGTCAGGGTCATCACCGCTGGTAGCAACCATGGCGAAGTAGCCACGGGAGGCGGCAGCTTTTTCGAGTTCTTCGAACATCAGGGCCATGACGGTGTCGCTCAGGCGAGGGACCAGAACCCCCAAGGTCCGGGTCTCGCCCCGACGAAGACTGGACGCGAAAGAGTTCCTCCGGTAACCGAGCTCCTCAGCTACCTTCCGGACGTTCGCCGCGGCCGCGGACCGGGAGGTGGTCCGCTCATCGAGGGCGCGACTGGCCGTGGAGATGCTTACACCACTGGCCGCTGCGACGTCCTTCAGTGTGACAACGTTGCCGGGGGCGTCCGGTTCCATGGCGTTTCTCCTAGTCGGCATAGGTGTTACAGACACTCTAATCCTCCTGACTTGCAAACGTTCCCTTGACAGTGAGCTGCGACACGTGCAAACTTGAAAACGTTCCCGCAAACGTTCCCACAAATGCGGAACTGCCAACATCAATGAAGACAAGAGGTAGCTGTAATGACACTCGATCTCCGCGGACTCAGCCCCGCACCTGTAACCCCTTTCACCGAAGATGGCGCTGTCGACTTCGCTGCGATCCAGCGTCTGGGTTCGTGGCTGGGATCGATTGAGGGCGTGAAAAGCCTGGTGGTCCTGGGACATGCCGGCGAAGGCACGTTCCTTACCGAAGAGGAACAGCTGGACGTCATCCGAGCCTTCGTGGCATCCACAGACGGCCGCGTGCCGGTGGTAGCCGGTATTACCAAGGAGGGCAATAAGACCGCAGCCCTCGAAGCAAAGAAGGCGGTGGAAGCCGGCGCGTCAGCGGGCCTGGTCTATCCCTCGCATGGGTGGCTGCGTTTCGGATACCAGAACGGTGCGCCGCAATCGCGCTACAAGGAAATCTACGAAGCGTCCGGCCTGCCGCTGATTCTCTTCCAATACCCGGACAACACCAAGGCCACCTACGATCTGGACACCCAATTGGACATCGCGGGCCAGGAAGGCGTGTTCGCCACGAAGAACGGCGTCCGCAACATGCGCCGGTGGTACACCGAAATCCCGGCATTGCGCGCCGCGTACCCCGAGTTGCAGGTGCTCTCCTGCCATGACGAATACCTGCTGCCGACGATGTTCGACGTCGACGGTCTACTCGTCGGCTACGGCAACATCGCTCCCGAGCTGCTCGTCGAGCTGATCGAGGCAGGCAAGGCACAGGACTACCCGCGCGCCCACGCCATCCACGAGCGGCTCCTTCCGGTGACCAAGAACGTCTACCACCGTGGGTCCCACATGGAGGGCACCGTCGCCTTGAAGTGGGGTTTGGTAAACCGGGGCATCCTGGATCACGCCACGGTACGCACCCCGCTGCTGCCCCTGCCTGCAGGCGCCGATGCAGAAATCGCGGAAGCCTTCGCCGCTGCAAACATCAGCAAGGTCACAGCCAACGTCTGAGGACCGCAGGGTGCGTGCAGGGAAAGGTGAAATGCACGCACCCTGGTTCGACTACCGCCCGCGTTGATACGTGGGCAATCGGCCACTTCGGTGGGCCGCCCACCCGACATTGAGGTCGGGATTAATGAAGTCAAAGAAGACTGAGCGGGAGAATAGTCCCGTGGAAGGAGGGCGCGCCGTGATTGAGCATACGAAGACGCCTAGCACCTCGCGTACCCCGGGCGCCGGTTTGGGGCATCTACCCCCCAGCAGTGTCCGGACCAGTGCCGAGACCCGAAAGACCCGCCGATCCTTCTGGGGCCAACTTGCCCTGATCGGACCAGCCTTCGTCGCCGGCGCCTGGCAATTCGGACCCGGCAACCTTGCCACCGCCGTCCAGGCTGGCAGCGGATACCAATACACCCTGATCTGGGTGATCGTCGTGTCCACCATCCTGATGATTTTCCTGACCGACATGAGCGTGCGCCTGGGTATCAAGTCTCCGGTGTCATTGATCCAGTCAATCAAAGACCACCTCGGCAAGAAGGTCGGGGTGATCGCCGGCATCGGCGTCTTCCTGGTTACCTTGTGCTTCTCAGTCGGCAATGCCGTCGGCCTCGGCCTCGGCGCGTCAATGCTCCTTGGCGGATCACCGGTGATGTGGACCATCATCGGCACCGCCATGGTGGCCACCATCCTCCTGTTCCGCAACGTCTACCGGGTCATAGAGAAGGTTCTGGTGGTGATGGTCGGCGTCATGGCAATTGCTTTCGTCACATCGGCCTTCATCGCGAACCCTGACTGGGCCGCGGCAGCATCCGGCTTAATTCCCCGCGTTCCCGGCGATGCCTGGTTGCTGGTCATCGCCCTTGTCGGCACCAACTTCTCCGTGAACGCCGCCTTCTACACCTCCTACGGCACCAAGGAGCGCGCACGCAGCGAGGCAGACTACCGCGACATCACCATGGTGGATACGATTCCGGGAATCGTTGCCCCCGGCATCATGACCTCCCTCGTGATCGTCGTGGCTGCATCCGTACTCGGCGCCACTGGCCAGGCAGCCGCAACTATGGGCCAACTCGGCAGCATCTTCGAACCCCTTGCCGGCCCAATCGGCACCGCGATCTTCGCCATCGGGTTCACCGGCGCCGCCTTCTCCGCCATGACCGCCAACTGCACCGCCGGGGGCACCATGCTCTCCGACGCACTCAACCGGCGCGGCACCAAAGGCATCACTTCCGGCACACAGAAACTGATCAGCGCCATCATCCTCGCGTTCGGCCTCACCATCACCGTCATCTTCCAGACCTCACCGGTGCAGGTCATCGTCATTGCCCAAGCGCTGACAATCCTGGTCGCACCCCTGCTGGCCACCCTGATCGTAGTCATGGCGAACCGCCGCGAACTGATGGGAGCGCTACGCAACAAGTGGTGGCAGAACCTGCTGGGCGTGTTGGGCCTCCTCGCAGTACTTGCCCTGTCCATCCGGCTGATCCTCAACTTCGTGGCAGGCTAACTCCGGCCAAGCGCGGCAACAACCGGTGCCCCCACCTAAAAGGTGGGGGCACCGTGGCGCTTCAGACCCTCAGTCCACCGACTGCAACCCTGCGTTCGCCAATATCGAATCCCGGCCCACCCGGAACTGAATCAATCAGCCGGCGTGTGTAGGGATGCTGGGGGTTCCCGTACACCGAATCAACATCGCCTTGCTCCACCACTTCGCCGTGGAACAGGACCAGTATTTCGTCGCTGACGTGGTGCACAACGTCCAGGTCGTGCGAGATGAAGGCCATGGTGAGGTCCAGTTCCTTACGGAGCCTGCCAATGAGGTTCAAGATCTCAGCTTGTACCGAGAGATCCAAAGCGGAGGTGATCTCGTCCGCGATGATCAGTTTCGGCTGCACAGCCAAAGCACGGGCAATAGCGATGCGTTGGCGCTGACCGCCGGAAAACTCGTGTGGATAGCGTTCGGCCACTTCGGGATCCAGGCGGATGGTTGAGAGCCAGTAGGAGATCTTCTCGCTGTGTTCCTTGGGGTTGGCCCGGAGGGGATCGATTGCCTCCGCGAGGGTTTGCCCAATGGTCCGCCGGGGGTTGAGCGAGGAATACGGATCTTGGGGAACCATCTGCACGGCCCGCCTCATGCGGCGTCGCTCGACTCCGGACATTTTGGTCACGTCGCGGCCGGAGAAAGAGATCACTCCATCACTCGGCTTCACCAGGCCCACAATCGCTTTGGCCATAGTGGACTTTCCCGAGCCCGATTCCCCCACGATGCCCAGCGTCTTGCCTGATTGGATACTGGCGTTCACGCCTTTGAGGACAGTGGCGGCGGAACGTCCGGAACCGAACGTGACCTTGACGTCCTTCAGTTCCAGAACCGGCTGATTCTGAGTTGTAACAGCGCTCATTTGGCGGTCTCCTCGACAGTCCGGCTGGTGGTGACGTGGCCGCCCGTAGCGGGGTCGTCGTCGAAAACTTCATCCAGGGCGAAGTCCTTGGCTGAAATGGTGACGAGCTCGGCCTTACGTTCAGCGATGGATGGTGTCGCGGCAAGAAGTGCTTTGGTGTACGGGTGCTTCACCTTGCCGGCGGCGAGTTCTTCGCCTGTGAGCCGCTCGAGGATCTTGCCGCCGTTCATCACGATGACCTTGTCGCATAGCGCCTGCACCACACCGATGTCGTGGGAGATGAACAGCATGGCTGTGCCCATTTCGCGGTTGATGGTGCGGAACTGCCTGAGCACATCGGCTTGGACTGTCACGTCGAGGGCTGTGGTGGGCTCATCGGCGATGATCAGGCGAGGGTCCGTGACCAGGGTCGACGCGATCATGGCTCGTTGCAGCATCCCGCCGGAGAGTTCGTGGGGGTGTTGCTTCATGCGCTTCTCCGGTTGGGTGATCCGAATGTCCGCTAGAGCCTTGATCATCCGTCCGAACGCTGTGCCCCTCGACTGGCCGAGATGTACCCGGCTCACTTCGGTTAGCTGCGATCCAATGCGCAGGGCCGGATTGAAGCTGGTTCCCGGGTCTTGATACACAAGGCCAATCGACGTGGCGAGCTCGCGTGGGTTGTTCTTTTTCAGCAGGTTGAGCTCGCCGAGGCGCATTGTCTTGGCACTGACGCCGAGTTCCTCCGGCAGCAGCCCGGCGATGGACATGGCGGTGAGCGACTTCCCGGAACCGGACTCTCCCACCAGACCCACCACTTCCCCGGCGTGGATGCTTAGGGACACGCCCTTGACCAACGGAAGTCCCGACGGCGTGGTGACGGTCAGGTTGTCCACCTCCACCAGCGCTTCGGCATCAGCGCGCAACGAAGCGGGCACTTCGGATGCCTTGCGGAGGCTGCCGAACTTTCGCCCACCGCGGGGATCGGTGGCAGCTGCGAGGCCGTCACCGATCAGCATGGCGCTAAGACCCGTGATGGTGATCATGATCGAAGGCATCACGGCCTGAAGCGGCTGGGAATAGATGTTGACGAGCCCCTCGTTCAAGAGGCGGCCGAAGTCATACTCAGGGTTCTGCACGCCGAGTCCGATGAAGGACAGGCTGGACAGGTCAATCAACGTGGTGGCGAAGACCGTGGCGGTCAGTACCAAGAGCGGCTCTGCCATATTCGGCAGCAGGTGCCGAGTGATGATGTGGGGTCCGGAGACGCCAAGCAATCGGGCTGTTGACACGTAGTTTCGCTGCGAGATCGAGGCCGCCATGTTGGCAGTGAGCCGGGCGAAGGCCGGAATGCTGGCGATGGAGATGGCCAGCACCGCAGACCAAGTGCCCTGGCCGAGGATGGCGGCGATCAGCAACGAGAAGATGAGACTCGGGTAGGCGACGGCAGCTTCGATGACACGGAGCACGGCGGCGCGGATCCGACGCGGTGCCAGCCATACGGCGGTGCCGATTGCGATGCCTGCGACGACGGCAATTGCCGTGGTCGCCGCCGTCATGAGGAGTGTCAGGCGGGTGGCGACCAAGGACCTGGCCAGGACGTCGCGGCCGAAATCGTCGGTTCCGAGCCAGTGCTCGGGACTTGGTCCTTGCGAGGCCTGCGGGGTGAGTTTTTCCGCAGCTTCTGTGAGGAACATCGGCGCGAGGATGGCGGTGAGGACCATGATGGACATCATCACGATGCCGACAATGAGGCCGGTGGTCCAGCGGAACCTACGGCGTGGACGGGCTATCTCAGCCATTGGACTTTCCTCCGAGCGTACGGGGGTCGATGAGGCCGAGGATGACGTCGACCAAGAGGTTCAGCACGATGGCCAGGAACCCAAGGACCAGGATGATCCCCTGAATGACGGGGTAGTCCTTGTTCACGATTGCTGTGACGATTTCGCGGCCCAGCCCCGGCCAGTTGAAGACGTTCTCCACGATGATTGCGCCACCGAGCATGCCGGCCAAGATGAGCCCGGCCAGGGTGAGGGCCGTCGTCAGCAGATTGGGCAAGGCGTGCCGGGCGTAAAGGCGCACCGATGGCAACCGCCACCCGCGGGCAGTCCTCAAGTAGTCCTGCTCCAACACAGTTGACGTCTCGCGGCGTACTACGCGGGCAATGGAGCAGATGGGAGCAATCGACAGCCCGATTACGGGAAGGATGAGGGCACTCAAGGAAGCCGCACCAGCTGCCGGGAGGACTTTGAGAATGATCGCAAAGACCACCACCAGCATGGTGGAAACCACATACTGCGGAACTGCCTGGAAGAATCCGGTCAGCATGCCGAAGGACACGTCGAGCCACTTCTTACGGCCTCCACGGGTCAGGATGCCCACGAGCATGCCCGCAGGAACAGAGACAAGGAGCACCAGGATGATGCCGAGGACGGCGAGTTCCGCGGTGAAGGGAAGCTTGGTGGCGATGATCTGCGATACCGAGGTGCTGTAGGCAAAGGACTCCCCCAGATCTCCGGTGAAGAGACCGCCCACGTAGCTGATGAACTGCACATAGAGGGGATCATTCAGGCCCAGGCTGTTGCGGATGGCCTCGATTTGTTCCGTCGTGGCGTCCGCTCCGGCCACTGCAACGGCAGGGTCGCCCGGGATGAGCGGAACCATGAAGAAGGTCACGACGACGAGCAGGACGACGGAGATGAGGACACCGCCGGCGCGGCGAAAAGCGTAGTCGGCCCACGGGGAAAGACTCAGGGCACCGCCCCGGGGGCGCTTGGTGGCCCCCGGGGCTGTGCTCTCAAGGATCTGTACTTCCTTGGAGAGCATGGTTGGTTCAGTCATCGTGAAACCTCTGCTTACTTGGTGATGCGCATGGTGGCGTAGTCGACAATCCCCGACGGCGCCTGGATGGAGAACCCGGAGCGCTGCGCGACGATCTGCGGCTCGCCGACGAACGGAACGACGTCGTTGTCGCTCAGGATGCTCTTCTGCGCTTTGGTGTATGCGTCGCAACGGGCCGATTCGTCGGTGGCGGACTGGGCCGTGGCGATGTCCGCGAGAATGTCCGCGTTCTCCCCGCCGCCAATATTGCGGCCGCCCTTTTCGGTGGGGACGCCGGCGATGCGGGTCAGCGATGCTGCCACGGTACCGACGAAGTTGGCGTCACCTTGGACGGTAAGGTCCCAGGTTTCGGGCTTGGTCTGGGTCATGGTGGCCCACGCTCCGTTGTCCACGAGCTGGAGTTCCACCGTGGCCCCTGCAGCACGGAGGGCTTCCTGGACGTAGGTGCTGCCTGCACCGTTCGGGCCGATGCTTGTGGTGCCAACCATCTTGAACGTCTTGCCTGCGAGAACAGCCTTGGCTGCTGCTGCGTCCTCCGGGGTCAGGCTTGAGTTATCCGGGAGCGCACACGGAACGGTAGGGGCGACGATCGAGTTGTAGGTAATGCCCTTGCCTGCGTAAGCAGCGGAGTTGAAGGCCTGCTGGTTCATCAGCTGTGCCACGCCCTTACGCAGTGCGGGATCCGTGAAGGGGCTGCCTTCGCGCTGGTTGAAGAGCAGGAAGATGCCGGCAAACGGGACTGTGGTGACGGCATAGTCCTCGTTGCTTTCGAAGCGCTGGACGTCCGCGGGCGCGATGTCAGAGACGTCCATCTCGCCTGTCAGGAGCTGGTTGGCCACCGTTGTCTTATTGACGCCGGGGAAGAACCGAACGGTCTTGGCTGGAGTTCCCTCCAACGGTTTGGACCACTGGGGCCAGGCCTTGTAGTCCTCACGCAAGGTCATGTCGTAACTGACTCCGTGACTGGACTTCGTCAGTGTGTACGGGCCGGAGAAGGCTCCTTTGACGCTGCCTTTGGCCAGGCCCTCCAGATCAGCGAGTCCTGCCGGGCAGATGATGCCGGTCTGCGCCAAGGTCAATCCGCCGATGAGTTCGGACCACGGCTGCGCAAGCTTGATATCCACGGTGCCAGCGGCGTCATCACCGGTAATGGTGGGCTGGCCGGGACCGAAGACTAGCTTGCCGAAGTTGTTTTTGGTGGCTGGATCGGCGAAGTAGCTCAGTGACTTGGCCACGATACTGGGGGTGATGGCTGTGCCGTCCGCACAGGTGGCATCCTTGCGGATGGTCAGCGTGGCTTCAGAGGCGGTGGACTTCCAATCGGTGGCCAAGCCGCCAATGAACTTCCCGTCGGCGTCCCGGCGAACCACAGTGTCGAACAGGAATCGCGCTACCTCGTAATCGTCCTTCGCGTTGGCCTTGGCTGCATTGAAGGTGGTGGGGTCGGCGTTGAGGGCCGTCCTGATGGTGTCGGTGGACATTGCTCCGCCGGTGCCGCCGGAGGAAGCCTGACCGCCCGTGGTGCAACCGGTCAAAAGGAACGCGGCGGCGGTAACGGTCGCCGCCGCTGCCATGAAAGTGGAACGTCCTTGCATAGGGATGAGCCTCCTGGTCGCCTTCGAGTGCCTGGCCATTGCGGATGCGAGCGCATCTGGCGGGGAAACGAAAGGAATTTGATCTGCGATAACTTTCGCGAATGAGAAGAGTTTCTCTAATTGGGCGGAGGAAGTCAACGGTTTTTTGTGAGTTCGCCCACAGGTGACCCCCGCCACGCCGATGTTTTACACACTGGAAACAGAAGGGCCTTGACGCGGTGATGAAAAAACGCGAAACTTTTCTCATATGTGATTGACGTCTCAAGGCGTCCAACTCATCCGGAACCCGGACCAACCAAAGGTGGAAGACATGGCAACGACCCTCGAGCTCACAGTCCGCAAGGCACAGTGGACCCGGCCGCCGCGGGAACTGGTCCGCGCATTTGAGGAATTCCCGGTAGCCAACATCGGCGATGCCATGGAACGCCTCGGCCTGGTGGACGGAAACATCAATCCGGTCTGGGCCGGGGCCAAGTGCGTGGGCTCCGCCCTGACGGTTTTGGGCGCGGCAGGCGACAACGCCGCCGTCATCGAGTCCCTTAACTACATTGAGCCCGGCGACATCCTCGTGATCAACGGCTTCGGCCACGAACACCGCGCATTGGTCGGCGAACAGCTCTCCCAACGGTTTGAGGCCGCTGGCGCAACGGGCGCCGTCATCGACGGCTACATCCGTGACCGCGCCACCATTACCGAGATCAAGTTCCCCGTCTTCGCCCGTGGCACCACCCCCGCAGGACCCTTTAAGAACGGCCCCGGCGTGATCGGCGAACCCGTCGCCATCGGCGGCATTGTTTGCTCCCCCGGTGACATCGTCGCCGCCGACGATGACGGAGTCGTCGTCATCCCCCAGGCCCGCGCTGCCGAAATCCTCGAACTCGTCAGAGCAGTTGCAGTCCACGAGGCAGAAATGACAGCCGAGATCACCCGCGAATACAGCTAGTCCTCCCCTACTCCCCCAACGGGACCCCGCTTAGACTGAGAGAACCCGCAATGACTAACACATCGACGGAATCAGTGACACTGAACACCGCTCAAATCAAGGTCGTCACCGCTGACGGCAAGGTGGTGCGCAAGGCAACCCTGGCCGGCACCATGGGCTCCTTCGTGGAATGGTATGACTACGGAATCTACGGTCTGCTCACCACGTATCTGGCCATCAACATCATGGGTTCCAAGGACCTCGGTTCGCTGCTGCTGACCAACGTCGGCTTCCTGGTGAGCTTCCTGGCCCGCCCCTTTGGCAGCGTCATCGCCGGTTACCTCGGCGACAAGCTGGGACGCAAGAACCTGCTTGCAGTGCTCCTGCTCCTCATCTCCGGCGCCACGGCTTGCATCGGCCTCATCCCGTCGTCCTCAGTGATCGGCTGGGCTGCCCCGGCTCTGCTGATCCTCTTCCGCATCCTCCAGGGTTTCTCGGCGGGCGGTGAAGTGGCAGGCGCCATGGCTTTCGTCGGCGAGTACGCCCACGACAAGCACCGCAACTTCTCCATGAGCTTCATCGCGGTGGGCTCCTTCTGCGCGCTCCTCTTCGGCAGCGGCTTCTCGGCCATGCTCATCACCACGCTGGGCGATGCCACCATGGAAGCCTGGGCTTGGCGCATCCCGTTCCTGTTCGCCCTCCCGCTTGGTTACGTTGGCTTCTACATCCGTTCCAAGATGGAAGACACCCCGCACTTCGCGGCACTGCGTGAACGCAACGTTGTGGAGCACAACCCCTTGCGGGCCGTGTTCACCTCCAAGCGCCACCTCAAGGCCATCGCCCTGACCATCTTCCTGCCCGCAGTGAACGGTCCCGGCTACTACCTGCTCTTCGCCTACATGCCCACGTATTTGAAAACACAGCTAGGCAGCGGCAACAACTTCAGCATGCTGCAGGCCCTCATGGTCACGGCCGTCAGCCTGGTTGCCATCATCATCGCCATCCCCCTCATGGCCCGTTTGTCCGACCGCATCGGCCGCAAGCCCGTCCTGATGCTTTCGGCAGTGCTCATGGCCGTGGTTTCCTACCCGATGTTCGCCATGATCACCACCGGAAACATGGCACTGGCCTGCGTGGCCACCGTCATCATGGCCATCGCTTTCTCCGGCCACGCCGCCGTGGTCCACACCGTCCTGACCGAAATGTTCCCCACCACTGTCCGCTACAGCGCCTACAGCATTGGCTTCAGCATCAGCACCATCATCTTTGGCGGCAGCGCTCCACTGGTGATGACCGAGCTGATCAAGAGCACCGGCAACAGCATGGTCCCGGCCTACGCCGCGATCGGAACGGCCGTCATCACTTTGGTCTCCATCTTCTTCCTCAAGGAGACCAAGGGACAGCCGCTGGCCACCCACTAACGAGACACGCACGACGGCGGCCTGCCGCCATTGCCGACCGGCCGCCGTCGTTGGACCATAAAGCACCACAACGAAACCATTGGGAGTCACCTTGGGCATCAACTCAGTCGCTGTCGTCGCAGACCTCGGCGAAAGCTATGGCAACTACACCATCGGAGACGACGACGCCCTGCTGGGCCTGGTCACCGCCTCCAACATCGCCTGCGGCTTCCACGCCGGAGACCCGCGCGTTATGGACACCACCGTCAAGGCCTGCGTCGAGCGCGGAATCGAACTTGGCGCGCACCCCGGCTACCCGGACCTGGTGGGATTCGGACGCCGCCTCATCGAGGCCAGTGAAGAGGAAATCCGCACGGATGTCCTCTACCAGATCGGCGCTCTGGACGCCTTTGCCCGCATCCACGGCGGCAAGATCAGCCACGTCGCCCCGCACGGCCGGATGGGCAGCATCGCCCAGACCGATGCGAAGCACGCCCGCGCTATCACGGACGCCATCAAGGCTTACGACCCGTCGTACATTGTGATCTGCCAAAACGGCCTACTTGCCGACGAATCCCGCAAGCGCGGGCTCGAAGTGGGCTACGTCTTCTTGGCCGACCGCGGCTACGGCGAAGACGGCATGCCTGTTTCCCGCAATACCGAGGGCGCTCTCCTCCACGATCCTGAGGAGATCGGGCGTCGTGTGGTCCAGGTTGTCACCGAAGGAACGGTTCGCGCCGTCACCGGCAAGGTGGTCCCGCTGGGCCACGACGCCGACGTCGTCCTCCTGCACGGTGACCACCCGCAGGTCCTGGAAAACGGCACCGCCCTCCGCGCCGCGCTGGAGAAGGCCGGCGTCAAAGCCACCGGTCTGCAGGAAGTCCTGGCCGAAAAAGCCCGCCTGGCAACGGTCTGATTCAGCCGCGCACCTACTACCGAGCACCCAAGGACACATGAGCACGTACCCAGCTCCCGGACAGCTGATTCCGGCATCGGCCATCCCAGACATCAAAGCAGTTCCGTTCGGGGACTCCGCATTGATGGTCAGCATCGCCTCCGGGACAGTTGAGGAACGCCAGACGGGAAGCCGGAAGCTGCGCGAAATCCTGCTGGAGGTCCGTCCCCATGGCCTGCTCGACGTCGTGGCCGGCATTGATTCCGTCCTCGTGGAATTTGACTGCCTCGCCGTCAGCCACGGCCAGCTGGCACAAACCATCCGGTTGGCCGCGGCAAGCAGGAGCTTCGAGGGCACCGGCCCATCACAAACGGGAAAGCATTTCGTCATCCCCATCGTGATCAACGAAGCCTTTGCCCCGGATCTCAGGGACGTGGCGGAAGAACTAGGCATCAGTAAGGAAGCCGTCCTGCGGCATCTTGAAGCTTCCGAGCTGACCATAAACCTCCTGGCCTCGGCCATGGCCCCCATGATGGGGCGGGTAGAGTTCCCGGGACAAGTCAGCCGATGCAAGGAACCCCGCACCAACGTGGACCCGGGATCCGTAATGGTGGCCGGCACCAACGCCATCATCCAGCCGTTCCCGGGGCCCACTGGCTGGAAAGTCATCGGACGTACTCCCCTGACCATCTGCGACATTCGGGAAGACCCGCCCACCTCCTTTAAGCTCGGCGACACCGTGCAGTTCAAGGTGGTCCCGGAAAGTGAATGGAAACGGCTCGAAGGACGGTTCCTGCGCACCGATTCGTACACCACCAAGGAGGTTCACTGATGCCGGCGTCCGAGCGAAGCGTCACCATCAAAATCCGTGAAGCGGCCTGGCTGGCAACCTTCCAGGATTTGGGCAGGGAACAGTCCGAGGCATTGGGTGTTCCCTGTGGCGGGGCGGCAGACCAGCACTCCGCGTCCGTGGCCAACATCCTGGTGGGCAATCCCCGGAATGCCACCGGCATCGAAATCATGGGTGGCCGGTTTTCCTTCACCACGGCCAGGCCCCTCTTGATCTCGGTCACCGGAGCGCCGGCCGATGTCACCGTCAACGGGAGCAAAGTACAGATGTGGGAACCTGTGTGCGTCCCTGCCAAGGGAAGGGTGGTTATCGCCAACGCCCACGGCGGCATGCGCAACTATCTCGCTATCAGCGGCACGCTGGTCACCGAACACTTCATGGGCAGCGCCGCACCCGAAGCACGGATGGGCTTTCCCCAGCAGATCTCTGTTGGGCAGCACCTGGACCTCGTTACGGCCTACGCCGGCTTCGAGCACCCTTACCTGACACAGCCGTTGTTCCGCCTCCCAGTACCTGTTCCTTCGTTCGATCACCCGGTGTGGAGCATCGACATCGTTGAAGGCCCCCACACTGATGCGGCACACGGAATCAGGGAGTTGCTCGCCGCCCGGGAGTACACGGTGACGGCGAAATCCAACCACGTAGGGCTGCGTCTTGATGGGCCGGTAGTGCATCCGGAAGGGCTCGGTGAGATCGTGTCCCACGGTGTGCCCATCGGCGCCTTCGAAATTCCGCACGGAGACGAACTCATCATCTTGGGCCGTTACCGAACCCTCACCGCCGGCTATCCCATTGTCGCCTTCGCCACCAAGGCCTCGCTTCCCATGTTGGGACAAGCCCGGCCCGGCCAGCGCATGAGATTCCGCTGGGTGGGCCAAGAAGAGGCTGTCGAAAGCCAGCACGAGTCCCAGCGCCGGCTGAGCCTCTTGGAATCGCGAGTGCAGAGCCTTTTCGGCGCCATCGACCTGCCACATCATTCGCGACCGGTCGCGGCGCAGGAAGCGGCCTGAAGCACTTCACGCCCGAGGCACTTGACGCTCACGTAGACTAAATGAGAAACTTTTCGCATATGTGATTCGAATCTCACAACCAACCAGACCCGAGGAACGTAAATCATGGGACTTCTTGAAGGCAAGGTCGCCGTTATCACTGGCGCAGGTACGGGCATGGGCCGCTCCACCGCGGAACTGCTTGCAGCCGAAGGAGCGCACGTGGTGCTTGTGGGGCGCAGGCTGTCGGTCCTGGAAGAAGTCGCCGCAGGAATCAAGGCCGACGGCGGCAACGTCCACGCCCGCGCTGCGGACATCGCATCCAAGGACGACGTTGACACCCTGGTGGCCTGGGTCAGCGAAAACGCTGGTCCGGTAGACATCCTGGTCAACAACGCCGGCAGCGCCAGCAAGGTCCTCAATGTCCGCTGGATCAGCCAGGAAGAATGGAACGAGGTCCTGGACGTCAACCTCAACGCTGTCTACCTCCTCACTCAGGCAGTACTCCCGGGCATGCTCGCCCGGAACACCGGCACCATCATCACAGTTTCGTCCTTGGCTGCAGTCAATCCCAACCTGCTGGGGGGTGCCGCCTATGGCGCTGCCAAGGCAGCGGTCCGCAACTTCATGACGTACCTGCACAACACCTTCCGCAATGAAGGGCTGCGCGCCATCACCATTCTTCCGGGCGAGACAGCCACTCCGATTCTCGACAACCGGGCCCGTCCACCCAAAACTGAAGAGCGCGACGCCATGGTCCAGCCGGAGGACGTGGCCCGCGCCATCCACCTCGTGGCCACGCTGCCGCAGCGCACTGTGGTTCAAGAGCTCGTCATTGCGCCTACGGTGCAACGCGACACCTCCGGGGACATCGAAATCAGCCGCTGGACGGGCGCGCCCGCAGAAGACCTCCCCCGTCCGTGAAACCCCGGCACCTCTACACACCCGGCAAAGCCGCCACCCTCCCGACGACTCGAAGCAGGACTGTCATGACCCTTGAACCAACCACCGCCATCGCAGCGTTCCAGCCTTCCGAGGCCGTGCTGCGGGTCCAGCGCACGTCCTTGCGCGTCCAGCAGCCCCAGTCCAAAGGCGACCTTGTGTCCCTGGCCATGGGCGAGCCGGACTTCGACACCCCCGAACAGGTCCGCGCCGCAGCTGCCCGCGCCCTGGAAGAAGGGCACACCCATTACTCGCCATTGCTCGGCGAGCTGGTGCTTCGCGAGGAGCTGGCTGCCCGTATCGGCCAGCTCCTCGGCGAAGTGGCCAGCCCCAGCGACGTCCTGATCACCCAGGGCGGAACCGCAGGCCTTTCCGCCGCGATCCTCGGCATCGTGAACCCGGGAGACAAGGTGGTCATCCCGGACCCCACCTACTCCCTGTACGCGGACTTGGTCAGCATGGCCGGCGGAACCGTCGTGCCTGTTCCACTGGCTGAGGACCTTCACTGGGACCTTGAAGCCCTGGCCGCAGCACTTGAAGGGGCCAAGATGTTCGTCTTCTGCAACCCTTCCAACCCCACCGGCATCGTCCACTCCCGCCAGGAGCTGGAAGCGTTGGCGGACATGGTGGCCGGTACGGACACCCTGGTTCTGTCCGACGAGGCCTACAGCGATCTCGTTTACACGCCTGAACCCTTTACTTCCGCTTTGGAAATACCGGGCCTGGTGGGCAGGACCATCTACTGCCAGACATTCTCCAAGAGCTATGCCATGACGGGCTGGCGAGTCGGCTACCTCTGGGGCCCCTCGGATGTCATCGCATCTGCCGCGCGCGTCCACAACACCTTCAACGGTTCAATGAACACCGCCGTCCAGCTGGCTGCCCTGACGGCGCTCAAAACCTGCGGCCCCGACATCGAGCGCATGCATGCTTCTTACGCGGTGCGCCGCGAACTGATGTTTGAGGGCCTCAGCAGGATTCCGGGACTCACGGTCAGCTCCCCTGAAGGGGCGTTCTACCTCTTCCCGAAGTACTACGTCGACATGCCGGCAGCGCAGATGGTGACGCACCTGCGCGAGTTCGGCGTAGCAGTGCGCCCGGGCAGCGAGTTTGGTCGGAACGGTGAGCATCACCTGCGTCTGTCCTACGCTGCCAGTGCGGAGGCGATTTCGCTCGGCGTCGAGCGCATCGCCACGGGACTTGCGGCACTCAAGTAGGCACCATGACTGTTCTCGACCCACCGGCCGGGCTGCGCATCGACATGCAGCGGAACCGGAAGCTTTTGGTGGACGCGGCCGGCCGGCTCTTCGGAGCCGGCCATTCGGCTACCATGTCCGAAATCGCTGCTGAAGCCGGCATCTCGACAGCTACCGCCTACCGCCACTTCGCCTCTGTTGACGACGTGCTTGCCGCCTACCGCTTTGAAGTGGGCCGGGAGCTCTTGGAGTTCAGCCGCGCTGCAGAGGCGGAAGGGCTGGAGCTGTTGAAGGCTGTCTGCCACAAATGGGTTCGTTTGGTGGTCCAGCACGGGGCATCCATGGTCCACACGCGCTCAGCGGAAGGCTACCTCGCGCGGGTCAGGGCAGGCGCCTACTACCTGACAGTACAAGCTGAAGCATTGGAACGTCCTTTGGAGGAGGCCTCCCGGGCCTTGGAAATCCAGCATCCGGGCGATGAAGCACTTTTCCTTTGGAACGGCTTCTTCGACCCCCGGGAAATCTACGATCTCATCGGGAGCCTGGAACTCACTGCGGAGCAAGTGTCCGCGCGACTGGTCAGGACTTTCACCGCCGCCCTCACGGGTTGGTCGGCTTCCAGGACCTAAGCTATGAGTTGACGAAAGGGCACCCAATCAATGCGTAGTGACACACAGCGCAACCGCAGGCAACTGGTCAAGGCAGCAGGACAGCTTTTCGCGTCCCGTCGCGGAACCATCAGCATGACCGATGTTGCCAAGCACGCGGAAATCTCAACTGCCACCGCCTACCGGCATTTCGCTTCAGTCGAGGACATCCTGGCAGAATACCGGTTTGGCGTCGGCGAGAAGCTGCGCGACTACAGCCTGAAGCAGCAGGAGATGTCCGGCGTCGAGCTGTTGACGGCGGTCAGCCGCAAGTGGGTTGACCTGGTCACCCGTCATGGCGGAGCCATGCTCTACACCCGTTCCGGCGAGGGATACCTTGCCAGGCTCCGTACTGGCGCCTATTACCTGACGGTTCAGGCGGATGCTTTGGAGCGACCCCTGCGCGAGGCTGTTGAGGAATTGGGGCTGCCGCCCATCGGAGACGAAGCAATGTTCCTCTGGAACATCCTCTTTGATCCACGCGAAATTTTGGACCTCATCAACACTGTCGGCCTGACCAAGGACCACGTCACCGCCAGGCTCATCTCCGCCCTCAAGGGCGCACTGAGAGGCTGGAGCGAGGACCGCGAGCACGCCTAGTCCGGCGCTTTATTGAACGGCCCCCGGCCGCATGAGTTCACGGATCCGCTCGGCCGGGAGTGCAGTCAGGGCTGCGATCCGGAAGATGTCCATCCGGCCTGATTCCAGCCCCTCCAGGATGTCGCACCGGAGTTTCTGCGCAGTCTGCTCTTTGTCTTCCAACGCAGCATCCAGTTGGCGGACCACCGTGAACAACCGCGTGAGGTGCCAATCATGCCGAACTCCCGAAAAGTGCAGGTCCTGGTAGGCGCCAGCGAGCCGCTTTACATCCGCCGCCCTGATCCCCACCACAGTGGAAATCGCAGATAAGGACACTTTGTCCGCCAACGCAGCCGCAATTGCCTCATTCCGCTGGCTCAGCAGTGTACGTACATGGCTATCGATGCGCGCCCGCGTCACCCGGGACTCCGAAAGGCGCAATTCCACGCGGTTCAAACGGGGCGTGGCAGGCGTTGCGCGGCGACGCGGCCGCGCTTCAGCTATGTAGGTCACGACGGGTAAGGCCTTGGACCAGTTGCCAGTCGACGGCCAAGTCGCCGCGCGCGGGCATAATGCTGCCTTCCAGGAGCTGCATGCTTTTCCCTACATCCCCCTCGGGGGCCCACATTCCACTGATCGGGCAATGGCTTCCCGTGCCGGCCGTGAGTCGGTTTCGACCGGAACGGTCTGATTCTGGCTGTCCAACGATGCGCAACATTACTTGCCTCCGGCGTTGTTCTGGTTCTTGCCTTAAGCCTATGGTCCAGCTCACATAAAAGCAAGAAAAGTTTCTCATTTGATTAAGTAATCTCAACATCATTGGAGATATCTGAAGACGCCCCACGCTTCCTTCAGAAGCTCGCAGCCATCCTTGTGCTTGGCCCCGAATGCCGGCGTCTTCTTTCGTGATGGAGCGCGGAAGAACGCCGGCGAGCCGCAGCCCAGGCACACGAGCCCCCGCTGGCTGCTCTTGCGCCAGGAGGGGTCACGCTCACTGAACTCACGGGCGTGCCAGTCCCGCCCATCCGTTGTGCTCAGCGCCCATTTCACGCCTGGGCGGCCTTTCTTAGGGTGCCCAGATAGGCAGAAAGTGCCTCAAAGCTGCCCGACGGCGCCGAGTCAACCAACCGCTCCGATTCGTCAAGACGGGCGTGGTGCAGTTGCTCCCACGCGGCAACGCGATCGGCGCCGGGCGTTTCGTCGCCGAGGCCCAGGACGGCGACCGTCAGTTCAGGCACGACGGCGGACGCATCGTCCCGTAGCGACGCCCGGGCCATGGCCTGCCACTTGGTGGACCGTGGCAGGTCATCCACCTTGGCCAGGAGGGATTCAATGCCGAAGCGGTCCCGCACCGCAAAATAGGTAGGCGCTATGTCCTCCAGGCGTCTTCCGGTCAGCTGTTGCACCCGGGCTATGTCCAACAGGGTGAATGCCTCACGAAGCTCCGCCCACGTACGCGCCACGTCGTCCGGCAAACCCCACTCAAGGGCCGACGACAGGAGAGCCGCGACGTCATTCCTGTCCGATCCAACAAGCATCTCCGGCACGCGACTCCGGAGCTTCTGCACCACCGGGCGGTACAGCTTCAGGCAATCCTCAATGGGCAGTTGGTGGTCGTACTGGATGAACCAGCGCATGGCCCGGTCCAGGACGCGCCTGACGTCCAGGTAGATCCGGCTCCACTTCTCGGCCGGCAGGTCCGCGCAGGCATGCACCAGCCCAAGGGACAGATCGCTCAGGCCAAAGAGCTCACTGGCGATGACGAACGACTTGACTGCCAATGCCTCGTCCGCGGACGTTTCCTCCATGAGTCTGAAGATCGAGGTCACGCCACCAATGTTGATGGCATCGTTGGCGAGCACTGTGGCGATGATGTCATCACGCAGGGGATGACGCTCAACCCCCTGCCCCAGCTTGGCCACGACGGGGCTGGGGAAATATCCCTTCAGGAACTTGGCGAGGAAAGGGTCCTTGAGCAGTGGAGCGCTCCGAATGCTGCTCGCCAAGGTGTTCTTGGCGTAAGCGGCCAGGACGGACAATTCCGGCGAAGTGAGTCCCTTGCCACGGGAGATCCGTTCTTCCAAGGTCCGCGTGCTGGGCAGGAATTCCAGCTCGCGGTCCAGTTCACCGCGCCCCTCAAGGAACTGCATCAGCCGTTCATAGTTGGGGAACGACGCCGGCGGGAACCTTCTGTCGGTCAGGAGCAGCACGTTCTGGGCTACGTTGTCGGTCAGCACCAATTCTGCGATCTCGTCCGTGAGACCTGCCAGGAATGCGGTGCGCTCAGCAGCGGGAAGTATCCCTGCCCTGATGGACTGATCCACCAGGATTTTGATATTGACCTCGTGGTCGGAGCAGTCCACGCCCGCCGAGTTGTCGATTGCGTCCGTATTGATCAGAACACCTGACAACGCTGCTTCAACGCGACCCGCCTGGGTGAGACCAAGGTTGCCGCCTTCCACCACCACGCGGGCGCGGAGTTGGCTACTGTTGACCCGGATGGAGTCGTTGGCCCGGTCCCCTGCGTCGGCATGGCTTTCCGTGCTGGACTTGATGTAGGTTCCGATGCCGCCGTTGTAGAGCAGGTCGACCGGAGCTTTCAGGATTGCCTGCAGGAGGGCCGGCGGGCTCATTGATTTGATGGCCGGATCCAGGCCAAGTGCAGCGCGGGCCGCCGGATGGATTGGAATGGCGCGGGCTGTCCGCGGCCACACCCCGCCGCCGTCGCTGATTAATGAGGGGTTGTAGTCTGCCCAGCTGGAGCGCGGCAGCGCATAGAGCCTTTGACGTTCGGCGAAAGACGACGCCGCGTCCGGATCCGGGTCCAGGAAGATGTGCCGGTGGTCGAAGGCAGCGAGCAACTGCACGTGGCGCGACAACAGCATGCCATTGCCGAAGACATCACCGCTCATGTCGCCGATACCAGCAACCGTGAAGTCCGTGGCGCGGGGGTCGATTCCCAGCTCGCTGAAGTGAATCTTCGCCGATTCCCACGCACCGCGCGCCGTGATGCCCATCCGCTTGTGGTCATATCCAATGGAGCCTCCTGAAGCGAACGCATCTCCCAGCCAGTAGCCATAACTACCTGCCAACTCATTGGCAATGTCCGAGAAGGAGGCCGTCCCCTTGTCCGCCGCCACCACAAGGTAGGAATCGTCGCCGTCGTACCTCACCACGCGGGGCGGAGCGACAACCTGCGTCTGTCCGCCCACGAAGTGAATGTTGTCGGTGAGGTCGAGCAGGCCGCGGATGAAGGTCCGGTAGCACTCCTGCCCCTCGGCCAACTGCGCCGCACGGTCCCCCTTGTCTGCCGCGAACTTGGCGTAGAAGCCGCCCTTGGCGCCGTCCGGAACAATCACGGCGTTCTTGACCGACTGCGCTTTGACCAGCCCCAGGACTTCGGTGCGGAAATCCTCCTGCCGGTCCGACCAGCGCAGTCCGCCGCGGGCCCTCAGCCCAAAACGAAGGTGGACGCCTTCCACTCGCGGGGAGTAGACCCAGATCTCATGTGCCGGTCGCGGGCTGGGCAGCGTGGCGATACTTGTGGGATCGAATTTGAGACTGATGTGCGCTTTGCCCTGGTAGAAGTTGGTGCGGACCGTCGACTGGACCAGTGAGGCCAGCGCCTCAAGTACGAACGCCGCATCCAGGGTGGCCACGTTGTCCATGGCTGCGGCGACAGTCGCTTGGGCGGCAACCACGGCGTCAGCACGGTCGCCCACATGATCGGGGTCGAACTTCGCGGCGAAGAAACCAACCAGCGACTTCGCCGCCTCCGGGTGCGACTGCAACGTCGAAGCCACAAACTCAAAGGAATGCGACGTCCCGAGCTGCCGGAGGTATTTCACATAACTGCGCAACAACGCCACGGTGCGCCACTGGAATCCCTGCTGCAGGACCAAGGTGTTGAGCTGATCCGATTCGGTTTCCCCGCCCAGCACGGCGCGGAACGTTCCCGGCACCAGATCCCACGCTTCGGACGAATAAACATCCGCGGGCCTGGCCACCAGGAGGTCATACAGGTAGAAAACCAGGCCGTCGGAATCAACGATTTCGTGTGGACGTTCTTCCAGCACCTCCAGACCCAGATGCTCGAAGTACGGCAGGATGCGGCTGAGGCTCTCAGGACGGCGAAGATAGAGGCGAATGCGTCCAGGCGAGCCTGTCGATGCGTCAGTGACGGGATCAACGTAAAGTCGTGCCGCCGTCGTGCTTTCATCCGTGCCGAGTTCATGGAACCGTTCAACGTCCTGGCTGGCCGCTTCCACGCTGTACCGGACCTGGTATTCCGGCGGGAACGCCTCGCCCCATCGCTTGGCGAGGACTTCCGCTTCGGCTGCGGAACGACTTGACCTCAGGGCATCCCGGACTCCTTCCGGCCATGACCTCACCGCCCTGTTGACCCGTCCCGCGATCACGGCTTCATCAATCCCGTTTGTGCCGTCCGAGGACGTCCACACCGTAAAGAAGATGCGTGCCAGGGCCGACGAACTGACGCGGGCCTCGTGCTCGACGTCAACGGCGCCGAAGGCTGCGCGCAGTTCATGCTCAATCCGAACGCGAACCGACGTGTTGTATCGGTCCCGCGGCAAGTAGACGAGTACCGTCACGAACCTGCCGTAACTATCACGGCGCAGGAACACTCGTGAATGCCGGCGCTCTTGCATCCGCATAATGCTGCCCGCAATATTGAACAGCTCCTCAACGCCGATCTGGAACAGTTCGTCGCGTGGATAAGTTTCCAGGATGGCCATGAGCTGTCGCCCCGAATGGCTGGACGGGTTCAGGCCACTGCGAGTCATGACCCCGCTGATGGTTTCCGCAACTACGGGGATATTGTCCAGAGGACCGTTGTAGACGCTGGAGGTGAAGAGACCGAGGAAGCGGTGCTCGCCAGTCACCTCGCCCGCGACGTTGAACTTCTTGACGCCGATGTAGTCCAAGTGTGAGTCGCGATGGACCGTAGAACGGGAGCGGGCCTTGGTGACGACGACGGCAATCGGCTCCCGAGCCGAGTCACGGGCGGCGCCGGTCAGGACGCGCGGGAGCTCAGTAGCAGCGACGCCGGGGTTCTGGAGGATACCGAGCCCTGTTCCCGCAATGGCCACCAAGCGATCCTCCGATTCACCTCTTTCCAAGGCGTACTCCCTGTAGCCGATAAAGACGAAATGATTGCTGCTGAGCCAGTCCAGGAGGTTGCGGGTCTTGTCGTGGCTGGGGAGCCCGTTGGCTACCTCCCCCAGCTTGTTGCGCATGGAAACCCAGTCACCGCTGGCTGCTTTAACATTTGCGAGGACGCGCCGGAGGGATTCCAGCAGGCTGGCTGATTCTTCCCCGGAGAGGAGGTCGCGCAGTTCCACGGCGATCCACGATTCAGCCCGGCTCCCCGGCCTGGCTGAATCGGGGTGGATGTCCGTGATTGCACCGCCTGCGTTCCGAAGCACTGTAAACAGGGGATGCACGACGAGTCGAATGCCCAAACGGCGTCGCGTCAGCTCAGCCAGGACAGAGTCCACTACGAAAGGGGAGTCGTCGCAAACGATACCCAGCACGGTGCTCGTCGCGTCCGGCAGCAGGCCTATCCACGCCTCCTGGCCCGCGCTCCTGACGGCGTTCAGGTGGGCAGCTGCGCGGGCCTCAAGCCGTCCAACGACGTATGGTTCCGCTTCCTCCGGCGTCAGTTCTGCGTAGTAGTGCGCCAGGAAGTATTCAGGCAGCGCGTGGATTTCCATGTCTTGTTCCGTGGACACGTCTTGCTCCCTTGTGGGTTCGTCTTGGGGTCGGCACTTCGAAAGATATGAGAATCTTTTCTCATATCAAGCGCACCGTCAAGGCTTTTTCGAAGCCTTGACGGCATCGAAGCAATTTGCGAAACTATTCTCACTTGTGAAGATAATCTCACGCTTGCATAAGGCAGTAACGTCAGCCCGGCAGACCCCGAAAGGACCCTCACATGGGACATGAACCCCTCCCGCCGCTTGTTGTCATGGGAGTCTCCGGCTGTGGCAAATCGACCATGGGCTCATTGCTGAGCGATCGCCTGGGTCTGCCTTTCCAGGATGGCGATGACCTTCACCCTGCCGCCAACAAGGCGAAAATGGGCGCAGGAATTCCACTGGATGACAATGACCGGAGGCCTTGGCTTGAGGAAATCGGCCGCTCACTACGCCAGTCACAGGACGCCGGAGAGCCCCTGATCATCGCCTGTTCGGCGCTGAAGCGCAGCTATCGGGACTTGTTGCGGCAGCATGCGCCCGACGTCGTATTCGTCCACCTCACGGGTGACCGCGAAACCCTTCTGGCCCGCATGAACGCCCGCGACCACGAATTTATGCCGAGCAGCCTCCTCGACTCGCAACTCGGTACCTTGGAGCCACTCGCGTCGGATGAAAGGCATGTGCTGGCTGATTTCAGTCTCGCCCCTCCCCTGCTGTTGGATGCCATCTGCGGGCAGCTTCAGCATTAGGGCTTGCGCCAACTTGGCATGAGGACTGAGGAGCCCTCCCGGGTGTCACAGTGGCAACGGCCGGTTATCCACGACATTCTTCATGATCAGAGTAGAACTCAACCGCTGAACGCCAGGCAGGGCTGAGAGTTGCTCGTCGTAGATTCTCTGGAATTCCCGCACGTCTCTAGCGACGACTTGGAGCAAATAGTCGGGGTCCCCAAAGAGCCGCTGCGCCCTCAGTACGTTGCGGATCTCAGCGGCAGCTTCTTCGAAGGCCGCCACCGCGGCCCTGTCCCCGTCACGCATGGTCACGAACACCAATGCTTCAAACGTCAGGCCCAGGGCCTCCGCATCCAGCTGTGCACGGTATCCGCTGATGGCATGCGAGTCTTCCAGGGCACGCAATCTACGGTGGCAAGGCGACAGGCTCAAACCCACACGCTCAGCCAAATCCGTCAGGGACAGCCGCCCATCCAGTTGCAGCTCAGCAAGAATCTTCCTGTCAACCTTGTCCATAGGGAAGATTATCCCTGCTTTTGCCTATTGAGCCAAAGAACTTGGAAGCACATTCCAGTCCTCCTTCCGTAAGCTTCTTCGTGGGTCCCGGACACTCGGGATTTTTACACCAAAGGAGTACGGATGCCGCTAGGGACCATGGCCGCTTTTTGGGCGGTGTCTTTCCTGTTCGTGGTGACACCCGGAGCGGATTGGGCCTACGCGATTTCAGCAGGCCTCCGTCACCGGACCGTCATTCCCGCCGTTGCGGGACTGCTCACCGGGCACCTCGCTGCCACCCTGATTGTGGCAGCGGGGGTAGGGGCGCTGCTTGCAGGGTCTCCCGTGGTGTTAAGCGTCCTCACCGTAGCCGGTTCTGCGTACCTGGTGTGGCTTGGACTGGCTATGCTCAGGAACCCATCCGTCCCCCAAGCCGGCGAAAGCATCGATGGCAGCTGGGCCCGCCAGGCCATCAAAGGCGCCGGGATCAGCGGCCTGAACCCCAAGGTCTTCCTCCTGTTCCTGGCCCTCCTCCCCCAGTTCACCAACACCAACAACCACTGGCCGATGTGGGCCCAAATCATTGTCCTTGGACTGATCCACGTCGCCAGTTGCGCAGTCATCTACATCTGCGTGGGAACCGGAGCACGCGCCGTGCTCAGGACCCGACCCAGCGCAGCCCGTCGGGTCACCCGCATATCGGGGGCCGCGATGATCCTGATCGGAATGTTCCTGCTCATCGAACAAGTCCTCCACTGGAGCCCCTAAACCCTACGGACAATCACCCACCATGACGAGAAAGCGGAGACCATAGCCTTGGAACCGGAACAGCTTCACCGCACCTATCTGGACCTCACCACCCCGCACGTGGCCGACGCCTGCATGCGCCTCGGAATCGACGTCCGCTGCGCACCAACCGGCACCACCCCGCTCTGGACCGGAACCCACCTTCTGGGCCGCGTCGCACCCGCCCGCCACACCGGCAGCGTAGACGTCTTCCTGGAGGCCATCGATCGAGCCTCGGCGGGCGATGTCCTGGTAGTGGACAACGAAGGCAGGCAGGATGAGGCGTGTGTCGGCGACCTTGTCACCCTCGAAGCAAGCCGCGCCGGTATGGCCGGCATCGTCATCTGGGGATTGCACCGCGACACCCCCGAACTCAAGACCATCCGCCTCCCCGTCTTCAGCCAAGGGGCCCTCCCCGTCGGGCCTCAACGCCTGGACCCCCGCGATCCCGCGGCGCTCAGCACAGCAAAGAGCGGTCCATACACCGTCTCCCCCGATGACTTCGTACTCGGAGACGACGACGGCGTCCTTTTCATCCCCCTCAACCGCGCCCAAGAGATCGCCGACACAGCCACAACCATCCGCGACACGGAACGAACTCAAGCGGCCCGCATGCTCATGGGCACAACCTTCAGGAACCAAGCCCGGCTCACCGAATACCAGGACACCCGTAACAGCGACCCCACCATAACGTTCCGGCAACACCTGCGTACCTTCGGCGGCGAAATCGAGGAGTAGGCAACCGCTCAGGATAAATGGTCGACACCCCGCCGTCGTGCCTGCCTCGCAAACCCCCGTGCACAACAGAGCCCGATGTTCAGCCCGTCGTGCGACCCAATGCAAGGAATCGGGATTCAGCACGGCGGAGTTCAGACTTTTTTGGGGGGCTAACTCAGTTGAGATGGAGGCGAGCCCGGCGAAAGCGGACGCGAACTCCAGCAAATGGGCGGGCCATTCCCCTCGATCAACTTCGTGGCAACGGGCGGGATGAACATGCAGAACGCCGAGGAATTCAGGGCCGCCGGCGCCCGAGGCATAGCAATCGGCAGCGCCGTCGAAGAGCTGTCGAGCCTCTCGAACAAATAGACCGAACTATACGAAGTGGACTTGGGATCGACGTTCAGTTGCTTCACTTCACAGGGACACGACCCCGGCACATCTAGTGCCGGGGTCGAGCTGTCACCTGCTGATGTGGGTCGCGGAGTCGATGACTTCGCTGGCGGCATGTGGCGGTGAAGCTGCCGTCTTGGGCCGGCGTCGCATGTAGACCCAGATCGCCACCGACATCACCGCGCAACCAGCGGCACCGATCATGAGCGTTGCCCTGACACCAAGCACTTCGCAGAGCCACCCCAACAGGGGCGCGCTCACGGGTGAGGTGCCGCCTATCGTGATGACGAACAAAACCCATGGTGCGGCCACGCATGATCGGATCTGCTTCAAGTTGTGCCATGGAGGTGGTGATAACGCGGTAGGCCACGCCGGCGGCGCCCAGTAGAAACAGCAGGATGAGCGCCGGAATCAGGTTTGGAGCAAGGGAGATCGCGAACAATAGGGCGGCAAAGATGAGGCTGGCGAGAATCAGCCTGCCCGGTGTGGCTTGCAGGATCCCGGCGATGGCGAGCACTCCGATGATGGCGCCTGCGCCCACTGCGATGAAGAGTGCACTGACCACTTGCGCGTCGCCGTGAAGGATTTCGGGGGCGTACAGAGGGAGCGTGACGATACATTCACCACGTGTACCACGGAAAGGGGCACAGCACATGAGTGAGCTAACATCGGTCACCGGCGACCTCTCCTCCACCCGTACCGTCCAGGCCTACGAGGATCTTCGCAGCCTCATCATCTCCGGACGATTCCAACCCAACGTTCGCCTCACAGAGGCGGAATTGACGGGCCTGCTGGATGTCTCTCGCGAGGAACCGTCCGGTCGGCCACGGCCCGGCTGGTCCAGGAGGGCTACCTCACCAGCGAACCCCACCGTGGCGTGCGGACGCGAATTTTCACCATCGAAGAAGCCGTGGAAATTCTTGAGGCGCGCGAGATCCTCGAATCGGCTTTGGCAGCCAAGGCCGCTGAACGGGCCACCGATGAGGAGCTCTAGGACTTGCCGTGATCTGCGAGCAGATGGCCACTGCCGAATACGACCGACAAGAGGCGGAATACTCAAGGCTGAACCGCGGCTTCCACAAGCTGGATCGCGACTCGGCACGACAGCCCACACTGTCCGGATTCGTGGATCAGCTGTTGTACGCGCTCGTCATGCGGCAATACCGGAGCCTGACCCGGAAGCACCCGCGTCGGGACGCGCTCAGCGAACACCGGGCCATTCTCTAGGCGCTCCAGACCCGGAACGCGGAAGCCGCCAGTGCAACCATGCGTCATCACGTCGCATCTGCACGCCGGGCACTGCTCACCAGCACCAAAGCGGCGCCGGAGGCTGAGGAACTGACCGCAGTGGACCTCGAAACCGATGCCGAGGTATCTGCCTGACCTAGAACAGGCCAACTGCCTCCGGCGGTTCTGCAGAGGAAAAAGTGTAATTCCTTGGGATGGCCTCTTCTCATCACCCTACGATGAGGGAGGCCATCCTTGTGCTCAGTAACCCATTCAGTGGGGTATCCGTGATGGCTCAGGTACCTAGGCCATTCGGCGAGGGACATCTACAGTTGATTCATAAAAGGGGGCGCCATGCAGTTGCTCGGTGTAGTCATTGCAGCAGGATTATTGATCGTTGCGACGATCGCTCTTTATCTGTTGAAGTGGAAGAAACAGCGGCCAGTCGATTCGGATCCGGAGTCGGAACGTGCACTCCGGGATTTCCGCCATGGAAAGACCCTTGGTCAATCCCACTACGTCGGGCTGGACAACACTGGCCACTGGAGGTAGCGAGCTAAAAACGGCGAACATCACCAAAAGAGCCGGCACTCGAGATTGGGCCGGCTCTTTCATGTTCCTCGGGAAAATATGATCTGAGGTGCAGCGTCGTTGCTGCAGTGTTTTGGATGCTACGGGATTCCTGATCCCAGGAGCTGATGGGCCCGTGCATATGTGGGACTTGAGCAGCGTCAACGGGAGGCGCGACTGATCGGCAAATTGGCCCTTCCGCAATCGCCCATCAGCACTTTCCGGGCGGTCCTTCACTGTTCCGGGGAGCCCGTCAGACATCCACCTGAGATCAGGCGCTCGGCTAAGCGTGCATCATGGTAGCGTCCACCGACGTCGCCGGTTGGTCATCGCGTTCGGATAGTTGCAACCTCAGCCCCAACTTTCAAATGCCGCCGCGTCGTACGGCCCGCCATTTTGGTGCGTCCAAAGTTCAGTCCACAAGAGAGCGGCGGGCATGCAACTCAAAATAGTTCCAACCGCGCCCAAGACCTTCTCCTGCCAACAGACGACGAAGATCCTTACTTCCAGTCCAGGGGTCACCGAGCTGGGACTAGGACGGAATTCCCGGGCTTGGTCGCTTTGGGAACTGGCGGAAAATGCGGAATCCGGGCCACTCCGACGGATTTAAAAAAAGGCGGTCCGAGGCGGAAAGTGCGGACATTGTCCACATCTTGTTCCTGCTTCTACGGCTACCCTGCAGTGCGAATTCCCGGGACCCATTAAGAATGTCGGGTGGGCACTCCTTGCACACGACTTCGGTCAGCACCGTATCCGGGCTGATCACACAGTACGGTGTCTGCCTAGCATCTCTGACGTGGAGTTCCAGAAGCCCGGCGTGATGTCCCTTGGCTGGATCGTCATCACCTGCACCAGGCCGGGTAGCGCCACGCCGAACTCAGCGACGACGGCAGCAGTCAGTCGAGCAGCGCCACGCCGAACTCAGCGACGACGGCCCGCAATTCCCCGAGGTAGCGCTGCGCTTGGTCGGTGAGCGGGATCGAGGCGTGGCCGATCCAGCCGATTTCGATGCGTTCGTCAACGTCGAGCGGGATGGCGACGATCTCCGGGTCGAGCTGCCCGCTGATGATGCCCGTCGAGATCGTGTAGCCGTGGAGCCCGATCATGAGGTTGAAGATCGTGGCACGGTCAGAGACCCGGATCTCCTGCTTGCTGGACAAGGTGGAGAGAATCTCCTCGGCGAAGTAAAACGAGTTGTTCGCACCTTGATCGAAGGTTAGCCTCGGCAAGCCGGCGAGATCATCGAGAGTCGCACGCTCTTTTGAGGCGAGCGGGTTCTTCCGTGAAATGAAGATGTGCGGATCGGCGAGGAAGAGTGGAGTGAACGCGAGCCCGGATTCCCGGAGCAGCTTGTCGATGACCTTCCGGTTGAAATCGTTCCGATAGAGGATGCCCAACTCGCTGCGGAGCGTCCGGACATCCTCGATGATGTCCCAGGTACGGGACTCCCGCAGCGAGAACTCGTATTCGGCCACATCAGTGGCCTTGACCATCCGGACGAAGGCGTCCACCGCGAACGAGTAGTGCTGCGTTGACACCCCGAGCAGACGTCGCCGCGGCGGCCTACCAAGATAGCGCTGCTCGAGGAGAGCGAACTGCTCCACGACCTGCCTCGCGTAGCCAAGGAACTCTACCCCGTCGGCGGTGAGCGTGACTCCGCGGGCGGAGCGAAGCAGGAGTGCCCGGCCAACCCGGGCCTCAAGGTCTTTCATCGAAGCGGACATTGTTGGCTGCGCTACGTAGAGGAGATCGGCGGCTGCGGAGATCGACCCCTCAGCTGCAACTTCTATGAAGTAACGGAGCTGCTGCAGGGTCAATCCGCTCGAGATCTGGGGCATAGGGCAATTCTATATGAATGCATAGTAACCACTAGTTACCTGATACCCATGGGAAAGCTGCACCATGGATACATCACCTTCTGAAAGGCCGTCTCCGGCCCATCAACGGATTGGCAGCACATGGCAGACGACTTCACCTTCAGCATCACCACCACCCCCTTCGACGAGGACTACTCCCCGTCAGAAGGCTCCCGGATCACCACGAATTTCGCCAACCTGGCACGAGGCGAGCACCGCCAGGAGAACCTCCGCAACGCCTTGACCATGATTCGGCGCCGCTTCAACGATCTCGCAAGCTGGGACAACCCGGACCGGGACCGTTACACGCTCGAGCTTGAGATTGTCTCCGTGCAGATTGAGTTCACTGCGGAAGGTACGGATCGGCAGTTCCCCCTGTTCGAAGTTCTCGACATCCAGATCGTCGACCAGCTCAACGGGGTCCGCCACCAGGGGATCGTGGGGAACAACTTCTCCTCCTACGTCCGCGACTTCGACTTCAGCGTGGTTCTGCCAGCGGCAGCAGCGGAGTCAGGCAAGCCCACCGTTCCAGAAGACTTCGGCGATCTGCACGGCAAACTGTTCCAGCAATTCCTCGATTCCTCCGCCTGCCAGGAACGCTTCCCGCAGCCGCCAGTGGTGTGCATCAGCGTCTCCACGAGCAAAACGTACCGGCGATCGGAGAACCATCACCCGGTCCTGGGCGTCGAGTACCAACAGGACGACTTCTCGCTGACGGACGCGTACTTCGCCAAGATGGGGCTGCAGGTCCGCTACTTCATGCCACGCGGCAGCGTAGCGCCGCTCGCCTTCTATTTCCGCGGCGACCTGCTCAACGACTACTCCAACCTGCAGCTCATCGGCACCATCAGCACCATGGAGACGTTCCAGAAGATCTACCGCCCGGAGGTCTACAACGCGAACTCCGCCGCCGCCGTCGTCTACCAGCCGAGCCTGGGAGAGCAGGATTACTCGCGGACCCAGATCGCTTACGACCGCGTCGAGCGCAGTCAACTCGCGATCACGCAGGCGAAGTACACGGAGGAACACTTCATCACGCCCCACAAGGACCTGCTGGACCAGTGGACCGCCAAATACCCCGCTCTCGTCAACTGACCCACGGAGAATCGTCAATCATGAACACACTTTTGCCCACCACCGTTGTCGGTAGCCTGCCGAAACCATCGTGGCTCGCACAGCCGGAGACTCTGTGGTCCCCGTGGAAACTGGAGGGAGATGCGCTGCTCGAGGCCAAGCAGGATGCGCTGCGCATCGCCATCCACGAACAGAGCCGACGCGGCATCGACATCGTCAGCGACGGCGAACAAACCCGCCAGCACTTCGTCACCACCTTCATCGAGCACCTCAGCGGGGTGGACTTTGAACAGCGCAAGACCGTGCGCATCCGCGATCGCTACGACGCCAGCGTGCCCACCGTCGTCGGAGCGGTGCGCCGCGAGCAGTCGGTATTCGTCGAAGACGCAAAGTTCCTCCGCGCAACTACCGACCAGCCGATCAAATGGACTCTTCCCGGCCCCATGACCATGGTGGACACCCTCTACGATGACCACTACAAGAGTCGCGAGAAGCTGGCCTGGGAGTTCGCCACCATCTTGAACCAGGAGGCGAAGGAACTCGAGGCGGCCGGCGTGGACATCATCCAGTTCGACGAGCCCGCGTTCAACGTCTTCCTCGACGAGGTCAAGGACTGGGGCGTGGCTGCGCTTGAGCGAGCGGCAGAAGGGCTGCGTGCGGAGACTGCTGTGCATATCTGCTACGGCTACGGGATCAAGGCGAACAATGACTGGAAGGCGACGCTCGGCTCACAGTGGCGGCAGTACGAGGAAACGTTCCCGCTGCTGCAGAGCTCCAGCATCGACATCATCTCGCTGGAATCCCAGAACTCCCACGTGCCCATGGACCTGATCGAGCTCCTCCGAGGCAAGAAAGTCATGCTCGGTGCAATCGACGTCGCAAGCGAGACCATCGAGACCCCGGAGGAGGTAGCGGACACCCTCCGCAAGGCCCTTCAGTTCGTCGATGCGGACAAGCTCATCGCCAGCTCCAACTGCGGCATGGCACCGTTCCCCCGGGACGTCGCCCTGGCCAAGCTGAGTGCTCTCAGTGCAGGGACGGGAATCGTTCGCGAGGAACTTGAACGCTCCGCCCCCAAGGTGTAGCGATGTTTCACGCCTATCCCACAGACACTTGGCTCGGGGCTCCGAAGAAATCTTTCACTCAGTCCCTCCCGGCCGACGACTTCAAAGCACTGTTCCGTGGCCACCCCGGAGGTGTCGCCGTCATCACGGCCGACGCCGGCGAAGGGCCAGTGGCGCTGACGGTATCGTCGGTGGTGTCAGTGAGTGCGGAACCTCCATTGCTGATCTTCTCGGTCTCGGCACTGTCCTCCTCGTCCGAGGTTCTCTCGCGCGCCGAAACCGTCGTGGTGCACCTGCTGGACGCGCACGACGTCGACTTGGCAAAGTTTGGAGCGACCCCCGGCGCCGACCGCTTTGACCAGACGCACCGCTGGTCCGCCCTTGCAACCGGCGAAGCGGTCTATGAAGATGTCCGCGCCTGGGTCCGGTGCGCCGTCATCAATCGCATGGAGGTGGGGACCTCCACCATTATCGCCGTTCACGCCCTGGAGTCGCGCGTGATGCGTGACGTCCAAGCGGGCGAACCCGGCGACGCTCTGGTCTACCACAACCGGTCCTGGCACCGCCTGGGCGAGCATTCCAAGCTTGAGGGCTGAGCGCCGCGCCAACAATGCGAGGCGGCAAGCCGAACGGCTCACGACGGCGGGAGGTAACTTCCGCCGTCGTCCTCGTTTAACATCGGCATCCAGCGACTCCCTGGATGGCTCGGATGCAACCCTGGTCTGCACGCATGCGACCCTGAACCCGCTCCCCCACCACTGAACAGGCCAACCGGGGCCAGGCACATGTGGCGTCATTCTCTCGCGTGAACAAGCAAACAACAGTTATGCTAGTCGTTGGATTTATTGTTTGGTATGGGGGCAGGTATGGGGATTACTTTTGATGACGGCGCGGCCGATGCGCTGATCCGTGCCGCGAACTCCGCCGACGAGGTTATGCGCGCCGAGGGAGGCTTCCTGACCGGCTCTGTGGACCAAGCGCTGCAGCACTTCAAGGGTGGCTACGCGCGCTTGTTCGAGGCGGCATGTGGCATCAGGTCCGATGATCGCGGCAGGCTTGCGGGTGTTCTTACCGCTCTGGCTGATGACGTTCGGGAGGCCAGGCTCCGAGCTCAGCAGGAGAAGGCCCGGCAAAAGGAACTGGCCGCTTGGCGGCAACGCGATGATGTCCGTAAACAGGTGCTGAACCGACGAAGAATCACGGCAACCGTTTTCGCCGCCTGCTCGGTCTTTCTGCTCGTATCCGGATGCTTCCCCACAACACCGGGCAATAGTGACACGGCAAACCCCTCATCTTCACAGTCGAATTCAACAAGCGATCTTCCCATCAGCGGAGAAGGAACGACGATGACGCCAGAAGCAGCCGGCAGCGAATTATTTGGACTCCTAGATGAGATCCAGGCGATGGCGCCGGGTGAATGGACCAATAAGGATGTTCCGGCAGGTGGCTACTGCAACTTCCAGGGAACCGGAGGCGGCAAAGAATTCGGCGGATCCAGGACCAGGGGCCCCCTTGGCGACACCGAGCGCGAGACACTAGGGCAAAAGGTCGAGGAGTTCTATAAGTCCAGCGGGTACGACGTGAAGGTTTTTGATCAGTCGACGGCCACGAACAAGCTCATCATAACCAACGGCTTCGGGCCGGATGGATTGGTTCTTCAGGTGTATACCGGCGATCTCGGCACAACTGTCGCTGGCAATAGCCGTTGCGTTGCTGACCCGCAGGGCAAGTGATAGTCGGGCTGACCACGACGTGCGGGGCCACAGGACGGTGTCGAGCAGCTACTCGGACTATATAGGCCTTCTGCACTCAATTTTCGAATCCTATGGTGGTCCTGTCACCCGGCATAAACCCGACATCGACACTACGTGGGTGCGGACTGCCCCACAGAGGAACCTGGCTGGCTGGGCAAGTCAAGGGGCGGCATAGCTGCGCCCGAGCCACTGCGCCAGCTTTGCGACGCAGGCATCCCTCTTGGTCGGTAACGTCAGGAACAAGAGCATGCTGTTGCTGGTCTGCCAAGGGCAGTTTCGGTCGTCCAATGGCAGGTCATCGCTGGCTGCAGGGTAGACCAGCGCCGAGAGCGGCGCGTCGTGAACAGCAGGTCGCCACCAAGGCGGCCAGCCACCAACGGAATGAGTAGATCAACCAGCCCCGGATTCAGCCCGATGGTCCGCTTGCCAGCACCCGTCTTCGTGGGGCCGATGTAGAACTGGTTTTGCCCATCCAGCTTAAATGCCTTGTTGATCCTGGCGGTGGCCGGCTTTCTCAGCAGGTCGATGTCGGCGACGGTCAGCGCCGTGGCCTCACCGAAACGGGTGCCAGTCATCACCAGGAAGTTGGTGAAGTCGCGGTACCGCACCCCCATGCCATCCATGATCAACCCGAACTCTGCATGAGTGAGGAACATCAATTCGTCCTCGGCCTTCTCAGCGCTGGGCAATTGCACACCCCTGCACGGATTGCGAGTGATGTAACCCAACATCTCCGCGGTGTTCATCGACGCGGAAATCAGGCCGTGCACGTTCTTGATCGTCTTCGGTGAGCATCCCTTGGCCATCATCGACTTCACCCAATACGCGATTATCCGGTAGTCCAGCCTGTCGACGGGGACGTGGCCAATGACCTTCTTCACATGGAGATCAAGCATCGTCTGATACGTCTTCACGGTCCCGCTCGAAGGTCGAATCAGGAGGTCGATGTGCTCCTGAATGACCTCACCCACCGTGGGTATCTTCGCCCTGTTGTCCATCAGTGCCTGCTGGGCGATCTCAAAGGATTGACCGTTTGCATCGAGCAACCGCTTGAGCGTTTCAGCCTCATGCGCGGAGTCGACAGTGATACCCTGCTGCTTCCGGATCTTGGGGCCACGCCAGACCACCATGAAGGACAAGGAGCCGTCCTTTTTGAAGCGTTTCCGGATACTAGCCACATAAAAATGCTAGTTCCATGTCAGACTTGGGGTTTTGTCAACAGTCAGGGGCCATATAGGCCCCTGACCTGCAACAACATCGTGCCCGAGGTGGGACTCGAAGGCGATTCCCGGCCTTGTCATTGCTGGGAAGTGGCGGAAACATGCGGAATCCGAGCCAGTCCGGCGGCTGTACGGGCCAGTCCGGGGTGAAAAGTGTGGACATTGTCCACACCTTCTTTTTGCCAATCAGCGAACGTCGGGTCATCGCCCATGGCGGATAAAATGCATTGCACAGCGGAGCGTCCAGCAAGTACATGTCGGCTACCGCAAGTGCGAACTGGGATTGGGCAAGTAAGACTCATCAGATTTCCTCCTTTCACAACGTCATTGAGATTCAGCGCACGGGCGACATGACATTGCAAAACCCTGACTGCACAGATATTGAGCGGACGTCACTGTGGCGGGCGATCCCACGGATGGGTGACTTCGGGTAAAGTCTGCAGAGATTGTTGTTCCTTTGACCGGAAACGCTCTCGTAAGTTCTTCTGCACCGGGGCGTGCAGTCTCTAGAAAAAAGTGAGCATCACGTGAAGCGTCGCTCATCCGCCGGTCGGTGATCCCAGAACCACAGACTTGGTGACGTCCTTCCCGGTTAGCTAAGAAAGCCAAGGTCGCTGCCGTGGTGATGAGTTCAGCGTCGTGGGGTACGGAACCATTGTGATTCCCGGTCCAGCTCGAACACGAGCATGGACGAATCCAGATGCTTGGGAGGGACGCGGGGGAACGTCAAGGGGCAGGGTTCATGGCAGCATCGCTCGCTATCGGGTTGAGAACAAGCTTTCGCTTGTCCTGGAAACTCCCGATCACAGCTGTGTAGGGATCACCCGCGAATGAAGCCCTCGCCTGCCTTGTGCTGGCCGCGGCTTTCAATGACCAGTTCTACATCGCGCACATGCCAGCAGAGCCGGGAAACGAATGCATACCCGTGGCTCGGTTCAAGCTCAACCAAATTGTGTGCGAACTCGTTGCGTATGAATTTGAAAATTGAACGCAGCTCCTGCCGAAGTGACTTGATGCGTGCGGGGAGGCCGTCCTGGTTTGTGTGCAAGGCTTTTATGTAGTCCTCGATAAGGTTCTGCCCGTAGCCGGATGTGCCGGTTACCACGCGCATGCGCGTCTCCAGCGCTGCTCCCAGATCCCTGATGGCTGAATCATATAGACCAGCGTCCAACACCACACCCAACCGACTTTGAAGGCTCGGAGGAATTTCCAGGGTTTCCCGCGCCAAGCGCTCCATTTCCGGCCAGGCTGCAGGCTTAAGGGAAATCAGGGTTCCTTCGTACATGCCAACGAGCTCCGTGCTGCGGGGCGACATAGGAGCGATCGCCCTGTCCTCCTCGGCCCATTCTTCATCGTCCTCGAGCTCGATGGGAGCGTACTCGCCGTTTGCCAGCTGGTAGTAGAGCTTTCCGCCAGCTTGGAGCTGCGCCCACAGCTCAGGCCCCTGTGATCGCTTTGCATGGACCTGCGCTGGCGACATCTCTGTCTCCATGACCACGCCGTTAACAAAGCCTTGCTCGTCCATTTCGAGCAGCTCCTTGAGCCGGACAGCAACGTGCATGTGCTTGTCACTGAATAGATCAGGTTCTTTTTTGTTGACATGCGTCACGAAAAGGGCGCATTGGTCAATAATGCTGATGCACTGGAACTCTGTACCTCGGGGAAAATCACCTAACCTGAGTAAGCTCAGTTCCCAGCTATCGTCGCCCGGGTAGGCTGGCCAGTCAGCATGGATTGCTTCGAACAAAACAGGACCACTGCCAACGAAGCCAAGCTCACCGGGGAAGGGTTTACGGGTCATGGCTCAAGGGTACGGTAGCCAGCTATCGTGATGTCACTGCCGTCTGAGCGCGTTCCAAGCATGACTTGAAGGCCCGAGTTCACTGTTTCCACCCACTGTCGATGATGGAAAACACGACACCGTCCCTGATGGTTCGGCGCGGATCGCGGCGGCGATGGCTTCCTGACCCGAAAGGGTAGTCCCGATTCTTCTGGCGGAGTGGCACTCGACGCCGAGTCCCGAGAGAGATTTGTATTTTAACCCACGTAAGAACCTGAGGATCGATATTCCGCTCCAGCGACCCGGAGAGCTGATAAAGGTCCTCCCTTCATGGCCGAAAGACGCAGTCCCCAAAACGCCGTCTGCTGTGGAACTTCACGTCCTTTACTCGAAATGTGCCGCAGTATGAGGACGTCGATTCCATAGGGAATACTTCTCGTAGGGTCAACTGCAGTGTTGGGGACGAAGACGAGGAGAAACAGTTGGACGCCCGGGAACCGAAGAGCACCGCCGATGACACTGACGCAAAAGGGACACACGCCATAGACCCTGCGTTGATCGCCAAGATCAACTCCATCCTGATGGGCCAGACATCTTTGGCAGCCGCGCATGTCCGGAAGATGCGCGCCAAGAACCCTAAACTCACACCTGCAGCGGCGCTGAAGAAACTCGACCGACAACTGATGGCAACTGCCACTGCTGCCGGTGCCGCATCGGGCGCGGCAGGTGCCGCCCCGGAGGTGGGGAAAGCAGTTTCAACTGCCATCACCCTCGGCGGACCGGCGGTGTCGTTGCCGGCTGCTGTTTTCTACATCCTCGCCGTTGCTGAGGTGCACCAGATACCGCTGGGCGACATTGAACACCGCCGGACGCTTGTACTCTCCGTCGTCCTTGAACAAGGTGCCGACTCGGCAATTCCCAAGTTCGCGAAAAGGACTGGGCTGCACTGGACCCGGAAAACGCTGGACGCCATTCCCGGTTCTGCCCTGAAGCCATTCAATAACCTCATTCATCCGAAGTTCATCACCAAGACCGGCCCAACGGGGACCATCGTGCTGAACATCGTCCTGCCATACGCGTTGGGAGCTATAGTTGGCGCCAGCTACAGCTTCGCCACCACTTCGGCTGTTGTCGGCGCAACCAAACTGGCATTCGGACCTCCAAAAGCTGCATTCGATGATGACATGCTCGAGGAGGACACGGCCCATGGCTGAGCCATTGCCGTCGGCCGCTGGCGGTGTCTGTGGCCCGCCGCTGCCCCGGTGATGGCAGTCCTGCTGGCTCCGCACACCTCAGGACATGATGTCCCTCAGAACTTATCTAGCAGACCTCGGCATCACGCTCGTACTTGACGCCCCGGAACACACCCCGGCAGAGCTACAGGGAGCGGATGCAGGAAGTATGGGATCAAGCTGACGTCGGAACTAACGATGTTCGGAAGCTGACAATGCCTTTACAAGCAAACTACTTAGGAACCTGAAACGCCTGCACGACGGGCCAGGCATTTCCTGGCCTGACGTGTGGCAGCTCACCAGCGGCCACGCCCACGGAATGCAGTAAGCCACGCTGATGCCGTCTCAAACGAGGCAAGCTCATCGACGGGCCTGTGATCAACACAATTACCGTCTGTATAGAAACCTTTGAAGGAGAAGATGCCACAAAGCTCCTGAAAGAACTCGCCAATAGGTTCGAGGCCCTTCACTTCTCGGTTTTACCTGAAGAACTAGCCCTACCGTGCAACGAGCAAAAGGCGCCGCAGGACGCAGCTCAGCTGGCCAGCTAGCCGCCCGTCGCTCACCGCCGCAGGACTGACGCCGTTAGTCGTAGTGTCTCCTTTCACAACTTTATGGCGGTCCCGAACCCAACAAACGTGGCGTCCACACGAAGGTACGAGACCGACCACCCACCGAAGGCGGCGATAAAGCCGCGAGCCGGTCCTTCCGTCAGACTCCGACCACGGTGGGGCTCGAGCCACGAAATCAGTCACAACAGCAGACTGACATCTCCCCTGGCCAACCCCCGGCCGCGACCAGGAACATCAGCTCTTGCATCAGAAGGAATCCGCGACCGAACCGACGTCGACAACGACACCTATTCCCCTACGACACCGAACCTGGCCCGCCTCCGGACGTACCGAGCCTGCCTCTCAGAGGCCGCCGCTCTTCAAATCGTTCACGCTCTCCTTGAAGGAAGAGAGCCGTGTGGGCTTCAGCCTCCGCCTAGCGGAATCGAACCCTGATGAGTTTCTCTTCACCCGGGGTGCGAACCTTTGAGTAGCTTGCGGGCTGCGACCCTCGGGGTGTAGCGCTTCCATGTGTTTCTCGCTGGGAGCTAGGCATGTCAGAATCCTAACCGTCGTTGACTGGGGTAGTAGACGTGGGCCCGTCAGGTTACCGGGACGAAATAGGGTCTACACAACGCGTGCCGGCGGCGGGGGGATGCAGCTGCCCGAACCCTCGCCAAGCTAAGGCTCGCGCTGGGTAATCATCCCGTTAGGGGCGAGCTTATCGACGATATCTAGCAGCTCCCCGGAGAGATTCGACACGTCGCGGTAAGCCTCGCGGAGGTAGGAGACCGGCTCAGTCGGCGTACCGCCTACATTGAGTGCGCTCGCTGTCGGGGAGCCGACCACAGCGTCAAAGTGCCTCGGGAGGGTGTCGTTATGCATCGGTCGGTTGCGGAGGTCTTGCAGCATCGTCAGCCACCCCTTGCTGGTCTCCTTCCTGACAAGTGCTGCTTTGATGCGAGACCGGGTTCCAATAAGATCGCCCGTCAAACCCTGTTGTGAGAGTCTGCCCAGCAATTGTATGAGAAGGGATGGCTTGTACTCCCAGAGAGGGGTTGGCTCTTCCACCTGTAGGTATCTCTCTGCGACCCCAATGAGAGCCGCCGAGGAGGCATCGTAGCCCGCGCACAAAGACGTGAGCGCCCCGTCCAAGGCCATCTCAATTCCAACGTGGCGGTCAAACCCGACCTTTGCTATGGCTGCTTCGAGCGTTTCGATGTACCAGTCGGCCGAGTGCAGCTTATAGTTCACCCAAGCCCTCGGCCCGGCCCCATCGGCTAGTTCCCCATAGTGTGGCCCCAGTGGCCACGGGCGAAAGAAGTCTTCCTGTTCCTGCGCTGTTGTCATGTCAGCAGCCTACATTTCGGGCATGACTGTCGAGGTTTCACCTGGTCGTGGCGCAGCGTGAGCAAGACGGTAGCGTCCCGATGACCCACACCACGGACATCGACGACGAAACGAAGACGAGAGCGGTCCCCGAGGAAAGTCTTCAACTAGTGACGGAGGCTGTCGACAAGACAACAGATCTGCGACGGCTCACTGATTCCCTTATCGCCGAACGCAGCCCGGGCGAGGACCAATAACGACATCTAAGAAGTTCCGGCAACCGATCCCGGTTCGGTATCACAGGTCAGCCGCCGCGAAACTGCGCTCAAATCACCAGGGAGTTTCCACATGCCGCCGACCAGATCCCTCTCGTGCGGGACGGAATCATCCGCGCAATGAACTGCGAATGCGAAGACACCCTCGCCAGCACCGACAGAATTCTCGGTCTCCCGGACAACGCCAAGATAAGCACCTCCGCAAACTACAAGCCAATGTCACCTGAAACTTTCAATGACAGCCATCGACACGTGATTCAAAAGCTGGGATTGTTCAGCGTCCGGGTCCAGACCGGATAACGGGTGAATCATGGCCCCTGCCAATTCTCCTGGCGGTCGGAATCCTTCCTCTTCCGCCATAACCTGCCTGTACAGCTCTACTAGATGGTCTACTACGGGGTGGGCCCCTGAGAGCCCGGCTGGCAGATGCTTGTCCGGTTCCAACGGCTCCGGAGCGTTCGCTGCGGGCCAGTCCACGTTACGTCGGTGCCTCAGCGCTGCCGCGGCAGATCTACCGCTCAGCACCTCCACAAATTTTGTAACGCCATCGGTCAGCGCCCGTTGCGGCTGAATGAGGCCTGCGGCATCACAAATTTGACTCCGTTTTGGAGCTGGAAGAGGCACAATGTCGACGGGGCTATGCATGGCGAACTGGAAGGCGATTGGGAGCACATCTTCTTCCAGGGTTGCAACTAAATAGATGCGCGACGTTAGAGCCTCGCGGATACTGGATTTGCACTTCTGCAACGCTTCATGCACTGCGTCCAATGCGCTGAGTTCTGTCACCAGGACGATGTCACACTCGTCAACGGTGTGAGGCAGCGGATCCTCTGAAGTGATACGAAAAAGCTGATATCCGGTTTGGGGATGCAATGCCTCCCCAAGCAATGAGGCTTCCCGCGTCGCGGTCTCTTGCGTCGCTTGCCTGATCACGTTGTTCATGGTCTCTGGACTAGTCCTGATGAACTTGTCCAGGTAGGGAAATGCAGCCAGCGCACGTTGTAGCTGCAGCAGGCGGTCCAGATGCTTTCGGAGTTCGTCCGGCAGTGGACTGCCTACAGTGCTGAGGGTGGGGGTGCCGGCCCGCAAGGCGTCGTCCACGGATGCAAGGGCCTTCTGCAGACTCATGGACACCTGCACTGGGAACTTGCGCTCAGCCAGCTCCCCAAGTGCAAGGATGACATGTTCGAATGCCCGCGTGACCGCATCTTCACTCCGTTCATCTTGGTCGCTTTGTGCATGCGAAAGCCCTGGATCGACCGCGACAGAGAACGGACGATTTCGGAGTGACTTAACTGCGGTGTTGACCTCGGCGAGGGATGCCTCCCAATCATGTCGTCTGGACATGTTGTCCGTGGAAGCCATCCGTTGATGGCCCTGCCCCAACAGTTCTGAGAGTTTCGCAGCAATCAACACCTGCTCCCGAAGCAGATCGGTCCATGATGACGCGGCTTCGAGCCGTCGAAGGGACGCCTGGTAGCTGACAGACTGACGTACGGACTCTCTTCTCTTGAATACTTCTCTCTTTAGGGTCTTGTAGCCGGGTTCGTGGCCGGCGACCACGTATCGGGAGCCGGAGGGAGAAAGCGTCACGATCTTGACCATGTCGGCCTCCGGACAACCGTCGGCGAGTCGCTTGGCTATCCTCATCGCCTGGCTGTGAACGAGGTCATCAGGTTCTTCGCGGTGGATGTCCCAAGTCAAAGGAAGGGAACGCTCCGATTCAGAAGAAGGTGTCATGAGCGTCGCCGTAAGCGTGATCTCACTGCTTACGTGTTCGACCTCGATGTTCAGTGCCCAGGGCTCCGTGCAGGTCAACATGTTCGCCCGTGACTCCAAGTCACCTATGCAGAACGACAACCGAGAGTTTGGCAGATCCGCAAGGACTACGAGGCTGTCGATTATGCGGGCTACGATATCGGCTTCGTGAGGGCTCGTCGGAGTTGGGACGGCAGAAAGAAGAGCCGTTGCGTCTTCCTCATTAAAGTGTAAAATCCCGATGCATGCTTCCAGCAGCCTGGAAATGTTCTCCGGACGTTCTTCTGCCATGACCCTCATAACGTTCGGGGTCGTGACTTGCCTACTGATTGCGTCGACGACGATGGCGGCCCTTGGCCCTACCTGTGCGGCGATTGGTGTGAGGCTTAACAGCATCCTATCGAAATCTGTGCCGCCGCTCGTGTCGCTACCGATTCCTTGGTTGCCGATTCCGTAGATAAGCATCGCCAGCTGGTGCACTGTGAGCGTCGAAGACGCGTGTTCCTTCAGAACAGGGAGGCTTTTGGCGGCATATAGGAACGAATCAGCCCGTTCTGCTCCTTCCAGCGCAGAGGCAAGAATAACTGCATCGTCCACTTCGGCCAGCCGGACACCTATGATGTCGGCAACGCTGGAAACTGCTCCGGATGTCTCCTGCGCAACCCGGCGAAGCAGCCAACCAGCAAGCGGCAGTGGAACAACTTCCGCCACTTGGTTCAGTGTCCGCTCCAGGGTAGGAGGAGGCGCTTCGTGCAAGAGATTGCTAATGGTGGAAGAGCGCAGTTCGTGGAGGCCGCGCCACTCGGTTTCTGCGCGCAGAATGACGTGTTCGCCGCTCAATCGACCCAGAGCGGCCCCGACGATGTCTTCCTGTTCGGAAAGCAGCCGCGGGAGTGCGTCGGCTTCGAGACCTATACCAAGTCCGTGTGCTGTGGTTACCAACCGAGCTAGCGTCCGCTCGACCTTGCGCTGAGGGTCCCTGAGCCCCTCAACTTGGTCGGCCAGTACCTGCCGAAACTTTTGACCGGCTGTGAGGAGGGCCATGTATTCCATCAGCAAACCTTCAGCCCGTTCTTGGGCTTCCTGCGGATCCATCAGTATTTCGATGCCAGCATCCCGCACGGCTTCAGCGACGTTGTTGGCAGTTGCGGCGTCAAGGACAAGCTCCACTACGGACGCGCCGCCAGCGGCAAGCCTGGGAGAGAAGTCTTCACTGCGGGCCGCGCCCAAAAGGTACACCCACGGTATTTCGCGGAGACGGCGTGCCGCCTCGGGCCATGCTCCTACTTGAGGTCGGCCCAAATTGTCGGCTGCTATGACCAACGGCGCCGTTCTCGAAGGTTGCTGAAGCCTAGCGTGGCGAACCAGGAGGTCAACTTCCTCCGCCGTGGATACTTTCACAACTCTCAGAATGCTCGCACCCACCAGCACATCCCGCGCAGCCCGCCATAGCAGCACGGACTTGCCGGCACCTGACGGCCCAAGCAGCAACGCATATTGGTGGCGACTGAATCCCTCTAGAATTGCCTTCATTTCGCCAGGCCGGACTACATCGAGACCTGCCGCAATCAAGCCTGGAGCACCTTCCGCACCCAGATAGAACTGCCCGGCCGTCAGGTTCGACGACGACAGGTAGTTCGCTGGACTGCATACTCCCGCCGAAATCGCCTCATCCAAGCCTTCCGTATCCACCGTCGACTGAATCTCTGCGAGGATCGTGTCCAGGTCGTTGCAGGTTATCGCCCGAGCAGTTTGCGCGGTCGCAGTGCGTTGATCAGCCGCAGCCGAGGACACCAGATCGATGAGCCTGCTGACAGCAAGGGCCGCCACCGCAGGACTGGTCCCAAGCGCTTCCACCAGGAGCTTTTCCGATAAAGGGCGCATGTCCCATGGGAGACTGACGAGGAAGGACCGGCCCATGAGCCGTTCCGCTTCGTCTTCGGATAGCCCCTTCGCGGACAGGTGCTCCTGTACGGAGGCGCATCCAGCACTGCCGTCCGTCCGCATGTCCAGCATCCAGCCGGTGAAGTTCAGACCGGACCCGAGAGCCGCATCCGTCACGACGATCACAGGGCTTTCAGCGGTGTGTTTCTGCCCGTGAAATAGAGCCTCGGCAACTCCCGAGGCAGTCATTCTGCCCCGTCCACCCGCAAGCTCTTTCATTTGAACGTAAGCAACCCCGCCACCGGTGTCGCGACAATCAACATCCTCGATGCCTTCGGGAGTAAAGTGCCTGAACCTCAATGCTCCAATACGTCCCATGACCACCAGGTACGCTGTAACCTCTATCTGCCACGAGACACCGGCGACGTTGCGCGCACCTTGCCGAAGCACGGACCAAGCATCTCCCGAGCCACCCGGTGTGTTATCAGCGACGAGGCGAGGAGAATCTGGTTGAGGGGCTTCTCCGAAGGGTTTGGGACTGCCGGAGCGACGCCGGGGATTCCTGCGGCCTCGCGGATTCCGGGGCGGTTTAGGCACGATGCCTCCCATTGTGGTGTGAGTGGGTTTATGTCGACAGTGGTTTCGTTTGCCAAACGCTACCGATTGAATGGGGTTTAGTCTGAACGACTGAACAAAGTCGCTTTAGATAAATGTTCATCGGAGTCGGAACTGTCAGCTTATGTGAAATGCCGCGGAGGGAATGGATCGGGGACGTCCGCAAATCCCGCCACGCTGACGGTTTGGTCGAGCCCGCTATCCAAGGTCCGCCCGATGGGGGTCTTCTCGACGCTCACGACCAGACGGGATTGCAGATACCCAGCGGCGACGAACCGAACGAGTGGATTGGTGTCCTGGCTGAGGGCGCGAAGGACGTCCTGGGGGACGTCGGGGTTCATCGCCACGAGAACTGCGAGATCGACGCTGTTGCTTGCGAGGTCAATGAGTAGATCGGCTGGTGTGGCGCCGTTGAAGGCGACTGCCTGGCGGACCTGGTCGTTATCGTCATCGGCGAGTTCGCGCAGGACGGCGACAGGAGTGTTCGGGTTGGCGGCCACGGCGCGGCGCACCTGGGCGCTCCTCCGTTCGCCCCCGAGCATCCTGAGCAGGTCGGCGTCAGCGTCCGGGCTGAACGCGACGCTCATGCGCACCTCCGCCTTCCTATGCGCGACCTTCTGCTCCAGAGCCGCACGGTTGTGTCGGGTCTGCTCCGGGGCTAGTTCCAGTTCGGCCTTCACTTCCCGCACGAGTTCGTCGGGAGCTGCAGGGTTTTCCATGGCTGCAGTCCTGACGCTGTCGTCAGGGTCGTTGAGCAGGCGAATCAGGACGATCTGCGGGAGGCTCCGGTGCACCGCTACCTTAGCCCGGACACGAGGCTCCCGGTCAGAGGCAAGCCGTTCGAGAACCGGCACTGGTATTCGCGGGTTGGCAGCTACGGACGCACGTACGCTTGGCTCGGTGTCTCCGGCGAGTAACTCTATGACGGCGTCTGAAGCGCTTGGATTCGATCCAACCTCCCGGCGAACACTGTCATCCGTGCTTCGGCCGAGGCGTGACAGAGTCTTCCTCCCTGCGCGTTCATCACCGGCGACCACCAGGCGCATGTCCGGGTCCCGCCGTCGGCTCTTGGACAGCCGGTCCAGAGCGTCTTCGACGACACTGGACGGCACATCAATGTCCGCTCGCTCGCCTATCACTCCAAGCACTTCGTGCAAGTCCTCATCGAGGTCAGCCTGCAGCAGCGATTCGGCGACGGATCTGGCCAGTTCTGGGGTGCTGGCCGGGTTGTTCAGTACCGACAACTGCACGGTTCGCTGCGGGTCCTTTGCCAGGCGGATGAGGGCGGACGGCGGCGTTGCGTGATGCTGTGCTACCGCCTCCCGCACCACGGTATCTTTGTCCGCAGCCAAGTCGTTCAAGGCGGTCGCGGGAACGGAGTTCAGCGATGCGAGCATCGCACGGACCGACACTGACCTGCTGGCCTGCAGTGACCCGGCGAGTCGATCCCGGTCTTCGGCTTTCAGGGTCGGATTTTCGATCAGGCTGGCCAGCACCTCGGGCGGGGATCCCTCCATCAGGAACAGCAGCATGCTGTAGGGGGTCGAGGCGTGCGCGGCAATGACCCTGAGTGTCTGGCGCTCGTATTCGGCGGCGGTGTACGGCCAGTCACGCCGGGCGCCGAGCCCTGAGGTGCGGAACCGCAGCCTCTCCTCCCGGGATGCCCCAAGGCTGCCGAGCAAGGCAGTCAGGTCCGCACCCTGACAGGTGACAGTACGCTCGAGCGTTGACCAGCGAATCGCAGGATCAGGGTCGTTGAGCAGGCTTGAACGCATGGCCGGGTCCGAGAGCGGCAGTTCGCTTGCGGCTACCTCCCGCACCCAGGCGGGGCGGTCCGGACGAAGCAGGTCGGTCAGGACGTCGTCTGGGAGGCCGGCCTGCATCCAATCCTCCACGCAGAGGGTCCGGCCTGTCTGCCAGCCCCAGCGATAGCTCTCTTTGGGAATCGGCAACTGGGGTTTTCCCCACACAACCATGAAGAGGAGATCCGAGAACCAGCGCGTGTCCAGAGCGGATTCGTCCCGGTTCTGGTCGATGTGGACCCGGCTCAGGTCGAGCGCAGAGTCCGCCAGCGCTTCGGTGTTTTCCGCCTTGTTCAAGGCGTCTGGACGGTCAGCCGTCCGAGCATCCATGTCGCTGTATCGGTTGATGCCAGATGCCACGGCTTTCCGTTGTGGCTGCGGAGCGCGTGGATTCGATGCTGCCGCCCGCCTAACGGCGACGCTGCGATCCCTGGCCAGAGCCTCCAGCACGTCCTCGGGCGCGTTCCTGTTGGTAGCGACCCCCTGGCGGACATGCCAGCTGCCATCGCCGGCCAGCGTCCGGACGGTCTGTTCGGGCGTCGACTCGTTCCGTCCCACTCTGCGACGGAGGTCCGGGTCCTCGTTCGATGCCAGCTTCTCCAACATATGGAACGTGGTGTGTCGGTTGTCGGCGAGATACTGATGCCGGCGCTTCTCCGGTACCGGTTCGTGCCGGGCAAGCTGGGTTTGGGTGGTTGCCTTAATGAATCCCTCCCGCAGGGTTGGCAGCAGTTCTTCGGAGTCCCCGCCCAAGAGGTGGGTGAGGCTCCAAGTCGGCGCAAGTCTCTGCCGAGGGAGCCACAGGCCGACGCTGCGGATGCCGAGGCTGTCATCGGTGTCAAGCATGACGTAACCGAGCAATTGACGGAGGAAGTCCCTGAGCTTGCCGACTGTCAGCGTGCCATAGACCTTGCAGTCGATGAGTGTCTGCTCGATCATCCAGTCGGCGTCGGCGCCATCGACGAGGTGGGAGCCGGCGAACTGCGGGTTGGGTTCGTAGCGGACGCCTGCCGCGATCTGCTCCTGCCAGGCCTCGAACTGGTCACCGTTCGAGGCCACCAACGATCTGAGGTTTGCCAGCGCGCCAGGATCCACCCCATCGGCCAATGCCCGTCCGTCGACAGCCTGGTCACAAGCGCTTCCCAGCGAACCGTTTATTGCCACGGCACCCGTCCGCGCCACCTGCTCGCAATACGCCAGCAGGATTGCCGCACGGTCTAGGTCTGGGTCGTTCGAGGGTTCCTGTAGCAGTATGGCGGCCACGTCGAATGCTTCAGCAAGGATCCTTGTGCGGTGGCCACCGTTCTCGATGAGGGGAGCCAGCGCATCCAAGAGTGCAACGCCGTCGGCCGCCACGGACTGGTGAGGTTTGAAACCACCCAGCTCGATCCGGGCGCGGAAGTCGAAAGCAGTGCCGGCAAGCCGAGGGTCGGCCCCCGGGAACGGCGATACCACCGTCACGCTGGTGGCCAGCTGTGTCAGACCGAGGGCCTCGGCTGCCGCACGGGCCCCGTCGCCATGCCCGCCGGAAGCTTCCAGGAGCGGTGAAACGCGGTCCAAGTAGGCACGCTCCGGCGACTGCGGGTCCCGGAGAAGCGAAGTAAGGCTCATCGAGTGACACTCTACCCATGATCAGCCCGGCCGCGGCGCACCGGATCGGCAGAACCGAACCAGCTCCGGGCCGCCTGACCGCCGCACCACGACGCCCAGGTCAGGCCCGGCGCTCGTTGGCGTTCTTGTCCCTATAACCAGTCATCGTAGGGAAACCCTGACAGCTTGTGTCCGCAGCGTGAAGAGGACTTCGAACACGGCCGGATCCCTAACGAGGTCCAGACCATGCTGGGCCCAGCAGCTTCGGTTTCTGAGGACGACGACACGGATCTGTCTGAGCTGGCGCGCACTGTGGAGACAGACATCGAGCTGATCCGGTTCACTTTCGCATCTGACTCTCCACGGTCCTCGTCGTCGGGCACTATTAGCGTTCAGGGAAGGCGTCGATAACGACGCTCTTCTCGGGCCAGGCACTCTCGAACGAGACTGTCCCACCCCCACTGTGTTGTGTTTCGGCGCGTCCTGGGCGGGACCTGAAGGTGGATCCGTCCAATGAATAGAAACCGAGATAGGTGCGCCGAACTGGCATTCCATCCCGGGGCAGGCTGTAGTCGCGTTCGACCGTCTCCTTGGCCGCTCGGACGGTCCAAAATAGCGCTTTGGAGTGTTGCTGAAGCATCGTAACCACGGTGGAGATCTTCATGTGTGCTGTGTTTGGGCCTTCGTTCCGGACGGAGAAATTTTCAATGATGACGCCTTCCGCACCAGTCCCCCAACGGAACTCCTCTAGTTGCTCGACGCCAAGTAGTCTGCATAACGCCGTCGAGGGGATTATTCCGGACAAATGGCGGCTCTCTGACTGGTCCCACTCCCCGCTTGTGCCACTGTAATTAGTGGTGGTGATCTCGATTGGGACTGGGACCCCCCGCCGATCCCATTCGTCGAGTGTGGATACTTCAGGCCACGCCGATCCGTAGGGGTGATCCGCCAAGAAAAGGCCGTATGGATCACTGCTTGTCGGCACATCCGCTTGGGAATCGAGGTTGGCGGCCCAGTCCAACAGCTCGGGCAGCTTCTCGGCATCGATCAGGTACGAATCCACCTGAATCCAAATCTGATGCCGGGATGGTTCGAGCGCGGCCTCCTCCGGTACTAGTGGCTGGGTCCAACTGAAATTTCCCTCCAACAGCATCCATTTGGTGCCGTCCTCGGGCCTTGTCACCATCATGAGGGTCTCTATGATTGGCATGGACGCGTCGTCTACTGGCCACTCCGGGTCAAGGGATGACGGAAATTCAGGCGAAACCGGCGCGAACCAAGACTTTTCGCTATCCCTGAATGATCTACTTTCCGGGGCTTTGAGAAGAACGCCCGGGTCTATGTCGGGAGCCCGCACATCAAGCGGACGCTGATACTCCGTCCGCTTGTCATCGTTCGATCGGGCGTCCAGCGGATAACGGTCGAGAATCAGTCCCAATGTTTCGAAGTACGCGATCCACTGGTACTTCTTTCCGATTCTTTCGACCCTGTTTTCAGACGAAAGCTGCCGTGAGACGGCCTTGTCAACTTGTAAGAAACGCTCCGGGGTCCACCCGAGGTCAAGCACCCGGTCGAAGATAAGCCGGGAAACAAGGTCGTTGTCAACGTCCGCGGGAAGATCAACATCCCTCAGCGACGTGTCGATGACGTACTTCCGGAAGTCGTCGAAGTTCGACATCACGCCTATGGTGGAGTACGCGTAATCCGGGGGGCCCGTCATCGCTCGGATTTCTTCCGCCGATCGCACGGATGCCGGCCACATGGACTCGTATGGCGGGCAAACGACGTCGCGAAGGGTATTTTCCGGGGACTCCCAACCCAAGTCCAGAGCCCTGTCCAAGACACGCCGGGCATAGTCCCGCGAGAATACATGCACAGGCCAATAGCCTCGTCCGACGGTGTAGTCGAATACTCCCTCAGCGACCAGGAAGACGGCCGCGGTATCCCGAGTCCTCAGGCTCACACCACAGGCCACGGCCAACAGTCTCTCCTCAACGTATAGGTCATTGACGTCATGGAAATCGTTGAGAACGTTACCGACAAGGGCAGGAGCCTCCTCCAGCACAGAAATAAGCGCCTTCGTGGCATTGTCCCGAGTCGGGCGGTGGCTGGATACCAACGCCCATCCCAGAACGTGGGCAGTGAGGAGCCTCGAGTCGTCGTCAGCTGATTTGGCTGCCGATGACCACGCCCACGAGATTAGTTTCTGCAAGGGCGCACGCTCCCCCTGCTCCCCGTTGCAGTATTGAGTCCAGGTCGCATCCCGATCCGGAAGACCGCAATCGAACAGCACGTCATGAAGCCATAGGGCATTGAGGGCGTGGTCCGGAATCGTGGCCACTCGGAGCAGAGCGGTCAGCGCTTCGTCCGAGTATTCATCACTGTTCCACAGTGAAAGAACAATTTCCCGGGTACGCTCGTTAAGGGCAGACCGTGACCTCCACGCGAGGCTTCGCAGAAACCCTGTGTAAAGTTCGTGTTGAAAGTGGTTGGAACTATCCTCCACGGCGTCCAGCAGTTCAATACCGTGCACCTCGGGAAGGATCGCCGCCAACGCATCCAGCACCCCAGCGTGCGAGTACCAATGTGCTGCCATTTCTTGGCAACATTGCAGGGTCTCAACAGAGTCCGCGCTGCAAATCAGGCGCGCAATCGCAGTGTCGCCCAGTCGTTCGTAAGCAAACCTGATCGAGGCCCCATCACTCGATCGCGACTCAGTGAAGATTCCCTCGTGCAGTAGGCCGCGGAGCAGACTGCTGCTCCAGCTACGGTCCGGCAGGGAGGTCTGAATGATTCTGCTTGCGGTTGCCCTCGGGAGGAACCGCCCCTGATCTCGCATTGCCAGGGCAATATTCTTGACCGCCGCCTGGACGAGTGCGTCCCCGGCATCGTAGTCGCAGCGCTCCGGACTACTCAGCGTGCGATTAACGGACTCCAGCAGGATGTCGTAAGTCCAGCTCAGACCGAGGCCCGTTCGGGGAAAGCTTCTGGCACCGCTCCTTTGCAGGGCAGTACACAGCAACTTGAGGAAAAGGGGATTGGTAAACTCAAGATCCAGCAGAGGGAACGACGGTACTTCAATGTCGTACCAGCCGAGGAACTCTACAATGGCGGTGTCGGCGACCTCAGCGAATCCTCGATGCACCTCGCTGGCCAGTTTCTCGAGCACATGCTCGGGGATAGTGTCAGCCAGGAACTCGGTGCGGCAAGACATTACGACCTTTATGTTGGGGAAAGTCCTGGCCCGGTCAAGGAAGCCAGCCAAGTGCCGCGTCCAGATCCGGCGGTCTTCTGACTCGTTGAGCGCATCGATGATTATGAACCCGACCTCCCCAAGAGATTCACATGCAACGCTAAATGTCGCGAGGAGTTGACTCGCCGCCCCGTTGAACCCAACAATGCGTCCAAGCTCCGCCTCGATTGACCCTGATTGAAAGTGCTCGCCCAAAGCAATCAGTGTGGGCAGGCCCTTCTGTGTTCTCTGGCTCGCCAGATCGCACAAGAGATGGGTCTTGCCGGAACCTCCTGTACCTTCGATCAACAAAGTCGAGTTCGAGGAATGCTGCCACCCGCGACTCCGCCTGAATCGCTCGATCCCATACAGCGAGGAACCTATTTCCCTGACTCGCGAGTGGAGACTGGCGGCCTTGTCATAGTAGTAGCCGTCGCGTTCGGAATGCTTTGACAGCAACCGGGTCAGCGTTCGCAGATGCGACTTTGCCGTCTGAAGAGCGGAGGTGACATCAGGCAGGCTAATTCCAGGATTGAGCGCAGCATCTCGAGAAGTCACCAGAAGTCCGTCAAGGTGGTCCAATGCTACGTCCGCAGCCGTAGTGGCGTCGCTGAACTCCTCCCGGCATTCGTCTGGAATTGCAAAACCATAGCGACGGGATTTGCGGAGAGCCGCGAGTTGCTCGCGGACTAGGGACTGAAAGCCTATCGTGCGGCCCAGGCCTTCGAACGCTTCAGACAGCGGCACCACAACGTTGAGTTCGGGTGTGTAACGGGGGCCTGCAGACGCCAAGCATTCTGCCGCAATCCGTTCAAAGTCGAGCGAAGAGAAACCATCAAGATCAAACCAGTACCGCAGGCGTCCGACTTGGTCGGGCTGGCTCAAGAAGTGATGGAGTTCCGACTCTCCAACATATTCAAACAAAACTTCGCGACCGATGGCCGCCGCCTCAGCCGCCCACTTCTCCACGTGTTCGTTCCACTTAGTGTGCGCGCTCTTCGACCGGGCTGTATCGCCTGACGGCCGATCGTATGGCAAGACTACAAAATACTTCGTAAGGGTTGGCTCCCGATCAAGCGCGCGCTTGATAGATTCCCCAATGGCCGCGAACTCCGCGGAATCGAGTTGGAAGAAGAATTTGGTCTGCCATGCCCATGTCTCTCCGTTGGGCAAGACGGCTCGGCCTTCCCGACCGCCGTCCGGGTTGCCAAAGCGCTCAAATCGCGTACCCGTCGGAAATCCGATCAGGCGCTCACGCATTAGCTGCGAGACCAGTTCCTCAAAGCCGCTCGCTTGGGATGGCGGATTGCCCCAGGAACGGATGTCACGGAAGTTGATGTTAGGTAGGAGCGCCATCCCCAAGATCCTCTCTGTACCCAGTGTTTCCAGGTGCCTCCCAAGAATATGTGGCGACGGACTCTGAAAACCGTGCCGGTCGTTTTCGTCGATACCGTGTCGAGAAATTGCCTCCGCATGGAGGACGCGACGGTGAGCTTTACAGCAGTGCTCTTGCAGTAGCCGTCACTATGCCTCCTCAGCTGATTTCATTGGCGACGGCCACACTTTAGGCGCAGGGTCCAGGCCAAATCCGTGTAAAGAGCGACGCTGCAGTGCGGTTCATCATGAGCTGTGGCCAGAGATCGCTGCATTGCTACCGCAACCGAGCTCTCCACATCGCCAATCGCGACCTGCTACCTATCCAACGGATGATCCCGTTCGCACGTTAAACACCTCGCGTCTGTAAGTGTGTGGAACGGCGCCCCTGGTATTCAGATTCTGTGACGTTGATTTTGGAGGCTTCCGCCGAGCCCTGGCCGCGTATGCCGTCTTGGCCGAGAAATCTTGCACCCGTGTCCGTGGAAGGCGATGCCAGGAAACGCCCCGGGACCGCATCCCAGCGTGTGTTCGATGCCGAAATGTGGCCAGCAGAACGAGCGCTTGTCGCTCAATTTTCCCCAGCGTGTCCCGAGGATATGGCGTGCCATGAAACATCACATGCAGCGCCATCGTGTGGCGGTTGTCATCGCTAGCTAAACGTCCGGGCCGTCTGCAGACTTCCATTGACTTTCCGCTCCTGCAAGTTCCACATCTCTATCTTGGTTGTCTTTATCGCGGTTCAAGCATGAGGTTATTGCACCAACCGCACCTTAACATCCGACGGACCGCAAAAAGCTCTGTGGCCGCTCGACCGTCCACAATGGTCTCCCACGGAAGCTTCTTGCAGACATGGCCCGCATTCACCTGTAATGCGTGTGCAGAACGGGCAGTGCTGCGAACCATGGAATGGCTGAGGTTTAACTGTCCGTCACGGAGGATGCCGATAACGGCGCATATGTCGAGACTGGAAGCACCCCCCGGCCGACCCGGTGCTGCGATCCCTCCAAGCGATGGCACACACCGAAGAATATGGCAGCTCACGTCATGGCGCCGCGCATCAGCCTGCCCATGAATAGGCAGAAGCAACAATGCTGTTTGTCATTCTGATATCCCGATCATCGCTGGACGGTACTCCGCCTAGCAAGGGCACTGACGCGGCGGACCCGGTCTCCTGAGTTGCACTTCGGCCCCTATAAGAACGGCCCACAAGACCAAAGACGCAACGCATGTGCAAAGGAAAAGGGCAATGAATGCGCTTACCATCAAAGACCCGGCAGACCTGCTCAGCTTCATCGGGCACACCCTAGGGTTCTGGCCCGAGGAGAGCCTGGTCTGCATCACCCTGGATAAAGGCAAGGTCGGCGCCACCCTGCGCATCGACCTACCCCGCCAACCGGGAACAGAACTCCCCTATGCCAGGACTGTCAGCAGTTATCTCACCAGTGACACCACCGCGACGAACATCGTCTTCGCCCTCTACACCTCCCAGCACTGCCAAACAGGGCAACCGAAACCGCATGCAGCGACCATCGCCGCACTCACCGGAGTCCTCGCCGAAAACGGCATCACCATCCGCGACGGCATCTTCGTTAGCGACGACACCTACTCCCCCTACGACAGTGAACCCGGACAAGACATCAGCCTGCCCATCAGCACTACCGAGTACAGCCGAGTCAACGCCGAATTCATCTACCGCGGCAGCACCATCGAACCCACCAACCAAATCATCCTTCCACCGCCAACACACGAAGCAGACCACGCCACCGCCGTCGAAAACCGCATGAACACCATCCGCACCCAGACGCCCCATCAAGCTGCACAACAAGCCAGCCAACTCTGGACGGGCATGCTCGACAGGAACGACTTCCCCACCGACGAAGACTGCACCACCCTCATCGCAAACTTCCAATTCCCCCACATCCGAGACCGACTCATGGCCGACATCCCCGGCATTGACGAACCACCCCAACACATCCTCTTCGCCCAAACGGACACCGCACCTCAATGGTCACGGATCGAATGGGCCCAACAACTCCTCATCCACGCCTACACCAGAACCAGCCCACAACACGCAGCACCCATCCTCACCACCATCGGCTACATCAACTGGTGGGAAGGCCGAGGATCCAAAGCACACCAATACATGCAACTCGCTCTCGACACCGACCCCGGCTACCGCTTCGCACGCCTAACCAATCAAATGCTCGGAGCTGACATCATCGCCGGCTGGAACACCAACAAAAACACTGCCTACAAAACCAGACTCGACATGCCCTAACCGCTCGGGTGCATGCCCGATCAGCTTTATCGAATCTGTTTTGTTAGCGAGTTGCTCGGTGTGACGGGCGCCCGTTGCCAGGCCCTGCTACACCCGCGCCCGGGTACTCCCCACACAGAACAAGCAACGGGTGTCTTTTCTCGTTAACGTGTGAGAACCCGGAGGCCGTGCTGGTGCGGCGGGGGTCGGCGAACACCGATTATGCCCCATCCTCAGCTGCGCGCCAGCGTCCGTCGGCGGCTCATGACGCAGCCAAGGCGGCCCCAATGCCAGTCAGAAAACACCCAGGTTACTGTATTTCCGTCCGCGGGCTGCCACCAGTTTCGAGATGGGGATCGCCAGCCACGGACGCGAGCTCGTATTCGATCGCATGCGCCATCCGTGTGCAGAATTCACGGGGTTCCAGTGCAGCGTCGTCGCGTTCGTCCACGATGTGGTCCACCAGGCCGCTGGCGTAGAGGGATGCCACGTTCACGCCCTGTACCTCCGCCATGTTAGGAGCGAAAGCTGTGGTGCGATGTACGATTGCGCTGGCTCCTTCGGGCGGGAGCGGCGAGAGCCAGCTGTGCTGCGCCGCTATTGTGCGGTCCGCAGGCAGCAGCGCTAACGCCCCTCCCCCAGTGCCCTGTCCCAGCAGGACCGAGACGGACGGTGATTCCAGTCCGATCAGGTCATACAGCGACCGCGCGATCTCGCCGGCCAATCCGCCCTCCTCGGCCTCCTGGGACAGTGCGGCGCCGGCGGGGTCGATGACCGTGAGAAGTGGCAGGCGCAGTTCCTCGGCGAGCTTCATGCCGCGCCGCGCCTCCCGGAGGGAGCCTGGGCCCATGCCGGGTGCGTCCTTCCTCAGAGGGCGCGAGTGACCCAGGACTATGCAGGACTGGGTGCCGAACCGGGCCAAGGCCAGCAGCAGACCGGGGCCCTTCTCCCCTTGCCCGGTTCCACTTAGGGGCAGCGCGTCGGTGGCGCCGTATTTGAGGAGCTGTCGGAGATCGGGCCGCCGCGGCTGGCGGGTGATTCCGATGGAGGTCCAAGCGTCTACCTCGGCGGGGCTGACGGTCAGGGTGGAGGGAGCGGCCAGCGATGGGACGGGGTACCGGTGGGGCATGAGGATGCGCAGTGCCCGGTCCACCAGGTCAGCCAGGGAGGCGGTGTTCACCACGCCATCGATCAGCCCCTTGTTGAACAGGTTCTCTGTAACCTGCACGTTCTGCGGGAACGGTACGGAGTGGAGCGCTTCGTACACGCGGGGGCCAAGAAATCCCAATAGAGCGCCTGGTTCGGCATCGTTGATGTGCCCCAGGGATCCCCAGGATGCCATGACGCCCCTTGTGGTGGGGTGACGGAGATAGACAAGGTACGGAAGCCCTGCCTTCCGGTGCGCGCGGACTGCGCCGGTGATCTTCACCAAAGAGAGGAACGCGAGCGTCCCTTCCTGCATCCGCGTTCCCCCTGAGGCGGGGCCGGCCAGCAGAGGCAACCCCTCCGCGGTGGCGCGCTCCACGGCGGCAACAATCCTCTGCGCCGCCGCATGGCCGATTGAACCGGCCAGGAAGGAGAATTCACTGACAACCAACGCCACTTGTCGGCCACGGATGAGGCCCGCGCCGGTGATCACAGACTCGTCGACGCCGCTGCGCTCACGCGCCCGGGCCAGGTCGCGGGCATACTCTGCGGATACCACGGGTTGCTCCGGCTCAGTGTCCCAAGAGAAGAAGGAGCCCTCGTCCACGACTGCGTCCAGCAGTTCGGCGGCAGTCAGGTGGCGCATTTTTTCTGTTGTTGCCATGCTAATTCGCCTCCGACGCCGCGGCGGCAGCCGTATCTTCGGGAACGAGGCCCAGCCATTGCCGGATCGCTGACCCGTCTTCATTGAGCAGCGGTGGCGCGTCGTGTGCGGTCAGGGTGGTTTAGGCAGCGTCTCCGGGTGCGAAGAACCTCAGCGGCGGGCCGGGCAGGCTGACCTTGCCCAGCAACGGGTGAACAACGTCCACCATAAGGCCCTGGGAGGCAACCTGCTCCCAGGCGTACGCCTCGTCCAGCGAGCGGACCTTCCCGGCCGGGATCCCGGCGTCGTTAAGCTTTTGGAGGAGTTCCGTGGCGCCGTAGCCGGAAAAGACGCGTTCGACGGCGGCGATCACCCCGGCCCGATTCCGCACCCTTTCGGCGTTGCTGGCAAAGCCGGGCGCTGCGAGCTCCAGGCCGAATGCATCCGCGAAGGAGGCCCACAACTTTTCGCTGCCCACACTGATCTGGACGCTGCCGTCCTTGCAGGCGAAGAGGCCGTAGGGCGCGATGGACGGGTGGTGGTTGCCCTGGGCCTGTGGCACTTCGCCCGCCACGGTGGTGCGGGTGCCTTGGAACGCATGGACACCGATCAGTGACGCCAGCAGCGAGGTGCGCACCACCTTGCCCTGGCCGGTCCGGTCCCGTTCCACCAGCGCTGCCAGGACCCCGATGGCCCCGTTCATCCCGGCCAGCAGGTCGGCGATGGGGACGCCGACGCGCTGCGGGTCGTCCGGCCCGGGACCGGTGAGGGACATCAGGCCGGCCTCGCCCTGGAGAATCTGGTCGTAGCCGCTGCGTTGCGATTCCGGCCCGTCGTGGCCGAAGCCGGTGATGGAGAGGATCACCAAGCGCGGATTAAGCGCATGCATGGCTGCCGGGGAGAACCCCAGCCGGCCCATGACACCTGGGCGGAAGTTTTCGATGACAACGTCGGCGCGTTCCAGCAGCCCCGGAGCACAGCCTTGCCCTCCCCGCTCTTGAGGTCCAGACTGATGGACTCCTTGTTGCGGTTGCAGGACATAAAGTAGGTGGACTGCAAGTCATCCTCGGGGCCCACAAACGGCGGGCTCCAGCCCCGGGTGTCGTCTCCGGTACCCGGGTTCTCCACCTTGATGACCCGGGCGCCCAGATCGGCCAGCATCATGCCGGCGTGCGGTCCGGCCAGGGCCCGGCTCAGATCGATAACCGTGTGGCCGGACAGAGGGTTTAGTGGGTTGTCAGTTCTGTTCATTCCGCGGCACCTTTGCCGATGCGCAGGCTAGAGGCCCGGCCTGACGCAGGGACTGTGACAGACGGCAGGATGAGCCGGACCCTCACTGCAGTACTCCCTGGACCTCGCGGGTGGCGGCGTGGCGGGCTTCGTTGCCAACTATGGAGTTACGCAACGTGCCCATTTTCTCGACCTCGACTTCGACGATGTCCCCGGGCTGGAGGAGCCATTGGGGGGTGCGTGCGTAGCCAACACCGGAGGGCGTTCCGGTGGCGAGCAGGTCCCCGGGGCGAAGGGTGAAGGTCTTGGAAATGTGCGCCAGAGTTTCACCTACGGTGTAGACCATCTCAGTAGTATTCGCGTCCTGCACCGTCTCGCCGTTGACACGGGTTTGGATCCGCAGACCGTCGCGCAGGTCACCGACCTCGCCGGCTAGGACCATGGGTCCAACCGGACCGGAAAGGTCAGCGTTTTTCCCCAGGATCCACTGTGAAGTGAGTTTCTGGGCCCGGCGGGCCGTGAGATCGTTGAAGACCGAATAGCCGATAACAGCGTTCAACGCTTCTTCCGGGGAAGCGTCCACGAGCGTCCCACCGACCCAGGCAACGATCTCGCCTTCCCAGTCCAGACCATCCTCCCCGGACGGAACCGGAACTGCGGCACCGTCCACGGTGAGGGACTGCGTCCACCGTGCGAACAAGGTCGGGTGTTCGGGAAGTTCCTGGTCCTTAAAGGAGCCCTCAGCGACGTGCTTGAGGTAGTTCAGGCCTATACAGATCACCCGGGCTCCTGGCAGAACCGGCGGGACGAACTCCACTGAACTTGCCGATAGGGCCTCCCCAAATGCTTCTGATGCGAGGTGATGGGCAGGTGCGGCCCAGAACTGCTCCAGCCCGGCCAAGACGGAGACGGACTGCCCGTCCCGGGAAAGCGCAGCGACTTCCACCGGACCAGCATTGCGGCGGACACCGACGATTTTCATAAGTATTCCCTTCGTGCTCCGACAGCCAATGGCGAAAAGAGCTAAAACATTCGCACCTTTTGTGCTTCAATAGGAGCATGACACAGAACTCCAGCGCCGTACAGCCCGCCGTTCAGGATTCCGGGACACCTCAGAACGCCGCAGCTTCAGGATTGAAACTGGCCGCACCGCGTTCACGGGCTGAACATCTTGCTGCCGCGTTGGAGGAGAGAGTCCGCGCCCAGGGTCTTGAGCCAGGGGCCCTTGTGGGGACCCTGCCGTCGTTGCGTGAAGAAACCGGCTATGCCCGGGCGACGGTCAGCGAAGCGGTCCGGCTTCTGCGGGAGCGCGGAGTGCTGGAGATCCGCCCGGGCCGTACCGGGGGTCTATTCGTGGCCGAAACGAGCCCCGTTGTCCGATTGCGCCGCACGCTCCTGACGGTCGGGGAACAGCCATCTGCCGTGATGGATGCCATTGAACTGCGGGACCACCTCGAAGAGCTCATCGACGTCGGGGCTGCCCGATGCCGTACCGACGCGGACCTCGCCGAGCTGCGCCTTCTCGTGGGCAATATGGAATCCTCGACGGACTGGGACGAGTTCATGCGGGCGAACTGGGCGCTGCACGAAAGGATCGCCACTATCTGCCCGAACGCAATGGCCCGGGCAGTATACATCGGAACGCTCGGGCATTTATCGTCGTCGGCTTCATCACGCTTCGATGAGGACGAAGCCGCAGCAGCTGCCTACAGAGCTGACCGCCTGAGGGTTCATGCCGAACTTGTGGAAGCGATCGCCAGCGGCGAACTCGCGGCTGTCCGGCAAGCGGTCGCCGACCACAACCACTGACCCGGTTATACGAGCACGAAGGAGTGCGCCCTTGAGCACAGCAGAATTCCGCCAGTTCCTTTTCCCGAAAGGACATCCCCGCATTGAAGACGTGAAGGGCCTTGATGCCTACGCCTACCGCCAGGAGGCCCGCAAGGCCGGAACCTTCACCGGTGAACTGGTTGAGGGCTGGACACCTCTTTATTTGAATGAATTCCGTGGAGTCACCGAGGACGGCACTTTGCGGGAGGGCCTCTACCCGTTTGTACCGGCACTGCCCGGTGAGGAGGCTCCCGTTATCGCCATGGTCGAGGCAGCGGAGGCCCTGCTGGCTGCGGTTTCGGCTGAGGACCGGGACAAGCTCACCTACCCGGTGGATGCCGTGGAGTGGCAAACCTGGGCCAACCCCGAATTCATGCAGTTCGATACGGGCCTCAGGCTCGAGTTCCAGCCCCGGGACGTCCGTGAAATAGCTTTAGCGCTTGTAAAGGCATCCCTAAGCCCGGAAGGCTATGAGCTCGCACACGGCATGATGCTGATCAACGGTTTCCTGGGAGAAGTCGTGGGACTCCAAAGTGTCCTAAACGAGTTCAGCTACAACTTCGCCTTGTACGGGACACCCCACCACAGCGCACCGTGGGGCTGGCAGCTATACGGGCACCATTGCGCAGTGAACTGCCTTGTCATTGATGGACGCATGTCCCTCAGCCCGGTCTTCTTCGGAGCAGAGCCAAACGAGATCGACGAAGGCCCCCACGCCGGCACTGCCGCTTTCGAAGACCGGATCCAGCTTGGCACCAACCTCATGGCAGCGCTGCAGGCCGACCAACTGGCCGCCGCGACGGTCTACCAGCAGATGGTCGACCCGGCCATGCCGGAGGGACGGGTTCATCCCGGTGACGAAAGGCACCTGGCCGGCGCGTTCCAGGACAACCGGGTCATCCCCTTTGAAGGGATCCGGGTGGCGGACATGCCCGCCGAAGCACAACAAATCATCCTTTTAATCGTCGAAAAATTCGTCCTCCCCTTACCTGAAGGCCCCCGTGCGGCACGGATGCGCGAGGTCAAAGAACACCTGAACGAAACCTGGTTCTCCTGGATCGGCGGGCACAAGCCCGGCGATGTCTTCTACTACCGGATCCAGTCCCCAGTTGTCATTGCCGAACTTGACCATCACTGCGGAGTGTTTCTCGACTACCGCACGCCCAAGCAATTCCATGTCCACACTGTTCTGCGGACCCCACACGGCAACGACTATGGCCGGTCCTGGGTCCGTCAATGGCAGGCAGCACATTCGGAGGTAGCCCGATGAGCATTCAAGGCGCCGAAGCCAGACACCAAATCGCAAATCTCCTGCACACGTACGTCGCCATCGCAGACCGCAAGGACGTAGACGCTGCGGTGGTCATGTTGGGAAACAGCCACGTCCAGTTTCCCACTGCCACTTCCACGAATGCGGAAGGAGCGCGTGAACTGTTCACACGGTTGTGGAGCAGCCCCGAGGGGCACCGGCACGACGTGAGCAACCTGACCGTCAACCCCGGACCTGAGGAGGGCCAGTGGCGTGCCTCTGCCCATTACCTGCGATGGCTACTTACGGGCGGTACACCAATTGTGCACACCCTTGGACAATACGAGCTCTTGGTGAACAGCGGGGATTGGTCTGTTCGGCACTTGACCGTAAGCCGCATTTGGACCGCCGGATCCTAAGAGGCAATGATGTTCCGGTGATGAAGCCGTGACGACCCTTTCCCGTGTCAGTCTGGTCCTGGACGCCCTCGCCGAAAGCCGGGGGCGTCTTAGCCTGTCAGAACTCGCTGCCCGCACAGGCCTTCCCCGATCATCCGTGCACCGGACCATCCAGCACCTGGAGGAAGAGCTTTACGTTGTCCGAACACCAGGCCGCCCCGGATACGCTCTGGGCCCGGGCGTGCTGAAATTCGGCATGGCCGGCCATCTTCACCTGCTAAGCGCCAACCGCGGACAGCTTGTCGCCTTGGCGAGGGCAACAAACGAGAACGCAGAGTTGGCCATCTTCAGTGGCCGCGAAGTTGTCATCGTCGACCAGGTAGCCTCCCCTGAGCGCCTCAAGGGTGTCACCAAGGTCGGCAGGAGCTTCTCACTTCACGCCAGCTGCGTCGGCAAGGCCCTTCTGGCGGCCCTTCCACCGGCCCGGGCCGAGGACCTCCTCCCCCAGGAACTCGAACAATTCACGGACACCACCGTCACTAACAGGCTGGAGCTTCAGAACGAAGTGCAGCTCGTTCAACGTGTCGGCGTGGCCGTAGACATTGAAGAGCATGATCTGGGCATCTGTGCGCTCGCCACAGCAATGACCGGCCCAACCGGCGCACTGCAGGCCATAGCTGTCGTTATGCCGACAAGCCGCTTCGCGGCCAAAGGCCCCGCAGCCCTGGAGGCCCTGAAGGAACTGAATCCGGTCATTGACCTACCAGGCGCCAGGGAGCATTTGGAGCGCAAGAAGCGGGTCGGACTCGGTTGAGTCCGGCCCGCCAACTTGTGGTGTTTCCTCTGGACTTTTTACGAGGGCCACAGGACACCCATGCCCCGTTTTCTGCGACGCAGAGCGGCGGTAGGATCCGCGCGAAGAACGCGAAGAACCTGAGCTGGTCCTAGGCGTGCTGGAGGGGGTTGGGAGCGGCCGCTGAGGCGAATGGGGCCCCGCCTGGACGCATCTCCTTCGTCGGCATTCCATGGCATTAATGGAGGACCAGAGTGTGAGCTGAACCACATGGCGGCCCTGAAATCAGCAAGGGTGCCGCCTCAGGCAATTACCGTCCCGCGAATCGGGACACTCTGTGAGTCGAATCACGTTGAATTCCTTACGTTGGATGCAGTGATGCCTCGAAGTGGAGGCGTGGGATCGAAAGGTATGTCAATGAACACCATCGGCGGCTCAGACCTGCAGAGTGCAGACGTAACCATCGTCGGTTTCGGGCCAGTGGGGAAACTGCTCGCGCTCCAGCTTGGACGCCGGGGGCACCGGGTGCTGGTCGTCGACCGCAAGGAAACCGGATATCCGCTTCCTCGCGCCGTGACGCATTGCTCGGATTTTGCGCGGATCCTGCAATCCGTCGGGCTCGCCCCCGACAGCATCCCTGAGGTAACCCAGCCCTATGACGACATGTACATCTGGCGGAACGGTCAAGGGCAAACTCTTGTCGAGGTTGATTGGAGCGGGCGCGGAGAATCCGGTTGGTACAACACCTACTTCTTCAACCAGCCTGCGCTGGAGGACCGTCTGGACGCGCTGGTCAAGGAACTGCCCACGGTCACCGTCCTCCGTGGTTGGGAAGCCGGGGACATATCCCAAGACAAGGACAGCGTCCGCGTCAAACTGACCCGGACCAGCGACGGGGAACACGTTACCGCCGTGTCCGGCTGGCTTATAGGTGCCGACGGAGCCAACAGTGCGGTGCGCCAGCATACCGGGATTGAATGGCATGACGAGGGTTTCTTCTACGACTGGCTCGTAGTTGACGTCAAGCCCGGACCTGGCCTCAATTTTCCCCACGTCGCCTCTCAGTTGTGCGATACCTCCCGCCCGGCGACGATGGTACCCGGAGGGCCCGGGCGGCGCCGCTGGGAGTTCATGCGCCTCCCGGGGGAAACCCGGGAAGAACTCAACCGCACGGAGAAGGCCTGGGAACTACTGGCCCCTCACGGCGTCACGGCGGAGAACGCGAAGCTCGAACGGCACTCGGTGTACACCTTCCAGGCATGCTGGGCAACCGAGTGGCGCCGAGGGCGAATTCTCCTTGCCGGCGACGCAGCCCACCTCATGCCCCCATTCGCCGGTCAGGGGCTGGGAGCTGGCGTCCGCGATGCCATGAATCTGGCGTGGAAGCTGGCTGCAGTCGTCGACGGCCTCGCTGACGACTCTTTGCTGGACACATACGGCCCGGAGCGTTCCCAGCACGCCACCGCCTTCGTGAAGTTCTCAATAAGTCTTGGTCAGGTCATCTGCCTTACCGAGCCGGGGGAAGCAGCGGCCCGCGACGGGCGCATGATCGCTGAATGGGCAACCACCCGGAAAGCACCTGCCCCACCCCGCCCCGGGCTAGGTCTTGGACTGCACACCGGCCCGCACGGTGGAGAACTCGCCATTCAGGGGCGCGTGACCGGGTCCGGCAAGACGAGCATGCTGTTGGATGACCTACTGGGCGGCCCAGGCGTACTTCTCACGAAGCGCAGCTCCATGCTCACGGGCATCTCCTTGGAAGACCAGAGGCGCCTCGGGCTCATCGGGATCCGCCTGGCCAGCTTCGAAGCAGACAGTGTTGTCTCTGACGGCGTGGAGATCATCAATGACATCGATGGAACCTACCACCAATGGCTGGACACCCTCAGCACACCCGAGTCCCCCGTCGACGTCGTACTGATCAGGCCGGACTTCCATCTGTACGGAACAGCCGCCGGCGCTAGAACCAAGGAGCTCACCTCGGGCTTCCTGGAAGGACTTCGCTCCCGGCATCTCGCCGCCGCCTTTTAGGGGTGATGGATGCGCCGCGTACTGTGCTGGAGCGCTCTGCCCTGTATGGGGGTGAAAAAATTCGCCAAGACGGGTTCAGTGTCTGCCGGGCGGGGCAGAATGAAGGGCGTCCTGGCCGACGGAAATCGCCACGGCAACTGCCCCGCCGCCACCAGGAATAGTGTGACGCCGTCCTACAGCGGGCCTTACCTGCACTCTGGCTGCCCACCCGGATGGGGCGTGCCTCACTGGACGAGCTGCCTGTCGCCGGCGAACGTCACGGCTATGAAGTTCGGGTTAGGCATTGACTTGTTCCTTCCAGAGACGCCACCTCTGCCGCGGGTCGTCCCCGAGGGCAACGATGTTAGGGAGCTGGCCGCGATCGGATGTGCGCCGGTGGCCGGGGACCAGCACATATCCGGCGAGTTCGCGGGCGATGGCGTCGTTGGCGATGACTGGACGCTTGCGGCGATCGAGGAGCCGATCCAGCAGGCGCCGGATGCATCCATTGCCGGTTGTTGGGGATGGAGCCAAGTGATCGCGACGCGCCGAAGGCATGCTCTGCCGCGACAAAGCCCGCCGAAATAGACGATACCTTGGCGCAGCAAGAGTTTAGAGGTCCGGTGCCGGTAACGCACGAGATCTCCGCGGAGGTCTTCGCGGGAACGGAGCAGAATCCGCGCTGATTCCCGGCCCGCTGAAGGAATTCCTACCCCGTGACCTCACCCAACCTCGGCAGCCGGCCTGCCACGAAAGGACCCTGACCGGCCATGGCAGGGAGAGACTCCAGACACGCATTCTCTCCGGTCCGGAGTCATCCGGTGCAGAATGTTTTCGCCGTCTTGCGCGTCCAACGCGCAAAAGACAACAGTTCGGGCACGAACACCCAAGCCAACGCTTGTACGGTCGAATATGGCTGCAAGCTCCGAATTTCCACTGTGGCTCTACCCGTCCACCAAGTGTGGCATGCTCCCCACGCCTTGCTTTGGAATGGAGGTTCCAGCCCCCAAACCCACACTTTCCGGGCCCTTCCGACAGAGGCCATCAGCACCGGAAACTGGATCCGGTCGAGCCCGGATTGGCCGCTCATTACGAAAGGCCGGAGACGAAAATGAAAAAGCAGCCGGCCTGCAGGCCTATAGGTCTGGCGGGCCAGCTCAAATGTTCCTATTCTTAAGAAAAGTTTAACGTTTCAGGAGTGGCCGTGGCTGAACCAAGCACCATCGCCCTGCGTGCTTTTGTCGCAGTGGCGGAGCACCTGCATTTCACGCGTGCGGCGCAGTCACTTCACATGACGACTCCTGCGTTGAGTCAGCAGGTCCACAGATTGGAGTCTCTGCTCGGGGCCCCGCTTTTCGTCAGGTCTTCCCGGCGCGTTGAACTCAGCGTGCAGGGAACTGAACTGTTGCCCCTGGCCAAAGAGGCTATTGACGCAGTCGACCGAATTCAGTACTGGTCAAACAAGCGCCTCGAAAAAGTACTCAGCGTAGGCTTTGTACACGTGGGAGCACCGGACAGGCTGGCCGGCATCTTCACGGAGGTGCCCGAGCGTTTGGATGGCGCCCGCTTGGAGTTCCGCCATATCGACCGGGACACCATCCTTAGCGCGTTGCGTGACGGCAGCATCGACGTCGCCTTCAGCTGGGGCCCCAACTGGTTCGACGGGGTAACCACAAGGACCCTCTCAACGGCTCCCCGCGCAGTCCTCTTCAGCGCAAACATATCTCGCGATCTCATCCGGTCAAACCACGACCAAATTTCCATAACTCAGCTGAGCAGTATGCCGTTCCTCGTTCCGGCCTCCGCAGACGAGCGGTACACCAGTTGGGCCTTGGCGGATCCTCGTCCCGACGGCAGCCGACCTAAGCGCGGACCTCGCGTGCACAATCTGGACGAGGCATTGGCGATGGTGGTCACCGGATTGGGTGTCTGCCTCGTCCCGGAACCTGTGGCTCAGGCCATTCAACACCCCGGGGTGTTTTGGGCAACGGTGAATGACATTCCTGCGGTGACATTCAACGTATGCACCTGGCAGCGCCCCGCCTCCTCGCTGGGGGATCGCTTTGCCAGGCTGGTGAGCGCGGAATTTGCCCAAGACAGTACCGGACCTGATGCCCTCGATGCGGGCTAACCGCGTCCAGCTGCCCCCGCCAGCAGACGCCTAAGCTCCTGCTCCAGGGCAACATCGGCATGCTCCGGGTAATCAAACAGGGACTATTAACACGTAGTTAATGATCGCGGCCGATTTCGACATGGACGAAATGTAACTGGTGTCACATGCTTTAGGTAGACCAGAATTCCTGAAGGGCTCTGGGACCACCTAGGTAAGGATCAATGATGATCAACTTTTGGCTTGCTTCCCGCCCAAAGCCGGGTGCGGACCGCGACATGTTCGACTTTGAGTGGGGCGTAATTCATGTCGCCCTCATGCTGACCACCCCGAGCGTGATGGCGGGTTTCACGAAATACTCCCAACACCGTGCCGTCGACGATGTACCGGATAGCTGTTTCCCTTATGGGCGGCATGAAAAGGGCTGGTATTCCATTGCGAACCATGTGATGCCGGATGTTCATGCTTTGGAGGCGATTTTCGGAGGAGAGGACTACCCTCGCCGGATGCAGCCGCACTCGTTCGGTGACAAGGAGTTCGTTATCGAACTTACCTCCGTAGTTTCCGACCACTCATTTGGTCCCGGAATGAAGCCGGGCCATGGGGTGAAAGTCGTCAATTTCGTCGCTCCGGCAGAGGGCATCGATCGTGACACGTTCGAGCGCGTGGGCCGCGGTGAGTACTCGGCGCGTATAGCTGAACTTGCCGGCGAGGGCGAAGACCTCCGCCGTTACGTGCAAAACACTCAGCTGCCCCTGGACGCAGCGATGTTCAAAGGCACCCTGTTTGAAGCGGGTGGTGTGCAGACCTACTCCGGAATCGAAGAGCTTTGGTTTCCCGACCGGGAGGCAGCACGCCGTTTCAGGGAGCGCCGGGAATCGGACCAGAAGTGCAGGGAACTCGAAAGCAGCATTATTGATGCGGGGCGCAGTTTCTCCATGACGGTGGTAGAGCGAGTGGTGTGGGATTACACCGACCCAGATGCTCTCCCGCGCCCTGCGGTGGAGACGCCCGGCAGTGTCGAGGCGGGAACGCTCGCCACGGAGCGCAATTGGGGGCAGTGGAATACAGAGATCTCTGCCAAGGATGGAGTACTGGCATGACAGAAGCAACAACCGCTCGCACAGGCCCGGCTTGCTCGGCGGAGGAACAAGCCCAATCAGACGCACGTCTCGGGCGCACCTACCGCCCGGGCCGGGAGCCCTCCCAGCCTCTGCCCGGCGCCGAGCCTCACCCGGGTTTCGGCTACCGTCGGGAGGAACACGGCAACATGCTTATCGAACGTGACGTGGCCATTCCAACCCGAAGAGGAACCGTTTACGCCGATGTCTTCCGGCCGCGCAACGCAACCCAGGTTCCGGTGATCGTGGGCTACGCACCTTTCGGTAAGCACCCCCACCTCGACATCGAAACGCTCTGGGCCGGGTCCGGCATCCCGTTCGAAACGCTTTCGGATTTTGTGCCCTGGGAACAGTTTGACCCCGTTCCCTGGACGGAATGGGGCTATGCCATCGCCATCGTCGATGGCGTGGGCAACTGGTACTCCGAGGGGGACGCTACCTACTTCACGCCTGAAGAAGCTTGGGCGGGTCATGACATTGTCGAGTGGCTCGCCCAGTGCGACTGGTCAACGGGCAAGGTGGGCTGGGGTGGAGTGTCGTACTTCGCCATGACGGCCTGGTCTGTCGCGGCAACAAAGCCGCCCCACCTAGCTGCTATTTTGCCCTGGGATGCTGCCAGCGACTGTTACCGTGAGGCCTTCCTGCACGCTGGCATCCCTTCTTTCCCTTTCATCCACGGCTGGATGCAGCTCACCGGCACCGGCCAGCAACGCGTCGAGGACATGGAAGCAGGGATGCGCGACCACCCAACCTTCGATGAGTACTGGCAGTGCAGGGTCGCGGACTGGCAAGCCGTGGACGTACCCACTTACGCCGTGACCGAATTCCCCAACAACCTTCATCTTCGGGGAACAGTCGAGGCTTGGAGAGGCATTAGTTCTCCGGACAAGTTCCTCGAGATACGTGGGGACAAGGAATGGGAGGGCTTTTACCAGCCCGAGTCCGTCCAACGCCAAAAGGAGTTCTTCGACCGCTACCTCAAAGACGTCGACAACGGCGTCAGCGAGTGGCCGCGGGTCCGCATTGGCGTGCGCACCCGCGAGGACCAGTGGACCTTCCGGGACGAAACCGATTGGCCCCTGCCCGACGTCACGTACGAGACATTGTGGCTGGATGCGGACGCAGGGACATTGAACACTCAACGACCGGAAATGGCCGCCGCCGTATCGTATGCGTCAACTGACGACAGCGGAGCCGCTACATTCGATATCCGTTTCGACGAGCGAGTTGAGATGACCGGCAACGCCAAGCTCAGGCTGTGGATTTCAACTGACCTCAGCAATGACGCCGACCTCTTCGTTGGAGTTGAAAAACTCGATCAGCACGGGAAACGGGTACCCTTCACGTTCTCCCAAATGTACGACGACGGGCCGATGGGCTTCGGCTGGCTGCGGGCCTCCCATCGCGCCCTGGATGAGGAGCGGTCCACGCCGGAGCGCCCCTGGCACTCGCACGCCCGGCGGGACTGGCTTGTCCACGGCAAACCCGTGCCGGTGGACATCGAGATCTGGCCTAACAGCGTCCTTTTCGAACCCGGAGAGAGCCTCCGCGTCATTGTCAAGGGAACGCCCGTACAACGCTACAGCGGAAGGTTCGAAATCGTCTTCGCGCCCCTGCACAACTCCGGCAACCACACAATCCACACAGGCGGAGAGTTCGACAGCCACCTCTACCTCCCCGTCATCAAGCGCTGATCGGCCTTTTATCACCTCCTGGAGGGCGGAGACCGCCGCACTCCAGGAAAACATACAGAAACATTTGACCGTGATCCTCGCCAACAGGCAGCGGGATATCACCCCAGAACTCCCAAATTCTGTTCCACGACGACAACCCGTCGACCCGCAGACCTTTGACGTGTCTTTCGAATGGAAACACGGCGAATAACCCGCCTCATTCCCGGGTAGTAACCCGAGTGAACCGGCACCCTCGCAGATCTGGTCATCACCAGCATGGGTAGGTCGACGCATCACCCTGTCCGACCAGAGCCACGGAACGCAACGTCGCCCTCACAGCTTCTATTCAGCCGTCTCAGGAGCGACCCGCTGTCAGAGAACCAACCGAAGACGTCAGACCCATCCAGAATTTTTTTGCGAATCAAAGGAGATTTGATGAATACCACGATCATGAAGCGCAGGGCTGGTACTCCTGCGCTGGTAGGAATACTCACCCTCGGGGCTATTTTGTCCGGCTGCGCAGCCGCGGATCCCGTAGGGCAAGCGCCGTCAGCGATTGAAACGGCCGGCGACGGGCAATGCGGAAGCATCCCGACAACGCCGCTGAATGATCCCGAAGGGCTCATTTCAAAGATGGACGCTGCCGCCAAGGCGGCCTACACCGGATTCTCGGGAGCCCTCAAGCCCAGTTTCTGGAGCGACTGGAAGCCGGCCACGCCTCCGCCATATGACGTTGCCATCGTCTACTCGACAGAAGCCGTGCCGTACCAGGCGACCCTTCTGAAGACTGTGAAGGAGGCCCTGGAGAAAGACCCACTCATTGGGAAAGTCACTGTGTCATTTGCCGAGAACAACCTTCCGACGCAGTTGCAGCAGTTCCAGGCGGCCATCCAGGCCGCTCCGGACCTCATCCTCTATCAGCCGCTGGCACCTGATCCTTTCGTGCCACTGAGTGAGCAGGCAGCCGCAGCAGGAATTCCTTCGCTCACCATGCAGTCAGTTGTTCCCTCCGACAAGGTCATAAACATCTCCCCCAATTCGTTCCTTCTCGGAGCCCGGCCAGCGGCGGAAGTAGCAAAACTGATGGGAGGCAAGGGAACCATGCTGGGAGTGCGAGGGGTCAAAGGCGTCTCAATCGAAACAGAGACCTTCGAAGGAATCAAGCAGGTCATCGGACTGTGCCCCGAAATCACCCTCGACGACTCCGTGGTGGGCGCCTACAACCCCACAACCGCAAAGACGGAAGTGCTGAAGTGGCTAAGCACCCATCAGACTGACGTTGGCGGCGTGGTCCACGCAGCCATCATGGGCAACGGAGTCATCAGCGCCTTCGAACAGGCAGGCCGGCCGATGCCGCCCATGGCCGATGCCGCGGCGAGCGAAGGAAGCCTCGCCTACTGGCAGAAAAACGCACCCGAAGGTTATCGGGGGGCTGCAACCGGGCAGGGCCCCCAGGCCATGGGTGGTGTAATCGCTGATATTGCTCTCCGGGTCTTGAATGGAGACGGCGTAAAGGTCAACACCGTCCTGCTTGAGCCGGCTCTTGTCACGGACAAAAACCTGGATGACTGGGCCGTCAGCGGCGCGGAAGTGTCCTCTGGCAAGTCCGCCGAACCGCCGGCTGGCACCTTTCCGCCAGCGGGTTATATTGACCAGTTTTTTGCGAAGTGAACGCAATGATGCTCGCGGGGCCCGACAGGGACAGCAGCATGGGTTTGCAGCCGGTGAGCGAGGAAAACACGCCAGCGACGTCGGTGACCCCGGTACTGCGCGTTGAGAAGCTAGCCAAGTCGTACGGCCATACCCGCGCCCTCACAGCTTGTGACATGGAACTATTTTCCGGCGAAATCCTCGCCGTCATGGGCGAAAACGGCTCGGGGAAAAGCACGCTCGTAAAGATTTTGACCGGAGTTCAAAATCTCGACGAGGGAACACTATCTATGGACGGCCGACGGCTGCGTCCCTTCTCCAACCCGGTGGACGGGATAAGCGCAGGTATCGTCGCAGTGTTTCAGGAAGTACCCATCATTGAAAACCAGACCGTATTGGACAACATATGGGTTGGTTACGACGGCGTGTTTAGAAACAGGCTTCGAAAGGCTGAGAAGCGTCAAATTGCAGACAAGGTGCTCAAGGCACTCTTGGGCCGACAGTTGGACCTTGACCAGCACACCGAATCCCTGTCTTTGTCCGATCAGCAGGCGTGTTGCATTGCCCGCGCACTCGTCAAGAAGCCGAGGATACTCATTCTCGACGAGTCGACATCGGCACTTGATATCGCCACTAGGGATCGTCTTTTCAAGACCTGCAGCGAGCTAACCGGCGAAGGCACCAGCATCATCTTCATTTCTCATCGTATGGACGAAGTCATGGCGATTGCCGACCGGGTCACAGTGCTGAGGTCGGGCAGAACAGTCGGCCACTTCACCCGCGGTGAAGCAACCCCTGAAGTCCTTGTCAGTTCAATGACCGGAAAAACATTTGCCCAGCCCGAAGAATCGGTTGAGGTACGAACGCCAGGACTGGATGAAAAGGTCCAGCTGGAGACGCAGGATCTCAAACTGTCGGCAGAGTCAAAAGGCATCAATTTCCATTTGAGGAAGGGCGAAGTCGTCGCCCTGGCGGGGCTCGAGGGCCACGGCCAGGACCACTTCCTCAGGGCCCTCTGGGCCTTGGAACCTGTGGCCGGCGCCGTCGTCGCTTACACCAAGAATCAGGCCCAAAAGATCACTTCGCCCGCAGATGCCGTGAGGGCTTCCATTGTTTACGTTCCTCGCGACCGCCGGACGGAGGGTATCTTTCCCAATCAATCCATTGGAGACAACTTCTCTATAGCAACTATGTCGCAGGACGTGCAGTTTGGTGTAGTAAAGCCGTCTCGGTCCTTAACACGATTGAAGGCCTTCAAAGAGACGCTGAAGATCAAAATGAGCAGCGACCGAGACCCCATAACAACACTCAGCGGAGGTAACCAGCAAAAAGTTGTCCTTGCCCGATGGCTGGCTGCGGAGCCGGACATAGTTCTTCTCAACGACCCGACCAGAGGAGTTGACCTCGGCGCAAAACGAGACATTTACGCTCTCATGAGGCGAATGACTCAGCAAGGAGTGTCATTCATTGTTCTTTCCACAGAAGTGGATGAAATCCTGGAGATTGCAGATCGCACTTTGGTTTTCAGAGAAAATAACGTCTTCGTAGAGCTTGATCGGAAGATGACCACCAGAGAGAAACTGGTTTCGAGTTTCTTCGGACATGAGGATTACCAGTGACAAGGACCAATAAAATATCGAGGTTATGGCAACGCCCCTACGCCATTGCCGCGGTGCTGACAATAGCTCTGCTTGCAGCTAACCTCATCGTCAATCCCGCTGCCTTCTCGCCCCAGTACATGCCACAGACCATTGCTGCATTCTCACCCTTTGCCTTGGCTGCCATGGCGTCAACACCTGCCATACTCGGGGGCGGCGGCGGCATAGACATATCCGTGGGCCCAGTCATGTCGCTAGTCAACATAGTCATCGTTACTCTACTGCTGCCAAGCCAGTTGCTGGACGGACCAGTTATGGGAGTTACTGCCGCGCTGGTTCTCGGCCTTGGCATAGGGGCGCTTAACGGTGTCCTGGTCGCAGTGCTCAGGTATCAGCCCATCATCGCTACCCTTTGTGCCATGTTGATCCTCATCGGTATCAATATTCGCCTCGCCCCTTCTCCCATGCAGGCCGGTGACAACTGGACGGACGCCGTCAGCAGCTCCTGGGGCCCTGTCCCCGTCGCGGCGGTCCTCATTCTTGCTCCTCTTGCGCTTTGGGCGCTCTTGGGCAAGACGGCTTGGATGACAAACCTCTACTCGGTGGGAGGAAGCGACACCGCAGCCTTCACCTCTGGCGTAAATGTCAAGGCCGTGCGGGTCGTTGCATACGCGACAGGCGGGCTCTTCGCGGGAATCGGAGGCATAGCGCTGACGGGAATCCTACGCTCGGGCGACAGTACCGTGGGCATGCAGTACACGCTGATCGCAATCACCGCCGTCGTGCTGGGCGGGACTTCCATGACCGGCGGCCGGGGTGGCATGGGAGGTTCCCTCGCGGCGGCAGCGGCCATTTTCCTTTTTCAGATACTGCTCTCCGCCATGCGCGTGCCAACGCCCTGGCTGAACCTAACATACGGAGCAATGCTCATTGGAGCCATCATCGTGACAGTCCGGACCTCAACGGCCAACAAGACCAAAGGAAAAGTGGCATGAGCGCCCCCACCAACGCCGTATCAACGGACACTCAACGGGCGAAATCCGGAAGGATCCGTGACATTCTTACCCGGGGCAAAGGCCGCGTGCCGATGCTGCAACTCGTTATGCTCGCGACGCTGATAATCCTGGGTGCTTCGCTTATACCCGGGTTTACCCGCTTGAACAGCGTCTACTCCATGTTGATAATCGCAAGTTTTCTTGGACTTGCAGCACTGGGACAAACTCTTGTCGTTCTTTTGGGGGGTCTTGATCTTTCAGTGCCAGCGTTCATTGTGCTGAGCGCAATGTTAACTTCCGAACTTTACGGCACCTATGGCTGGCCCTTCCCTGCCATTGCGGCATTCATAGTTCTCGTGTCGCTTGTGGTCGGCGGAATCAGTGGCTACATTTCCCACAAATATCGCGTCCAGCCACTTATTGTCACTTTGGGAGTTGGAACAGTAGTGACCGGGGCGACACTTATTTGGATCGGTGGAAAGCAGCCAGGCTCCGCACCCGCCTTTCTTTCAAATTTTGTATCCCCCGTCGGCACAACCTTTGGTCTCAAAATACCCCCTGCTGTGGTTCTCTGGTGCCTACTTGCAGTAGGCATTGGGTTAATTCTGCGGCACACAAAGTTTGGGAAATCTCTCTACGCGACAGGATCGAGTATCCGAGCAGCAGAATTAGCCCTCGTCCCCACTCGCAGAATCTGGGTGTCAGCATTCTCCCTCAGTGCCCTTTCCGCCGCCGTCGTAGGGGCCCTCCTTGCAGGCTTCAGCGGAAGCGCGGATCTCACAATGGGTGACCCCTACCTGTTCCAGAGCCTGACGGCAGTAATAGTCGGAGGCACTGCCTTTGGCGCCCGGGGAGACTATTGGCATACCTTCATCGGCGCGTTGCTTCTAACGGTACTGTCGACCATTCTCATTGGGGTGGGCTTTTCCAGTTCAGATCAGACGATTATCTACGGGATCCTGATTCTCGTCGTAGTCGCTGGGTACAGCAGGGACCGGGCCCTCCGCGACAGGGTTTAGTCGGCAAGTTCTGATGCCAACCACAACTCTTTCTCCCAGTGCCGACACCACGAGGTAATCACGAACCCCCGAAGTCAAACCTTGTCGCCGCTTCGCAGGCCCTTCTTCACGTCAACGAAATCATGAAAGAGATGCCATGCTCAACCCAGTTGCAACTCAATTAGGTCCAGTCCAGGGCCGTGAAAATAACGGCGTCCGCAGTTGGCTTGGCATCCCCTACGCCGCCCCACCTTGGGGCCAGCACCGCTTTGCACCGCCCCAGCCACGCACGCCATGGACCACTGTTCGTGATGCCTGCTCCTACGGGCCCCCGGCACCCCAAGGTTTGCAGCTGCCAGGCTCGGATATCGCGCCGTCGACTGATCCCGCACCAGACTGTCTGACCCTAAACGTGTGGGCCCCAACTTCAACGCCAGAACGGTTGCCGGTCATGGTGTGGCTCCACGGCGGAGCGTACCTCGCAGGTGCAGGGTCAGAAAAGGCCTACAACGGAACGTCACTGGTCCAAGAAGGCGTCGTCTTGGTCACCGTGAACTACCGCATGGGCGTGGACGGCTTCGGACAGATCGAGGGCACCGTCTCCAACCGCGGGATTCTCGACCAGATCGCGGCCTTGGAATGGGTGCGGGATAACATTGCCGGCTTCGGCGGTGATCCGCAAAAGGTCACGATCTTCGGAGAATCCTCAGGAGCTGGCTGTGTCCTGGCCATGCTGGCCATGCCATGCGCCCGCGGCCTGTTCCACCGTGCCATCGCCCAAAGTATTCCGCGCATGTTCATCACCCAACCGCTCGCGCACTCGGTCACCCAGGCCATTGCCGCCGCAGCTGGCATAAAGGGAACAGCAGATTCGAGCTCCCTGGAAAAGTTGAGTCCTCAAGCGCTGGCAGACGCAACGCGGCTGGTCATGAGCACTATGGGAGAACGCGCAGACCAATGGGGACCTCTTGCCCACTCTCCGTCGCCCTTTGGGCCGATCGTGGATTGGGACACCTTGCCCGAGGACCCCTGGACGGCGCTGCGAGGTGGGGCCGCCCGTGATATCCCGCTGATCACCGGCCACACCCGCGATGAATACCGTATCTTCACCGCCCAACAGAAGCGGTTTAACATCTCAAGCGATGAAGCGGATAGCGCTCTGCACATCTTCGCACCCAACGGAGACGCCGACAGCTACCGCGCCATCATGCCGAAGGCAGAACCCGGGGAGGTATACGAAAAAGTCATCACCGACTACCTGTTCCTTGCCCCAACAATGCAGGCTGCAATCGCCGCCACTGATGCCGGGGGACACGTTTTCGTCTACGAACTGTGCATCGACCCGGTTGGGGGCATTGGCTCACCGCACGCCATCGACTTGCCCTTGACCTTCGATACCCTTGACACCGGATTAGGAGCGCTGATACCTGAGCCAACTGACTCAGTGCTCGAATCAGGCGCCCGAATGCGCAAGGCATGGACCGGCTTCGCCGCAACTGGAAACCCAGGATGGCCACAATGGGGGCCCGAACTGACCACCCAGATTTGGGGTGTAGACAACCCCGTGGCAAGTTACCCCGAATCCGAAAGGCTTGAGCTGTCTCTGAAAGACAGCTGCGGTGCCCTCGAGCTATTTGCCATACCAAAATCTGAGCCGGTGAATCCGGCCCTCTCTCGCTGAACGTCACCTGAGATTCGCTGATTGGACGCCCCAGACTGCGCTACTGCCGCCGCGGTGAGCGTCACCGGGTGAGTGTCCTGGCTGAACCGGCCTGACCGTGCCGACGTCTCCTGATGCGTGGCCGGCCTGTTAGGGGACCGAATCCATCCTGACTGAAATCCGGGAACCGGCCTTCCGCGCCGGGCAGCCCTGCATGGTGAGCCAAAAAAGACAAGGAATAGAAACAATGAAGTCGCCTATGGCGCCGAATTCCTGCGATGGTTCTCCGAAGAAACTGTCCGTGATTACGGCCGCTATCTCGCCTCGCCGAAGGGCAAGAACAAAATTCTGGTCCAACGCAAACCCGCGGGCCCGTGCCTGCTGATCACACCATCGAATTTCCCGCTCGCCGTGGCTACCCGCAAGGTAGCCCCTGGTGAGTGCCGCCGTCGACGCCGGAGCCACCACCGTCACCGGCGGCGCGCCGGTTGACGGTCCCGGCTACTTCTACCAGCCCACCATCCTGGCTAACGTCCCCAACGATGCGGCCATCCTCCGTCAGGAGATCTTCGGCCCCGTCGCCGCGGTCACCACGTTCAGCACCGAAGAGGACGCCATCCGGCTGGCCAACGCCAGCGAAGACGGCGCGGCGTCCTACCTTCACAGCCGGGACTTCAACAAGCTGTTGCACGTGGCCGAACAGATCGAGTTCGGCATGGTTGGCTTCAACGCCGGCGTGAACTCCAATGCCGCGGCACCGTTCGGCGGGGTCAAGCAGTCAGGGCTCGGCCGCAAAGGGCGGCTCCAAAGGGGTCGCCGAGTACACCACCACCCAATACATCGGCATCACCGACCCCTACACGAGCTAACGTGCTGAATCGAGGTACCGGCCAACCTGCGTGGACCTTGACACCTACCCAACCGGGAAGTGCCGGGGGCCGCCTACTAATTGCCCTGTAGTAGTCGGAACGCGACCTCCGTCGAACTGGCGGGTACGGCCAGAGGGTGGGTTGAAGCGGGGGATAGGTTCCAGTTACGGTCACTAACGCACCAGGTTCGCATCGTCACGTCATACTCCGGGCCTTTCGCAGCCTGGCGAAGGGCCCATCCTCAAAGCCGGTCCGAGTGATCCGAATCAAATAGACCGCCGGATCGGCATCCGCTGGTTCCTTAGAGGGCCACGGACGGGTAGTCCTTACCCAGCCAGTGGTCCAGCTTTCCGGCAAATTCCCTTTGGAAGGAAAGAGGCCCATGTTCTCTGGTGTAGTCCTCTTCAAAGACGGCGACAAAGAGTGTCAGCGAAAGGAAGAAGTGGGCGCCGTTTTCGAACAGCCAAACGTAGTCCTGGTTGATCAGCGCCTGGCGTTCCTCGTCGGTGAAGGACACCCATGAGGTTTTCTCGACATCATTGAGCCATATGCCGACGTCTTTTTCCCAGTCCGCGAGTGCTCTGGCGGGATCTTCCTTGTAGCGTGCTACCCATCGGGGGTCGCGGTCCACCGTGTATAGGAATTTGTTGACGTAGTACTTGCTCACGCTGTGACACCTACTTTGGCAGTGACGGGTCCGGCGGTGCCGCCGGATACGGCGGCGGACTGCTCGGCTGCGGCGGCCTGTCTCCCGTTCTTGTTCGGGTACCACGTCATGAACATTTCCCTGGTGTGATACAAATCCAGCTGGTCCACGTAGTCGGCGTTTTCGGGGCCGGCGATGCCCATCATCAGGATCAGGTCCATAAAGCCGTGGGTGGCGTTGCCAGCCCCGGACATGGATTCGTGCGTGACGTTTTCCAGGATGGCCTCGATGTTGCCGGTGGAGAGCCATTCAATGGCCTGGCGGTCAAATTCCGGGTCGGGCCCGTGCTCGCCGAACTGCCGGGGCCCGCCTAGTTCCAGGCTCAGATGGCCGGTGCCGATCGCCGCGATGTTCTTGTCCGTCGGGTATTCATTGATCACCTGGCGGATGGCTCGGCCAAGGTCCCAGAACCGTTTTGGCGAGGGCAGCGGTGGAGCGAAGATGTTGGTGTAGATCGGAACCACCGGCAGATCAGCGTCCGGGCGGACGGTGATGATCGGACAGATGATGGAATGGTCGATTTTTAGTTCGTGGCTGAACGAGAAGTCGAAGCCGCGGTCCAGTAAGCCCTGATGCATGAAATTGGAGAAGGCAACATCCCCATCGAGCACGTACTTCGGGATGCCAAATTCGCGCTCCTCGTTATAAAAGGTGGCGTCGTATTTATTCTGTTTGCCAATCATGAAAGTCGGGTAATTGTCCAGAAAGAACTGGTGGAAGTGGTCCGCGCCGACCATGACAAGGATGTCAGGTTCGGCCGCGGTGAGCGTTTCCCGGTAGGCCTCGACCTTGCGTTTCCACTCGTCGGCCTGAGGGATGCGTTCTTCCGGGGGCGCGGTGGTGGCTTTGAGGTAGAACGGGTGGTGGGTGCTGGCCAGTACGGCTGTCAGTTCAGCCATTGCATCTCCTTTGATTGCGGCCGGCGTGCTCCGGGAGCGGCCGGGGTCGGCTACGGGCCGTGACGGCCCTTTTGGTATTAGTTGTCTTCCAGTGCTGCGGGTGACTGCGGGTCGACGTAGACGGCGTTCCGGTCCACTGCCATGTAGATCTCGTTGGCTATGGGGTTGCGCCGTTCCTCGGCTATCTGCCCGAGCAACCCTGCGGCGCGGGCGAGGAGGGCGAAACCTCGGAGCAGTTCGGGTGGCAGGCCGAGGTCGGCCAGAGCGGCACCGCAGACGCCAGCGCCGTTGAGCGGCAATGTGCGGCCAAGGGCCTTTTCGCTCATCCGGCCAATTGCTTCGAACAGGCGCAGATGTGGCCCGCGCAGGCCTTCCTCCTCGGCGATGCCGATCAGCACCGGCGTCCGGGGGTCGCCCTCCTTGTGGTTCGGGTGGCCCAGTCCGGGGACGAATTTGCCGGCAGCACGCTGGGCGGTGATGGCACCCAGTGCGAGGTCATCCCATCCCGCATCGGTGTCCGGGAGGTTCTCCTTGTGGGCTGCGAGGGTCGTGGCGAGGAACTGGCCGCAGTCTTCGGTGACACCGAGGAACCGGGAGCCGCCGCCGAGCAGGCCGGCGGCCATGGCTCCCTGGAGGGAATCGGGGGCGCTCAGGTAGGTGAGCCGGGCGGCGATGGCTGTGGGCGTGAAACCGTGGTCGGCAAGTGCCACTAGAACGGATTCAAAGACACGCAGCTCGCCAGTGGTGGGGCGGCGCATGGCGACGAGCCAGAAGGCGAGTTCGCCGAAGCTGGCTTTGCCCATCAGGTCCGCGGCGAGGTCCTGGCCCAAGAGGCGGATTTCTGTGGCGGAAGAGGTTCCCAGTGAAGTCGGGAACTGCAGCTTTTCCTGCTCGAGGGTGGGATTCATGATTCTCCAGGGGTTGAAGCGGTCGGGACGGCGGCGGCAGCAAGCCAGGCACGGATCTCATCGGTGTGTTCGCCTAGCTCCGGCGGTGCCAGATCGTACCGTGCCGGGGTTGCAGAGAACGTAATAGGGTTGCGCACGCCCGGGACGGTTTTGGCGCCGGCGCCCACCTGGACCACGGGCTGCAGCCCGAGATTCCGGGCGTATTCAACGCCTTGTTTGATGGTGTTGATGGGTCCGTTGGGAACGCCGGCTTTGTTCAGCTTCCCGAACCATTCTTCGGCGGTCCGGGTCTTCAGCCGTTCCACCAGCAGGGGGCGGAGTTCTTCGCGGAGCCGTGTACGGTCGGCGTTGTCGGCAAACCGCTCATCGTCGGCGAGTTCGGGCACGTCCAGTACGGCGCAGAGCTTACGGAACTGTGCGTTGTTCCCGGCGGTGATGATCAGGTCATCGTCCTTGGTCGGCAATGCTTCGTAGGGGAACAGGCTCGGGTGGGCGTTGCCCATCCTGAAGGGCGTGACGCCCCCAGCAACATAGGCGGAGGTTTGATTGACAAGCCCGCTCATGGCCGAGGCCATAAGGCTCGTCTCTATATTTTGACCCTCGCCGGTGCGGTTGCGGTGGTGCAGGGCGGCGAGGATGCCGATGGTCGAATGCAGCCCTGCCATGACGTCGAAGACGCTGATGCCGGCGCGGTAGGGTTCCCCATTTGGGTCACCGGTGAGGCTCATGAGCCCGGACATCGCTTGGACGATCAGGTCATAACCAGGAAGGTCGGCGCCTTCGGCCGTGCCAAATCCGCTAATAGAGCAGTAAATGACGGCCTTGTTGCGTTCCCTGACCGAGCCGTAGTCCAGTCCGAACCGTTTAAGTCCGCCGGGCTTGAAATTTTCGATGACGACGTCGGCGCGGGCGGCGAGCTCCTTGGCCGCGGCGAGGTCGTCCGCTTCCTTCAGGTTCAGCACGACGGATTTTTTGTTGCGGTTGATGGCCGAGTAGTAGGTCGACACTCCGTCGGGCCGGACCGGGGGCACCCACGAGCGGGTGTCATCCCCGCCCGGGCTTTCGACTTTGATGACTTCGGCGCCCATGTCAGCCAGGAGCATGGTGGCATAGGGCCCGGCCAGAACGCGGGAGAAGTCGGCGATGATGATCCCGTCCAGGGGGCGGGCCGTCCGGGCTTTGGCGGCCTCCAGATGGGAGTGGCTGGTCACAGTGGTTCCTTTCGGCTTCAAACTCACCGTCCGTCTAGCGGACAACCGTCCGAAGATGTGAGATATTTATAGAATGAGCTTTTGGCGCGGATGTGTCAAGGCTCACCAAAAGCAAAAGGAGGTGCGCGATGGCGCAGCGGGGAACAGGTCCAGACTTCATAGAGGCTTTGGCGCGCGGCTTGGATGTCCTGCGGTGCTTTTCAACAGACCAGCCGCATATGAGCCTGAGTCAGGTGGCACAGGCCGCGGACCTGGCACGCCCCACGGCCAGAAGAATCCTTCTCACCCTGGAAGAGCTCGACTATGTCAGGGCAACCAATGGCGCCTTCACCCTGACACCTAAGGTCTTGGAGCTTGGAATGGCCTACATCGGGGCACTCGGGCTCTGGGACATGGCCCGGCCCCATTTGGAAGATCTTGTGGGAAAGACCGGCGAGTCCTCCTCCATGGCTCAGCTCGATGGCTCCGACATCATTTATGTAGCCCGGGTCGCCGTGCCCAAACTGATCGCACTCAGGGTTGACGTAGGGACAAGATTCCCAGCGATGCTGACCTCCCAGGGAAAAATTCTCCTCGCCGCCCTCGCCCCTCAGGACGCACTGCGGGTCTTGTCTCAGCCTTCCCGATCAAGCGTACCGGCACCAAGCCAGCTGGATGAGAAACGCATCCTGCAGATTCTTGCAGACGTCCGCCATCGGGGGTGGGCGCTGGCGGACGAGGAACTGGCCCCGGGTGTCCGCTCTATCTCCGTAGGAGTGCGCGACGGCGAAAATGCGGTTCGCGCATCGATGAACATTACAGTCCAGGCTCAGGAAACGAGCGTGGAAAAGCTGACCTCCGAGTACCTGCCCATGCTGCAGGAGGCGGCCGCAGCCGTCGGGAAGGACTGGGCGCGCTGGCAGTCCCGGCCGGCAAAGTCCCTGAAACCCTAAGGCCTGAACCAAATTACTCAGCCCCCACCGCGTGACTCTTGACACGCCTCTTCGCCTTCTGTCACCATCGTTTCAATAAAACGTACACGTGTCCGCCAAGCGGACAGTGAGCATTTCCTCTGGGAAACAGCGATGGAAGCGGAGAGCAAACACCCATGAGCCACTCACCGGGCAAAGACGCCCAAACTACGGCAGCTCAAGACGAGCACTTCGATGTAGTCATCGTCGGTTACGGACCCGTCGGGCGACTGCTCGCCCTGCAACTGGGCCGACGCGGTCACCGCGTGGCCGTGATCGAACGCCAGGAAAGGGTCTACCCGCTCCCCCGGGCCGTACACTTCGACGACGAAATCGGCCGCATCTTCCAGTCAGTAGGAGCCGGGCCGGACATCATGGCCGAGGTTGTAGAGCCCTACGACGATTTCTACGAATGGCGCAACGCCAATCAAGAGACACTCTTGCACTTGGACTGGCGCGGAGCCGGTCCCTCCGGCTGGAATGTCAGCAATTTTTTCTACCAGCCCGGAATGGAAAACTTCCTCGACGCCAAGGTCATGGCCCTTCCCTCGGTGACCATTCTGCGCGGATGGGAAGCTATCACCCACACCGAAACTGAAGACAGGGTCCTGCTGCAGATCCGCAACGCCGCCGACGAACGCCGCGAGCTCAACGCCCGTTACGTCGTCGGCGCCGACGGCGCCAACAGTAAGGTCAGGGACTGGATCGGCACACCGATGACCGACCTTGGATACTTCCACGACTGGCTCGTCGTAGACCTCATCCCTGTGACGCCGCTGCAGATCAGCCCTCCCGCGTCCCAATTCTGCGACCCCGATCGGCCCACCACCGTCGTCCCGGGCGGCCCCGGGCGCCGACGCTTTGAATTCATGCGCCTCGAACACGAGACTAAGGACGAACTGAACAACGAAAGACGGGCGTGGGAACTCCTGCGGCCGTGGGGCGTCACCCCCGAGACCGCCAAAATGGAACGCCACACCGTCTACACTTTCCAGGCACGCTGGTGCGACGAGTGGCGCCGCGGCCGCCTGCTCCTGGCCGGAGACTCCGCGCACCTGATGCCACCCTTCGCCGGGCAAGGCATGTGCTCGGGTCTGCGCGATGTTGCCAACCTCGAATGGAAGCTCGACCTGATCCTGCGGGACCTGGCGCCCGATTCACTGCTGGACAGCTACGGCCCGGAACGCTCCGAACATGTCCGCCACTTCATCGACCGGTCCATGCAGCTCGGAGAAGTCATCTGCCTGACCGATCCCGGCGCCGTTGCCACGCGGGACGCAGCGATGGCAAAGGACATCGCCGACGGCGCCTCGATTCCTCCCCGCCCGCTGCCCAAACTCGGTGATGGCCTGCACCGTGCCGACGCCGGCGGTGGCACGCTCTCCATCCAGGCCCCTGTCCAGGCCAGGGCCGGACAGACGCTCTTCGATGACGTCTTCGTTCCCTCCGGAACACTGCTGCTCAAAGATGCCGACGTCCGCACCCACCTGCCTTCAGATGCCGCCAGCGGACTGACAGGCCTCGGATTCCAGATCATCGAGTTTGGCCAGGAGCCCTCGGATACGACAGCGGTGGACGCTACCGGAGCCTATGGCCAGTGGTTCGATGCCCTCGGCGCCGATGCCGTGCTCGTCCGCCCCGACTTCTACATCTACGGCGTCGCCGGGGTTGATGGTCTTCAGACGCTGGTCCGCGACTTCCTCTCGGATCTGGGCACGCCGATCGAGGCCGTTGAGACGTCCGGTCTCAGCGCTGCCGCACTGTGACCACGTTCCCGACCTCCGGCAGCGCCCCGGAGCTGCCGGAGATACGCTACACCATCGAAGAATGCCTGGCCCGCTACACCCGGGCCATAGACAATCAGGACCCGGAAACAGCCGCAACGCTGCTGGCCAACGCCGTACTGCACTTCAAAAACAACCCCCCGTTGCAGGAACGCCGAAAGATCGCAGCATTCTTCGCCACCATGTTTCCAAACCCGTCGCGCACCCGCCACCTGGTCAGCAACCTGACGATCGAGCCGGGTACGAAGCGCATCGAATACAACGCCATTTACCAACGATGGTCCGTGGCTGATCCCACGGCTCCCGTCTGTGAGGCGCTCGGTCACTACGCCGGCAGCTTCACTCCCGTTGCGGCCGGACTTATCTGGTCGGAGCACCGGGTGATCACACGTTAACCCTCCAAGGCAGAACGACGTGCCATCCCTTCCTGTTCAAGGACCCCACCATGACAAGTCCAGCAACCGGGCAGCCCCAAACCGGCCGCTCCGCTCGGCCATACCTTTCCAATTCCACCATCGTCCCCCTCTGCATGTTCGTCACGGTCGTGGAAGGCTGCAACCTCATCGTCTTCGGGGCCGTCGTCCCCTCCAGGATCCAGACCTTGGAATCGACGAACAGACCACCGGCACAGTGGGCGGCATCGTCTATCTCGGTGCATTGACCGGAGTGCTGCTCGGAACCAGCCTCGCTGACCGCTTTGGCCGCCACAAAGTCATGGCCGCTGCCGCCACCGTTTTCTCAATCGGGGCTGTAATGGCCTCCATGGCTCCCAACCCCGAACTCCTCGGACTCGCCCGGTTCATCACCGGCATCGGCGTCGGCGGAACGATCACCACCGCCATGACGCCGGCCCGCAATCACGCCCCTCACGCCAGGGCCAGCCGTCCCAGAAATTCACCGCACTGTTCGAAAACGGCGGCTCAATCCTGGAACTTTTCGTTTCTCCCTCACCGACGCAGCAGTATTCGGCTCATTCATCGCCGCCTGCGCAGCAGATCGGTTCGGATCCGCCGGGGTCACCATCATCTGTGCAACACTGACCCTGACCGGGCTCTTCGGCGTATTGGCCGGACCGAGATCACTTCCCATGGTTCTGCTTTTTGTCGCCCTTAGCTTCGTAAGGGGCCCAACAAGCTCGGCGCACCAGCGCATGAACGCCGATACCGAGCGTTCCGTGGGTTCAACCCAATGCTCCTCCTGTGTCAGCCCGATGTAAAACCTCTTCCTAATAAGCCGGTTCCGGGCCGGGGCTGGCTTCCCCAACAAGTCAATGCCAGCAACCGTGGGAGCCGTAGCCTCCCCAAAGCATGTGTCAGCCATGACAAGGAAGTTCGTCAAGTCCTCACGGGCGACCGTTGAGCCCGCCTTACTCATGCTGGCCAGCCATTTTCGTGGCCAGATCTTGCGCTGCAAGCGTGGCGACCAGCACGATGGCTTTCCTGCGACGGTCAGTACGTCCAGACCCTGCCCCGGCCATCAATAGATCCACCTGCGACAAGACAACCCCCGCACTGCACAGAGTCAGGATGGTGACAAGCAAGTCAGTGGCGTCATGATCAAGAATACCCGGGAGCGCCCGGCGCATCTCCCTTATGAGTCGGGGTGTTTGTTCCCTGCAAATGGCCTCGCGACCTGCCGGCACCCCCTCTTCCAGGCCTACCCAGAACAAAAGCTTGGCTGTGCCGGGTTCCGCTGCATGGAAGTCAAACAGGCGACCCGCGAAATCGCCCACTGCCGCTACGCCGCTGCCCTCGATACTGAGGCCCATGAAGAATCGGTTCAATTCAGCCGTTATCACCGCACCGTAGAGCGCATCCTTATTGCCAAAGTATTGGTAGATGCGCTCCTTGCTGACGCCGGCTGCCTTTGCGATGTGGTCCATGCGGGCCCCGGCCAGTCCCTTGGCGCTGAACTCCGAGACGGCGGCGTCCAGCAATTGGGTTTTTGTTCGTTCTGTATCCCACGCCACTTATGATGGATCCCTTTCCTTGAGTCGATACCGCGGGCGGAACTACTGGTTCTGCCGGCTGATGAAATCTTGGAGATCTCCTGGTTCCAGAGGGATGCCCGGGAACTCAACGATGGTCGCAAGGGGCATAGCCAGAACGTTGGCACGGCCTGCTTCTTCGCCGAGAAGGTCACCGATCCTGCCTCGGAAGCCGCCGCGGCTCTCGGCCAATGCCCTGAGCTGCGGCCCGATGACGGCGTGATCCATGAAGTCCCCAAACGTGGACCACTGATTGAGCGGAACCACAATCGCTTTGCCCGGCAAGGCAACGTCCGCGGCCAATTTGAGGTCCCTTGACGATGAACCGATGTGAACCGTAGCCAGTCCGCCCTCGTATGCCCAGCCTCCTACGCCACTGTGCCAGTGCTCCAAATCGGCCCGGCGGACGGGGATCCGAACAACCTCGGAAGCGCCGCCGTCGAGCTTGATTTTCTTCCACCCCCTCAGCTCGCGAGGCGGAGTCTGCACACCACAGCAATGATCCGTCACATAAACCTGTACTACCTCGGAGCCGGAACGGATACCAGTGTTGGTGACCAGCACCTCCACCTCAAAGGCGATGGGATCTTCGAGCGGGCGGACACTGACAGCAAGGTCTGAATAACTGAAGGTAGTGTAGGAAAGTCCATGGCCAAACGGATAATCCACGGCGAGATCCCTCGCATCGTGATAGCGATAGCCCACGTGAATCCCCTCGCCATAGACGACTTCCCCTGCCTCTCCCGGGAACGAAAGGAAGGACGCAGTGTCTTCAAGGCGCACCGGAATGGTCTCGGCCAGGCGTCCACCGGGCTCGGCATCTCCCAAGAGGACATCCGCAATGCTGTCCCCGTGAGCTTGTCCGGTCAGCCAAAATTCCACGATCGCATTGACTGACGAGCGCCAGGCCGCCGTGGTGACAACGGCGCCGTTGCTGAGGCTGGCAATCTTGGGAACGTCCATGGGCCCAAGACTGCGGAGAAGTTCCAGCTGGTCTTCCGGGAGATCTATCGACGTACGGTCAACGCCCTCGGATTCGTAGGCGCCGGGCAAGCCAAGGAACAACAGAACCACATCGGCGCCGCGGGCCGCATTGACAGCCTCCTGGACCAACTCGGCCGATGCGGCGCCGGCGTCCAAGTGATATCCAGGCACGAAATCTACCACCCAGCCGCCGGACTCCAATCGGCCCGTCAGCGCGTCGAGTGCAGACACTACGCGCGAAGCGTTCACCCGCGAACTGCCGGCACCCTGATATCTGGGCGTGCGGGCGAGTTCGCCGATGATTGCCACCCGCCGCGGCGTTGAGACGTCCAACGGCAGCGTTCCGTCGTTGGTCAGCAAGACAGCGGACTCAGCAGCAGCATGCCTTACAAGCTCGTGATGCGTATCGTGGTCGAGTGCCAGGTTTGGGCTGTCTTGCGTGGTCCGGGCGGCGAGGCGAAGGAGCCGTTCCGCACTTCGCTCAAGCACGACCGGCGGGATCAGGCCGTTCTTCAGGGCGCCGCTGACACGCGCGTCTTCCGGTCTGCCCGGCATGCGGAGCTCCAACCCGGCGTTGACGGCGGCTACAGGATCGTGCACAGCGCCCCAGTCGGACACCACAACTCCGTCATAGCCCCACTCTCCGCGCAGCAGGTCCGTGAGCAGCCAGCGATTCTCCGAGGCATAAACCCCGTTGATGCGGTTGTACGAGCTCATCATGGACCATGGTTGAGACTCCCGCAGGGCTACCTGGAATGCCCTGAGGTAAACCTCGCGAAGGGTACGTTCATCCACCTCGGCACTGATCCGAAGACGGTCGGTTTCCTGGTTGTTTACGGCGAAATGCTTCAGGCAGGCAGCCACATTCTGGCTTTGGAGACCTCGCACTGCCGCAGCTGCAAGGCTGCCGGCCAGGAGCGGATCTTCGGAGTAGTACTCAAAGTTCCTGCCGCACAACGGGCTGCGCTTGATATTTAGTCCGGGACCGAGGACCACATCAACGCCAGCGGCCCTGGCCTCGTGTCCCAAAGCCGCACCGATGGCCTCAACCAGTGCGGGGTCCCAAGATGATGCGAGGGTAACTGCAGGCGGAAAACATGTGGCGGGGGCACTTCGTTCCAGCCCGAGATGATCGGGGTTCTCGTCGTTCTGGACGCGGAGGCCGTGCGGACCGTCCGCAAACCGCAGGGAGCGCAGTCCGATGTCCGGCACTTCCTTGGTGGTCCAGTAGTCCGCACCTGTGGTCAGTGCTGCGGCTCGAGCGTGGGAGACGCCCGATGATGACGGGTCGCTCCGGGCAATGGATGCTTGAGGGATTACGTCGGTCATCGGGTTCCTCGAATAAATTGAATGAGAACTGCCCCTGCAAACGCGAGTCCCGCGGCTATGAGGTAGAGGGATGTGTAGTTGCCACTTTTACCGTCAGCGTTGATGAGCAGCAGCGCCGGCGCCAGCACCGGGGCGACAGTTTGGGGGATGGTGCTGGAGAGATTGAATACTCCCATCCCCTTGCCCGCTGCGGTTCCGCTGTCCGGGAGGACCTCCGCAATAAGCGCCAAATCGACGCCGAGATAGAGGCCGTTGCCCAACCCGGCGATGACCATTCCGACGAGGAACATCTCCACGGTGCTTGACATCGCGACGATCACCATGGCGATCACGAACAACAGGGACGCAGCAATGACAAAGGGCTTCCTGCGACCGATACGGTCAGACAACCATCCGCCGCCGATACTGGATACCGCAATGGCAAGCGCCAGCACGAACATGGCAAGCGTCAGTACGGGCGCAACTGTAGCTGTGGTGTACCCCAAATGGTCGATGAGGAAATACGTCTTGTAGGTGGTCAGCAGGTACAGGGCAATCCAAGCGAAGAATCGGCCGAACCAGGCGAAACCGAAATCGGGGTGTTTCAGAGGGTTGATCCAGAAGGAACTGAGCACCGTGCGCGCGGTCTCCCTGACGCGCTCTCCCCGGGCTTTGGGGACCTCACGAAGGGTAAGTGCGAAGGGAAGGACCATGAGGGCACCCACTAGGGTGGGCCAGATGAACATGGAAGCGCCGGATGTGCCCACTAATTGGATGAGAAAAGTTCCGCCCACCACTCCCATCTGTCCCGTCATGCCCATGAACCCGGAAACGCGGCCGCGCAGCGCCACCGGAACCCGTTCCGGAAGAACGGACATGATGGCCGCCAGCGCTGCATTGAACGCGCACTGCGCAGCGGCCCAACCTACGGCAACCCACAAGATGGACGGGGCGAAGCCGATCGCCAGGAGTGCCAGCGCACCGCAGGTGAACCCCACAATGAGGAACGGGCGGCGCTGTCCCCAGCGGGACGTCGAACGATCACTCAAGGCACCGAAGATGGGATTGGATATCAGCGCGGCACCCGCACCGACCGCGGAAACAAGGGCAAAGGACCCTGCTTTGCCTTCGGGGTCGATTTGCCCAACCCGCAGGGCGATGGTCACGGAGGCTGGAGTGACCAGCGCCAGGTAGACGCCGATCAGGGCCGCTATATATTTGGCGATGAACCACTTGCCGACCTGTTGGCCAGTAAGCCTGATGTTTCTTTCAGGTGCACCCTCTTCGGCTGATTGAAGAACTGCCCTTGTTTCCGTATGGGTCATTACTACTCCGTTGTAAATATGCCCGGACGGCACGCTCAATGGAAACTCTCGTCCGAGTGGTTGCGCCGGCGTGCGCCGCCCTGTGAACTGAACGGCGCTCGAGCCGGTGTACTTTCCGTGGGTGTTAGCGGCCTGCGACGGCGAGGGCCATCACGGTGTCCAGTCAGTAAGCTTCGCACCACTACTGATTCGATTAAGTAAAGCGAAATCAGAAGCCCGCGTGATTCACAGTCCGCTTTTGCCAAAGGCGCCCCACCTGCGCTCCCGTAGCGCAGGTGGGGCAGGCAGCCAACTACTTCCCGGTGTCCTTAACCTGATGGATCTCAATCATGTTTCCGGCCGGATCGGTCAGGAAGATCTGGTGCCAACCCTCCACGGACCAGATTCCCCAGTCATCGAAGGGAATGTTGTGTTCCGTCAGCCGGGCCTTGATCGCCTCAATGTCATCAGTGCGGAAGGCGAAGTGGCCACCTACCAGCGGGTTGACAGTATGCCCTTCCTGGAGAGCAAGGTAAGCCTGACGCCGGGTGGCGTGCACCTGCAGCTCTTCGGGATCGCCGGCCTCGAAGAAGCGTGCCCCCTCTTCCCATTCGGCGTCGCCGTCCGTCTGTCCGGATTCAGCGGCATGGGTAGTCGCGATCATCTTCGGCGATGGCAGCAGGGGCAGGCCGAGGGCATCGCGGTAGAAGTCGCTAAGTGTGTGCATGTCATCCGAGGTGACATTGACGTGATGAAGGCGAAGGTAAGCCATGGGAAATTCCTTTCGAATCGTTCATCCAGTATCTGACCAGCCATGTATCGGCGTCCAATATTTATTCGAGGATGAGTTATGCAAAATCAATATAAAAGCGGGCCATTTAAAGCCTAGGCAGACTCACGGATTATCATCGAAAGCACGTCCGGCTTGGCGTCGTTGACCATCTCCTCGCCGCCGATGGCGGATGCAACCCGGTCCGCCAGATAGCGTCCGAAGAGGGTGTGGTTCTGCCTGACCGTGGTCAGGGGTGGCTCGGCAAACTGAGCGAACGGTTCATCGTCCACCCCAACAACGGCCAGGTCAAAGGGAACGTTCTTCCCGAGCCGCCGCATACCAGCCAGGACCGCTGCAGCAATCTGATCGTTGTACGTGGCCATTCCGGTGACATAGGCAGCAGTTTCAGACATGCCTTTCAAGGCACTGACAGACCCATCAACGCTGAGGTCAAAGCCCAGCTCCACGGGCTCGCCGAGCTCCAAACGATGGCAGGCATTCCTGAATCCATGCCATCGCTCAGCGCTTAGCGTCTCCAACTTGGGATCCAGAACGCGTGCATAGGCAAGGTGCCTATGACCCCGCCCTGCCAAGTATTCTGCCTGCATCGCACCGATGAGCTCCTGCCTGATCCCAAATTCTGCAGTAGCAGCGGCCACCACCACAGTGCCGGATTCTCTGATGAGCAGCTCATCTCCAGCGTCCATTGCCTCAACAGTCATGAGCGCCGCTGGTGCGAGTTCCCGCCACTGGGAAATCAGGGAGCGTCCGGGGCTGGGTCGCTGAAGCAGCAGGGACAGCCCATGCAGCGCGAGCCCTTCTGTGACCTGCTCGATAACCCTCGACAGCGCGTGGCTTAGCGGCCAATCCGGAAGTACAAACAAGACCGTGTCATTGCGACCTATCCGGAGCGCCCGGGCCGCCGCAAGCGACGTATAGTCCAGTTCGCGGACCGCTTCCAGAACCCGCAGCCGAGTGTGTTCCGGAATCGACTGGTTTGGCGTCTGGTTGAGCACGTAACTCACGGTGGTCTTGGAAACTCCCGCAGCCTTTGCGACGTCGGACGCGGTCACCCTCTGTGCACGTGGCACTTTGCTCCCTCCTGCGGTCATGGTCCATGCCTTTAGAAATCTACTCCCCGCCCCACCTCCGTGCCGACGATTACTGCTCCACGCCGGCGGTGACGTTTTCGAGCACCACGGCCAGGCCTTGGCCCACGCCGATGCAGATCGCTGCGACGCCCCAGCGCTGCCCTGAAGCCTGCAGGGAACGGGCCAGCGTGCCCAGGATGCGGGTACCGGAAGCACCCAGCGGGTGACCCATCGCGATCGCACCACCGTGCTGGTTCACGATTGCGGGGTCAATCCCCCACGCGTCAACGCACGCCAGCGACTGCGCGGCGAAAGCCTCGTTAAGTTCGACGGCGCCAACCTGGTCCCAGCCGATGCCCGCCTTCGCGAGGGCCTTGTTAGCGGCCTCCACCGGGGCGAATCCGAAGAACTGGGGATCATTGCCGTGCGCACCGCGGCCCGCGATCCAGGCCAGGGGTTCAAGACCAAGCATGGACGAAGCAGCCTCTGAGCCGATCCACGCCGCCGAAGCACCATCAGACAACGGCGAGGCGTTCCCGGCGGTGACCGTACCGCCGTCGGGCCCGTCAGACTCAGCCCGGAACACGGTCTTCAATCCGGCCAGCTTCTCCGCAGACGAACCGGCGCGGATTCCCTCGTCACGGACGAGGTCCGTGCCGGGAACCTGTGACACAAGGTTGTCGTAGAAACCTTCGTTCCACGCAGCGTCGGCCAGATTGTGGGAGTCGGCCGCAAAGGCATCCTGCCGTTCCCTGGTGATGCCGTACTTCTCGCGGAGCCGTTCGGTGGCCTCGCCCAAGGAGATGGTCCAGTCCTTGTTCATGGCCGGGTTCACCAAACGCCAACCGAGCGTGGTGGACGCCAAGGTCATGTCGCCAGCCGGGTAGGGCTTGGACGTCTTCGGCAGCACCCACGGCGCACGGGACATGGATTCGGCGCCACCCACCAGCATCAACTCAGCGTCACCGGCGTTGATCTGCCGCGAAGCAATGATCGCCGCGTCCAACGAGGACCCGCAGAGCCGGTTGACCGAGGTACCCGGAATGGAGACCGGCAGGCCAGCCAGGAGCGTGGCCATGCGGGCGACGTTGCGGTTTTCCTCGCCGGCACCGTTGGCGTTACCGAACACCACCTCGTCAATCCGCTCAACATCCAACCCCGGAGCCCGCTTCACGGACTCACGGACCACGTGGGCAGCTAGGTCATCGGGACGGACAGCAGCAAGACCGGAGCCGAACTTGCCAAAGGGCGTGCGCACGGCGTCGTACACAAAAGCCTGATTCATGGGTTTCCTTCGTCCTAGATGTTTCGTCCGCCGGCGATTTCCAGCACCGTACCGGTCAAGTAGCTGGACATGTCACTGGCCAGGAACAGGATCACAGACGCCACTTCTTCCGGTTCACCAAAACGGCCCAGAGGAACCTCGGCCAACCTGGACTCGAGGACTTCAGGTTTCATGGAGTCGATAAGTGCTGTGCGAATGATGCCCGGCTGCACGGCGTTTACCCTTACTCCGGCAAAACCGACCTCTTTTGCCGCAGATTTGGTCAGGCCAACGATGCCAGCCTTGGCCGCACTGTAGTTGGTCTGCCCGGGGTTGCCTACTTTGCCCGAAATGGACGAGACGTTGATGATGGAGCCGCCGTTGGGTTGATCCCGCATGATGTTCGCAGCAGCGCGGGTCCCCAACCAAGCCCCTTTCAGGTGGACTGAAATGACGGCGTCGAAATCATCCTCGGACATCTTCCGCATGGTGGCGTCACGCGTAAATCCGGCGTTGTTCACCCACACGTCGAGGCCTCCGAAGGCGTCGCGGGCCGCTGCGGCGAGACGATCGACGTCGTCCGTTGAGGTGACGTTGCAGCCGATGCCCATGGCGCGGTCGCCAATGCCCAGGCCGGCTGCGGCTTTGACGGCCTGTTCGGCATCGAGATCGCCAATAACAACGTTGGCGCCTTCCTTGGCGAAAGCGACAGCAGTCGCCAGCCCCAGTCCGTTGGCGCCACCGGTGATGACAGCCGTTCGTTGCTTAAGCAATTCCATGATTTCTTCCTGATCGGGTAGACGATGCCTAGCGGATAGCCATCGCGTTGGAGGGAGAGCCGACGCCTCCGGGCAGTCGCAGCGGGTTTGCCACCACCATGCAGTCGTAGCGCTTGTCGTCGTGGCAGGCCTGCGCCAGCTCATCCAGATACCAGAGTTCACCAATGGCAAGGCCAAGGAGTGGAATAAGAATGCGATGCAGCATGCCGGTATGGGAGGAAGCCGCCAGTTTCCCGTCAATCTCAGCTTGGACGGTCAGTTTGGACCCGGAGGCCGGCCACGCTTCCAGTGCAACATTGTCAGCGGCGGCAAGGGCAACTTGGTGGTCCCAGAGCCATTCAGCTGTGGCGTGGCTGGGTTCCAGCCCGACGGATACCAGCGGAGCACCGTCGTCCAAGGCGTTTAAATGTTGCTGCTCCAGACGGTGACCGACCCAACCAAAGCGCACCATGAGGATGTCGCCGGACATCAGGCTGACGCCCTGGTACTCGGCAGTGGCGTCCAAAACGTTGACCGGGATAGCCCGGGGTTGGCTGAAGTCAAGGGGCTCACCAGTGTGTTCCAGGTACCGGGCAACGTCCAGTAGGACTCCCCTGCCGGCTATGCCATGCTCGGCAAACCGTTGGATGCCCAGGGTTGGATCCCCAGCGATGAGCTTGTTGGCGTCCGCGTCATTGTAAAAACCGTAGTCAGGGTTTCCAAAGTGCCTCAGCCCGTCAATCTGACTGGTGGCTTGGGGAAAGAGGTTGTCGATGCGGTCGTCCCGATGAAACTCGTTGAGTCCGAAGACATTGTGTTCCAAGGAGCCCCGATGAGAGATCAGTGGCTTTGGGAAAGCATCAAGCGGGAGATCCAGTGAATGCGTATTGCCCGAGGCCACCAATCCGGCAGCTTGTTTCCTATGCTCCGGGGTCAGGAAGTTCAATGTTCCCAACTCGTCGGCGGCGCCAAAGATGCCCCAACTGCTGCCGGGCGGTGCGTCAGTACGATTGAGCAGCTCGCTGTAACGTGGGAAACTTGCGTCCCGGTTCATGGGGCGGCCTGTTTTTCGTGATCCGGAAGCTCCGGGATCAGCAGCACCTTGCAGGCATCCTGGGAGAGGAGCCCAATGGCTTCATCCATGGCAGACAGCGGAAGCCGATGAGTGACGAACGAAGACAAATCGAGCTTTCCGCCCGCCACAAGCTCAGCAATCTGCTCCCAAGTCCCCCATAGGGAACGCCCGAAACTACCCGTAAATGTAAGGCCCTTCTTGATGAGGTGGGCAGCGACGTCGAGTTCAAGGGACCTGCCTGGAATTCCGACGGCGACGACAGTGGCCTCCTTGCGGACTGCTTCGAAGAGCGACGCCAAAGCTGCCGGAACTCCGGAGGCATCGAAAGCAACATCGAATCCGACCTTCGGTCCGGACAATTCGCGGCAGATCCCGGCGACGTCGTCCGTGGGCGTCACGGACGTGGCTCCCAGGCCATCAATGAGGCTCCTGCGATACTCATTGGGCTCGACCACCACCACTTGGCCGCCACCAAGGGCCTTGGCAATCGCGGCGATGAAGAGTCCTACTGGCCCACCACCCGTGATGAGGACATCGGCGCCGGACATGTCCACTTTGGAGCGTTGGATCGCGTGCATTGCCACACCTGCAGGCTCAAGAAGAGCCCCCTGTTCCAGGGGAAAGCCTTCTGGCAATTTGAAGCAGGCCGTGGCAGGCACCACCAACCGCTCGGCGAAGCCCCCGTCCAGGTGCAAGCCCAGAAGCTCCATATTCAGGCAGTTATGGGCATCGCCTGTCTTGCACGGGTAACAGTTCCAACATGCCACGTGGGATTCGAGCGCCACGGTGTCACCAACCCGAAGGCTTTCCACACCCGGCCCTACCTCCATGACCGTTCCCGCACATTCGTGCCCCAAGACCACCGGGATGTTGAGGTTGAATGCTTTGGCCATAGGCGAGAACTCATAGAGTTCCCGGTCCGTGCCGCACACAGATGCTGCGGCTATGCGGATCTTGACCTGACCTGCATCGACCGTCGGTTCCGGGTAATCGGTGCGGTATTCGACGCCGCGCTCTGGCTTCGCTTTGAGAATTGCACGCATCATGCACCATCAACTCGGTAGTGGGCCAGTTTTTCCTCATCGATCGCGGCTCCGACGCCGGGGCCTTCCGGCACTTCGATGCGGCCATCCCGAATCACCAAGGGCTCAGCCAAGAGGTCATCCGCCATATCCAGGAAGTTGGAGAGCTCACCCGCGCGACGGCTGGTAGCTTCATGGGCAGCGCCAAACACAACGGTGGCAATGGTGCCGATTTGGGTATCAATTTGGTTGCCCATATAGACATCAACACCGAGCCCCGTGGACAGTCCCAGAACCTCTTGGGACTCCGTAAATCCTGTCCGTGCTGTCTTGATGCAAATGCCGTCACACCCGCCTGACAGCAGTTCCCGCGAAGCATCGCCGGCAGTCGGTACGCTTTCGTCGCCAAAAATAGGAATGGTTGATCGCTCCACCAACCGTCGCCTGCCCATGGCTTCCTTGGCATCACAGGGTTCTTCCAAGAAGGCCAAGCCCAGTCCTTCGGTGCGCCGCAGGACTTCGATTGCCTCATTGGCCGTCCAGCCGCGGTTGGCATCCAGGTAGATCTGTACGTCCTCCCCCAGACCTTCACGGAGGACGTGGCAGGCCTCGATATCCAGTGCTATGGGACGCCGCCCCACCTTGAGCTTGAAGGTGGTAACCCCATACTCGGAACCGAAACGTTGGGCTTCCTCCAACAGGAGTTCGGGTTCCTTAAAGCCCAGCATGTGACTAACCCGCATGCTGGGAGCGTACCCACCAAGGAGGCTCCACACGGAAGCGCCCGTGGCATGTCCGATGACGTCCCAAAGCGCAATGTCCACTGCCCCCTTGGCAGTGTTGTTATGGACGGTGCGGCGCAGGGTCTGCTGGACCGATTGACGGTTAAACGGGTCCATCCCGATCAGTGCAGGCGCAAAGATTCCGTTGATGACGGACACAATAGAGGCTTGGGTCTCCCCATAGGTATAAGGCCTGGGCGGAATATCGGCCACCCCCACTATGCCGGTGTCCGTGTGGATCCGCAGCAAGACATGATCCGCAGTAGTGACTTCACCGCTGGCAAACTTCAAAGGCCTGACGTAGGGGATTTCGTAGGGAATCGCTACAATGCGTTCAATCTTCATTATGAGACTGTCTTCCTTCGGAGTCAGCGCAGGTAAACCCTGCGGGGGTCAATTTCCGTCCGCAACAAGCGCAGTTCTTCGGCAGTTGGTGGAGGAGTAACCTGGAAGTCCTCCGCCACCTTCAAATCCCAGCCGGTATTGGCCAAAACGTGGTCAACGGAAACACCTTCATGCACCGCCGAGAGCTTCAGTTCATCATGAACGCCGGATCGCGTCAGGATGCCAAGCTCGGTAACCACCTTGGTCACACCGGCGCCGCGCACCCGTCCACCTTCAGCCAGAGCACGGTCCGGCCCGGGAGACGTGCAAAAGTCCAGACTCTCAACAAACGTGCGCGCGTCATGGCGGCGCATAACAACAAAGACTTCCTTGGAGTTCGCGGCCACTTCAACGGCTCCACCCGACCCAGGCAGCCTCACCTTGGGCTGCTCCCACGGGCCAATGACGGAGGAATTGAGGTTTCCCCATCGATCAATCTGAGCAGCGCCCAGGAATCCGACGTCGATGTGGCCGCCCTGGAGTACATAGCCAAAGAGTACGGACATGGACAGCACCGCCTCAGCTCCTGTAATGAGCACCGAGTCCGCAATCGTTTCTGGCAGATGGGACGGATGGGCACCGCAGACACCGGATTCGTACACGATTTCCAGGTTGGGTTCAGTGGTCATACTGGCCAAGGACACGGCCAACGTAGGCAGCCCGATTCCGGCAAAAACAGTGTGCCGGCCAGCCAACTCCCGGGATGCCACCACAGTGAGCAACTCCGTGGCCGTGACGCCTACGCCTTCTGCTACTGACGTCATTTCGATTCCTTAACGTGGTGATCGGCATCCAGGGCCGGTTCGAGTCTTGTTCCGTAGTTGATTCGCCCGCTTAGCGCTTGACCGACGCCGAGGCGGCTCAGTGTTGACGAACCCAGTTTGGCCAAATATTCAGTATGGTCAGCGGTCCCGTAGATCCATTCCTCCATCCAGGCCGACAACAACGTCTTGTCGCCACTGATGCCTGACCACGCACGGTAAAAATCGTTGTCGCGGTCGGAATAGCCCTGGGAAAAGGACGGGTGCGTAGCCCCCGGGCATTCCACCACTGCGTCAACTGCCAACGCGGGAATCACCGTGCGATTGGGATCTGCGCGGATGACGTCATCGTCCACCACTTCTTCGACCACGACGATCGCGCGCTTCGCTGAGAAGACCGCCTCTGCCTGGATACCGGTCAACCCCCACATTTGGACATTGCCAGAGCGGTCGGCGCGTTGGGCATGGACGATTGCCACATCGGGATTAATGGGCGGTACAACATAGATTTCTTCGAAGGCACCATCGTCATCGGGAAATGGCGAGGTTACTTTACGCATCCCCTGCTGGATTCTCGGGAGGTCAGATCCGAAGTATGACCGCAGCGGATAGAAGGGCAACCGCTGCGCTCCTGCCAGGTAGCGGCAAATCATGCCGTAGTGGCTGTACTCCTGGTAGTCCAAGGGCTCCGGATCTGCCCGTTCTATCCTGCGGCGAATTTCCCCCAGCGAGCCCGCCGATGAGTTTCCTACGAATGAGGAGACCAGCGTGGCGATGCATCCGCCGGCAAGCATCTGATCTACCACGATGTCAGCTGTCATGCGGACAAGTGTCAGGTTCTTCCTGCGCTGCCGGATAATTTCATGCCCTGCCGCGGTGGGAATGGCATGGGTAAAGCCTTCGATTGCCACCACGTCTCCGTCGTGGACGTATCGGCTGATCGCTTCCTTCATTGAAAGCGTTTTGTCTTTGGTCCTGGCAGCAGCTTTCGGCGGCGTTGCCGAGTCTTGAATGGTCACCGGGAAGCTCCTTTAATACGCAAGAGGTTACGTTCTGCTGCGTCAACCTTCCCAAAGCAACTATGCTGCGTCCAATACTAATCAGGCCCCCTCTTATACAATGCATAGATATATGGTTAATCGGGATGCACCGCCGCCCGCATACCACCGTCAAACGAAGGACGCGCGCATGGAATTCAAGGAACTCGAGGCTTTCGTGGCGGTAGCGGAGGAACTGCACTTCAGCCGCGCCGCAGAAAGACTGCAAATCGCCCAGCCACCCTTGAGCTATCGCATCCAACAACTGGAGAAGCAGTTGAAGGTCAAACTTTTCAACCGCAACACCAGATCGGTGACATTGACCGACGCCGGCGAACGACTACTTGGCCCCGCCCGCAAGGTGCTGGCCGACGTCGAACTTGCACAAGCTGCTGCACAGTCGCTCACTGCCGGTGAATTCGGGAGGGTGCGGCTGGGGTTTGCGGGAGCGTCCAGCAGTAAGATCCTTCCGCCCTTGGCGCAGGAGGTTCGACGCCGCTATCCCGGGATCGATTTTGTCCTGCAAGGCCAAACGTATGCGTATGCAGCACTCGACCAAGTGGTGAACGGCCAGTTGGACCTCGGCTTCGTCCGGCTTCCCATCAACCATCCGGAGGTGGATTTCCGCATTGTCGAGCACGAGCGCCTCATCTGCGCCCTGCCGTCGTCACACCCCCTTGCAGGCGAGGCGGAAGTGTCTTTGGCTCAGTTGGCCGATGTCCCGTTCATCAGCTTTCCGGCAGAAGGGGGCTCCTCCCTCAGGGCAGCGCTTGTCGAATCCTGCGCCCGCGTGGGGATAACGCCCAGAATCGTTCAGGAAGCTCCGGACTCGTACACCATCCTCGCCCTGGTTGCCGCTGGCGCCGGCGCCACACTAACCCTGACATCCGTCCAGCACGTCCAGCCAACCGGCGTTGCCTACCTCCCACTAGCAGGTGATCCCGTCTGGCTCCACGCAGCCATCGCCTGGCGAAAGGACAATAGCTCCCCCGCCCTGGCACGGGTCTTGGAAGTGTTCGACGAAGTGCTGCCAGAGGCTGGCAGCGAGGCGAGTGCAATATAACGTCTTATCTAATTTTCCATATAAACCATGAGCGATTGGTATTTGTGCTAGATAGGAATTTCTCCTTAGCATTCATGGAGAGCCGCTGTTAGCGGCATCACATTCGAATGTGGCAGTTGACCGGCACCAGCCCGGGATTGCCGTCATCGCCAGCTACGGCCAACGTCGGCCCGCAGCAGAGGCGCACAAGGACACCTAACGAGAATGAGCTCGAGGCCATGACATTGCATGATCCACACACATCCGGCAAGGGGTTGAAAGGCGACGAAGCCTCCGGTTCCGCCGGACGCCAGAAGACAGGCCGACTCCCGGCCCTCCGATGGGCTGAACTGCCCAAACCCGTCGCGCTCCGCAAGATGCTCGGCCCGGGTGTCATCCTGGTCGCTGTCGGCATCGGGTCCGGCGAGTACATCTCCCACCCCTACATCACCAGTCAGGTCGGCCTTACCTTCCTGTGGGCGGCCGCCGTCGGATTGGGACTCCAGTACTTCATCAACACCGAAGTAGCCCGCTACACGTTGGCCACAGGCGAAACCGCAGTTACTGGGTTTACCCGCCTATGGCGCGGATGGGCACCCATGTTCGTCATCATGACAGTCATTCCTTTCGCCTGGCCGGGCTGGATGAGCAGCGCTGCCACCATGGTGACCTTCACCGCCGGCGGGCAGGGCAATGTCCAATGGATCTCCATCGGGGGCCTCGTACTCATTGGTCTGGTACTGACGCTCTCCCCCATCGTCTACAAAACCGTCGAGCGCCTCGAGTTCCTCAAGGTGATCGCCATCCTCATCTTCGCCGTCGTCATCATCCTTTTCGTCATCGGATGGGAGCCGTGGGCCGCATTGCCCTCCGCCACTGTGCAGGGGGCATTCCGGATGCCCGACGGCATCTCGGCAGCATTCCTGGTCACGGCGATGGTGTTCGCAGGTGGCGGTGGAGCCCTGAACCTTACTGTCAGCAACTACATCAGGGACAAAGGCTGGGGCATGGGAGCTCACGCTCCGCGCATCGTCTCCCCCATCACTGGTCATGAGGAAGCCGGTTCCGGCACGGGAACCCAGTTCAAGATGACCCCGGAGAACACTGCCAACTGGAAGATCTGGTGGAAGAACGCGAAGACCGAGCAGTTCTGGTCGTTCTTCGTGATCGGGTTGTTCACCATCGTGATCTTCTCCCTCCTGGCTTACCGGCTGATTCCCGTGGGCACCTACGAGGGCAAGGGCGACCTTTCCTTCATCCAATTTCAGGCAAGTGTGATTGGCGAGCAATTTGGCGGTGTCCTGCAGACTTTCTACCTGCTTATCGGCACTGTTGCTCTGATGTTCGCCAACCTGGCCGTAGTGGATATCGTCGCCCGCGTGGTGGCAGATGTCCTGGCAGTCAGCTACCTGCGTGAACACAAGTTCTGGACCGAAGCCAAGATCTACTCGGTCTCCGTGTGGACCATGGTCGGTCTAGGCATCGTGATCCTGGGGGCCGGCGTAACCCAGCCGATTACCCTGCTGGCCATGGCCGCAATACTCAACTGCGGCGTCATGGTGGTGTACTGCGCCCTGCTCATCCAGGTCAACCGCAAGCTCCACAAGGTGGTCCGCATCAGCCGGCCACGCATGGTTGCCCTTGGTATCGCCGTGGTCTTCTACGCCGCCGTGGCCATCTTTACCACCATCACCCAGATTCAAGCCATCGCTGCCGCGTAGGCAAACACGAAGCAGCACCCCACCCCTCACCGAAAGGTTGCCACCATGAGCACCCCCAAGATCACGTTTGTTGGCGCTGGCGCCATTGGCCTGCCGATGGCCGTCCGCGCCGCGGCGGCAGGCACCGTCACCGTCGTCGACACCTCGCCTGAGAGGTTGGCCGAAGCACGCTCGCATGAGCTGGAAACGTCCGACTCATTGAGCGCGGCACCGGCCGCGGACGTGGTCTTGGTCATGGTGGCAACGGCGCAGCAGGCCGAGTCAGTCCTCTTTGGTCCGGGCGGCGTGTACGAGACCACCGCACCCACGGCTGTCGTCGCACTCCTTTCCACCATCGGCCCGGCCGCCATGGAGAAGATCGCAAGCAACCGGCCCAGTGATGGACCAACGCTGCTTGATATCCCCGTTACGGGTGGCATCCCTGGGGCGATTGCGGGCACGCTGACCCTCTTCTCCGGCGGTGACACCTCAGCGATCGAGCAGATCCGTCCCGTACTCGAAAGCATGGGCAACGTGGTGCTCGCAGGACCCAATCTGGCTGATGGCCAAGCGTACAAAATCGTGAATCAGCTCCTCGCCACCAGCCAACTCGTGGTGGCTGCCGAAGCATTGGCCTTCGCAGAGAAGCTCGGCTTGGATGCCGCCAAGGTGTTCGAGGCAGTCAAGGGTGGCGCGGGTGGATCGTGGATGCTCAGCCACTATGGCCCGCGGATGCTGACCGAAACCAGGGACATCGCCGCTCGGGTGGACATTTTCCTCAAGGACGCTGCGTTGGTGGGCGAAACGGCAACAGCAGCGGGCTACAAGGGCGAGATGATCGACGCTACCGTCGCAGTCCTGGAGAAGGCGGTGGAACAGGGCCTGGCTTCGGAAGACGCTTCTGCAGTGATCGATGTCTACCGTAAGGGCGCCTATGGACGTGGCTAACTTCTTCCGCACCAACGACGGCGTGAGGCTCGCTTACGACGACGAAGGCACCGGTCCCGCCGTACTGTTGGTGCACGGTTTTTCCTGCCAGGCGGCGCACTGGGCCTTCCAGCGGGACGCCCTTCTCGACGCCGGATACCGGGTGATTGGGATCGACCTGCGTCTTCATGGAAGGTCCGAGACTCCGCCTCACGGACAGCGCATATCGCGCTTCGGCGCAGATCTTCGGGAACTGCTGGAACACCTGGACCTTCAGAACGTTGCGGTGGTGGCGCACTCCATGGGAGTCTCGGTTAGCCTGGCCTACTTCAGCCTCTACGGAACGGACCGCGTCGCAGCCTTCGTGGCGATTGACCAGTCACCAAAGATCGTCAATGACGACTCATGGCATGGTGGACTCCGGTCCGTTGAGTGGAGCAACCTCTGGGACGCCGTCAACTACCGCGTTCCGTGGGGCGATTGGTCACGTGAGCCCGCCATGCCCGCCCATGTGCAGCAACTCATGGCTGAAGCGGGCCCCCTCACGGAGTACCCCGAAGGGGCCGTGCGGCAATTGATGGTGGACCATTTCTCGGCAGACTGGCGGGATGTTCTTCCAGGCGTAGGGGTTCCGGCCTGGGTGGCAACCGGACGTCACTCCCCTGTGTTTCCGGAGGAGGGAATGCGCATGTTTTCGGATGCCTTGCCGAAATCATCCCTCAGCATCTTCGAACACAGCGGCCACTGCCCGCACTGGAACGAACCTGAGGCCTTCAACCGCGAGCTGCTGGCTTTCCTGAATGGTGTTACGGTTAGTTGATATTTCAAGTAATACCTTAACGAGCAGCACGATTCATATCAAGGAGATCTCTGTGGCAGAAGCCTCTATCGACCTGACCAAGACGGCGCTCCTTCTGGTGGACCTCCAGAATGACAACGTCCATGAGAACGGAGCCTTCGCCTCCTTTGGGGCCGCTGATCACGCCAAAGAGCAGAATCTCGTCGCCAATGTCCGCAACGTTGTTCGCTGGGCGCGGGAACAATCCCTGCCGGTGATCCACAATCGGATCGTCTTTTATCCGGGCCACAACTTCGGCGGAACCAATGCTCCCATCTTCCGAATGATCGGACCCGAGTCGCTCAAGGTTGGATCGTGGGGCGCTGATGCACTGGAAGGCCTGGAAGCCCTCCCCAACGAACCGGTCCTGACCCGCAACCGCATGAGCGGCTTCAACGGAACCGGCCTGGACGTCCTCCTCCGGAATGCGGGCGTCGACACCGTCATTGTGGTGGGCGTCTGGACCAACATGGCCGTTGAGCACACCATCCGGGATGCGGCAGATCACGGATTCCGGGCCGTCCTGGTGAAGGACGCCACGTCCAGCATCAACGCCGAATGGCACCAGGCCGCGCTTTCCTATGCTCTGACCAACATTGCCGAGTTCACTACCACCGAAGAGATCACGCAAACGTCCTGACCAACGCGTGAAGGGACCGCCCGCCGGACTTCCGGCGGGCGGTCCCTTTTGCCGCGCCTCGGCCTATTGATGCCTCCAAGTCATCAATAGACGCCGATATAGGTCTTGGACAGTGGGCAAAGGTGCTCAGTAGTGTCGGAGCCATCCCATGAGGCACGAACAAAGGAGTCACCCATGGCAGGACGAGTAGACGGCAAGAGAATCCTCATCACTGGTGCGGGCAGCGGCATGGGCAGGGCAGTGGCCCGTAGCCTGGCGGCCGAGGGCGCATTGCTGACCATCTTCGATCTCAATGCCGAGGCGGCCGAAAAAGCTGCGCAGGAGATTGTGGCGGACGGAGGCAGGGCCATCGCAACTTCAGGCAATGTGGTTGATCGCAAAGATGTTGCTGCCGCTGTCATGGCAGGAGTCGAAGAATTTGGCGGCCTGGATGTGATGTTCGCCATCGCGGGCATCATTCGCCCCATGCATTTTCTCGACGTGACGGAAGAGAACTGGCGAACCACCCTGGATGTCAATGGTTTAGGGTCCCTGATCTGCCAGCAGGAGGCCGCCAAGCAAATGATCGCGCAGGGAACTGGCGGAAAGTTGATCCTTACGTCCTCCATTGCCGGCCGCCAGGGTTACCCGAACTTCGCGCCGTATTGTGCAAGTAAATTCGCCGTCAATTCCCTCGTGCAGGCCGCAGCAAGGGGACTGGCCGAACACGGCATCACCTGTAACGCCTTCGCCCCCGGCGTGGTGGACACGCCGCTCTGGCGCAAGCTGGACCTGGACATTATGGAACTGGGAGACACGAGTGCACCCGGTCAGGCATTCGAGGAGTTCTCGGGATCCATCCTCGCAGGACGGCCCGGTACGCCGGAAGATGTGACCGGGACGGCCCTCTACCTGGCTTCCTCCGACTCCGACTACATGACTGGCCAGGTTGTCATGATCGACGGCGGCATGGTGCTCGTCTAGCCGGACAGTCCCCCTAGAAGATGAAAGCAGCACCCCGGACAACCTGGGGTGCTGCTGTTCCTTGGGCCATCTCTGATTATTACCTCATCTGCATCAATAGGAAAGCGAATAAGTATTGGACTGATGGTAATCCAGCTGGGATGGTTGTTGTATCGACAACGATCCCCTAGGAGAGCCGTGACGATCCACACCAGCCCCGGCGTTGCCGGGCCAAAGACGGCCCTGGACGACGCCCCGCAAGAACAGACGTTTCCCGCCGACATGTTCGGACGCATAGGCACCGGCCCGCTGTCGGGAATCCTCATAGCCGACTTCGGCAGGGTTTTGGCCGGTCCCTACTGCACTATGCTGCTGGCCGACATGGGAGCCACAGTGGTCAAGGTTGAAAGTCCCGACGGCGACGAAACCCGCGCCTGGAAGCCACCGGTTCGGGACGGAGAGTCCACGTATTACCTCTCCATCAACCGCAATAAGGGTTCCATCTCCTTGGATCTGCGGGATCCCGAGGACCAGAAAATCGCCTTGGATCTTGCCTGCCGGGCCGACGTCGTGGTGGAAAACTTCAAGCCAGGCGGCCTGGATCGCTTTGGGCTGGACTACCACTCGGTGGCCGCCACCAATCCAAACGTGATCTATGCATCCATCACGGGGTTCGGGACGGCCGGAGGCGCATCCCTCCCCGGTTATGACCTTTTGGTGCAAGCGATGTCCGGCTTGATGAGCCTGACGGGATCACCGGACAGCCCGGCGTACCGCTCCGGCGTGGCAGTCTTTGACGTCATCACCGGGCTCCACGCAGCAATCGGTATCCTCGCCGCCCTGCACGAACGCGATCAGAGTGGTAACGGTCAGCGGATTGAAGTCAACCTGATGGCATCGGCATTGTCCGGAATGGTCAATCAGACTGCCGGATATCTCCTGAGTGGGACAGTTCCCGCCAGGCTGGGAAATGAACACCCGAGCATCTACCCGTACGAACCACTTATGACGGGCGATGGTGAGATCGTTATTGCCATCGGCAATGATCCCCAGTTCCGGAAGTTATGCCAAGCATTGGGACTTCCCCACGCGGCCGACGACCCCCGGTTCGCCGTAGCTCCGGATCGAAGCCTGAACCGGGAGGAACTCAGGCCCATGCTCCAAGCGGCCCTCGCCCGGAAGTCGTCAACAGAATGGTTCGACATCCTCACCGAATGCGGCCTCCCCTGTGCCCCCATTAATGACGTCCGGCAGGGCATCGACTTCGCGGAAAGAATAGGGCTGGACCCCGTGGTCACCATCGGCCGCGGCCCTGGGTCGATGCCTACAGTCCGCAATCCCATCACTTTCTCAGAGACTCCCGTCAGCTACGACCTGGCTCCGCCAGCCCACGACGCGGACAGGCAATCTGTTCTGTCCTGGCTTGCAGCGACGTCTCCGAAAACCACAGCCCACATTCCCAACGACCGCTGAACAGCTGGCCTGTCCGTCAAGAAAGGCGCAGAAATGACCGCCACCACAGATCGCAGAACATCCGAACGTACCACTGCAACCTCCGACTATTTCCTCCTGGATTCAGATCTGACCGCTGAGGAGATCGCCGTTCGGGACAAGGTCCGTGACTTCGCAGAGAACCGTGTTCTTCCGGTCATCAATGAATATTGGGAAAAAGCAGAGTTTCCGGATGAACTCCTGGAGCCGCTGGCCAAGCTGAACATCATCGGAACCATCATCGAGGGCTATGGCTGCCCGGGCATGAGCCGCAAAGCCGCAGGCATGGTGGCCCGTGAAATGGCTCGCGCCGACGGTAGCCTCAACACGTTCCTTGGCATTCACTCGAACCTGTGCATGGGCGCGCTCAACATTCTGGGCAGCGACGAACAGAAGGAAACGTGGCTCCCTCCCCTGGCCAGGATCGCCAAGACAGGGGCTTTCGCCCTCACGGAACCGGATCATGGATCGGACTCTGTCGCGTTGGAGACCGAAGCCCGCCGCGATGGCGAGCACTGGGTCATCACCGGGCACAAGCGTTGGATTGGCAACGGCCACTGCGCCGATGTCATCGTGCTGTTCGCCCGGAACGCCGAGGACGGCAATGTCAACGCTTTCGTGGTGGAGAAGGATGCCAACGGCAATTACCCGGCAGGATACTTTCCCACAGTCATCAGCGGAAAAGTCGGCAAACGGGCCATACTCCAAGCCGATATCGAGATACGCCAGATGCGCCTGCCCGCAGCCAACCGGCTGGAAGGCTGCCACTCCTTCAAGGATGTCTCCCGGGTCCTGCAGGCGACCCGCGGCGGCGCGGCCTGGGAAGCAGTCGGCCACGCCATGGCGGCCTTCGAAATAGCCGCCGACTACGCACGAACACGGCACCAGTTCGGAAAGCCCATCGGGTCATACCAATTGGTCCAGTCCCGGCTCGCCAACATGCTCAGCGAACTGACCACCATGCAATTGTTGTGCACGCGTATGGCAGAACTCGCCGACCGTGGGCAGTTGACGAACGCCCAAGCTTCCATGGTCAAGATGGCAACGTCCCAAAAGGGCAAATGGATCTGCAATGAAGCCCGGGATCTGCTGGGCGGTAACGGCCTGCTTTTGGAAAATCACGTAGTCCGCCACATGACCGACATGGAAGTCGTCTCCACCTACGAGGGAACAGATTCGATGCAGGCCCTGATCGTCGGACGCGACATCACGGGCATTTCGGCCTTCAACTGATCCCCACCCTCACCCCTTCCACGAATGACGAAAGATTGGACCAACCATGCCTGAGGCTTTTCTGATAGGTGGCGCCCGCACCCCTGTGGGCCGCTACGGCGGAGCCTTGTCCGCTGCCCGTCCGGACGACCTTGCCGCACTCACCGTGCGGACCGTCGTCGAACGCGCCGGCCTGGACCCGGCCGTCGTCGATGAAGTGATCCTCGGCAACGCCAACGGAGCCGGTGAAGAGAACCGGAACGTTGCACGCATGGCGTGGCTGTTGGCGGGCTTCCCGGACAGTGTTCCAGGCATCACCGTCAACCGGCTGTGTGCGTCCGGACTGAGTGCGATCATCATGGCCAGCCACATGGTCAAAGCAGGGGCGGCTGACATTGTGGTTGCCGGAGGTGTGGAGTCCATGAGCCGGGCTCCCTGGGTGATGGAAAAGCCTGATAAGGCCTTCGCCAAGCCAGGAGTGGTGGTGGACACCTCCATTGGTTGGCGCTTCGTCAATCCGGCATTCGTTTCCGGCCCATTATCCCGCGAAGGTAAAACTTCCTTTTCCATGCCGGAAACGGCTGAGGAGGTTGCCCGCGTCTTTGGCACCTCACGCGATGACTGCGACTCTTTCGCCGTGCGTTCCCACGCGCGCGCATTGGCCGCCATCGAGGCTGGCCGTTTTGATGACGAGATTATTCCCGTCACCATTACCGGCAGGAAGGGCGTCCAGACAGTGGTCAGCAGGGACGAGGGTCCGCGCCCCGGTACCACCATGGACGTACTCTCGGGCCTGCGGCCAGTAGTACAGGGCGGTTCCGTCGTTACGGCAGGCAACGCCTCGTCTCTCAACGACGGCGCCTCCGCGATCATCGTTGCATCCGAAGCTGCCATCCAAAAGTACGGCTTGACACCCCGGGCGAGGATTCTCGACGGCGGTTCAGCCGGCGTTGCGCCTGAGATCATGGGAATCGGGCCGGTTCCGGCAACCCGGAAGATCCTGGACCGCACCGGCCTGTCAGTGAGCGATCTCGGTGCAGTGGAACTCAACGAAGCCTTCGCATCGCAGTCACTCGCCGTGATGCGCGAGCTCAAACTCGCTGAGGAAACGGTCAACTCCGACGGCGGTGCAATCGCGTTGGGTCATCCGCTCGGTTCGTCAGGTTCCCGCTTGGTGGTCACCCTCCTGGGACGCATGGAACGAGAGCTCGGGAGCGAGCAACGCAAGCTGGGGCTGGCAACCATGTGCGTCGGAGTCGGCCAAGGAACGGCACTCCTGGTGGAGGGAGTGTGATGACGGCTTCCACATCGACCCCGGAGGTCCAGAACACCTCAGGGTTCACCACATTGAACGTGGAGCAGGGAGACGATCGCTTGCATGTTCGCCTCCACCGCCCCGAAGTGCGCAATGCCATCGATGCGGCAATGGTCGAGGAACTGCATGCGGTATGTGCTGAACTTGAGTCGAACCCCAGGATGCTGATCTTGTCAGGAACCGCTGCCGATCCGTCGAGCGGGACGAAGGCAATATTCGCCTCGGGTGCCGACATCGCCCAACTACGCGCCCGTCGTCGTGATGACGCGTTGGCCGGCATCAACTCCTCACTTTTCAACCGCATTGCAGTCCTTCCCATGCCAGTCATTGCCGCCCTGGACGGCTTCGCTTTGGGCGGCGGCGCCGAACTGGCCTATGCCGCCGATTTTCGAATCGGCACTGCGGGCCTCCGCATGGGCAACCCGGAGACCGGACTGGGGATCCTGGCCGCCGCGGGTGCCACGTGGCGGCTCCGTGAACTGGTGGGAGAACCTCTCGCCAAGGAGATCCTGTTGGCCGGCCGCATCCTCACCGGCGAAGAATGCCTCGATGCCGGACTCATCACCCAAATCGTTGAGCCGGAAGAACTCACCCAGGCCGCCAACGCGCTTGCAGACCGTATAGCGCGTCAAGATGCCCTGGCAGTGCGGCTGACTAAGTCAGTGTTCCACGCCCCCAGGGAGGCCCATCCTCTGATCGATACCCTCGCGCAGGGCATCCTTTTTGAATCCCCTGCAAAATTCGATCTCATGCAACAGTTTTTGGACAGGAAGAAGTCATGACCGGCACAGATTCAATGATTCCGAACAATGTAGGAGTCTTGGGAGGCGGACGCATGGGCGCAGGCATCGCGCATGCGTTCCTCATCAAAGGCGCCACAGTCACTGTGGTGGAACGCGACGCCGACGCCGCTCGGACTGCCAGCGAGCGATTGGCCGCTTCCGTGGACGCGTCGTTCCAACGTGGTGCGTTCAGCGGCGATCGGCAGGAAGTTCTCGGCAGGTTGACTACCACCACGGACCACACTTCCTTTGCTTCCTGTGGACTCGTGGTCGAAGCCGTGCCAGAGGATGCCGGACTCAAGACGTCGGCATTAGTCGAGGTGGAACGCCATCTGTCCAGCGGGGCCTTCCTGGCAACCAATACGTCGTCACTTTCGGTGAGCGGACTCGCAAAGTCGTTAGCCAGGCCAGAGTCGTTCCTTGGCCTTCACTTTTTCAACCCCGTGCCTGCGTCCACTCTTATTGAGGTGGTGGTTGGTGACAAAACAGCGGCTGGCACCGTTGCCGCTGCCCGGGCTTGGGTAGCCGGCTTGGACAAGACGGCCGTAGTGGTCAAAGATGCACCAGGCTTTGCATCGTCCAGGCTGGGTGTCGCGATTGCCTTGGAGGCTATGCGCATGGTGGAAGAAGGCGTGGCAAGCGCTGAGGACATCGACAACGCCATGGTCCTTGGCTATAAACATCCCGTGGGCCCGCTGCGGACCACCGACATTGTTGGTCTCGACGTGCGCCTTGGCATTGCGGAGTACTTGGAGTCCACTTTGGGGCCCAGGTTCGCTCCGCCGAAGATTCTCCGGGAAAAAGTCGCCGCTGGACAGCTGGGCCGGAAGGCAGGGATTGGATTCTACGATTGGACCGCCTAGAGTCATATTATTGCCCACTTCCCTAACCCAACCGGCGCAGTGATACCTTCGATGCAATAATCGGAAGGAAATCCCCTGTGGAAATCAGCCAGCTCCGCGCCTTTCTTGCGGTCGCAGAAGAACTTCACTTTGGTCGGGCCGCGGAGCGGCTGCACATGGCGCAGCCTCCCCTGAGCCGGATCATCAAGCAATTGGAGCGGGAGCTCGGAACCCGCCTGCTGGACCGGACCACCCGATCCGTGAAGCTGACAGCCAGCGGCCAGGCGCTCATAGCACCGGCCTCGGAGGTACTGGAGGCATTGCGCCGCGCCGAAGACGCCGTCCGATCCGCGGACGACGGCGAGTCAGGCCTCGTGCGCATCGCATTCGCAGGTGTATCCACGCACCCGCTTGTTGCGCGGTTGGCACGGCTGGTACGTTCACAGCGGCCGGGTATCCAACTGGAGCTCTCAAGCCAGAACTTTGCCCAACCGGCGATGACCAAGCTCGTGCAAGGCGAGACCGATATCGCTTTTGGGCGCTGGGATGTCATTCCGGCCGACATAGCGTCCAAAGTGGTCATGCGGGATTCCCTGGTGATTGCACTTCCGGACACTCATCCCCTGGCCGGGTCGCGGCGCCTATCCATTTCGCGCTTGGCGACCGAAGGCTTCATCTCCTTGCCGGCATACGAAGGTGCCGTGCTCCCGGACAGGCTCCGCCGCCTTGCCCACGACAACGGCTTCGTACCCACCATTATTCAAGTGGCACCGGATACCCAGACTGCATTGGCTCTTGTCAGCGCCGAGGTCGGTTGTCATTTGACCCTGGGTTCCGTGGCAGGGAACGCCACCGATCCCCACGTGGTGTTTGTTCCGCTCGAAGATTCCACCACGGATGTGGATCTTCGGGCGGCATGGCGGCGGCAGGACCCAAATCCTGCCCTAGGGGCGGTACTGGCCGAAGTCACGAATCTTGAGGACATGACTGCCGCCTAGCCCGCGGGACCAGGCCCTAGATGGATCCTTCGCCGGCATCGAGCCCCAGTTGACGGAGGCGGCGGTACAGCGTGGTCCGCCCTATTCCGAGCAATTCTGCCGCTTCCGACTTGTTCCCGCCGGCTGCTTCCATAGCTCGAATGATGGCATCCCGTTCAGCTGACTCGATCAGGGACAGATGACGCCTCGGAGGGGCCTGCTGCAAGTGCTTGGGAAGATGCTTGCGTTCGATCAGCGAAGCACTGACAGAACCGAGCAATTCAGTGAGCGTCTGCACGAGTTCCGAGACATTGCCGGGCCAGTTCCATTGCACCAGAGACTGCAAGGCGGCCGGCGAGATGCTGTGTCTGGAATGCGGGTCGAGGTCATTGAGGATACGAGTGACCAGCCCCGGAATTCGTTCGGGAGTGTCGCTCAACGCAGATGTCTTTCTCTGCACACCCAACTCTTCGACGTAGGATAACATCGATGCGGAGGACCCGCTGGCGTGCGTCGTCAGGAACAGGACGCCCGCTGCCGGCGAAACACTGAGTCTGGCTCCATGGCGCGAAACCACTTCCCTTAACGACAGCAATTCGTCGTCGGCCAAGGACTCAATTCGCCGAAGCAAAACGTCACTGCCGGCTTCCAGAAGGCTTTCAACCGAGCTCCACGGTATGCCTTCAACCGACGGCACAAAAGTTTCCAGAGGGCATGTCCTGCCCCATTCCGCCCGCAACTCATCCACAGCCGTGGATCTTCCCGACCCCACAGGTCCGTCCACAACAACGGCTACCGCATCCCGTGGCGTCCTGAGGGCCGGCTTCGAAACTAAGCGCAGAGCCTGCAACTGAGGAGCCGAGTCCTGGCGGGGGCTGGGTGTTTCAATTTCAGCGAAGTGAACGACGAAGTGACCACGGTGCCCGTCTGCGACTCTCCGGGCAGTGATTTCCAGGCGCGTCCCCTCAAGCTCGCGTCGGAGAGTTGCACTGGATTGCCAGTCGTGGGAGTTAAGGACCTCCCAGAGCATGACGTGGGAGGCAACACTGACGTACGGCAGCCCTGGAGTGTTGGCTAGTACGGATTCGTGATCCAAGACAACTGTGGGCCGCTGCGAACTGGTGAATCTCATGAAGGACATGGCCAAGGCCAGATCCTGAGGTCTGGACGAAGCACGTAACCGCTCAGCGATCTGCTGACTGATCTCCCGCGCAAGGGAAAGCATGATGGGGTTCGCTGCCTCCACCGGGCTGCCCAAGGCAATCGACCCCACCACCAGTCCGGCAGGTGTGTAAATGGGTGCCGCGGCACATGCGTTCGCGGCCAATGCGTCGCTGTAATGCTGGCTTCCCTTGACGAAAACCGGGCGCTTTTCCACCATTGACGTCCCCAAAGCGTTGGTGCCAATGGAGTCCTCGGAGTAGTCGAATCCTTCAGCTGCATGCAAGTTGTCCAAACGCTGACGCTCGCTGCTATCGCTGGCACGCCTGTCAACAATGCTGCCGCCACGGTCACTCAGGAAAAGGGTAGTACCCGTGTCAGCCAACTGATGCTGCCAGCGGTCAAGGACCGGAACCGCCGCACGGCCTAGCAGTGTGTCTGTATCCACTTCCCGAAAGCGCTGCGGCGCAGCGCTTTCGGCGGCACTGCTGATGGAACGGCGCCAACTCCTGACAATGAGGTCGGGGACATCATTGGCCTGGTAATTCCCTGTGAGTCCCACACGGATGAGTTGCTCTCGTGCTGCCCTCACTGGATCTGTCATCTGCGCACCTTTGCGATGTTTGGTCAGTTCGCTCGAAAGTCTCGGATTATTGCGTTTGGGGTATCAAAACCGCCATTTCGAGCTAATTGGAAGTGTTCCATAGTGAAACACCGGCTACGTCTTCGGCCACCAGAGACTGGTAACTACGAAGTGAATTATCTCACACCGCCCTATTAGTCGGAGGAGCACACATCATGGACAACGTCGTCCCCACCAAAGTCCAGGATCTCGACGCATTGGTCGTCGGGGCAGGATTCGGCGGCATTTACATGCTGCACAAGTTGCGTAACGAGCAAGGCCTCAACGCTGTGGCCATCGATCGTGCAGGAGGCGTCGGCGGGACCTGGTTCTGGAACAAGTACCCGGGCGCCCTGTCCGATTCAGAGAGTTTTGTCTACCAGTATTCCTTTGATCGGGAGCTTTACAAGGACACTCCGTGGAAGACTAAGTTCGTTCCACAGCGCGAAATTCTTGCCTACCTTAACGGCGTAGTGGACCGCTATGCGCTCCGGGAGCACATTCAACTCGAAACAGGCATGACCGAAGCAGAGTTTGACGAGTCCACGGGCACGTGGACAGTTCAGACCGACCGCGGAATCACCTACCGATCTCAGTTCCTGGTCACCGGACTCGGTCTCCTTTCAGCTACCAACCTGCCAAAGTTTGAGGGAATGGACTCCTTCAAAGGCCGCTTGGTACACACCGGAGCATGGCCCGAGGACCTCGACCTCACCGGCAAGCGCGTAGGCGTGATCGGCAACGGTTCCACGGGCAATCAGGTGATAACCGCCACCGCTCCCGTTGCCGCGCACCTGATCTCTTTCCAGCGGACGCCGCAGTACAGCGTCCCCGCAGGCAATCGTGAACTGAGCGAACAGGAACTGCGAAACCACAAGGATAATTTCGACGCCAACTGGGACCAGGTACGGAACTCCAGCGTAGCCATGGGTTTCGTGGAAAGCAGTGTACCTACCTTCAGCGTCTCCCCCGAAGAACGTGAGCGGATCTACCAGCGGGCTTGGGAGGAGGGCGGCGGATTCAGGTTCATGTTTGAAACCTTCTCAGACATCGCTACGGATCCTGCGGCCAACGAAGAAGCCGCCAAGTTCATCCGCGCTAAGATCGCCGAAATCGTCAAGGACCCCGAAACCCGCCGGCACCTGACCCCCACGGATCTCTACGCGCGGCGGCCTCTGTGCGACTCAGGCTTCTACGAGACGTTCAACCGGCCCAATGTCTCGCTGGTCAATGTCAAGGAGAATCCGATCTCACATGTTACGGAGGAAGGAATCGTCACTGCTGATGGAACACTCCACGAGATCGACGTCCTGATCTGCGCGACGGGTTTTGACGCTGTTGACGGTAACTATGTCCGGGTGAACATCCGGGGCCGTGACGGGGAAAGCCTGAAGGAGCACTGGGCCGATGGGCCCACCAGCTACCTCGGCATGGCCACTAGCGGTTTCCCCAACATGTATATGATTCTGGGCCCCAACGGACCCTTCACCAACTTGCCGCCGTCGATCGAGACGCAGGTGGAGTGGATTGGGCAGACCATCAGCCACATCACCAGCTCCAACATCGGCTGGCTCGACGTCAAGCCCGGTACGGAAACTGACTGGACGGACGTCTGCGCTGATATAGCCGATCAAACGCTCTTCCCCAAGGCAGCTTCCTGGATCTTCGGTGCCAATATCCCGGGCAAGAAGCGGACAGTCATGTTCTACCTGGGCGGCCTGAAGCAGTACCGGTCCATCCTCGCCGATGAAGCCTCAAGCGACTACCCGAGCTTCTTGACCGCCGCGGAAGCTCTGGAGCCAGCGGCCTGACCACCTTGGACACAGCGCCCGGGGCGGCTCCCCCGCCCCGGGCGCATCCCTCATCACACGAAGGTTTCACCATGAAGAAATATGCAACAGTGGATCCCACGAGCGGTCAGGTGGTGCAGGAATTCGACACCATGACGGACGCGGATGTGGCTGATGCCTTGGCTCGCTCCGCCACAGCTTACCGGCGTTGGCAGTCCCAGGACCTGACCGAACGGCGCTCGCTGCTTCAGCGGATCGCTGATCTGCACAGGCAGCATTCCGTGGAGCTGGCAAAACTGATGACGCTTGAGATGGGCAAGCCAATTTCACAGGCCAAAGCCGAAGTGGAATTGTCCGTTTCCATCTATGAGTACTACGCCCGCAATGGTGAGGAGTTACTCGCGGATGAGGAGCTCACCATCGCCGGAGCGGGCCGCGCACTGGTGCGCACGGCTTCGATAGGGCCCCTCCTTGGTGTTATGCCGTGGAATTTTCCGTACTACCAGGTTGCGCGATTTGTGGCGCCAAACCTTCTCCTGGGAAACACCATCTTGCTCAAGCACGCCAGCAACTGCCCGCAACAGGCGTTAAGTATTGCCGACCTCATTACAGCAGCAGGCGCCCCGGACGGTCTCTACCAGAATCTCTTTGCCACATCGGCGCAGATCGCCGATGTCATTGCCAGCCCCTTGCTCCAAGGGGTGTCGCTGACCGGGTCCGAGAAAGCAGGAAGCGCAATCGGCGCCCTGGCGGGCCAGTACATGAAGAAATGCGTGCTGGAGCTAGGAGGTTCCGATCCATTACTTGTACTGGCCGCAGCTGACATCAAGAAGGCCGCGAGCGCGGCGGCCTCCGGACGTTTCGGTAACGCCGGGCAGGCTTGCACCTCGTCCAAACGACTCATTGTGGAAGAGTCCGTATGGGAACCGTTTGTTGCTGCCTTCCTTGAAAAAGCAGCCGAATGGCAGGCCGGCGACCCCATGAGCATCGATACGCGCCTCGGACCCATGTCCTCCTATCAAGCACGCACGGAGCTGGCTGAGCAAGTGGACGACGCCATTGCGAAGGGGGCAACGGTCCACCAAGGCGGCGTTGTCCCTGACGGCCCCGGCGCCTACTACCCCGCTACTGTCCTGTCGGGTGTGACACCGGATATGCGTGCTTACCGCGAAGAGTTGTTCGGTCCCGTTGCTGTCCTGTACCGGGTGGCATCAGTTGACGAAGCCATCGACTTGGCCAACGACTCCCCCTTCGGGCTTGGAAGCGCGGTATTCACCGAGGACCAGGAATTGGCAGCCGATGCGGCCAACCGCCTTGAAGTGGGCATGGTGGGCATCAACACCACCATCAAGAGTGCACCGGATCTCCCATTCGGCGGCGTCAAGACGTCCGGCATTGGACGCGAGCTTGGCAAGTTCGGACTCAACGAGTTCGCGAACAAGAAACTCGTCCGCATTATCTAGTCACCAATCACGAAAAGGAGCACACATGCGTGCCGCCGTGTATTACGGGAAGAACAAGGTTGCCATAGAAGACGTCGCCGAGCCGTCACCAGGGCCGGGCGAAGTGAAAGTCAAAGTGAGCCGCAATGGCATTTGCGGTACGGATCTCCACGAGTACTACGACGGTCCCATCTTCATTCCACCCACTGAGCCCCATCCCCTGACCCATAAATGCTTGCCACTCACCTTGGGCCATGAATTCTCCGGCGTGATCACCGAAGTGGGTGCCGGCGTGACAGATGTGCGGGAGGGTGACCGTGTGACAATCGAACCGATCTACCGCTGTGGCAAATGCCGTCCCTGCCGGACCGGCCATTACAACCTGTGCAACGTCATCGGCTTCCATGGATTGATGGCCGATGGCGGAATGGCCGAGTACACGGTGGTACCCCGTAACCAGATCCATCATCTGCCTGACAGCATTTCCCTGGAGATGGGCGCTCTGGTGGAACCGCTCTCGGTGGCGTATCACGCAGCAGTGATGGGCGAAGTCAATGATCAAAGCCGGGCTCTGATCTATGGTGCCGGCCCCATCGGCATCGGGCTTTGGTTCGCTCTTCGAGGAATGGGACTGACCGAGATCGACGTCGTGGAGCCGTCAGAGACCCGCCGCAAGTCCATCGAGGCCCTTGGGGCACGCACGCTGGATCCCACCTCGGTGGACATTCCCGGCCTCATTGACGAGAGAACCAAAGGTGACGGCGTTGATGCCGCCTTCGACGCAGCTGGAGTAACGCCAGCGGTGGAGTCGGCCCTCGCATGCCTGGGCGAACGCCGCCCTTTGGTGAGCGTCGCGATTTACGACAAGCCCCTACCTACTCCCTTGATCCAGTTGGTACTGCGTGAACGACGGATCCAGGGAACCATTTGCTACACCAAGGATGACTACAAGGCGGTCATCGACCTCATGGCAAAGGGGCATTACGACACCACCGGTTGGGTGGAGGACGTGCCGCTGAGCCGCGTCGTTGAAGATGGCTTTGAGCAACTCAAAGCCGGACAGAAAATGAAGCTCCTGGTGGACCCCAGCAGCTGATCGGCGCTGGAGAGGGAATACTGGCAAAAGGGTGTTTGTTGAAGATTCAACAAACACCCTTTTTGCATCAGGATCATCAGGAGAGCTCATGAACACGCAAGACGTCCCGCCAGCACCGGCCGCCGAATCCATGACCAGCCCACACGTCACTGCCTCAGCGGGCTCAACCGATCCATCCGCACCGCTGGTGGTGCTGCTCCACGGCAGAGGCTCGAATGAGCGCGAAATTCTTGGCTTGGCAGGGCACCTGCCCGAGGGGCCCGCGTATGTAGCGCTCCGGGCGCCCATCGGCGAAGGCGGGGGCTACGCTTGGTTTGCCAACCGGGGCATCGGCCGGCCCATTGCAGGGTCCCTTGCGGCGGGTATGGAATGGTTCCACCGTTGGCTTGAAGAGATTGCACCCGAAGACCGTCCCGTTCTCGTCATCGGTTTCAGCGGCGGTGCCGCTTTCGCTGGCGGACTCATCCTCGCAGAACCCCAGCGATTCGCCGGGGCAGCCATTCTTTACGGAACGCTACCCTTCGACGCCGGCGTGCCAGTGACGCCGGAACGGCTGTCCGGGCTCCCCGTCTTCGTGGCCCAAGGCGATCGCGACGGCGTTATCCCGGCAGAGCTGCTAGGCCGCACCTGGAACTATCTGCTGACAGAGTCCGCAGCAAACACCCATTCACGCCGGGACCCCGGTGGACACCAGATCACGGCCGAGACCGTCGCCGAACTCAGTGATTGGATCCAGGACGTCACTGCTGCCGGAACAGCATAGTGTCGCGGCGCACATGAGATGACCCGGCCGGTGAAAACCGGCCGGGTCTTTTTCGCCCAGCTCAGAACCGGCAGTTCAGAAGACGATCACTGGCTTGATGGTCTTACCACTCTTGGAGTCGGCAAACCCTTGGTTGATGTCCTCCAGCGAATAGTCGCCAACGAGCCTTTCAAAGGGGAAGCGTCCTTCCTTCCACAGCTGAATCAGCCGCGGGATAAATACCTGCGGGACAGAGCTGCCCTGCACAACAGTCTTGAATGTCCACCCCTTCACCAGAGACGCTCCAATTTCGAAACTGACTTCAGTGCCGGGCTTGGCAGCACCCACCAGCGCCACAGTCCCGCGGACGCCCAGAGCATCGGCAGCCTGGCGAAGCAATGCCGGAATTCCCGTAGTGTCCACCACATAGTCGACACCTTGATCGGCAGTAATCTCCCGCAGACGATCCGCTACGTTTTCCGTGAGTGAATTGATCACATGCGTGGCACCAAGCTCGCGGGCCAGCTCCAGCCGCGAATCATGGATGTCCACGGCAACGATCGTGGCGCAGTCGGCCACCTTGGCCGCCATGACGGCCGCGCATCCTACAGCCCCGGTACCAAAGACCAGCAGCGAGGATCCAATGTCGGGTTGGAGCTCATTGAGCACTGTCCCCGCTCCAGTGTTGATGCCGCAGCCCAGCGGCCCCAAGTGCTCCAAGGGGATGTCTTTATCAACCCGGACGATCGATTCCTCAACCACGTTCGCGTACGTCGCAAAGGATGACTGGCCGAAGAAGTGAGACGAGATGACCTCGCCATCCTTACTCAGTGACGTCTGGCCGTCCATCCGCCGCCCACCAAAGTCGGCGACCATCAGATTTTCGCAGTAAGCCATTTGCCCGTTGCGGCAGCGTTTGCAGTGTCCGCAGTACGCAGCAGCCAGGACCACATGGTCCCCGGGAACGACGGACACAACGGAGTCACCCACAGCTTCGACTACACCAGCCCCCTCATGCCCGAGGACTGCCGGGAGGGGCGTGGGGTAGACCCCGTCACGAACCAGCACGTCCGTGTGGCATATTCCGGTGGCAACCAAGCGCACCCTGACTTCATTGTGCCGGAGGCCGTCCAGCTCAAGCTGTTCAATGGTGAAGGGCTTGTCATGCTCACGGGCTACGGCTGCAGTTATCTGCACTGCACTCTCCTATGGTGATGGCCGGGATGCTCCCGGCGGATTATTAGACGCGGCTGCCCCTGCGGCGCCTCGCAGCCCGGGTCATGCGGGCATGGAAGGACAAGAGCCGGGGTACAGCAAAGTAGACCGCTGTGGGGACCACCACAAGGGTCAAAACGAAAGCCCGTAAAACCGGTGGCCAAGCAGGAGCCAGGTCACCGAGCGCACTCATGCCCAGCGCTGCAAGCGGAAATATTGCCAGCCACGTAATGATTGCCCGGACATGGACTGAAGCCAGCCCCGGCGTGCGGTGGTGGTGGGCATCCGTCTCGTCCGCTGCCAACGCTTTGCCATCGTGCTCCATGTAATCTCCAAACTTTCACTTGGAATTGATGCTAGACCCACACGGTCGCAACTGCAAACAAACGTTTGGAGTTAGAATGGGCGCATGGCTTGGGACACAGAGGCAACTAAGGCGAAGCTACTGAACGCCGCCATCTCGGAATTCTCAGAGCGGGGATTCTCCGGTGGGCGCGTGCAAGAGATCTCAAAAAAGTCCGGAACCAACCCTGAACGCATCTACTTCTACTTCGGCAACAAGGCCAAACTCTTCGAAGCGGCCCTCACCCACGAACTGACAACGGCGTTGGAGGACCTGCCGATCAACGGCCAGGGCCCGATCGCCGTCGCGGATTTCGCTGGTCGATATTTCGACTTTGCCGTCAATCACCCAAGCCTGGCCCGCTTGACGTCCTGGGAGGGGCTGGAGCGGAACTCTCCCGCAGGCGCCAGGGTGCGCGCCCTGCAGGCAGCAAACAAAGTTACAGAAATACAAGCCGCACTCCCCGGCGCGACTGTTACCCAGGCGGAGGATCTCCTCCTTTCGATAGTGACCCTGTGCCACGCCTGGGTTTCCAGCCCCAACATCCACGAGGTAATTACCGGGCAGCTTGATCTGGAACGCAGGCGCCGGACCATCGTGAGGCACACCGAACTCATGGCTGGCGACACGCCTTAGCTGGACCTCAACCCCAGACTTGAGGCACCCCTCAAAAGAAACTACTTGACGCTTCAACCATTCTCGTCTATATTTAGTTGTAGCTTCAACCAATGATTCGAAACAGAGCAAAATCCCATGAAAAATTTACTCGCCCGCATACTCGGAAAGAAGACTCCCATGACCAACCTCACCATCATCGGAAACGGCAACATGGCACGGGGAATCGCCACCCGCGCCCTCGCAGGCGGCCTCACGGTCGAGATCCTCGGACAAGATGTCCTCAAGGCCCAGGAACTCGCTGCTGATCTGGGTGCAGGCGTCGCCGCTGGCACTACCGCCACTGCCCCGCAAGGAGCAATCGTCGTTCTTGCCGTTCCCTTCGAGGCAGCCAAGTCGATCGTCACTGCCTATGGCGACATGCTGGCCGGCAAGACGATCATCGACATCACCAATCCGGTGAACTTCGAAACCTTCGATTCCCTCGTTGTCGAACCCGGCACGTCAGCTGCAGAGGAAATCGCTGAGCTCGCTCCCGTGGGCGCCAGCGTCGTCAAGGCCTTCAACACGACCTTTGCCGGCACCCTGATTGCCGGCGAGTCCGGTGGCAAGCCGCTGGACGTCTTCATCGCAGGGGATAACGCAGAAGCCACCACCGCCGTCAGCACCTTCGTCAGCGCCGCCGGCATGCGCCCCTTGGTGGTCGGCCCCCTGAAGCGGGCTCGTGAGCTCGAGGGCTTCCAGTTCGTGCTGATGACCATGCAGGCCAATCCGGAGTTTGAGGACTTCAACTGGGACACCGGACTGCTGGTCACCCAGTAGCGCTCAGCGCAAAACAGAAGCGGACGACGGCGGGTAAGCACCCGCCGTCGTCCGCTCTTGTTTGTAAGGAAGTACCTAAGTGCCCGGCAAGGACCTCAGCTCAAGTCAGACAATGCGCTGGCCGTAGCCTGGAGTTCACTAACCAATTCCTTCACACGCCCTTGGGCCAGCCTTTCGCTCGGCGCTGCTACCGCCAAGGCATAGCTTGGCCGCGACTTGGATTCAACCAGGACAGCCACCCCACTGATACCGGGTTCACCCTCACCAAAGTTTGTGGCATAGCCACGCTTGGCCGTCTTTCGCAGGTGAACCTGAAGTTCGTCCCTGGTTGCGATGCTCTTGGCGTTCGCCTGAACCAGTTCTTCTGAAGGATACGTTTCCAGCAGTTTGTCCTCGGGAAGCTGGGCGAGCAGGAGCTTCCCCACAGAAGTGCAGTGCGCAGGCATGACAGCGCCAAGACGCGAGCCCACCCGCACCGCAGCAGCGGACTCGATGGACTCCACAAAAACGACCACCGGTCCCTGAAGGATGGCCAGGCTGACCGTTTCACCCACCCGTTCACTCAACTGCTCCAAGTACGGTCGCGCAAAGCTCCAGCGTGTTTCCGTGGGCAGGAGTGAATGCGCAATGGCCATCAACTCAGGACCCGGTTCATAACACCGGGTGTTTGAGTTCTGCACCACCATATGACTCACCTCAAGGGTGGTCAGCAGTCGGTGGGCCGTGGACGGAGAGACCGCGAGGGCTTCCGCTACGTCGGAGAGCCGGAGCTCGCGCCTCTCTTTGAACAGACCAAGGAGCCTGCCCGCATTGGCAACTGACTCGATGGGATAGCGAGCAGCCTTTGGCTGTATCGCTTCAACAGACACCAGAAAGCCTCCTTGTTGTTCTTCTCGACTGAACACCGCTTTCACCAGGCTCACGGCGTCCAGGGGCCACCTCTACCTCTCCAGCGACTGCGACGGAGGAGTAGATACGTTGTAGCCGTTCGGTCGAGCCTACGGGAGCTTCACCAGGTTTTCCACCCTTTTGCACAGAAAACTTTTCCTCCTGGCAGAAAAATCTGTTTTGCAGAAAATATTTCTGCAAAACGTTGACACCGTTGCTGGAGCCCCCTCACTGTTAGGTACTACCAACGCGGTGACCTAAGAAAGGACTAGCGTGAAACCACTCATCCTCGGGTTGTTCCAAACAGTGACACCGAACGGCACCTCCGGAAACAGCTGGCGCCACCCCGACAACACCACCGTCAATTACCGATCCCTGACCTACTGGACTTCGCTCGCTCAGCGTGCCGAGGCGGCAAAATTGGACTTCATCTTCCTTGCCGACTCCTTCGGCTACCCGTCCCTCAACGGAGTGGTACCGCAGGCAGCCATTGAAGACGCCGACCTCTCCCGGTCGGATCCGCTGGTGCTGGTGTCTGCTCTGGCGGCGGCGACAGAGCGCATAGGGCTGGTGCTGACGAGCGCAACGACCTATGACCTGCCGTACTCCAATGCCCGCCGTTTCGCTACCCTGGATCATTTTTCCAACGGCAGGGTGGGCTGGAACATCGTGACTGGGTCCTCTGCTGACACAGCCTCTGCCCTCTTCGGACTCGATCTAACCAAGCACTCGGACCGTTACGCCGTAGCCGACGATTACGTCGACCTAAGCCTCACTCTGTGGGAAGGTGCATGGCAAGACGGAGCCGTAAAAGCGGACAAGGAAGCAAGGGTCTATGCCGATGCTTCCATGGTCCACCCCGTGGAGTACGTCGGACCCTACTTTTCCTGCCATGGCATGTTTACTGTGGAGCCGACCCCCCAGCGCACCCCAGTGCTTTTTCAGGCAGGCACATCTGAACGTGGCAAGGAGTTCGCAGCACGCAACGCCGAGTGCGTCTTCCTCCAAGGCACCACCGCTCCGGCCGTTGCCGCCAACGTCAAGGACATCCGTGACAGGGCGGAGGCAGCCGGCCGAGACCGTGACTCGATCAAGATTCTTGTCGGCGTCACGCTGCTCACCGACCCTGATCCAGACCAGGCACGCCTCAAGGCAGCAGAACTCGCCGAATACTCATCGGATGTGGCTGGAGCAGTCAGATTCGCGTTCAATACCGGCATCAATCTCCTTGACCTGGATCCGGATTCCACCTTGGAAGGAATGACCAGCGAGGTTGGGCAGTCCAATATTGACCGATACCAAGCCACACAAGACCACCCTGCCGCCACAGTGCGCGAGATCCTCGCGGAATTCCGCACACGAGGCCTTCGTGGCTTGATCCTGGCGGGCACTCCTGACGAGGTAGTGGAACAGATGACGGACTACGTCGCAGAGACCGGCATCGACGGGTTCATGATTGAGTCCCATCTCAGTCCAGGTACGCACGACGACATCTTCGAGCACCTGCTGCCAAGGCTGCGTGAACGGGGCCTGTTCCGCGAAGAGTACGAGGAAGAAACCCTTCGGGAACGGCTTTTTGGTCTTGGCCAGAGACATTTGCGTGACGACCACCGCGGCGCCTCGTTCAGGGCCGGGCAAAAGACTCCCGTGTCAACCGCGCCATGAGTACCGCAACTTCCCTCGCTCTTCCCACGCTGGCTGTGGATCCTCCCCCAGCACAGCCCCGGCGAGGCTCCAAGGGGCGCCTCGTCCGGGCAATAGCCATCCGATCCGCGGGAGCCGTCTTCGTCATCTGGGGCGTTGTCACGGTGACATTCTTCCTATCCCGCATAGTTTCCCCCTCTCCCACGACTCTCCTCGTTCCAGCGGATGCCACCCCTGAGATACGCGCCGCAATCGAACATGACTTGGGGCTTGACCAGTCACTTTGGGATCAGTATTTGCGCTTTCTGCAGTCCCTGCTAAAAGGGGACTTGGGCACATCGTTCATGACGGGACGGCCCGTCGCCGACGACCTGGCATCGCGGTTGCCCGCAACATTGGAGCTCGGGACGTCGGCCCTGGTGATCGGCATCATCGTGGGAATCCTGCTGGGTGTGGTGGCGGCAGTACACCGTGACCGCTTCCTGGATCACAGCATCAGGGCATTGACGGTCGCCGCACTGGCCATGCCACAGTTCTGGCTTGGCCTCGTGCTGCTGTCACTCTTCTTCGTGAGTCTGGGAATCCTGCCGGGACCCATCGGCCGCTTGCCCTTTGGTGTCGCCCCACCACCAGCTTTGACTGGCTGGTATGTCCTCGATGCTGCTTTCTCCGGCCAATGGTCAACAGCGGGTGTTGCCATCACGCACCTGGTCCTGCCAGTAGTGACTCTGATGTTCGGGGTGTTCTCCCCTATCACCCGCGTTACCCGAACCGCCATGGTTGGGGCGCTGGAAAGCCAGTACGTGCGAAATGCCAGGGCGCTTGGCTTCCCAAACTCCGTGGTCCATTTCCGCTATGCCCTCAGAAATGCCGTACTTCCAGTTATCACCATGATCGCCAACGCTGTGGCCTTCGCCTTCGCGGGTGCTGTGCTTGTTGAGAGCGTCTTCGGCTGGCCTGGCGTGGGCCAATACGCCCTCAACGCCATCCAGCAATCGGACTTTCCGGCTTTGCAGGGCTTCGTGCTCTATTCAGCCATCCTTTACGTGCTCATTTACACGGCGGTAGATGTCGCTTACCGCCTCGCTGACCCGAGGATCCGAACCTCATGAACCACTTAGATCGTCCGGTAACGTTAGCCGCCCCCAGTCGTAGATCCCAACGCATCAAATTCACCAGTGTCAATATTCCGCTGACTCTTGGTCTGCTGCTCATGGGCGCACTGGTCCTTGTCGCACTGATCGGACAGGTCTGGACCCCCTTCGATCCTCAAGCCACAGGCGTGGGCGTCCCCTTTTCCCCACCTGACTCCCAGCATTGGTTTGGCACCGACGCCGTCGGCGCCGACATCTTCTCCAAGACGTTGGCCGCAACCGCGACAGACTTTGGCGTCACTCTGGTCAGCGTGGGGCTTGCTTTCCTCGCCGGCGGCCTGATTGGCGCCGTGACCGGTTTCGTGGGTGGCATCTTCGACACAATTGTGATGCGCCTGGTGGAGATACTCCAGGCTTTTCCGCCTCTATTGCTCGCGATGCTCATTGTCGTTACCACCGGGCCTGGAATAACAAACGTTGTGATCGTGATCATGATCGTCGGTATCCCCGGATACCTCCGGTTGGCCCGGGCCGAAGTGCTCAGCCAGAAGACTATGGAATATGCAGATGCGGCCCGCATGGTGGGCCATTCCGGGGCAGGGGTGCTCCTCCGTCATCTTGTCCCGAACACTCTTAGCCCCCTCATTTCCTTCGCAGCGGTTAACGCAGCGTGGGTGGCCATCATTATCTCGAGCCTTGGATTTATCGGCGTAGGGATCGAGCCTGGCAGTCCCGAGTGGGGCTCCATGATTGCCGCTGGCCGAAACGACATCGATTCATGGTGGATCTCGCTCTTCCCGGGGGTTGCCATCATCATCCTCGCCTGTGCCTTCTATCTAGTGGGCGATGGCCTGACCGACAGGGAGCACAAATCGTGAAGTCAGCGGCAAAATCCCCACACATTCTCATAGAAGGCCTCAGCGGAGTGTTCCGCACCCGTGACGGCTCCGAAGTCCCGGTCCTTCATGACGTATCCTTCGTTGTACCGCGGGCCGGGGTCACCGCCCTCGTAGGCGAAACCGGCAGTGGAAAGTCATTGACGGCCCTGAGCGTGCTTGGACTGAACTCCCACGGATTCAAGCGCACCGCTGGCCGGATTGTGGTGGACGGCAAAGATATCTCCGCCTGGACCGACAAACAAATGCAATCCGTGCGAGGACAGCTGCTGGGCACGGTCTTCCAAGATGCAAAGGCATCTCTAAACCCTGTCATGACAATTGGCCGCCAGCTTGAGGACGCTGCCCGGCTGGGCGTGAAAATAGGCCGGGCAGAGGCCCGCCGACTTGCAGTTGCGTCCTTAAAATCAGTACAAGTCACCGAACCCGAGCAACGCATGCGTCAGTATGCACATCAGATATCAGGAGGAATGGCCCAAAGGGTAGCACTGGCTTTGGCCTTGGTGCGTCGGCCATCGTGCTTGATCCTTGATGAGCCCACAACCGGCCTGGACGTGACAATCCAGAGCGAAATCATCGACCTTGTTGCGAAACTCACCGCTGAAGAGAACCTTACGACGTATCTCATCACCCATGATCTCGGCGTAGTAGCGAAAATTGCTTCCAATGTGGTGGTCATGCATTCGGGGCGTGTCCTCGAACAGACAACTACCAAGGAATTCTTCGAAAACCCACAACACGAGTACTCGGCGCGGCTCATCGCTGCCAGCAGGCTCGGAGAGGAACGGACGCGATGATGACGGCGCCCAGCTTGGCAGTAGACAGCCTGCGCAAAACCTTTCCCGTAGATCATGGGGAGATCATCGCCGTCGACTCCATATCCTTCTCCGTAAGACCGGGAGAGACTCTGGCAGTGGTGGGCGAGAGCGGTTCAGGCAAGTCCACTCTCGCACGGTGCATAGTCCGCATGACTGATCCGGATACGGGGCGCATCGTGGTTGCGGGCAACGATATTGGGCCGGCAGCCCCACGCCGTTCGGCTCGCGAAGCATACGCAGACATCCAAATGGTCTTTCAGGATCCGCATGCCTCCCTCAACCCACGAATGAAGATCGGCGCCATACTTGATGAGCCCTTGCGGCTGCACACCCGCTTGAACGCCGCCGAGCGACGGGAACGCGTAGCCGACCTGCTACGGCTCGTCGAATTGCCTGAGTCAATAGCACACAGGCTTCCGCGGGCACTGAGTGGCGGACAACGGCAAAGGATTGGAATTGCACGTGCAATTGCCGTCGAGCCGAAAGTCATCATCCTGGATGAGCCCACAGCCTCGTTGGACGTCTCGACGCGGCGCCAAATCCTCGACCTCCTCAGCGACCTGCAAAACCGCACTGGAATGGCCTATTTACTCATCAGCCACGACCTTGAAGCGGTTCAGTATATGGCGGACCGGGTCATGGTGATGTATCTGGGGCGGGTTGTGGAAGAAGGTCCCGCAGATGCCGTCCTCAAAGACCCCCGCCACCCTTACACCAAGGCATTGCGGGACGCCTCACCCGTAGCTGCCCTCACGCAACCTGTCAGGGAGGTCCGGTTAACGGGGGAAACTCCGAAATTGATCGGAGACCGCAAAGGCTGCGTCCTGGCCGGTCGCTGCCCCATGTCTCAAGCCTCCTGTACTGAGGCAACGCCGATGCTGCTGACCGTTGCTTCCGGCCACCGCGCCGCCTGCCACGTCATCAACCCCTGACGCGCCCACCCCCAAAAACAAAGCCCCCAACACACCCACCCGAGGAACCCCATGCCCAATTTACGTGTCAAGGCCCTCACAGGCATGGCCGCGCTTGCGGCCGGAGCAGTAGCGATCACACTTACCGCATGCACCCCCCAGACGTCGACGCCTACGGCATCGGCTCCTGATTCGTTGTCTGTCGCATGGCCAAACGACGCCACGACGCTCGATCCAGCCTGGTCGGCAACGGATCAGAACAACGAAGTTTCGATGAACGTTTACCAGACTCTCGTCGGCTACGAATACACGGACGGAGAGGACGGCTCCAAGGTCGCTCAAGGTATCGGAATTACTCCGGGGCTAGCCGAAAGCTGGACTGTCAGCGGGTCAACGGTCACGTTCGATCTTCGCGACACCGTGAAGTTCTACCCGAGCGGAAACCCCTTGACCTCCGCTGACGTTAAGTTCTCCCTTGAACGAAACCTTGGCGCAACTGGCGGGCCTGAATTGAACGGCAGTGGCATCTACTCTGCCGATCAAATCGAAATCGTAAATACGTCCACCGTTGCCTTGCACTACACAGATGCCCAAGGGAATCCGGTTCCTGCCTCTCCGGCTTCCATCGCTGCCCTGCGGTTTGCAACGTACGGCATCATCGATTCGTCGGTGGCGCTGGGCCACGCCACGCCCACCGACCCGGATGGTGGTGATTGGCTTGCCAAAAACGTCGCCGGCACCGGACCCTACTTCATCGAGAGCCGAACCCCAGGACAAAATCTGACGTTAAAATCAGTTCCCGATGTTTGGAGCGGGCCACCTGCTTTCTCCACAGTTCGGATCAACGTAGTCAATGACGCCAATGTCGCCTCCCTGCTCAAGGGCAACACGGTAAACATTGGTCTATACGGACTGACCCCAAAGGATGTGAACTCCCTCCGTAACTCCGGGTTCCGCGCAGTGCATGCGCAGACACAGAACTATCTTGAGCTGCAGTTGGCATCAGATACCGGTCCACTTGCCGATCCCTTGGTACGCCAAGCAATTGCGCACGCTCTTCCTTACGACAAAATCGTAGAGCAGGTGTACTTCGGCGACGCACAGCGGTCGCTCTCCTTTGTCAGTCCTCATGCCTCGGGTTATGCACCGGCGTGGGAAAAGTACGGCGATGCCCAGAAGGCACAACAACTCATGGACAAGGCTGGAAATCCAAAGGTGTCGATCTCTCTGCAATACAGCAACGAGTCAGGAACCTATGAATCCGCAGCCCTGCTTATCAAGGATGCCCTTGGAAAAATCGGCATTAACGTCACCCTTGAATCCCAGACAACGAGCACGGTGTTGTCATCAATCCTCGCCAGGGGATCGGGTCAGGCAGCAACACCTGCCGCAGACATGATTCTGTTCAACATTTCTGTCTATTTGGAGGATCCCAAGGCACCCACAAATCTGTGGGCAGATTCTAAAGGCGTCCTGAATTTCCCTCATTTCGCTGTCCCCCAGGTAGACGAACTGCAAAAAACCTGGGCGGCGCAGGCTCCCGGGGCGGAACGCGATCAGGCATACCGCACTATCCAGGAGATCGCCGCCGACGACGCCTCGTTCCTTCCCATCGCAACCATCGGCCGGTCCATCGTCAGCGTCCCAGGCATCACCGGCATCACCTTCCAACCCGAAATCGGTGTGCGTTACAGCACCCTCATCCCCAGTAAGTAGGTACTAACGATGAACACTTCTTCACAGCTCGCCCAACACGCATCCAGCATCGACGCACGCCGCTTCCGTGACACCTTGGGACACTACGCATCGGGGCTGACCATTGTCACAGGTGACGACGATGGCGAGCCCCTGGGTTTCACCTGCCAATCCTTCTACAGCGTCTCAGTCGAACCGCCGCTGATTTCATTCAGTGTCATGAAGACCTCAACCACTTACCCTCGGATCCGCAGTACCGGGAAATTCGCCGTCAACGTGCTGGCCCACCACCAGCACTCGATCGCAAATCAATTTGCCCGCTCAGGAACGGACAAGTGGGCTGGTATCACTTGGGAACCGACATCAAGCGGAAATCCGATCTTGGCAGACAGCCTGATCTGGATCGATTGCACCATTCACGCTGAGTACGAAGCTGGCGACCACTTCATAGTTGTCGGGGCTGTCAACGAACTCATCAGCGCTGACGCGGGTCAAGCCGAACCGCTCTTGTTCTTCAAGGGGCAGTACCGGCACCTGCAGACCACGGACTAATTCAGTGTGTGTCTCCCGACTGCTCAGCGTCATCGCAGTCGGGAGACACACCCTTATCCACACCACTAGGTCCAGAAAACGCAGTCACATCCTCCCGGAGACGCCACATGACCGAAATATCAGGAACACTCACCACCGATCCCGCCACTAAGCGTCACTGGATAGCGCTGGTCGTTATTTCCCTTGCCCAGCTGATGGTAGTTTTCGATGCTTCGATCATGAACGTCTCCCTGCCGCAGGCCCAACAGGACCTCGGGTTCAGCGACGACGGCCGTCAATGGGTCATCACCTCATATAGCCTCACATTTGGTGCCTTGCTACTCCTGGGCGGACGCCTTTCGGACTGCTGGGGGCATGGACGCGCATTCACCATAGGACTGCTGGGGTTCGGGGCGGCTTCGGTGCTCGGAGGACTTGCCCCCACCATTGAGTTCCTCATTGCGGCACGTGTTACACAGGGTGCCTGCGCAGCAATTCTCGCCCCGGCGGCCCTGACCCTACTTTCGCTCACCTTCGCCAAGGGGCGTGAACGGGCCAGAGCTGTTGGCGTATTCAGCGCGGTGGCCGGCGCCGGGGGTGGCATCGGCATGCTCCTCGGGGGCACCCTCACAGAATTCACATCATGGCGGTGGACCCTATTGGTGAACGCATTCTTCGCCGCAGCGGCACTCGCCGGCAGGATCATTTACATAAAAGAACCCCGTGCTCAAGCCCAAGCGGATCGGCTGGATATCTCCGGACTCCTGATGGTCTCAGCCGGCCTGGCAAGCCTCGTGTTTGGATTCAGCAGAGCCGAAACCATGGGCTGGGGACACGTTTCCACTATCAGCTCAATCGTTGCCGCTCTCGCCCTGCTAACAACGTTCGCCATCATAGAAAGCCGCGCCGGCTCTCCACTGCTTCCCCTGCACGTGCTCCTGAACCGCAACCGCGGTTCTGCATATCTCAGCGGAGCCTTGGCGTCAGCCGTTCTCTTCACCCAGTTCCTACTTCTGTCCTATTATCTGCAGTCAATTCTTGGCTTCACACCCCTGTGGTGCGGTATAGCTTTCCTCCCGGTAGTGCTCTGCCTGATCATCGGTTCCAGCTTTGCCGGCCCCAGGCTCATGCGCAGGATCCCTACGCAAATGCTCATGGGAACGGGCTATTTAGTCAGCGGCGCGGGCCTACTGTGGCTAACCGGGATTACGACCGATAACACCTACCCAACAGTCGTGCTCCCTGCGAGCCTCTTGATCGGGCTTGGCACGGGCACTGCCTTTACCTGCTCCATAGTGCTCGCCACTGATGGCGTGCAACCAAAAGACCTTGGTATCGCATCGGCCGTAGTCAATACTTCGCAGCAAGTGGGAGGGGCTGTAGGAACCGCCCTTCTCAGTTCCCTTGCGGCGGGTGCCGCCGCAACTGCTGCCCAGGGTCAGGCTAGTTCCGCTGCAGCCGTTGCCGGCTATGTGCTCGCCTTTCAATGGGCATCAGGTTTCATGGCGCTCGCGGCCATCATCTCCTTCGCACTGATGCGCCGTGCCCCCGAGGATTCTGAGTGAGCCAACATTCCATGGAAGTGTGTCCTGCCATTCCACTGTCAAGGACCGTGGTGGCCGTCGTCCTGGAATGGCGGGGAAAAATAGCGCTGTTCAAACGAAGTCATCTCCTCAGCCACGATCAAGGCTTATGGCACTGCATCACTGGGTATGTAGAAGAAAACACACCAGCACACCGACAAGTCATCGACGAACTTTTCGAAGAAACAGGTCTCCGCACCGAAGACCTTCACAGCCTGCGCAAGGGACCCGACTTAGTCATCAATGATGCACGAAACCAAGCCTGGAGAATCCACACCTACGTAGCCCATACAAAAAATCGCCGCCTAAGGATCGACTGGGAACACGACACCTACCGATGGACTTCGCCAAGCAAAACCAAACGCTTCACCAACCGGGTCCCCTGGTTGGACGCCATCCTCCAAGCCAACGGATACGTCATCTGAACCCATGACGGGCAGGGCCTTGCGAGCAGAGCGGACGACGGCGGGTGTCCACCCGCCGTCGTCCGCTTCTATCTGTATTACCCCTGGCAATGAAAATCCTGTCACCGGGGCGGCGAACTTGTGGTTCACCGCCCCGGATGGTTCAGGTTCCCCTAGAACACAATGACCGGCTTGATCACGTGCCCCTTGGCGGAGTCCTCGAACCCCTGGTTGATCTGGTCCAAGGTGTAGTTCTGCATCAGCTTGTCCATGGGGAACCTGCCTTCCTTCCACAACTCAATGAGCTTTGGGATGAAGACCTGCGGCACGGAGCTTCCCTGAATGATGGTCTTGAAAGTCCACCCCTTGACCAACGAAAGGCCGATCTCGAACGTGACTTCCGTTCCGGGCTTGGCAGCACCTACCAGTGCGAGGGTTCCGCGCAGCGCGATGGCATCCGCCGCTTGGCGAAGCAATTCCGGACGCGCCGTTGTGTCCACGACGTAGTCAGCCCCACGCCCGTCAGTGAGGCGAAGGATCTCCTCAGTCAGGTCCTGCTCAGTGGTGTTGATGACATCCGTCGCGCCAAGTTCCTTGGCGAGATCGAGGCGGGACGTGTGGATGTCCACAGCAATGATCCGAGCACAGCCTGCAACGGATCCGGCCATGATGGCACCGGAACCGACGGCGCCGGTCCCGATGACCACCAGCGTACTGTTCAGCCGGGGCTTAAGTTCATTCAGAACTGCGCCGGCGCCCGTCTGGATGCCGCAGCCCAGCGGAGCAACAATCTCCAGCGGGACATCAGCCCCAACCCTGACCACGCTCTCCTCCACGACGTTGGCGTACGTGGCGAAGGAGGACTGGCCGAAGAAGTGTGAGGAGATTACTTCTCCATCCTTGCTGAGCGCTGTGGTGCCGTCAGGTCGACGTCCACCGAAATCCGCCGCGAAAAGGTTTTCGCAGTATGCCATCTCTCCAGACCGGCAGCGATCGCATTTGCCGCAATAGGCAGCTGCGAGCAGTACGTGGTCGCCGGGCTGAACGGTGGTTACTGAACTGCCGATCCGCTCAACAACTCCGGCACCCTCATGCCCGAGGACAGCGGGTAACGGAGTGGGGTACACCTGGTCGCGGACAATCGCATCCGTGTGACACACACCTGATGCCACCATTTTGACCAGGACTTCGTTAGGTCGGAGTTCGTCGAGTTCGAGGTCCTCAATACTGAGCGGCTGGTGCGGCTCTCTGGCCACTGCTGCGGTTACCTGCATGGTCTGTCTTTCTCTACGTCGGGGCTGGCTTTAGAAGGGGTACTGCTGGTCGGACTGCTCCACCGTGATCCATTTGAGTTCTGTGAATTCGTTGATGACTGCCCGTCCATCGAATCGGCCGTAGCCACTGTTCTTCATGCCGCCGTAAGGAGCTTGGGCCTCGTTCTGCACTGTTGCACCGTTGACATGCACGTGACCTGCCTGAATTTGCATGGCAACCTGCAGGGCCCGGGTGCTGTCCTTGCCGAAGACTGCCGCTGCCAGCCCGTACTCGGTGTCGTTGGCAACCTGGACAGCTTCTTCGACGCCGGAGACGCGGACTACCGTAGTGATGGGACCGAAGGTTTCCTGGTCGTAGATGGACATCTCCGGGCTGACCTTGTCCACAATAGTGGCGGGCATGGAGGCGCCGTTGGCGCGCTCCCCCACTACGAGTTCAGCACCCTTTGCCAGTGCGTCGTCAATGAGTCCGTTGATGCGGGTACCGGATTCTTCCCGAATCATGGGGCCAACGATGCAGGTCTCGTCGGTGAGCGGATCTCCGGCGCCCAACTGAGCTGCCCGAGCAGCGAACTTTCCGACGAACTCATCGGCAATCTTCTCATCCACCACGAAACGCTCGGTGGACATACAGATCTGGCCTTGGTACAGGAAAGACCCAAAAACGGCAGCATTGACTGCGCCATCAATATCGGCGTCATCAAGGACCACGAACGGAGCCTTGCCGCCGAGTTCCAGCAGAACCGGCTTCAGGTAGCGGGCAGCCTTCTCAGCGATGATGCGCCCCACCGTGGTGGATCCGGTGAAGTTGATTCGCCGGACTGCCGGATGCGCGATGATTGCTTCCACCACACGATCCGAGTCTTCCGCGGTGCTGGTCAGGAAGTTCAGGACACCGGCCGGAAGCCCCGCTTCATGCAGGACCTCGGCAATGATGGCGTGGGTCTTCGGGCTGGTCTCCGAGGCCCGGAATACTACCGAGTTTCCACAGACGATCGGGTAGGCGATGGCGCGCGCGGCGAGGACACCTGCTCCATTCCACGGTGCCATGCTGAGTACCACGCCTGCGGGCTGACGGACGGTCATGGAGAGGGTTCCGGGCTTATCGGTGGGGAGGGTTTCGCCCTGGATCTGGCTGGCAAGGCCTGCTGCCTCACGGAAAAGCTGGGCTGTCAGGAAGACGTTGAAACCAGCCCAAAGACCAGCGGCGCCAACTTCGGACATCATGGTCTCGATAAACTCGGGCCCGCGACGCTCCATGATTTCGGCGGCTTTCAACATGACCGCACGCCGTTCGCTGGGTCCAGTGGTGGACCAGGAAGTGAATGCTTTCGACGCCGATTCCACGGCATCCAGCGCATCGTCTACGCCCGCAGCAGCGCTTTCCGTCACCAACGCCCCAGTCACCGGGTGCCGCCGTTCAAACGTCTTTCCTTCGCGTCCGTTGCGGGGCTCGTTGTCAATGATGAGTTGCGTTTGCAAGGTATCTCCTTATTTATCCGTTGGTTGAATTGCTGTGTCGTAGCGCTGCCGAAGCGATCTGCCGGGCGCCGGCGTTGGTGTTACCTGCGTCGCTTCCCGATGCCGATTTGCATCAGGTCGTCACCGACAACGAGCCTCCCTGAGAAAGAACGTCCTGCCTCCAACCAGCGGTTTTTGGGGTTGTCCGCCGGCGCTAGGTGCGAGAGCACTAGAGTTTTTACTCCAGCGTTCTCGGCAACGACGCCAACTTCCTCAATGCTTGTGTGAGAGTTGATCAGGTGATGGATCTTCGCCTCCTGGGCAGGTGTAGGCGGTGAAGGGAACAGACTCTCCACCCATCGGGGGTCAATGACTTCGTGCACCAATATGTCCGCGCCTTGGGCCAGGCGTATGAGATTGTCCGAGTAGGCAGTGTCGCCAGAGAAGACGACGGATCCTTCGGCCGTGTCAAAGCGGTAGGCAAGCGCGGGGTAAACCGGGGGGTGCTTGACAAGTGTCGCCGTCACGCGGACATTCTCGTCTTCGTATACATGCAAAGGCTCCATTGGCGGCGCCGGATCGACGTCGGGGTTTACGACCAGCCCAGGCGGAACCACGACCTCAGACACGTTGATCAATGTATGCGGGTCCGGCTTGAGGCTGTCCCTCATGTTGTCATTTAAGTCAGCCGCGTATGCCTGGTAGACATACTCAGTCATATCGGAGATCCCGGGGGTCGGGTTCTCGGGATTTATTACCGGCGGAGTGTCCGTAGCGCTCGGTGATAGTGGCACGAGCTTCCCCCTGCTTCCGGGGCCAAACACTTGGACAGGCTTCTTGCGCACGGCAAGACCATCAGTCGAGCCGAAGATTAGGAGTGACGGGTAGTCAATCAGATGGTCTGAGTGCATGTGGGTAATGAACACGCCCTCTAGTCCCTCCAGGCCGGAAAATTCCTTCTGGGTACCCAAGCCTGCTTGAAGGTAACGTCGGGCCCAACCGTCTCCGCAATCAATCAGATATACGGCATCACCCACTGCCAGCGCGGAAGAAATTCCTTGTCGCTCCGTCCCACCCCAAAAGGTCCTTCCAGCAGCAGTACCTAGAAGTGCAAGTCTGGTGTGATAGTCACGGGCGTTGCCCAGATCCTTCATATAATCCCCGGCCGCAACAGCCGGTGCCGTCATGCTTGAGACCAGGGCCGCTCCCCCAGCGACTCCAGCTAGTCCAAGCAGCGATCTTCTTGAAACTCCGGAAAATTGCGAGATCACGTCGCACATAACACGTCAGTCCTTAGTATGAGGTCTCGGGCACGGATGCTCTTGACGGCCGGGCACTGTCGTCTCAATGCGCAACAGGGTTGTCGGATACTGTCGCAGCAGTTCCGCCTGCTTTCGCGTCGGACCCATGCGGAGAACTCCTTGGCACGGCCAGCACGGCCACCACACCTATGGCAGCGGCGATGGCCCAAATGGAGAAGTTGATGAAGTTCCCCAGTGAGGCTGCCACCAGGACGCCGCCACCGGAGATGGCGAGGACAGCGCCAATGCGCCCGATTCCCAAGGTGATGCCCAAAGCGGTGGCCCGGGTGGCGCCGGAGAAATAGGTAGCCACAAATCCGTTGACGAGGATCTGCGCACCAACAGAGCCGAAGCCCACCACTCCCACCAGGAAATACATGACGACGAGCGGCATGATGCCGGTGCCCATAAGGACAAGCGCAACGCCGGAACAAGCAAACGAAATCGCAGTGACGTTCCGCGGCCCGAATTTGTCAGCCAGGCGGGAAGACACGAGAACGCCCACCACGGCCCCGATGTTAACGGTCAGGAGGAAGGACAACGATGAGGCCAGCGAGTAGTTGGCGATGACCATCAGTTGGGGAAGCCACGTATTCAGGCCGTAGACCAACGTCTGTCCGCAGATGCCGGCAACGCAGAAGAGGATCATGGCTCCGAGCAGCCGGCCCGTCAGCAGCGTACGGAACCTGCCCTTAGCCGGTGTGTCGCCATCTGCACGCTCCGGCGGCAGTTGTTCCAGGCCATAGTCGGCGATGATCATTTCGGCCTCACTCCGGCGCCCCTTCGCGGCGAGGAAGGCGGGTGATTCCGGCAGGAGCTTGAAGAGCAATGGAACTACGGCAACCAGCGGGATTCCGCCCAGTGCAAGCATGCCCTGGAATCCCAAAGTGGACAGGAAGGCGAGGGAAAGCAGGGCAGCTAGGATGCCACCCACGGCGTATCCAGAGAACATCAGTGCGTTGTTGAAGTTGCGCCTGTTCGACTTTGAAAACTCCACTGTCAAGGCGATAGCCGTCGGAATCACACCACCGAGGCCGAGGCCGGCCAGGAAGCGGAAGAGGCCAAACAGTTCGGGAGTTGGAGCCCACGCGGTCAGGAGCATCAAGAGGGAGAAGGAAGCGATGGAGACCATCATGACCTTCCGGCGACCGACAATATCCGTGAGATAGCCGATCAGGATGGCGCCGATAAACATACCTGCCAGCGCATAGCTGCCGATGGCACCTGTTTGCACTGCAGTAAGACCCCACGGCTCGTAGGCCAGGAGTTTCGGAACGATCGCACCGTAAACGACCAGATCATAACCATCAAAAACGATGGCGAGGAAGCAGAGAAAAATGACGACGCCCGCGGATTTGCGGGGGGTAACCGTTGTTGAGGCTGGCGATTGAAAAGCCATTTGGAGCTCCAGGTGAAGTACACGACATTGTGGTGGTTCCAGGGATGGGATGGCGGTCTACTGTGACCTGACCCACAAACAAATGTAACATTAACTCGTTGCGCGTCAAGAGAACTGTTGCATGTTTCTTCAAGCATCGACCCGGATCTCATCTTGACCGGACGCGTAACGCCCAAGTGTTGCTCGTACCTATACTTGTTGCACATCACTTAGGCCGGCCACCATTGGCGCGGCCCACAGATTTGGAGAGTCCCGTGCAGTGGAAACCCAGAGCGGTGATCCTGGATCTTTTCGGGGATTACCTACGTTATGCCGGCAGTGAAGTGAAGCTCGCAGACATCACTGCATTACTGGCAGTATTCGATATTGAAGCAGCCACGGTGCGCGTCAACCTGTCCCGGCTCCGGAAGGAGGGGTGGTTCACCACCCGGCGCGTCGGCCGCGAGACGGTCTACTCACTCACGCCCCACATGCTGGAGATACTCGACGACGGCCGGGAGCGGATCTTCCGACGCAGGGACGAGGCGTGGGAGGGCAGATGGACCATGGCCATCTACCAGGTTCCGGAATCCGAACGAGCAGTTCGCGAGCAGCTCCGGAAGCAACTCGCATGGCACGGGTTCGGCCAGCTCTCACCATCAACCTGGATGAGCCCCCATGACCTCATGGCCGAAGTCCGCCAAATCGGGATCGAAAATCCTTTGGCCAAAGTCGACGCCCTCTGGTGCGGCACAGGGAACATCCAAGAGGACAGGGACCTGGCTACCCGCTGCTGGGACCTGGACCAACTCGGCAAAGACTACGAACACTTCATTCAGTCCTACTGCACGTTGGACAATCAAGCGGTCAACGCCGCAAAGGACGGCAAAACGGCCCTCTTGGAGCGAATGCGCATCATCGGCGACTACCGACGCTTCCTCTTCCGGGATCCCTACCTCCCACGCGACCTCCAGCCCGAGAATTGGCCCAGCGGCGAGGCGTACCGCCTGTTCGGGGCCGTGCACCGACAGTTGGGTCCAGCCGCCACGGACTTCGTCTCCAGCACTCTCGGCCACGAGATCGGCCCCGGCCGCGAGGTTGCGGCAGAAGTCGGCATTCGCTGATATGTAACAAAAGCTTGACGCTCCGCTTAGATTGGTTACATAATTGGTGGTGAGACCTCTCTCACTGAATTCCAATTTTTAGAAGGTGGCATCGATGGCACTTCGCGTAGCCTGCATTGGCGGCGGTCCTGGCGGACTGTTCTTTTCAACCTTGTTCAAGCAGACCGTCCCCGACGCTGAGGTAGTACTGTTCGAACGCAACCAGGCAACTGACGCTTTCGGGTTCGGCGTGGTGTTTTCCGACGCCACCCTGAACCGCATCAACGACGCTGACCCCGTAGTCCGCGATGGCCTGCGAGACTATGGCACCCATTGGGAAGACATCGAAGTCTGGCTCAAGGGCGAGCAGAAGTCCTTCGCCGGCAATGGCATGGCCGCCATCTACCGAAAAACCCTCCTCAAGCTCATGCAGGAGCGGGCAGCCGAAGTCGGCGTCGATACACGTTTTGGGCAGTACGTCCCGGATCTCCAGCAGTTGTCCGACTTTGATCTGATTGTCGGCGCCGACGGCGCGAACTCTTCCACCCGCGAACAGCTCGGCGAAAGCCTCGGCCACTCAGCTGAAACAGCCACAGCCAAGTTCATTTGGTTCGGAACCACGTACAAATTCAGCGGCCTGACCTTCGTTCATCGCCAAAGTGAGTTCGGCAATTTCGCCGTCCATGCCTACCCGATCAGCGACGATCTGAGCACGTTCATCGTGGAAACGGATGAAGAAACCTGGCGCAAGGCAGGTTTGGATGAGTTCGATGCCAGCCAGCCTCCGGGCCCTTCAGACCTGAAGACCCAGCGTTTCCTGGAAAAGCTCTTCGCCGAGGACATTGCAGGTGAGCCGCTGGTAGCGAACAACTCCCGCTGGGCCAATTTCCGCACCCGCCGCACGCGCACCTGGCACAAAGACAACGTCGTGTTGTTGGGCGATGCAGTCCACACCGCGCACTTCTCTGTTGGTTCCGGCACCAAGATGGCCATGGAAGATGCCATCACGCTGGTTCGTGAAGTGGCGGCACACCAGGATGACCTTGAGCTGGCCTTCACCAACTATGAAGCCGAACGCCAGCCGCAGGTGGCCAAGATCCAGAACCAGGCCCGCGGCGGCCTGAGCTGGTGGGAACACTTTTCGCGCTACTACAACTCCTTTGAACCCACGCAGTTCACGTTCCACTTCTTCTCCCGCAGCATCGACATCGACAAGATCCGTCAACGCGACCCGGGATTGGTGGAATCAGCGGAACAGGACTGGCTTGATCGTCACGGGAATACGCCCTTGGAAACGCCTCTCACGGCAGGTTCCATGCGCTTCAATGGCCGTCTTTTGGCGCTCACCGAACAGAACGGCGAGTTCGCCCTGAAGCACGACGACGACAACCTCACCTTGGTCACGGACCCGGCAAAAACGAATGCCAACACCGGCCTCCTGCTCACCGCGCCCGACCATGAAGAAGGACTGGCCGCAATTTTCGAGAAACTGCCGGCCGATGCTGCTGCCGTGGTGATCCACGGCGGCAACCCGTTCACCCGCATCCTGCTCTCGGAAGAAGCCCGGCTTGGCCGCGGCCTGACCACCGTGATCGTGGACGACCGGGGTCCGGCATCCAATCTGACTCTGGTCCTCTCCGGACGTGCTGACGCTGTAGCTGCTGTCGCGGAGGGAGCTTCCAATGCATAGTCTCTCCTCTCTTTTCGCACCGCGGGGCATCATCGTCGTCGGCGCCTCGTCCAGCCCGGAAAAGCTCGGCGCCGTCATGGCGCAGTCGCTGTCCACCTACCCGGCTCCTGTGGAACTCGTGAACAGCCGGGGTGAGAATGGCATGCACACCACCATCGCCGACGCCGCGGCAGCGATCCCGGGCGGTCCGGATCTCGCAGTTCTCTGCGTTCCGGCCTCCGCCACGGCACAGGCCCTGCGTGACAGCGCCGCCAGCGGCGCCACTGCCGCCTTGGTCTGCGCCGGTGGATTCGCAGAAGCCGGCGGTCCCGGCGTCGAATTCGCCCTGCAAGTTGAGGCCGCTGTCCGGGAAACCGGCATCCGGCTGCTTGGGCCTAATACATCAGGTTTCTTTGTCCCACACCGCAACCTTCGGGCCAGCTTCGTCCCCGGCGTCGCTGAACTGGAGCCGGGTTCAGTTGCCGTGGTTGCGGCCAGCGGTGGGGTCAACCACGTGCTGGCATTCCATCTCCAGCGTTCCGGGGCGGGCGTCAGCCTGGCTGCCGGGATAGGTGCCGGCACGGATATCACGGCGCCCGACGTTCTGGACTACCTCTTGACCGACGATCAGACCAAGGCAGTTGCCCTGCACTTGGAAACAGTCTCGGACGGTCCTGCCCTGATAGATGCCGTGTCTCGCCTGAGCGCGGTCAAGCCGGTTGTCGCACTGGTGGTGGGCCGGAACGACGTTTCGGAGTTCGCCCAGTCCCATACAGGTGCTTTGGCCACCTCCTGGCGCACCACACGTTCAGTCCTTAAGCAGGCCGGTGCAGTCATTGTCGAGGATGAGAACCAGTTGGTTGCTGCCGTTACAGCCTTGGCGGGCCAGCGGCTTTCGCCTATGCCGGACCCCGGCGTAGGGCTCATTACGGGACAAGCAGGCCCCGGTCTGCTGATAGCTGATGCCCTGCACACTGCCGGCGTAACGCTGCCCCGTCTGTCGCAAAGCAGCCAGGACACTATCGGCGGGCTGCTTCCACCGCTTACCTTCCAGGCCAATCCGGTGGACACCGGACGTCCCGGACCCGGGTACGAGAAAATCGTTGCCGCCGTGGCTCAAGACCCGGCAATCGACGTCGTTGCCGTTTACGGCCTGACTGAACCAGTAGCCGATCTCCCCCTGGCTGTGGCCAACTCCGGGGCTGCACGGACCATGCCGTTCGTGATCGGCGTCGACGGACCGGACGGGGACCTGGAACGTACCCGCAAGTCCGCCCAGCAGCATGAGCTTCCCCTGATCACCGGGCCTACGTCGCTTGCCCACGGCATATCCGCCTTGGTGAACGACTCCCGTGGACAATTCCAGCGCGCAGAGGCTCCCGCAAGCTCGCTTCAATGGCCTGACGTCCAGGGCCCATGGGACGAAAACCGCTCCAAGGAACTTCTGGATGCCTTTGGTATTGCCACGCCGGATCGGCGGGTGTGCACCACGCGTGCGGCCGCTCAGCAAGCGCTGAAGGTCCTTGGAGGACCTGTGGCCGTCAAGTTGCTGGATGCCGCAGTGCTTCACAAGACCGAAATCGGCGGTGTGCATCTGGGGATCAAGTCCGCGGATGACATGGACCATGCCTTGGAAAAGCTTGAGGCCGCTGGAGCCCGCGAGTACCTTGTGGAGGCCATGGCCCCCTCGGGTGTGGACCTCGTTGTGGGCGTTCGACGCGATCCGGTTTTCGGACCGATCGTTGTTCTGGGACTCGGCGGAACCGCGGCTGAGGTGTTCGCGGACATCGCCATACGCTCCGCCCCGCTGGCCAAGCGGGCTGCGGAGGGCATGCCCGCTGAACTCTTGGCCCGCGAACTCTTGTACGGCTTCCGTTCGGGGCCGATGCTGGACACATCGGCGCTGGCAGAACTGTTGGTCAGGCTAGGCGACGCGCTGGTTTCCAACCAGGCGATCGCCGAAATCGAAATCAATCCCCTGCGCCTGACCCATAGCGGTCTCATAGCGCTGGACGCAGTAGTTATCAATGTCGAGGAGGACATTTAAATGACCAGCCACACCAGCGAAGGCACCGTCGCCTGGCCTGCAGACCTTGCTGCGGAGTTCCGTCGTAAGGGTTACTGGGAAGACCGGAGTTTGGGCAGCTACATCCATGAGACCGCAGATCGCCTTCCGGAAAAGATCGCCTTGGTGGACGGTGATGTCCGGATCACGTATTCGGAACTTGCCGACCGCATGGATGCTGCCGCTGAGCGACTCCTCCACCTGGGACTCAAGGCAGACGACCGCATGATGGTCCAGCTGCCCAACGGCTGGCAGTTCACCGTCCTGACGCTTGCTTGCTTCAGGGCTGGAATTGTTCCAGTCATGGCCCTCCCCGCGCACAGGAAGTACGAGCTGTCCTTCCTCACGGAGCTTTCGGAGTCCCGGGCCATCGCTGTGCCCGACGTCATCAAGGACTTTGATCACCAGGCCCTAGCGGAGGGACTCGCATCTTCCGTTCCGTCGCTGGACATCGTGCTTGTTTCAGGCGCGGCAAACCCTCTGAATGCGCGGCTGGAAGAGATTCTCGCACCGGGCGCGGACCCGGCCGGCGCCCGTACACGACTGGATGCTTCAGCGCCGTCCCCGGACGCGCCGGCCCTGTTCCTTCTCTCCGGCGGCACCACTGGGCTCCCCAAGCTCATCACCCGCACCCACAACGACTACGCCTACAACATCAAGGCCACCTCCGTTCCAACCAATGTCTCCGAAGACACTGTCTACTTGGGCACGCTTCCGGCCAGCCACAATTTCCCGCTCGCCTGCCCGGGCATCCTGGGAATCCTGTTCGCCGGAGGCCGCGTGGTGATGCTCCCCAGCCCTGAGCCGCGGAAGGCCTTCGCAGCGATCGAACGGGAGGGCGTCACGCTCTCCGCGGCAGTTCCGGCTGTAGCCCAGCGCTGGATTGAGCATCAGGAGGAAACCGGTGGCAACCAATTGGCGAGCCTGGAGGTCATCCAAGTAGGGGGCTCGCGGTTGCCGGATGAAATCGCCCGGAAGGTGAAGCCAGTGTTGGGTGCCACGCTGCAGCAAGTCTTTGGCATGGCTGAGGGGCTCATCAATGTCACCCGCTTGGACGACCCCGAGGACGCAATCTGCACGACGCAGGGACGCCCTGTCTCTGAAGCCGACGAGGTCAGGATCGTGGACGAGGCCGGCAACGACCTTCCCGACGGGGTTCCCGGTTCCATCCTTACCCGAGGCCCCTACACTCCCCGAGGTTACTACCGTGCACCCGAAGCCAATGCCCGGGCATTTACTCCCGACGGCTGGTACGCCAGTGGCGACATCGTGGAACGGCGACCGGACGGGAACTTGATTGTCCAAGGCCGTGATAAGGACATGATCAACCGTGGCGGCGAAAAGATTTCCGCCGAGGAGATCGAAAGCCTGGTGTACCGCATTGAGGACGTCACTATGGCCGCCGCTATCGCGATGCCTGATGAAGTACTCGGTGAAAAGCTGTGCCTCTACATCACCGTGAAGCCGGGAGCGGAAGTGACACTGGGGCAGATCCAGACGCTTCTACGCGATACCGGTGTTGCAGCCTTCAAGATTCCGGAACACCTGGTGGTAGTTGATGAGCTGCCGGCAACCAAGGTGGGCAAGATCAACAAGAAGGAACTGCGCGCCGATATCGCCGAACGGCTGGCTTCTGCCAGCGCCCACTCAAAGTAGAGAGGAAAGCAATGATCGAGAACCCAACTCATGAATCTGTGGCCGCCGCGCATGTTGTGCCGGAGCCCACTGCGGAGGAAGCTGCCCAGTTGGAGCAGTTGTATAAGGACTTCGCTGCCGGGAACATGGTGCCGTTGTGGACCGAGATCGGCGATCTGATGCCGATGGTGCCCACACCGAAGGCTGTGGCGCATGTGTGGCGCTGGAACGACTTGTATCCGCTGGCTGCCCGTGCCGGGGATCTGGTTCCGGTAGGCCGTGGTGGAGAGCGCCGGGCCATTGCCCTGGCGAATCCTGGCCTGGCCGGCACGCCCTACGCAACCCCGACGTTGTGGGCCGCGATCCAGTACCTCGGCCCGCACGAGGTCGCCCCGGAACACCGCCATTCCCAGAACGCCTTCCGTTTCGTCGTGGAGGGTGAGGGCGTCTGGACGGTGGTGAACGGGGACCCTGTGGCGATGCGCCGCGGTGATTTCCTGCTCACCCCGGGCTGGAACTTCCACGGCCACCACAACGACACCGACCAGCCCATGGCGTGGATCGACGGACTCGACATCCCCTTTGTGCACTACGCAGATGCCGGGTTCTTCGAATTCGGCACCGAACGTGTCACCGACGAAGCCACCCCGGACATTTCCCGTTCCGAACGGCTCTGGGCCCACCCGGGCCTGAGGCCCCTCTCCGGTCTCGATGACACCACCAACTCCCCCATCGCCGCGTACCGCTGGGAACACACCGACGCCGCCCTCCGGGAGCAACTCCTCTTGGAAGACGAGGGCCACCCGGCCACCGTGTCCCAGGGCCACGCCGCCATCCGGTACTCGAACCCCACCACGGGCGGGGACGTCATGCCCACCATCCGGGCCGAGTTCCACCGCCTCCGGGCCGGAGCCGCCACCGAACCGCTCCGCGAGGTTGGTTCCAGTGTCTGGCAGGTCTTCGAAGGCACCGGCACCGTGGTGTTGAATGGCGAGACCAAGGCCCTGGCCAAGGGCGACCTGTTCGTGGTCCCGTCCTGGCAGGAATGGTCCCTGACCGCGGACGCGAACGCTGTTACACCAACAGAGTTTGATCTTTTCCGCTTCAGCGATGCCCCCATTTTTGAACGACTGAACTTCAACCGCAGCTACACCGAAGGACGCAAGAACGCATGAGACTCCTCACCCTCCGCACCGCTGAAGGAACCAAAGCTGTACGCCAGGACGGCGACACCCTCACCGAAATCCCCGGGTTCGCCGATGTCGGCGCGCTGCTGGCCGACCCTGCCTGGGAACAAAAGGCCAAGGCGGCCAACGGCGCAACGCACGCGGCCGACGACGCCGACCTCGCCGCCGTCGTGCCCGCACCCGGGAAGATCATCTGCGTCGGCCACAACTACCGCAACCACATCAAGGAGATGGGCCGGGAGATCCCGGAGTACCCCACCTTGTTCGCCAAGTACCAGGAATCCCTGATCGGCCCGAACGATGACCTCGCCTTGCCGCAGGAATCGGACACCGTGGACTGGGAAGCCGAACTCGCCGTGATCATCGGCAAGAAAGGCCGCCGGATCACCGAGGCCGACGCCGCGGAGCACATCGCCGGGTACGCGGTCCTGAACGACGTCTCCATGCGCGACTACCAGTTCCGCACCATCCAATGGCTCCAAGGCAAGACCTGGGAGAACTCCACCCCGTTCGGTCCTGCCCTGGTCACCAAGGACGAATTCACTGCCGGCCCGCTCATGACCTCGGCCGTGGACGGAGAGGTCCAGCAGTCCACCCCGACCGGCGACCTCGTGTTCACCCCCGAGTTCCTGGTCTCCTACATCTCCACCATCATCACGCTCAACCCCGGGGATGTGATCGCCACCGGCACTCCCGGCGGTGTGGGCCACGCCCAGGACCCCAGAAGGTACCTGCAGGAAGGCCAGCTCCTGGTCACCACCATCGAGGGCCTGGGCCAGTTGAACAACCGCGTGGTCAAGGAAGCCTGATGGCAGCCCGTCATGACCTCGCCACCGATCCGGGCCTGCAGGAAGACCTCCTGCAGGCCCGGCGGGGCACCGCGTTCTTCGCCCGGAAACTCAACGAGCTCACCGACGCAGAGCTCGACGGCGGCACCCTCCTTCCGGACTGGACCCGCCGCCACGTTGTGGCACATGTGGGCTACAACGCCCGCGCGATTGCACGTTTGGTGGAATGGGCGGCCACGGGAGTAGAGACGCCCATGTATCCGTCCCCCGAAGCGCGAAACCACGAAATCAACTTCGGCGCGACCCTGTCGCCGATTGCGCTGCGCAACCTGTTCGACCACTCCGCCGTGCACCTTTCCGTCGAATGGCGCGATCTACCCGATGCGAACTGGTCCAACGAAGTCCGCACCGCCCAAGGCCGCACCGTCCCAGCCTCGGAAACCGTCTGGATGCGCACCCGCGAAGTCTGGGTCCACGCCGTGGACCTGAACAACGGCGCTATCTTTTCCGACGTCCCTGCCCCGGTCCTCGAACGGCTACTCAAAGACATCACCGGCGCGTGGAAAACCCGCGGCACCGACGCAGGGCTCCTCATCAACGTCACCGACACTGCCGGGAACAGCACCGACCTGACGTTCGGCGACGCCAGCGCCCCGGACCCGACGATCATCACCGGCCCCCTTCCCGCCGTCGTCGAGTGGGCCACCGGCCGCGGCACCAACAGCGTCACAGCAACCGGCCAAGGACTTGACGGTGCCTCACGAAACGAAGTCCCGCCCCCACCCAAATGGATCTAAGAGACGAGCACATAAGACGAAAATGCTGATCATTGGACCTCCCGGGTCGGGCAAGGGTACCCAGGCTGAGAGGATTTCCGAGCGCCTCGGCGTAGTCGCCATCTCCACCGGCGACATCTTCCGTGCCAACGTCAAGGGCGAAACCCCCTTGGGCATCGAAGCCAAGAAATACATGGACGCTGGCGACTTCGTTCCGGACAGCGTTACGAACAATATGGTTCGCGATCGCTTGAGCCAGAGCGACGCAGAGAATGGCTTCCTCCTGGATGGCTACCCGCGCACCACCGCGCAGGTGGATTACCTTGACCAGATCCTCGCTGAGGGCGAGCAGGAGCTCGACGTCGTGCTCCAGCTGACTGCTGACGACGAAGAACTGGTAACCCGTCTTCTGGGACGTGCCAAGGTAACCGGCCGCTCCGACGACGACGAGACTGTGATCCGTCACCGTCTTGACCTTTACCACGAGCAGACCGAGGCGGTTGTGGCCAAGTACGCCGAGCGTGGCATCCTCACGCAGGTTGATGGCATCGGCGGTATCGATGAAGTGAGCGACCGTGTCCTGACGGCAATTGCCCTGAGCTTAAGACCAACACCAGCTACCTAGCTTTCCTGAACCGCGTGACTGTCCGCGCCACCGATGAGCCCCCTCAAGCAACAGAGGGGGCTCTTCGCATTTAACCGTGCCTCCGGTCAATTAACACTGCGGCCCCACAGCGGATACACAACAGAAACGTGAGAAGTATGTACTTAACGACACTTGGTGCTGTAAAAATGAAACAAGCAGTCACTATAGTCAAACCAATCTAGCCTTTCAGACGTCCAATGGCGGACGCTGTCATTCCTTCAAGGGAGAAAACATGGTTGTTGCAGCTATCGATCCCAGTTCCACAGACATCACCCCCCTCATTCAGCACCCGGTGTTCTGGGTGTGCGCCGCCGGAGTTTTCGCCGTCGTAGTCCTTCAATCGATCATCTATTACAAGGCGATCCGCAAGGCAGCCCCAGCTGCGGATCTCACTCCTGAGCAAGTCACGGTTTCAGTCCGAACCGGTGCCGTAGCAGCCATAGGACCCTCGCTTGCTGTAGCGCTCATTGCCATTTCGTTGCTCCCGCTGTTCGGGACGCCTGCCGTGCTCACCCGCGTAGGTCTGGTGGGGTCGGCGGCCTTTGACGTCGCCGCAGCCGGAATATCCGCCGGCACACAGGGCGCACAGCTGGGCGGCCCCACGTACACACAGAAAATCTTCGCTCTGGCCTTCGCAGCCATGACGATCGGCGGGTTGGCATGGATGCTCTCAGCCTTGGTCCTCACTCCCATCCTGAGTAAGGGCGACGCCTCGCTGCGGAAGGTCAACCCAGCCGTCATGACCGTGGTGCCAACAGCGGCTCTTTTGGGCGCCTTCTTCACACTGGCATTCACAGAGGTGGTTAAATCGCCAGTCCATATGGTCACCATCGCGGTTTCAGCTGCAGCAATGGGTGTCTTCCTGCTGCTGGCACGCAAGCTGCGGCTTCCGTGGCTGCGCGAGTGGGGGCTCGGGCTTGCCATCATCGTGGCCCTCGCGGCTGCCTTCTTTATGACCGCATCCTGAAACCCTTGTAAGGAGCAACCTGATGTCTACGACAACATCTACTGACAAGTCCGCAGGATTTGCCACGTTCGACCGCACTACCTCTATCTGGGGACCAATCACCTTGGGACTCGGGCTACTCATCTCCCTCGGCGCAGCACTCTACGCTGCCTTTGGTTCCGGCATGGGAATCTCCACTACTGAACTGCTGACCGCAGTGGCTGCCGTCCTCGCGACGTTCGGAGTGATCGCGATCATTGAGCCGATCTCGTACTTCCCGATTCTCGGCCGGTCAGCCATGTACCAGGCGTTCCTCATCGGCAACATCGCCAACAAGCTCCTCCCGGCAGCCGTTGTGGCTCAAGCCAATCTGGCCGAAAGGCCCGGGACGCGCCGGGCCGAGCTCATTGCGGGCAGTGCCATCATCGGAGCGGTGCTGGTCCACATCACCACGTTGGTTCTCTTTGTCGGCGTCCTGGGTACGTGGTTGCTGGGCACCCTGCCCGCCCCACTTATTGCCACCGCCCGCGTCTACATTCTTCCCGCAGTCTTCGGAGCGGTGGTGCTGCAGAGCGTCCTAGCCATGAAAAGCCGCCGCACCACCATCGTGGCGGTCATTGTTGCTGCAGTCATTGTCTTCGTCGTGGTGCCGCTGGCCCCAGCCCTGACACACTACGCCACGGCACTCGCGGTGGTCAGCACCATAGCCATCGCCTGGTTTGCTCGCGCTAAAACGCCGCAACGTGTCGCTGATCCTGTGGTGTCAGGCGATCCTGCCACACCCACCCGCTGAGCCACACACCCGCTGAAAGGAAACACGGAATTGTCCACTACCACCAAGGTCCAACTAACCGCCACAACAGAGGTTCCCGAATCGTTTATCAACGAGTACGTCGAGGTCTACAAGCACCTGCACGCCCATCCCGAACTTTCAGGGCAGGAATTCGAGACAGCGTCGTACATTGAATCGCATCTCACGGGACTCGGGATAGAAAACTTTCGTTGCGGCGTCACGGGAGTCGTCGGCATCCTTGAAAATGGCGACGGACCTGTCGTCGGTTTTCGGGCCGACACAGATGGCTTGCCCATAGCCGAACAGACTCAATTGGACTACGCGAGCATCGACACCGGGAGGCTGCCCGATGGCGCCACTGTTCCCGTGATGCACGGTTGCGGCCACGACACTCACATCACGGCCGCGTTGGCGCTGGCAGCACTCCTCACTGAACGGAGGGACCTCTGGTCCGGCTCGTTGGTTCTCATATTCCAGCCAGGGGAAGAAACAGCCTACGGAGCAAAGGCCATGGTTGACGATGGTTTGTGGGAACGGGCACCAAAGCCCGAAGCCGTCCTCGCGCAGCACGTACTGGCCCTTGAACGGGGGAAGATCCTGATCCGCGGCGGCCACATGGCAAGCCTGGCAGACTCGTGGAAAGTCACAGTCCACGGCAAGCAAGCCCACGGTTCGCAGCCGCAGGAATCGCTCGACCCCATAGTGGCAGCCGCCGCCATGGTCCTCCGTCTCCAAACCATCGTTTCCCGGGAGCTGGCGCCCTCGACCCCCGCAGTGGTGACTGTCGGAACGTTCCATGCCGGTCTCAAAGAAAACATCATTCCCGAATCTGCGGAATTTACTATCAATGTGCGAACCCCGGATGAGGCGACCAGGGACACTGTGCTCACGGCCATTCGCCGGATCATCGCTGCGGAGGCTGCCGCTTCGGCCATGCCCGCACCCACCGTAACGGAACTGAACAGCTTTCCACGCTGTTACAACGATCCTCAAGCTGCACTGCGAGTTATGGACGCGTTCGCCGCGGACTTTGGCCCCGACGCCATAACGGAAGCTCCCTTGGGCATGGGATCCGAGGACGCAGGATGGCTCAGTGACGCCATAGGCGTTCCAGGGGTGTATTGGGCATTCGGCGCCTACGAGCCCGAACTCTTCGCCGATGGAACCTCACCGGCCGGGAACCACTCGCCGTTTTTCGCACCCGATGCCCACACTGCCGTCATCGGCGGAACCGGGGCTGCACTCTCCGGAGTGCTAGCCTATCTGGGCCGGGACTGATGAAGAGGGGTGGCCCACGAGCGCGCCACCCCTCTCCCAGGCGGCATCTGTTTGACTTACCACGGGTGGGCGCCGGCGAAAGGAACCGAATTGGAACAGCTGGACACACTGGACCGGCAAATATTAGCCGCGCTCGTCCGCAACGGTCGGGCACCATGGAGGCTGATCGCCGAGGTCTTGGGCCAGCAGGAACGGACGGTTGCCCGCCGGGGTAACAAGTTGCTGGAGTCCGGTGTTGTTCGCATCAATGCCTTCGTCAATCCCATGGCCGTCAGCACCAAATCCGCCTTCCTGCTCCGCTTAAACGTCACTCCCAGATATCTGAGCAGTGCCTGTTCCTGGCTTGCCGACCTTGAAGAATCCGCCTGGGTCAGCGGCTTGGCCGGGTCGAACGAAGGCGTGGCCGAAGTGTTTCTTCCCACCGACGGTTTGGCCGAGCTGCTTTATGACCGTCTCGCCGACGTCGATGGTGTCCAGTCGTTCACCATGACGCCGCTGTTTGACTACTTCAGGACACCATCCGGCTGGAGGCCCGACGTCTTGGACAGGGACCAATACAACGCCCTGCACACCGATGAAGATGGCCGGTTGGCGCGGCCCCTGGGCCATCATGGTCCCCTCGATGAGACCAACCACATGATTGCGCGACATCTCCAGAACAACGGGCGGGCCACTGTGGACGAGATTGCTTCGGAACTGGGTGTTTCCAAAGCCACCGTCAGCAGACGCCTGGACACCATGACCGGTTCCGGTGCGCTGTTCATCAGGGCTGTCCTTGACCTGAACCTGTTCGGATTCCCCCTCGAATCGCTTCTGACGATCAGCTGCGCTGGAGGAAAGACGCAGGAACTGGGCGAGTATCTGGCCGGTCTTTCCGTAACCAGATGGGCCGCTGCATCCGGCGACCAACTTCACGCCCAGGTGGCAGCGGCCACCATGGATGATCTGCGAATCCTGGTGAACGAACTCCACGGACGCGAAGACGTCGTTTCCGCCCGGTCATCGATGTTCGCGGAAGTCTTTAAGCGAAGCACAGTCCGTTACCGCAACGGATTGCCCGACGTAGCCGTGGCCTAGAGCGCAGAGACGCTCACGTTGGAGAAGAACGCTTCGGTTCCAATATCGACCCACAGTCCCACCCTCCCCCGAACCGGCGTTGCCTTGGTCTCCTTCACGGAAAGCACCGGCACGCCGTTGACGCTGACCCGGACACTCCGGCCCTCCACTTCGAGCCTCAAGCGGATCCATTCGTCCGGGCCAATGTCTGCCTTGGCTTCATAACGACCGTCCGGATACTCCTCGCGGAGTCGCTCAAAGTCCCACTCGGGGTAAGCGAAGTACTGCAGGCCGCGGTTCGCTCGGGGACCTGGTGGGTTGAGCTTCGCGCCGTTGAGCGGCCGAGCATAAACGGCCTCAAATCGGCGGTCATCCTCTGAAATGCGGTAAGCAATACCGGCAAAAGCCCGAGCATAGTCGGGAGCCCCGGCAGCTAAACGGGCGAACACATCCACTTCGACCACGCCGTTCTCGAATTCCACGGGAAGCAGAACGAACGTGGGTTGGTCAATGTAGTCCACTCCCGGAATGCCCCCGGCGGCTTCCTCTGTTAGCTCGACTCGAAGTGCCGCCCGACCCGCAACCTCGATGGGCTGCGCGGTGACGGACTTCAACAAAGAACCTTCGGGCAGCTCGTCCAGAGGCAGCGTTACTACGCCTGAGTCAGTCATTGAGGTTTCCTTCCACGGTGACCACGAGTTTTCCTGCTACCGAGCCGTCTTCCATATCCTGGTGCGCTTGGACAATCTGATCAAAGGCATAGGTTTTGCCGATGGGGACCGTAAGTTGTCCGGCCTCGACAGCCTCGAGGAAGTCCTGCAGGACAGGTGCCGGCAGGTCACTCGCTTCGCCGGAATATGCCGTAAGGCGGACACCGTTGGGAATGAAGTCGATGGGATAGAAGTCCTTGACAGTCCATTCATCGGAGAGCATTCCAGTGAAGCATACGGTTCCGTGGACGGCAGTAGCCGTCAACGTGTCCTGCAATGTGGGTGTTCCTACCAACTCGACTGCACCGCCGACTCCTTCCGGGAAAATCGCCCGCACGTCCTCGGCAATCGCCCCTGAATCAACCACCACGTGGTCAACGCCCGCATCGAGCAGGGCATGGGTCTTGGCGGGACTCCTGGTGGACGAGACCACGGTCATACCCTGCCGCTTGGCCAGCACTGCCAACGCCAAACCGACGGATGAGGTACCACCGCGGATAAGCAGGCTGCTTCCCGGGGGCGCGTTCACTCCAATCGCCAGGGATCCGTTGGCGGTTTGCAGCATTTCCGGCACCGCGCCGAGCGTTGCCCAGTCGAGGCTGCTCTTAAACGGAATCACGTTGGCAGCGGGCACCAGAACGTACTCGGCGTAACCGCCGTCGAACGTCCTACCCATGCCGCCCATCAGGGCGGCGGCCTGAGTACCGGCGTCGAACTCGCCACCGGGGGCTTCAACCACCACTCCGGTGGCCTCGATCCCGGGAATGCGCGGGAAGGATCCGAACGAGCCCAGTCCTCTGCGGAAATGGAACTCCGAGCGGTTGAGGCCGAAGGCATGGACCTTGAGCAGGACCCAACCCGGCGTAGCGACTGGTCGCGGAACGTCCCGGATCTTGAGGGCATCGGGTGCTCCGGGACCGTCGAGGACGATTGCACGCATCAACTCAGGCATGGTTGCTTGCTCCTTCTGGTTCGGTTTCGTGGTCGGTCACGACGGGCGACATACCCGCCGTCGACGGCGTTTGGTGCCGCCCTGCGGTTTCCGGTCCGCGGCGGATCGCCGGGATCGCTGCAAGGGCGACGACGGCAATCAAGACGCCGGGGATCAGCGGCCAGCCAGTGGTTTCGCTGAGCGCTTGAACGGCGTAGGGTGCAATGCCACCGAAGATGGTGGTTGCGATGGTTCCGCCGATCGCAAGGGCTGTGAGTCGGCCGCGAACATCGAACTGCTCTGGGATGGCTGAGGCACCGACTGCGCTAAGGCTTCCAGCCAGGCACGCCAGAACCACCACTGCCGCAACGGCCAAGGGTGCCGCGGATTGGCCTGCCGCGGCGAACATCGGAACCGGAAGAACCACAGCCCCTATCGCCAGGATGAGCAACGACCGGCGCCGCCCGAAGCGGTCTGACAGCCAGCCGGCCGCAGGCGAGGCAACAACCACGACGGCGGCCGCGAGCGTCGCCAGCGCAAGTGCGGACGATTCGGTCCAGCCTTGGAGGGAAACCAAATAAGTGGGCAGGTAGATAATGCCGACGTAATAAGCAGCGGAAACGAGACCAGAAATGACGAAGGTGCGAACGATGGCCCGCCATTGGCGCCTGATGACCTGAGGCATCGGTTCCTTGGTTTTCTGTTCACTGCTCTCAATGAAGAGCGGCGTCTCCGGCAGACGGGTTCTCAGAGCAAGGATCGCTGCGGCAAGCGCACCGCCCACTATGAAGGGGACCCGCCACCCCCACTCCTCCATCTGTGGCGCGGGAAGAACTGCGATGGTGATGGCAGCGACACCGGCGGCCAATAGCGCCCCGATTTCACTGGCCGCAGCTGCGAGGGACGTCACCAACCCCCGCCTTTTAGGATGGCTGCTCTCCAAGAGATACGTCATGACGCCCGTGTATTCGCCGCCCACAGAGAAGGCCATCACGCAGCGGAGCACCAGGAGCCACACCGCAGCGGCATCGCCAACCTGGGCATGGGTGGGCAGGATAGCCGTGCCGATGGTCGCCAGCAGCATCAACGCCATGGACGCCAACAGCACGGGTCGTCGCCCCCAGCGGTCCCCCACGTAACCAAATACCAAGCCGCCAACCGGCCGCAGGAGGTAGGACACCGCAAACGTTCCAAGGGTCATGAGGACGCCTGTAGCGCTATCACCGAAGAACACCCGGGACAGGACGGCGCTCAGATACAGGAACAGCGTGAAGTCGTACCACTCAACGACAGTTGAGAAGACGGCAATGGTGAGCCGTCCGCGGCTTAGGCCAGGCGGCGATGTGGCAGTTGCTGGTGATGTCGGCATGGGGAAGTCCTTCGCGGGGAACGGGGCGGGCTTTACCTCGAACCGAGGTACTCTTCCAACCAACAATACCTCGTTTCGATGTATTCCTTCGGGTAGTATGACGTTTGTGCTTGAACTTATGATCCTGGGATTCCTCACCAAGGGGCCACTCCACGGCTACGAACTACGCCGGAAGATGCACGAGCTGCACGGCTTCGCCCGGGACATCAGCGACGGCAGCCTCTACCCCGCCATCACCCGGCTCATCAAAGCCGGGCTGGTGGAACGCCACGTGGAGAAGGGGAAAGCCGCACAACGCCACACCTTGGAACTGACCAGCGAGGGCCGTAAAGACCTTCAGTCTCGGCTTCGAAACGCTTCCGGGAGCGACGTCACAGATCTTGGAAGGTTCATGGTGATCCTGGCCTTCCTCTCGGAACTCCCCGACGTCGCGGAGCAGCATCAAGTGCTCCGACGGCGACTGGAGTTCCTCGAAGCGCCCGCTAGTTTCTTCTACGAGGATGGGCGCCCACTGCGCAAGGCGGAGATTACGGACACTTACCGCAAAGGCATGATCACTATCGGACGCGCAGCAAGCCGCGCCGAGATCGCGTGGATCAAGGAAACCCTGGCCTCCTGAAGCACGCCACAAAACCCCGGGTTCACGCCTGACCGCAGGCATGACTTCAGCGGCAAGGGTATTCTCCACCACCTGCTGCGCACCTCCAAGCAGCAACCCGCCGCCAGGGTCGGACCAATGAGCAAGATGGGCCGCACGAATAATTGGCGATCCCACCCCGTCCTGGGTGTATCGGCTCGCAGGCAGCACCCAAAAATTGGAGGACCGCGTCCATTGCCCAAAGAGCTGCCGTCGCTTCAGCGCACCCCCGGGGGTTCTGCACAAACCTTTACCAGAGTGGAATTGGTCTGTTAGGATCGGGTCACTCTCCAATATTTACCAACTTGGTAAATATTCAATGCAGACCTCGCGGTCTTCGACACTGCCGCCGACGGGCGAATCGTTTATATGACCGCGGAAAGTTCATTTTGAAGCAAAGGTGCTTTTCATGCCAGCTCTCCCCACCCCATCGGCGAACAGCCTTAAGTCACCTTCGACGGCTGCATCCTTCACGTCCCCGACTCCTCGCCGTGGATTCTTGTTCTTCCTCGTCTTTGCTGCCATTGGTGCCGCCGCTGCTCAGATGAGTGTGACGCTATTGACTCTTTCGCTGAAGGCGAATCAGATTGATGCCAGTGACGCCACCTCAATCCTCGCTCTTGTCAGCGGAGCGGCGGGAATTGTTAGCTTAGTAGGCCTGCCGATCATCGGGCGCTTGAGCGATCAGACACGTTCACGGGCCGGACGGCGACGCCCGTTCCTGCTTGCAGCGGCCGCTGCCTTCTCTGTCGGTGCCGTGACAATGATCGTTGCCAACGATGCTTGGTCACTCATGCTGGCAAATCTTGCGTTTACGCTCGGCTCCGTATGCGCAGGGGTCAGCACGACGGCATTAATCGCAGATCAACTGCCCTCGAACCGGCGTGGCCTGCCGTCAGCCCTCATCAGTCTGAGCACGCCGGTCGGAGCCCTGGTCGGTATCGGCCTCAGCCAGCCATTCGGGACCTCGATCGTGGCATTGGTGCTCATCCCGACACTCATGGCCGTAGCAGGTCTGGTCAGCCTCACTGTGTTTCTTCACGACCCGCAGGTCACGCAGGAGCGGCGGCCCTTCAGTTTCCTCGAAGTCATCGGCGTCTTCTGGGTTAATCCACTCCGCTATCCCGGGTTTGCTCTCGCATTTGCCAGCCGAATGCTCGTGTTCTCCGGGGTGGCAGCCCTCAATACTTTCCAGGCGATCTATTTGATCGACAATTTCGGTTTCGCGCCGAAAGATCTGGGTCAAGCGATCCTGCTTACTGTTCTCATCAACACTGTGGTCTCGTTGCTAGTAGCTCCGCTTATGGGCAGCCTCTCCGACCGGCTTGGACGCAGAAAGCCCTTTGTCGTTATCGCCGCCACAATCCTTGCCGTCGGACTCCTGATGGCGGCATCCGCCGAAACGTTCGCGTTCTACCTGGTGGCCCTCGTCGTGATTGCCGTCGGACAGGGCGTCTACTTCAGCGTCGAGCTTGCACTGGCAACACAGGTGCTTCCGGACCCTGAAAATCCCGCCAAAGATCTCGCACTGATAAATGTGGCGAACAACCTGCCGGTATCAATTGTCGCTACCGTCTCGCCGGCAATTTTAGCCATAGGGGCAACAGCAAACGATGCCAAGAACTTCAGTGCACTCTTCATAGCCGGCGCCATCTCAGCGCTGATCGGATCCCTCGCCATCGCTTTCATACGCAGAGTGCGCTGACCACCGACAACCAGCATTATTCTTGCCCCCCACCACAACACGTCTTCACAGGCGGTAGAAACAGGAGAACCACCGTGTCCGAACCGAATGCAAAACTCGATGCCCTCATTGAGAACCTTACGGACGAGGAGCTCGCCGCCTTAACCTCAGGCTCCGACTTTTGGAACACTCAGGGCAACAATCGCATAGGTCTGACGCCCATCATGGTTACCGACGGCCCTCACGGTCTACGCAAGCAAACAGCGGACAGCACCGGAATAACACTCAACGGTGCTGTCCCAGCAACATGCTTCCCCACAGCTGCCGCCCTCGCTTCGACGTGGGATCCGGGCATGCTGCAGTCGGTGGGAGCCGCGCTCGGCACGGAAACTCGAAGTCAGCGTGTCGGCGTAATTCTCGGCCCCGGTGTGAATATCAAACGTCATCCGTTAAACGGCCGGAACTTCGAGTATCTTTCTGAAGACCCACTCCTGGCAGGTGACCTTGGCGCCGCTCTGGTGCGGGGCATTCAGAGTCAAGGCGTAGGCGCATCCGTGAAGCACTTTGCGTGCAACAACCAGGAGACCAACCGCGCACGAATATCTGCGGACGTCGATGAACGCGCCCTCCGCGAAATCTATCTGAGACCTTTCGAACGCGTCGTCCGTTCGGCCAAGCCTTGGACACTGATGACGGCAAACAACCGCATCAACGGTGTCTACGCCTCCGAACATGCCGAACTTCTCGCTGTGCTGCGCAACGTGTGGGGTTTTGACGGCGTTGTCCTGTCCGACTGGGGCTCGGTATATGACCGGGTTGCGGCGTTACGAGCCGGGCTTGACCTCGAAATGCCAGCTAATACCCGCGCCGACAGCGAAGTGCACGCCGCAATAGTGCGCGATCCAGCTATTAGAGCAGCCGCGCAGGAAACAGCCCGCAATCTTCTACGCCTGGCTGATCGGATCACCCACGAAACCGACAACAGCAAAGCTGACTACGATGCCCATCATGAACTGGCCCGCGCAGCTGCCGCTCAAGGTTGCGTGCTTCTCACCAACGACGGCGTACTTCCTCTCAACCCAAGACCGGGGCAGCGAATAGCGGTCATTGGAGCATTCGCGGCGACACCCCGTTATCAAGGTGCCGGCAGTTCACGCGTGACCTCTACGCGAGTTGATGATGCGCTAACCGCACTCAACTATGCCCTGCCCTCCGGCGTCCAGGTCGACTTTGCCCCGGGGTTCAGTGCCGAAGATGCGTTCGCCGACGACAGCCATCGGCTACAGGCGATTGACGTCGCCCGGACAGCCGACGTCGTTCTCCTGTTCTTGGGGCTTCCTGAAGGTGACGAAGCGGAAGGAACAGACCGCACTGACTTCTCCCTTCCCCCCTCTCAGCTACGCCTACTCGAGGACGTTCTTGACGTACACGAACGTGTCATAGTAATTCTCTCCAACGGCTCGGCAGTGGAAATGCACTCGTGGGCCCACCGCCCGGCAGCGATCCTGGAGACTTGGCTGGGTGGGCAGGCCGGCGGGTCCGCGGTCATCGACGTTCTACTGGGATCGATCAACCCTTCCGGCCGGCTCGCGGAGAGCATTCCGATCAGGCTTACGGACTGTCCGGCCAACATCGGGTGGCCCGGCGAAGAGGGGCACGTCCGTTACGGTGAGGGCATCCATGTGGGCTACCGCTACTACGACACATACAACATCCCTGTGGCATTTCCCTTCGGCCACGGTCTTTCCTACACCAACTTCGAGTACACCTCCACAGCTGATGTGGTCAGCGACGGCATCTGGGTCAGCACGACCGTCAAAAACGTCGGAGCCCGTTCCGGACGCGAGGTGGTCCAGGTTTACGCAAACCATCGAACCCCTGGAATTCACCGCCCCCGGCGTGAACTGGTCGGTTTCGGTTCCATCACCCTTCCCCCCGGCGAAACCGGCGCCGTCAAGATCAAAATCGCCAATGAGGATCTGGCCTACTGGTCCGTTGCCGCTGCGGACTGGGCTATCACCGAAGGACCCCTCACCCTTGAAATTGGCGCCTCGTCGCACGACATCCGCGAGACCCACACAATAACTCTTCCCGGCAACGGGGTACGTGAACCGATGACCCTGGGACACACACTGCATGAATGGCTGGATGATCCTGAAACCGGCCCGCTTGTTCGAGCCGCGTTCGGCCTCAAGCACGACACTGACGTTCTGCCCGTGCCCCTCGACGATCCCGAAGTCCTGAAACTTGTCGGCGGCACCACCATGGGCAAATTCGCTTACTTCGGAATGGGTTTGGATCAGGCCAACATCGATGAAATCCTGCGCACCCGCACCACGCGCTGACAAACGTCATCACGGGTCCGGGGCCGTCGGGCAACGGCCGAGCAGCCTAGGCTGCACGGCCTCATCGGACCTCGTCAACTTGCGCCCGTCTTTCATCCTTAGTCACACTCACAGTAGAGGCGCAGTACATGAGACATCTGATCTCCCCTACAGGTCGGAGCACGACTGTCTTCGCCACCGACAGCGACAGCGACAGCGCCAGGTTCGGATACGATCCGTTGCGGGTTTCGAACGCCCAGCGGCCGTGCTTCGAAGGCCTGTAGGAAAACCTGATGACTCTGCAGCCCGATGGCAACGTCTTGACCCTGACCCTCAAGGAGGGCGTGACCTTCACCGACGGTTCCGCTCTGGATGCGGCGCTGGTCAAAGCAAACCTTGATCGTCGCCGCGACACTGCACTGAAGCGCCTACTCGGCCATTGCCAAGGGTGGCGGGCCCTTAGCCGGGTCGGAGCGGGCATCGGCATCTTCCTCATCCCTAGGGCCCGGTCCCGCCATGCTGATCGCCGCCGCGGTCGCCCTGGCCGGGCAGGCTTATCCCAATGGCTGGCCCCGGAAACCGAAGGAAAGGCACTGACCGCGATCGCGGCCGGCTACACGCACTAAACATCTAGCCGAAAGCCTCGGGACTCCATTCATGCGGCAAGGACAACTCGCCACGGAACGTCTTGAGGGTCACATCCAGTCGCTCTCGGCGTCGCCCACGCTGGCAGTAAGAAGGACAGAACAGTGCAAACCATCCTTTCCTCAAAGCAGCCGGTTGACCGCTCCCCCAATAACTGAACAGGCAAACCGGCGGCCAGGCACGAGCCGGCACCACACATCAGAGTCTCATGTCCACATTTGTACACACGTTAAAGCAAAAACCCCCTCTGACGAGGGGGTATGCCGTGCCCGAGGTGGGACTCGAACGGGATTCTGAGCCTTGGTATCACTGGGAAGCGGCGGAAACATGCGGGATCCTAGCCAGTCCGGCGGCAGTACAGCGCTGTCCGGGGCGGAAAGTGCGTACACGGTCCACACTTCACTGTTGCTCCATCGACCACCGAAAAAATGTCAACGCCGTTGATACCCTGCGCCAGCGGACTTTCCGGGCGCGCGCAATAAACCTCCTATGAAGAATCGCCACTCCGCGGCTCCGGGTCTCCGCCCGCACCGGCCACCTCGGCAGACCCTTGTTGAAGCAGCATGGCCCGTAGCTCTTCCAGCAGCTCCAACTGTTGGCTGTTGATGGCCATAAGCCGATCAATCTCCGTCTTGGCCTGGACGTCAGTGTCGTAGTCGTGTTGGGCCATGGCTGCCGCGATGGCATCCTGCCTCTTCGCGGCGATGAGCAATACAGCGCCCTGGAGGCCTGCCAACATCGACAGGAAAAGATTCAGCAGGATGAACGGGTAGGGGTCCCATGCATCCTCAGCCAGCAGGTATGAATTGACGGCGGCCCAGACCACCATCACCAGGACAAAAGATCCAACGAAGATCCAGCTGCCCATGCCGTTGCGGAGGTAATCGGCTGCCCGCTCTCCCCTGCTGAGACTGGCTTGGTGCTGACCATGCCACGTACTTTCCAGCTCACTCATGAGCACAGACTAAGAACACTGGACCGGTGTTGGAACCCTACTACTGCTCCGTCCACACCCAGTCCCTGATTTCGGGAAGGTCTTCGAAGTGCTCGCGGATGTAACAGGCGTGGGCATTTAGCTGAGACCTGCAGTGCTCCAGGAGTTGGTCCGCCCCCGCAAATTCGCCGCCGGCCCGACGTAATGCTTCCATGACCAGGTGGTAGCGGCTGACCTTGTTCAGGACCACCATGTCGAACGGTGTGGTGGTGGTGCCTTGCTCGGTGTACCCACGGACATGGAACCGCTCGGGATGTGGGCGGCCGTGCAGGAGTTGATGCAGGGCCCTCGCGTATCCATGCCAAGCCATCACCACGTCCACGTCAGCGGTGAAGAGTTCCTCGAACTTGTCGCCCGCCAACCCATGTGGATGGACCTCTGGAGGTGGCAAGACCATGGCATCCATGACGTTGACCACTCGGACGGATAAGTCCGGGACGTGCTTCTTAAGGAGCCATGCAGCCGCCAAAGTCTCCTGAGTAGGTACATCTCCGGCACATGCAAGGACAATATTCGGACCCTGGCCAGCCGGGGCTCCGGGCGTCTCGTTGCTGGCCCAATCCCAGGTGGATGCGCCCACGGCTGCATGCTCCCGTGCCTCGTCAAGCGTCAGGTACTGCGGATGTTCCTGCTTATCGATCACCACCAGATTCACGTAGTCCTTGCTGTGCAGCATGTGTTCCGCGGTGACCAGCAGGGTGTTTGCATCAGGCGGGAAGTAGACACGGATGACGGTGCTGGACAAGGAGAGAACGGTATCGATAAGGCCAGGGCCTTGATGGCTGAAACCGTTGTGATCGTTCCGCCAACAGGTGGAGGTCAGCAGGATGTTCAGACTGGGAACGGGTTGCCGCCACGCCAGCTCCCGTGAATGCTGCAGCCATTTGGCGTGTTGGATGGTCATGGAAGCGCTCACCATCGCAAACGCCTCATAGCTCGCGAACAAGCCATGGCGGCCCGTCAGCACGTATCCTTCCAGCCATCCTTGGCACAAGTGTTCGGACAGGACTTCCATCACGCGTCCGCTGGCGGAAACATGATCGTCTGCGAGCGCGGCTTCTGTTGTGGCGGCTGGTTCGAGGAGGCATCTGTCGGTGGCTTCAAAGACTGCACCGAGTCTGTTGCTGTTGGTTTCGTCGGGGCAGAAGAGGCGGAACCTGGGGTCATCGGCAGTGTCGATGTAGATATCGCGGAGCATCTCCCCTAGTGGTTTGGTGCTCCCGTGCATCACGCCTCCGCGGGGAACAGCTTCGAGGGCGTATCGGTCGAGCGATGGTATTGCCAGGTCGCGGCTTCCCATCCCGCGGCTGGCGGGCAGTGCGCCCATGCGTAAATCGCCGTCGGGGGCGAGCGCCGTCAGCTCGGCGATAAGCCGCCCGTCGGCGTCGAAGAGTTCTTCCGGCCGGTAGGAACGCATCCACGTTTCAAGTTGCTTCAGGTGGTCTGGGTTTTCCTTGACTGCGGCCAGTGGGACTTGGTGGGAGCGGTGGGTTCCTTCTACGGGCAGTCCGTCCACTGTCGCTGGCCCTGTCCAGCCTTTGGGGGTGCGCAGGATGATGGCGGGCCATCGTGCGGGACCGGTGACTCCCTCTGTGCGGGCATGGGACTGAATGGTCCGGATCGATGCGTAGGCTGAATCCAGAGCTGAGGCGAGGGCGGGGTGGACAAGGGCGGGATCGTCGCCGGAGACAATCACGGGATCCCATCCGTGCGCTTCCAACAGCGACGCAACGGCCGTGTTCGAGCGTCTGCCCAGGACGGTGGGGCCGGAGATCTTATGACCGTTGAGGTGGAGGATAGGAAGTACCGCCCCGTCCCTGAGCGGGTTGATGAACGAGGGCGCCTTCCAAGAGCCTTCGAGCGGACCGGTTTCTGCCTCACCATCACCGACGACGCAGGCAACGATCAGGTCCGGATTGTCCATGGCGGCCCCGGTGGCATGCATGAGGGAGTAGCCCAGTTCGCCGCCCTCGTGGATGGAGCCGGGTGTGGCCGGGCCGACGTGGCTGGCGATGCCTCCCGGCGTCGAAAACTGTCGGACGAGTCTCCGAAGCCCCTTCAGGTCTTTGCCTACGGCCGGATAGACCTCCGAGTAGCTGCCTTCCAGATAGGTATTTGCGACGACGGCAGGACCTCCGTGGCCGGGACCGGCGACGAAGAGAACTTCCGCACTCGTGCGACGGATGAGGCGGTTGAGGTGGGCGTAGATCAGCGACAAGCCGGGGCTCGTGCCCCAATGACCTAAGAGCCTGGGTTTGATGTGCTCTCCTTGCAGCGGCTCCCGGAGCAGGGGGTTCTCCTGCAGATAGATCTGTGCCACGGTCAGGTAGTTGGCTGCGGACCAGTACCGGTGCAGGAGGTCGAAGTTCTCAGCGTCCGGCAGGGTGCCGGTGGCGGTGGCTTTCTCGTCCAGGCTCATGTCGGGATCAACCTTCCATAGGGGGCGTGGCGAGCAGTGCCGCCGTCGATTCTGCAATGGCGCGTTCTTCGTCACTTGGTACTACGAGCACCGGGAATGCGGAGTCCACGGTGCTGATCTTGCGGATGCCTTCCCGGGCGGCCATATTCAGGCGCTCATCAAGGGCAAGGTTAAGTGGTCCCAGCCAGGCGACCACCTTGTCCCTGAAGAGCGCAGAGTTCTCACCCACACCGCCGGTGAACACCAGAGCGTCAGGCCGGCCGACCACCATGGAGTAGGCCGCGATGTACTTGGCGAGACGGTAGGCGGCCATGTCCAAAGCGAGGATCGCACCAGGTTCTCCGTGGCCGGCAGCGGCGCCAACTTCACGCATGTCAGCGGTTCCTGCCAGAGCTAACAGGCCAGAGCGGTGGTTCAGAAGCTGGTCGACTTCTTTCGCAGTTGCACCACCGTGCTGCATCAACAAGACGATGGAAGGATCCAGGTCTCCCGACCGCGTCCCCATGACCAGTCCCTCCAAGGGGGTCATTCCCATGGAGGTGTCCACGCTGACCCCATTCCTGACGGCGGTGACTGACGCGCCGTTGCCAACATGGGCCACTATCGCATTCAAAGGCGCCGCGTCGAGATACTCTGCTGTGTCACGGCAGGCCATCTCCACCGATATGCCGTGAAAGCCATAGCGCCTCACTGGATGGGCCCGGTAGGCGTCCTCCGGAATGGCATAGCGGGCGGCGAAGTCTGGAATGGTGCGGTGGAACGCCGTGTCAAAGACGGCCACTTGTGGGAGGGCGGGCCACCGTTCCCCGGCGGCGTCAAAGCAAGCGATACTGGCCGGGTTGTGGAGCGGCGCCAATGGACTTAGCCCTTCGATGGCCGCTATCACGTCCGCCGTGACACGAACCGGGGTGCTGAACCGCACGCCGCCATGGACTACGCGATGTCCAATCGCCTCAGGATGCACTGCACTTAGGCGCTTCATGGTGTCATTCAGCTCTTCAAAGGCAGAGTGCAGGCGGGCCGCACTGCCACGCTCATCCGGTGGCCAATCAACCTGTCCGGAGGCTAGAAGGTCAGCAGTCGGGGTGGCGGCTGCCGTGTCACGCAGGTGGTATTTCAGCGATGAAGAACCGGGATTCAGCACAAGGACACGCATGATCTCCTCTCACTTCCGCGGGCAAGCTACGATCGATGGGCTCTGCTGTGGACCCTAACGCACTGCGCCGCTCAGCGGGAGGGTCTTCCGGCCCTTGCGACGGCGGGCCGTCCCGCCGATAGTGGAGACCACCACCGTTGGCAATCCGAAGGGAACGTCGGTTCGTGAAGATGCAGATTCTGGTTGCCCTTGACGGCTCACGGGCGGGCTCACCTGTGGCTGACTGGGCTGCGGCCCGCGCGGATTCCCTTGGTCTTGGCCTGGCCTTGGTCCACGTGGTCCCCGGGGAGTGGGCTTACCCCCGGGAGAACGACCATCAGCTGGCCCTAAGCCGCGCTGAGGATCTGCTCACCAGCGAAGCGAAACGGCTCGCGGCAGCCTTTCCAACGCTGCGCATTGCCACGAAGCGGTTGTCTGGCGAACCTGCCGCAACGGTTGCTTCCTTGTCACCGGCCTACTCGATGGTGGTGGTGGGCACGGACCGCGGACCCGGCACGGAAGGGCAGGGATACGGTTCGGTCAGTTTCCAAGTGGCTGTGACCAGCAAGTGCGATGTCGCCGTTGTCCCAGGGTCGGCGCCTCAACAACGTTCCGGCGTAGTGGTTGGCGTTGACGGCTCCGCTGAGTCACTCGATGCCCTGGATCAAGGGGCAAGGGAGGCCCAACGTTTGGATGATGAATTGATCATTGTCCATGCAACGGGGCCCGAGGTTGGGCTTGCCGAAGGTGGGAAGGTCCTTGGCGCGGCTGTCCAACGGGTCAACCACAAGTTCCCGTCCGTCGTCGTGAAGGAAGTCCTGGATACCACCCGTGGCCCCGGAGAGTCGCTGATAACTGCTGCAAGAGAAGCTCAGCTGCTGGTCATGGGCTGCAAAGGGCGGGGCGGTCTGAGCGTACTGCTGGGGTCCGTTGCCCAGCATGTGCTCCTGCATGTGCAGTGCCCCACGCTCCTGACCAGACCCTAGCCAGAGGTGCCGGGCGGGGCATCCTGAGTTTCGCCGTCGTCAACGTCGGAGGCGGTCGGATCCAGCGGCGGCCACCACTTCGATGGAGGCGCTATGACGAAACGGCGACCACTGATCTCCGTGGGCGTGACCCTCACCAGAACGTCCTTGGCGCCAGGCTGCCAAGGCGACAAGCCGGCATCGACTGCCTCCTGAATGTCTTCGGGCTGCGTCACGAACTCCGGGCTTCCTTTGAGGATGACACTCCAGGCGACTGTCCCGTAACGGTTGAACCCATCGGCTTCCAGCGCAATCACCGCCCCTTCCCGAAGGGCGTCGAGCTTGGTCCCCGGTCCGGTCCTGAAAAGAACAGTTCCGTAGTTCGGAACAAAGTTCATCGGAAAGATCTCCGGCTCTTCACCGTTGATGAGGGCGATCCTGCCGATGGACACCGATTGAAGGTACTTCCAGCAGTCGTGGACACTGAGCTCTTTAACGTCTTGGTCCATCGATGTGTTCTCCATGGGCCGAGCCTATCCCTTCCGGCAACGCACTTATAGGGCAGAAAGTCCCTCCCTCCGCAGGACCTTAGCCCCTGTTTAGGAGTACCTTCGCATCCTTAGGATCACGAGTATCAGATACCAGGGACCGTGCTCCGTGCAGTCCCACCCCACGCAGGAGACAAAGACCATGGAAACCGACGAACGTCCCGGAACCGTCCTATCCGAAGCCGACTCATGGAAGGTCTTGGAATGCAACCAGCATGGTCGTTTGGCTGTCAGCGTTCTGGGCGAGCCGGACATCTACCCACTGAATTTCATAGCCCACAACCAGCGGCTGCTTCTGAGGACAAATCCGGGGACGAAGCTCGCTGAGCTGACCGTCAACGAGAAGGTTGCTTTCGAAGTGGAGGAGATCGTCGACGCCGAAGCCTGGAGTGTTGTCCTTAAGGGAACTGCCAGGGTGATCGAGTCGCAATCGGAGATCGACGAGGCGGACAAGCTGCCCTTGAAGCCGTGGATCCCGACACGAAAATACACCTACGTTGAGATCACTCCTACCCGGGTCCACGGCCGCCACTTTGAGCTCGGTGATGAGCCGGAGAGGTACTGACAGCGTGGACTGCCGTGGGTTTCACCGATGCTGCGGACCGTCCGGGCCCCAAAGCCCTGAGGGCGTTGAGAATCGTGGCAAGATCCACCAGCTCCTGAAGCAGCGCCCCCGCGACGGCGGGAATCATGCCAAACGCGGCCATCACCATCAGCCCGAGACTTAGCAGTATCCCCGTCCAGATGCTGGTCCGCGCGATGCGAAGAGTACGCTGCCCGATGCCGGCCGCGACCGCGGCCTTGGACAGGTCATCGACCATAATCACCACGTCCGCTGACTCGCTGGCCGCGGTGGCACCTTTGGCACCCATGGCGATGCCGACGTCGGCCGCTGCCAGTACCGGAGCGTCGTTGACGCCGTCGCCAACCATCATCACGGGCCTGAGCGGAAGTGCGGCAACGGCAAGAACCTTGTCAGCAGGCAGGCATTCGGCCATGACGTTGCTGATGCCCGCCTCCGCCGCGATGTGCCGGGCTGTCGTTGCGGTGTCACCGGTCAGGAGCATTGTTTCCGAGACCCCGAGCCTCCGAAGTTCCGTGAGTGTGTCCTTCGCATTTGGGCGCAATGGATCGCTCATGATCAGAGTGCCGGCAAACCAACCATCCACCCCGATGTAAATTCCGAGATGGCCTCCGGGCAGTGTCGTCATGTCGAAGCCACTCACCAGGGAATCGACGTAAGCGGGTTTTCCGACCACCACTTTGTGGTTTCCGCAGTAGGCCGTGACACCGTTGGTTGCATGTTCACTCGCGCTCGTTGCCGGTAGCAGCTCCAGGCCGCGCGCTCGGGCTGCTGACATGACTGAAGCGGCCAGGACGTGGGTGGAATACTGTTCGGCGGAGGCGGCCAACTGCAGCAGGGCGTCTTCGGACAGATTCGATGCCGGAGCAACCCGGATGTCGGCGAGGGAAGGGTTGCCTTGGGTGAGGGTCCCGGTCTTGTCGAAGACTGCGGTCTTGACTCGACTGAGTTGCTCAAGCGTCCCTGCGTTCTTGATGATGATGCCGGCATGTGCGGCCCGGCTGGTCCCCGCGAGGAACGCTACAGGTGCCGCTATCAGCAAGGGGCACGGGGTGGCTACCACCAGAACCTCAGCGAACCGTCCTGGATCCTGGCTGAAGAACCACGCCGCGCCCGCAAGCACCAAGGCCACCAAAGTGAACGGCACCGCATATCTGTCGGCAAGCTGTACCGTCGGCGCGCGGCTTGCCGCAGCTTCCTGAACCAAGGCAACTATTTGGCTGTACTGGGACTCCGCCGCGGTGGCCGTAGCCTTCATCCGCACGGCATCGGCCCCGTTGATCGAACCGCTGAGCAGCAGCTCGCCTCTGGTTCGCTCAGCAGGCAGGCTTTCGCCCGTCAGAGCTGACTCGTCAAAAGTTCCGACGTCGGACAGCAAGGTACCGTCCACCGGCACCAGCTCTGCCGGTCTGACCAGCAGCACGTCTCCCGGCACCACGGCATCAACCACAATGTCCTCCACGGGCAGGCCGGGCCGTTCCCGGTGCGCGTTTCGAGGGGACCGATCCAGGAGTGCACGGACCTCCCTGGTGGCGCGACCTTGGGCGTATTGTTCCAGCGCTTCCCCACCGGTCAGCATCAGAACTACGATCAGGGATGCCAGGTATTCCCCCACCGCCACAGTTGAGCAAATGGCCATCACGGCCAGGAGATCAATGCCCCAGTGTCCGTGCAGGAGACCTTTGATCATAGTGCCTGCCCGGTAGAGGGCAACACTGAGCGCAAAGATACTCGCCAACCCCTGAGCCGCCGGTATGTGTCCGGTGACCGACAGGACTGCGACGGTGGCAAGCACCACCAAGGTGGCTGTCACTAACGGAAAGCGCAAGGCCGAGTGCAGCAGACGTTGTGTCATGACCGCTGATCAGTCATGAGGGTTTCGGCTGAGAACCACCTTCAGGGCACCTGTCTCCGCCGCTCGCGAGAACGTGTCATAGGCATCCATGATCCGTTCCAGCCCGAAATGATGCGTAGCGAACTTATCCGCCGGGAGCTTGTGTTGGGCTACCAAGCGAAGCAGCATCGGGGTGGTGTTGGTGTTGACCAGTCCCATGCTGATGTTGATGTTCTGAATCCACAGGTCCTGGAGGGGCAGTTGGACGGGTTTTCCGTGGACCCCAATGTTGGCTACGTGCCCGCCGGGGCGGACCAAGCGCAGGGCCATGTCAAAAGTCTCCGGCACTCCGACGGCTTCGATGGCCACGTCCACCCCGGCGCCATCAGTGAGGGCGAGAACGTCCGCCGTCCATTCGGGGTTGGTGGGATTGACCGTGTGCGTGGCCCCGAAGTCGCGGGACTTGGCGAGCCGGCCCTCGTCTGGATCTATGGCCACCACGGTGGCTGCTCCGTGGAGTCCGGCCGTTGCCATGGCCGCGAGGCCTATGGGTCCCGCCCCTACGATGGCGACGACGTCACCCGGGCCAACCTGTCCGGCCTGGACCCCGATTTCGAAGGCCGTGGGCAGTATGTCAGACAGCATCACGGCTTCGTCGTTGGTGACGCCGTGGGGCAGTTTGTGCAGGGAGTTTTCGGCATAGGGAACGCGGACGAATTCGGCCTGGGTACCGTCGATCAGGTGGCCGAAGATCCAACCGGTTCCAGATTGTCCTTCATCACCGCGGCAGTGGGAAAACAAGCCCTTCCTGCAATTGCCGCAATGCCCACATGACTTGATACAGGAGATGATCACCCGGTCCCCCCGGCGGAGTGAACTGACTGAACTCCCAACGTCTGTGACGGTCCCCACCCCTTCGTGCCCGAGGATTCGCCCCGCTTGAACCGCGGGGACGTCTCCTTTAAGGATGTGCAGATCCGTACCGCAAATGGTGGTGGTGTCGATGCACACGATTGCGTCGGTGGGGTGCAGAATGACGGGGTCCGGAACGTCTGTCCAGGACTTTTCGCCGGGGCCACCGTAGACGAGTGCCTTCATAGTGTTGTTCCGTCCTTAATATGCTTGGCTGAAACACCGGGCGTGGGTGCTAGTGGAAGTCGTCCAGTCGGGCGTCGTTCAAGGGGGGTTCCCCAGAGATCTGGCCGTTTGGTCTTGAACCGCCGCCCCGTGACGGCATTCGGAGTCAGCCTCAGGTAACAGTCCTTGGTGCCTGGTTGCCACGGATCCAGGCCCAGGGCATCGACGTCGGACCTTTCCTGCCGGTCGAGTATCAGGTGCGTTTGCCCTCGGACAACCACGCTCCACGCCTTTCCGCTAAAGGTCCGGTAGCCATCACTTTCCAGTGCGCAGGGAGTTGTCAGCGTGCTCCAAAACTTGGTGCCCGCCCCGGTTCGGAACACGATGCTTTCACCGTCCAACACATAGTTCACTGGGAAGATATCCGGATGTCCGTCCACCAGGACGGCCAGGCGGCCAACATTGGTTTGCGCCAGCAGGTCCCAGCATTCCTCCGGGGCAAGACGTTCGACGGCGGCACTGGGCTTTGTTTTCATTCCAAACCCGCCCGGGTGGCATCGTCCAGCGGACTCCACCACGTCAGCGGGGGGGTCACTGTGAAACGGCGTCCACTCAACGAGGTGGGAACGATCCGGACAAAATGATCCTTGCGCCCGGCCTGCCACGGGAAGAGCAGCAGGCCTACGGTGTCCAGTACTTCCTGGGTCAACTTGATGCTCTCTGCTTTTCCCTTGACCACCACGCTCCAGGCGACGCCCGCCTGTGGGTCTACTCCGTCAGCTTCCAGCGCTACCGGCGTGGAACTGAGGACGGCGTGGAGCTTGCTCCCCTCGCCGGTGCGGAAGACAAGCGTGCCGTGGTCTGCCTTGTAATTAACGGGAAAGATGTCCGGATGGTCCTGCGCCCAGACTGCGAGGCGTCCCACAGAGACACCGCGGAGCAGCTCCCAACACTGCTTGTTGTCCAGGATCTCAGCTTCCGGAACCGGGGGTTTGTTAGTCATGGTTAGACCGTAGGTCCGGCTGCGCAGGGACAACAGGGCACAAAGGCCCACATGAAAAACTCCATGGCTGCCGCGCGGGCGCCAGAGTAGTCTGGCACAAGGGCGCCGTTCGGTCCCCTCACAGGATTTCCAGCATTCTTCGAAAGGAACTGGTGAACGACTCAGAAGCACCTGAGCCCCAGCCCAACGTTGTGCCGCGGATCCGGATTGAGGACCTCCTGAAGGACTTCGTAGGCCGCGCCGGCGAGCTTCTCCAGGCACAGGAAAGAACACGGGGTTTACTCGAAGCGGTTGTGGCAGTGGCAGAAGACCTGAGCCTGGAAGCGGTGCTGGACCGCGTGGTGACCTCTGCATGCAGGCTGCTTCAGGCGCGCTATGGCGCCTTGGGTGTCATCGGCGAGGACAACGCTCTCAGTCATTTCATTACGGTAGGTATAGACGGCGAGCTCGCCCAACGCATCGGCCCACTCCCTACTGGACACGGGGTCCTCGGACTGCTCATCACAGAGCCGGCGCCGCTGCGCCTCCACGACCTCGGCCACCACCCGAAAGCTTACGGATTCCCGCAGCACCACCCTCCCATGAAGTCGTTCCTGGGAGTCCCGGTACGGGTAAGGGATGTGGTGTTCGGAAACCTCTACCTGACCGAAAAAGAAGGCGGCGGAGACTTTACGCCGGAAGATGAGGACCTTGCCGTGGCGTTGGCCGCGGCAGCCGGCGTGGCAATCGAGAATGCCCGGCTGTATGAGGATGCCCGCCGCCGCGCTTCTTGGCTTGAGGCCTGCATGGACGTTACGGGAAAAATGCTCGGTGCTGACCAGCTGGGGAAAGCAGAAAACTCGGCATTGGACCTGATCGCGGCGAGGGCCCTACGGGAGTCGGCTTCACATCTGGCCTTGATCCTGGTTCCGTCTCCTCATGAGCCCTATGTAGTGGCGGGCACGGCTGGAGCCCGTGGCGCTGAATTCGCTGGCGCGTCTTTGGATATGGAAGCCCCGGAAGTCCAGGGAGTGGCAAGCACCGGGAAGCCCGTATGCCTCGATGACTCCGGGGATCTCCTCGGCCTCGCCATCGAAGGGGCGTCGGCACGGCTGCTGATCATCGACCTCAGCGCCCAAGGAGCCCATCACGGTTTGTTGGTCCTTGCCCGCGATCCCGGTGCAGGCAATTTTTCAAAGACCGATGTGGAGATGGGGGCGGTCTTCGGTTCCCATGTGGCCCTCGCACTGGCACTGGAACGGATTCACCGGCTCCGGGAACAAGTGGTGGTGTTCTCCGACAGGGACAGAATCGCACGGGATCTCCATGACCTGGTCATACAACGACTGTTTGCAGCTGGCCTGAGCGTCCAAAGCCTCCGGCGTTTCACAACTGGCGAGGCTGCCTTGAGCAAGATCGACTCAGTGACCGAAGAGCTGGACACAAGTATCCGCGATCTCCGCAACACCATCTATTCGCTGCAGGCCAGTACCCGTGAGCGGGAGTCGTTGAGCGGCCGCATCCTCCAGTCGATCCAGGCCGGCGCCAAGTCCCTGCCGTACGCGCCACATCTGACGCTGGCTGGTGCCGTTGACTCGGTCGATGACGAAGCCATCATTAAACACCTGCTGGCTGTCGTATCCGAAGGCCTCAGCAATGCCGTGCGCCACTCAGGAGCTCGATCCATCAACGTTTCAGTATCAGTGGCCGAAGGACGGCTGACCTTGGAAATGGTGGATGACGGATGTGGGTTTGTCGATCCTGCCCCGGGAAACGGTCTGGCCAACATAGCTCTGCGAGCAAAGGAGATGAACGGCACCAGTACCATCACCAGTGCGCCTGGAAACGGGACATCGATGACATGGTCTGTGCCCCTGAGCTGATCCTTTAGCGAAGGGAACCGGCATCCTCTTCAGGTGCTTGAGCCATGAACACCGCCGCCTGGGTTCGGCGTTCAAACCCTAGTTTGGCCAGCAGGGACGAGACGTAGTTCTTCACCGTCTTCTCTGCCAGGAGCATTTCCTCGCCGATCTGGCGATTGGTCATGCCTTGACCAACATATTCAAGGACACGGCGCTCTTGCGGCGTGAGGGAAGCTGTCCTGGGATCCTGCCTCTTCGGCGCCGTGAGGCCCTGGACGATTCTCGTTTTGACGGCGTCGTCGAACAACGACTCGCCGTGGGCAGCTTTGCGTAGGGCGCCCAGCAGGTCTGTGCCCCCGATTTCCTTCAGGACGTAGCCTGCAGCCCCGGCAAGAACAGCGGCGCGGAGGGCTTGTTCGTCGTCGTAACTAGTCAAGATCAGGCAATTCAGTCCAGGGTCCACGGAGCGAACGTCCCGGCACACCTCGATTCCGGTGCCGTCGGGCAACCGTGCGTCCAGAACAGCGACATCGGGACGCAATGCCGGAATCCGGCGCGTCGCTTCTTCCGCCGAACCAGACATGCCGACGACCACGAAACCTTCGCCTTCCAAGAGTTCCTGGAGGCCTCTGCGAACCAACTCATGGTCGTCGAGGATGAAAACGCGGATTGGCTCTCCGGGGGAAACGCCGGTGGCTTGACCGGCTGTTTCTGGGCGATCCATGATTCTCCTGTCCGGCGGCCGATGGCCGCAATATCGAGAGCTTTGTGTAGGCGGCTCTGCCAAATTCTTGCCGACTGCCTGCCCTGCCCACAAGGGCCCAAGGACCCTGCCGGCGCGTGTGACTTTAGGCCCTGTTTTGAACGCGCCTTTTTATCGACGCTGGAGGAACGGGAGACCCGAAACCGCTCGCAAAAGGTGGGCGGCCCCGGCATCGAACAAAATGAAGGAGTATCGATCCCCATGAAGAAATGGACGCGTTGGCAGGACTACACCGTGATCGCTGCCGGCGCATATGCAGCTCTGTCTGTTCTGTGGACCACACAAACCGGGTCGTCGACGGCGATCATGGTCACGTTGGGGCTGTTGCTGGTCATTGGAGGAGCGGTGAACCTGGCGATGCCCGGAATGCCCGCCGCTGAGTGGGCGCAGGCAATCGTGGCAGTAGCCCTCCTCCTGGCTCCTTGGGTGGGCGGCTTCACCTCCGCGACCGGCGCAGCATGGAGCGCCTGGATCCCAGGTGCGGTGGCCTTGGTGGTGACCGCTCTGGCGATCAAGCCAAGCACTGAGGAATACAGGCACCACCATGTGGCGTCTACGCCATAACCACCAAATCACCCGTTGGCGCCGCGCCACCGCGCGGCGCCAACGGCTTCATTGCAGTGAGCATCCCTCAACGGCCCGGCCTTGGTTCACCCCTTGGAGCCGCACCCTACCTTAATGATGGAGCGTCGTCATGGCCACCAAAAACCCCGCAACGCTGCGCTTTCTTGGCGCCACGGACACCGTTACCGGCTCCCGCTACCTCGTGGACTTCCACGGAACACGAATCCTGGTCGACTGCGGGCTGTTCCAGGGCTACAAACGCCTCCGTTTACGGAACAGGCAGCCTTTTCCTGTCTCCCCTGCATCCATCGACGCTGTCCTGCTGACGCATGCCCACTTGGACCACACAGGGTACGTTCCCAGGCTCGTGAGGGATGGATTCAGAGGTCCCGTCCACGCCACACACGGAACCACCGCACTGTGCAAACTCCTGCTGCCAGACAGCGGACACCTGCAGGAAGAAGAGGCCAGGTACGCCGACCACCGCGGATCGTCCATCCACACTCCGGCCTTGCCCCTGTATGCGGCGGCAGATGCAGTAAAGTCGCTCAATAGTTTCCGCCCCGTTGAGTTCGACGAGGCCCTGGACCTTGGCGGCGGCATCCAGGCCACGTTCGTTCCGGCAGGGCACATCTTGGGAGCAGCCCAGCTTCAGATCCGGGTGGGCGGAAACGCGGTCCATTTCACGGGCGACCTGGGCCGCGACGACGATCCTCTGATGTACCCGCCCAGGGAGCTGGGGTCCGTTGACGTGCTTGTCACGGAGTCCACCTATGGCAACCGGACCCATCCGCCTGGTAGTCCCGAAACCGAACTGGGCGAGGTAGTTTCCAGGGTGGCCAAACGGAACGGCGTCATCCTCATCGCGGCATTTGCCGTTGGCCGGGCGGAGACACTCATGCTTCAGTTGGCGCGGCTGCGCCGAAAAGGCCTCATTCCGGATATTCCCGTGTATCTCAACAGCCCCATGGCCATCGATGCTTCCTATATGTATCAGCAGCATCCGGAGGAACACCGCCTTCACCCGGATGAATTCAAGGACATGTACCGGGTGGCCACTATGACCCGATCGGCGGACGACTCCAAGCTCCTTAACCTCAGGGGTGGTCCCATGATCATCATCTCCGCCAGCGGAATGCTGACCGGAGGACGAATATTGCATCACATCGAGGCGTACGGCAATGACCCCAACAACGCGATCGTCCTGAGCGGATACCAGGCCGCCGGCACCAGGGGCGCAGCTCTGGCGGCCGGGTCACCTGAGCTGAGGGTCTACGGGCAAGACGTCCAAATCCGGGCAGAGGTAGTTCGACTGGAAGGATTCAGCGCCCACGCCGACTCGGACGCCATCATCCGTTGGATGCATTCAGCCCCCCCAAGCACCACGAATGACTTACATCACCCATGGAGAGCCGGATGCATCCGACGCGCTTCGCCTCCGCATCAAGCACGAATTGGGTTGGAAGGCCCGGGTCCCGGAATACCAAGAGACCATCTCCATCGCCACACCGGAATAAGGACTTCCGGCCCTAACCGGCACTAAGAACCCGGTACAAACTGGCAACAAGGCCCCGGCCGACGTCCGGGGAACCCATCAACGAAGAACGGGCCCAGCCATGAATGAAGCAATTGTCGTCGGTGTCAACGATTCACCCAGCAGCGAGGCTGCCATGGGATGGGCCATGCATAGAGCCGCCACTTTGAAGCTGCCGGTACAGCTTGTCCATGCCGTGGATGACCGCTGGGCGTACGATTCTGTGGGCTATAACGAGTGGATCCGGGAATCCGGCATCAACTTTCTTGCTGCTGCGAAGGACCGGGCCGCCAAGATGGAACCCACCGTCAATGTCACCACGGACCTCGTCTCTGGTGGGGCCGGCTACGCTTTGGGCAAGAGGTCCAAAAAGGCCGCCATGGTGGTCATAGGTTCCGGCCATGGTTGGGCTGGCGGTTCCCTGACAGATCGAGCTTTACAGGTTGCCGCCGTTGCGCGTTGTCCCGTAGCAGTTATCGGTGAGCACGACATGACACGCCGCAAAGGGATTGTAGTTGGCGTGGATGGTTCTGAAGAGGCCACACAGGCCGTCGCATTTGCCGCGTCAGAGGCCGACCGCCAGGGCCAAGAGCTGACTGTCCTCCATGCCTTCCGCACACCCGAACCATGGGTGACCCGCGGGGTTCCCGCAGGCAACTACTTCGCGATTGTCACAGAGGAGGAGCGGGTGGTCTTGGCCGAGACTGTCGCCGGCCTGGCGGATAAGTACCCGGATCTGATAGTTCACCAGGTTCTGGACACCCACACTCGGCCGGCCGAAGCCCTGCTCGCGGCCGGGGCCACTGCACAATTGCTGGTGGTGGGAAGCCGCGGACGGGGCAGCTTCAAACGCCTCCTGTTGGGTTCGACGGCGCACGCGGTTCTCACCAAATTGCCCTGCCCCACGATCATTACCAGGATCAGCTCGGTCAAGCATTCCGACTGAAAGCAACGGCTGCACCCCAAAACGGGGTCACGAAGAGTGCGGGCTTACCGGATCCCCGGTAAGCCCGCACTTTTCGGTGTCAGCTAGGCGAGATAAACGTGCCTGCCTGTCATGATGGTGGGCTGGATACAGATGAAGAGGCTTCTGTCACCACCGGCCCACGGCTCTGCCGTCATGTGGCCCCAAAGGCGCGTGAGCAATTCCCGGTCAACAACGTGGGATGAGGTTCCGCTGACCAACACCGACCATCCTTCGCTTCGATCAGCCCTGACATCGTCAATCTGGAAAGACGTCTGCATTCGGGCCGCCGGCCCACCAATCAAACCTCCGAGCGAGGTTCGGAAGTAGATGGCATGATCATGAACCACATAGTTGACGGGCAAAATCATCACCCTGCCGTGATGGACGAAACCTATTCGCCCTGTGTCGTGTCCACGCAGCCTCTCCCAGCATTGCGCCTCACTGAGTTCTTCGCTGACGTGTCGGGCACCATTGATGCGTGCAGGTTCTTGGCTGGGCACACTCATTTCATGCTTCCTTTTCGGGGGTGTGCACTACAAGAACGGGGCAATGAGCGTGTGCGACGCAGGCCGAGCTGACCGATCCCATCAGTAGACCACCGAATCCGCCGTGGCCACGCCTGCCGACCACCACCATTTCTGCTCCGATGCTGGCTTTGATCAGTCCTTGCCGGGGATGGCCTTGTTCCAGACGGGACGTGACGTTGTCCGGCACGTCAATGCCGAAGGCCTTTTCGACTGAGTCCTTCAGGATTTGCCCTGCAGCCTCGTCAAATCCCGTGATTCCCATAGCCACATAGCCCTCATAAACCGGCGGGAAATCCCAATACGCAACGGCCTCAACGGTTGCCCCCAACGGGACTGCGAGACGCTGTGCCTCTCGGAGGGCCTCGATGGACGGCTCCGAACCATCCACCCCTACAACAATCTTCCCTGGTGATCCGTCCTTGCTCATCTTTGTCCTCCTGGCGCTTGTGACTTTCCTTCCTGTCAGAATGCCGTGAACAGACAGCATCGAACAGGGCCGAAGGTCATGGCAGCGCAGGACTCAGCGAGCACCTTCAGTGGATCGGGGTTCTTCGATGGGTCGGTGAGCCTTCATGGCTCTGCGCCGGATCCGGCTGTGACTTTCGGCCCTGTTTCCTGCCTCCGGCACCACCCATGCTGGGAGTGAAGGCAGGAGGCACACCATGGCGCTTTCGGAGTTCGAGCGGCTCGAACTGGAGAAAATTTCAGAGGCTCTTCGGGAGGATGACCCCAAGCTGGCAGCAATGATGAGCTTGGGCGACCTGAATCGGCGCCGCTGGAGGGGCATAAAGCGAGGCGGCCTCTTTGCGCTCGGCGCGCTCGGATTGCTGCTGGTGAGTTTCCCCCTCGGAAGTCTGGCACTGGGCGTGCTGGGTTTCCTCGCCATGGGTGCAGGAACGTACTGGGCAACCATTTTCATAGGTGACCGCCCTCTGTCCGGGAAGCCCCGCGGCCGGACAAACGCTCACGAGAAGAACAGGGAACAGTCGTGAAAGCACTCGTCATTTACGATTCCGGCTTTGGCAACACCAAGTCGATCGCTGAGGCCATTGCAACGGGTCTCAGCTCACTCAACGCGAAAGTGTTGCCCGTCGGACAGCTCCGACCCGAAGATATCTCCTCCGGTGACCTGTTGGTGGTGGGAAGCCCCATCAATGGATGGCGTCCCACCCAGAAGACGTTGGAGGCCCTGTCCCGACTTGGTAGCCGTGGGCTCGCAGGGGTGGTTGCGGCCGGCTTTGATACGAGGGTGAAGTTGTTCATCCACGGTGATGCGGCCAGGAAGATCACCAAGACCCTCAAAGACGCCGGTGCCAGCATCGTTGCCAAGCCCATGGCCTTCTATGTCAAGGGAACGGAGGGGCCCTTGCTTGACGGAGAGACGTCCCGTGCAGCTGCGTGGGGTGAAGAACTCTCGGCGAATGCCAGGGCGTATGGAACCCAGAGGAGCGCATGATGGCAGGCCGGCTTGACCCAAGCAAGATCATTGTGGGCGTGGACGGATCCGAAGCATCTGTGGAGGCATTACGCCAAGGACAGCGCATTGCCACGGCACTCAACGCACCACTTGAAGCGTGGGGGTGCTGGGAGATGCCACTGGGATACGAGGGATATCTGGCCATGGGCATAGATGGCTTTGCCCATGATGCCGAGGAACGACTCGACAAGGCAGTGGCGGAGGCTTTCGGTACTGAGAAGCCCAGGAACGTCAGTTCTCGCCTTGTTCAGCGTTCGCCCCGTGCGGGGCTCGTTGAAGGCAGCAATCATGCGTCTCTTCTGGTGGTAGGCCGGCGTGGTCACGGTGGTTTTGGTGGACTTCTCCTTGGTTCGGTCAGTTCGGCCTGCGTCGCCCACGCGCACTGCCCCGTTCTGGTGGTCCATTCCGCGGGCAACAGCGAATTCTGATCGAGGAACTCCAGATATGAAAAAGCCTGGTCACATCGTCCTCCTCATTGTCGGCATTGTTCTTTCTTTGCTCGGCTTTACATTGTCCGCGGCAGGTACGGCAGCGGCATGGCTCGCTTCTTCCCAAGACGATGGCGCCTTCTTCACCTCCCCCACAGAGCGGTACACGGTTTCGTCCCGTGCGTTGGTCTCCCCCCAACTCGATGCCGTGGGCGAGGGCACCCCCGAAAGGCTTCCCTTCGACGTCGGAACCCTCAGGCTCAGGGCCACTGCGACGGAGGCCGGCCGTGAAGTATTCATCGGCATTGCACCCCAAAACGAGGTCGACAGGTACCTTGCCGGGGTGCACCACACCGAGTTGCGTGAAGTGAAATTCCAACCCTTCCGGCCGGTCTACAGGGACGTTCCGGGATCGTCCGCCCCCGCAGCGCCCGGGGCCCAGCAGTTCTGGGCAGCATCAGCCTCCGGCCCTGGTCAGCAAGAGGTTACGTGGAACATCGTTCCCGGCAATTGGACGGTGGTGGTGATGAATGCTGACGCCAGTAGCGGGGTCTCCGCGGATCTGCAGGCCGGTTTCCGTTCGGACCTCATCAAACCCGCAGCAATGGGCCTGTTGTCCGCCGGGGTACTGGCCATCCTCATCGGCGTGCCGCTGTTGGTGGTGGGCGCCGTTGGTCTGGGCCGCGGCGGAGGATCTCCCGGGCAACTTCCTTCAACATCCGCGGCAGCGCACGGCGCATCAGCAGGCGCCACGAGCTCACCGCTTCATTTCACCGGCCAGCTGGACCCTGCTCTGTCGCCCTGGATGTGGCTGGTGAAGTGGTTCCTCGCCATCCCGCATTTCTTCGTGCTGTTTTTTCTCTGGTTCGCGTTCGCTGTCACCAGCATCATTGCCTGGTTCGCCATCCTTTTCACGGGGCGCTACCCGCTTCCCCTCTTCCATTTCAATGTGGGCGTTCTCCGATGGACCTGGCGCGTGGCCTTCTACACCTACGGTGCAGGCGGGACCGATCGCTATCCTCCGTTCACTCTCTCCCGAACGGACTACCCGGCGAATGTGGAGGTGGATTATCCGGCCCGCCTCTCCCGAGGCCTTGTACTTATAAAGTCCTGGTTGCTGCTCATACCGCACCTGCTGATCGTGGGGGCGTTTACTGGAACGGCGACGTGGGCTTGGAGGACCCAGGACGGACCCGCCGGTGTGATCAACGAACGCGGCGGAGGACTGTCTTTGCTGGGGCTGCTGGTCCTCATCGCCTTGGTAACCCTGTTGTTCACCGGGAGCTATCCGCGCCCCCTGTTCGCCTTCATCATGGGCATCAACCGGTGGGCCTACCGCGTGCTCATCTACGGAGCCCTGCTGCGCGACGAATATCCGCCGTTCCGTCTGGATCAGGGTGCCTTCGATCCCGAACCACTGCAGCCCACGAGCGCTGACGGAAGGGCCGGCCCGCCGTGAACGACGGCCCTTCCGCGCCCGCGGTAGCACCGGCGTCGCGAAGAAACCCACGACGGCGAGCGGCCGCCGTCGTGGGTTTGGCAGCCATGGCGGTGCCCGCCGTGGCTGCCACTGTTGATCGCAGCGGAGCCGCAGGGGGTTCGAGGAGCGCTAACGACGACGTCGGCGTCTCGGTGTAGTTGCTTCCGTCGCGGTAGCCGTGGACAACGTGTTCGACACACCATCATTGAGGAGGAACGATGATTCGAACGATGCTTCTAACCTTGCAAGCGTTGGTCGCGGTGACATCAATTGCCGGCGGCCTGGTCATGGCCATCGGATCGCGGCCGGGAGTTGACAAGAGCGTTTTGCCGCCCGAGCTTCAACTCCCGGAGGAATACCTGAGCGGATCGCCCTTCAGCACCTATTTGGTTCCGGGTCTTCTCTTGGCAGTTGTCGTCGGAGGACTGCATGGGCTGGCCTTCGTCCTGCATCTTCGGCGGGGTGCTTTCGCCTCCTTGGCAGCTGCAGCGGCAGGGTACTCCATCCTCGTTTGGATCTTCGTGCAAATGGCACTGATTCCGTTCAGTGCGCTGCAGGCGGCCTACTTCGGAGCGGGTTTGGCGGAAGTAGGTTTGCTCCTGCTTTTGCTTGGAGTCACCGCCCGGGTGCCTGAAGGTACCTGAGGCAGAAGTACTTGAACCGGACGATAGTTGGAGGCTCCTTGGCGAGGCCAACGTTGGACGTCTTTCTGTGATCGTTAACGGCCACCCTGATGTCTTTCCCATGAACTTCGCAGTGGATAACAACACTGTGGTTTTCAGGACGGGGCCGGGAACCAAACAGTGGGCCATGGAGGATGACGCCGTGGTAGCCATCGAGGCAGACTCCGTCAGTGCCGAATTCGGGATTTCATGGAGTGTGGTCGTGAAAGGCACAGTTGAGAACGCAGGGTCCGAAGGTCCTCGGCTTGATGAGATCAGGCACGCCCTTTTCCCGTGGCAGGGAGTGGGTCAGGACCACCTCTTCAGGATCGTTCCGGCCTCGGTGACCGGGAGACGATTCGACCTTTCATCGCCAATATCGCTTGGCACTCCACTCAACGACGCAACACGTGCCGGCCTGGAATTAGTCCGGTGCGTCTTGAGGAATCAGGTGGCACCTCCTCGCACCGGGACAGTCCTATCAGCAGACCGGCTCGTCAAAAGATTCGGTGACCTGACCGCCGTCGACGACGTTTCCTTCGCCATCCGCCCCGGTGAGACTTACGGCCTCCTGGGCCCGAACGGAGCCGGTAAGACCACCTTCATCAACATGGTCGCCGGTCTGGTCCCCGCCGATTCCGGATCTGTGGAGGTGGCCCGTATCCGGTGGACCCGGCAAGCATTGCGGCAAAACGTCATCTGGGGCTGGTACCTCAAGAGTATCGGAACAGGTGCCGGTCTTGTATTGGCTGGCTCGGGAGGCTGGATGGTGCCACCGGAGTTCTTCGCCGAACCGCTTCAGTCGTTTTCGTTGCTCACTCCCCATCGCTGGGCCTATGACGTTTTGGCCGCCATCCAACGTCGGGATGCTGCCTTCACTGACATTCTGCCTTGTTTGGGCGTCCTGACAGCGATGGCCGCGTTTCTCCCTTTATGCGGGGCGTGGCTCCTGAGGCGCAACTTCCAAAGGGCGCTATGACCACAGATTTACCCCCGGACGTGGCTTCCTTCTTTGCTGGATCTCCTCAAGGTCTTGCCATTTAGATGTGGACAATGTCCACACCCCCTTTGGCCTGACAAAGTGTCCACCAGCCAAGGCCTCATCGCTCCAGAAAAAGGCGCCACGCCAGGATCTTTGACGCAAGTTCTACACGTCATGTCGTGCTCAGTGCTCCCACCCATGAAGGGGTGTAGGACGACAACGTCCTACCGAACGAACCAGGAGAGGAACCCATAACCCCAGCTCACAGCCAGCGGAGGGCCTACCAGCCACGACCCTGACCCCGCTCCCCCACAACCAAACAGGTGACCCGCGGCGCCAGGCACCCCGCGGCCAGTGTCGGAGGGACCTGACCACCAAGAATGTACACACGTTAAAGCAAAAACCCCCTCTGACGAGGGGGTATGCCGTGCCCGAGGTGGGACTCGAACGGGATTCCAACGGGATTCCAAGCCTAGTAAACACTGGGAAGGGGCGGAAACATGCGGAATCCGGGCCAATCCGGAGGCAGTACGGGCCAGTCCGAGGTAGAGAGTGTGGACATTGTCCACACTCTCCTTTTGGCCGACGGACCACCGAAAATGAGGATCCGGCTCATCCTCTGTGGAGTCGAATCCAGCCCCTGAGAATAGGAGCCGACGCCTCTACAGGTTCCCGGCTCTTTGGAACCCCCTCGGACCGATCGAACAACCCGAATCCGACGACACTCTGCCCGTAATGATGAAATATCCAGCACAGTGGCTGCCCTCCTTCATCAGGTACATGTCCGAGACGGCACCGAAAAACATGACCTAAACATTTCCGGACACCCCGAAGACAGAACGGTGCTTATCGGCACTAAAAGTAGGGGATGGAAGTGGGCGCGACGACTCCCGCCTAGGTGGAGATCTGGTCGTCGCCTGGAGTAATCAGGGGTGCGGGACGTCGGACTGGACATGCTGCAGGACAGCGGACTGCCCGTCACCATCGCAGCATCCATGGCCACCGATCCCGCCACCGGGCTTAGCGCCGTCGAAGCTAAGAGACTGGATCGGTTCATCAGGCGGCCATGGTTGCCGCGGCCGAAGCCAGGGTGAATGCTGGTTCACCCAGGTTCATGGCACCCGCCTGGCCGTACCGGTAGGAACTGACCTGCACGCCCGGTGCGGCGTGCTTCTTGCGAGAGAATCAAGTCTTCCTGCCATTCCGGTGTGGTCAGCAGATCTGAAGGAATTGTTTCGTCCGGCCGCCCATTGGCGCTCGTGGCTGCCGAACTTGGAGTTTGAGCAACCGATGGATGCCACAAAATACAAGGATTTGGAAGCTCCGCGGCGAGAAGTAAAGCGGGAGAATGCGTTCTTGAAAAAGTTTCGGCTTTCTTCGCCAAAGAACACCGGCAGATACCCGCTACCCCCTTGTTCAACAGGAGGAGAACGCCGGAGCGACACCGACGAGCTTACACCGCCGGGAGCTGACGGATCAGGTGCGGACCGTCCATCAGCTAACGGACGGGATTTTTGGCCTTCGTCCTGTAAACAAGTCACAGCGGCGGCCATTGGACCAATGCGTTGCGCTGACCTGGCTTGACTCGAATAGGCAACCACCCTCACCAAACTACCGGCTGGACATTCAGAAGGGGCTAGGCAGGATGCTCTGGCGTTGGCAGAGCATCCATCGACAGGGTTGAGAAGGAAAATGCGGTTGCGTTAGCCGGAGAGCTCGTTGGAGTTGAAGAGGGCGCTGATGAGGACTCCAAGATGGGACCAGTGTTCGCCGGACATGATGGCGGCTGTTTCGGCGTTTCCTTGCTCGCAGACGCGGATGAGTTCCTCGTGGTGGTCGATGGTCTCCTCGCCGCCCAGGAGGTTGGAGAACTTCCGGTAGAGGATTCTGTGGAGTTGGGGGTGGAGTTGCTCGATGATGCGTTTGATGACCGGGTTTCCTGCGGCGTCGATAACCACTCCGTGGAATGCGTCGTCGGCTGCGAGGGCTTTGGAGACGTCCTGCTTTTGCACTGCGGCGGCGAAGTTCCGGTTCGCCTGGCGCATGGCGTGGAAGTCACGTTCGGTGAGACGCGGGACAGCAGAGGCCACTGCCAGGGCATCGAGGGCTTTGAGGACGACAAGGTTTGCTGCGACGTCGTCCTGATTAAGGGTCGAAACCCGCGTGTAAACCCCGGGCTTGGACTCGATGAGTCCGCTCTCGATGAGCTTGGTGATGGCTTCGCGTACCGGCGTTCTGCTGAGTCCGAGCATTTCGGCTAGTTCGGCGTCCTTGATTTTCTCGCCCGGCGCGAGCTCGCCCCGGACGATGGCGTCCCGGAGCCTGACGTAGGCCGCGTCGCTCATTTTCGGCCGTTCAACGGTGCTGGTGTGAACTAGTGGCATATTGGATACTGTACTTTGCGTCATCGACCAGAGCGACAACGCGCCGGACCACCGCGGCCGCTAGAATCTCGGCGGGGTCGATGAAGGGAACAGGAAGATCGTTCCCGGAGAGTCCAACGGGAACTTCCGTGCAACCCCCGATGATTGCCTGGGCTCCGGCGTCGATGAGGTCGAAAGCCGCCCTTGTGAACAGTGGCCGAACCGCGGATGCCGGCTTGCCCGCTTTGATAGCGCGGATCGAGTCCATGACGGCCCCCTGGCCCGCGGTGTCGGGCGAGATGACCGCAACACCCTTCCGGTCGAGCCAGGATTGATACAGGCCGGCCTTCTGGGTTCCTGTCGTTGACAGAAGGCCCACCCGTTGCACGGCAGGCGAGAGCTGCTGGACGTACTTTGCCGTCTCTTCAATCATGTGGATGATCGGGATATCAACCTCGGCCTGAACGGCCTTGAGGAAGGCATGAGCGGTGTTGCACGGGACGGCCAGCATTCCGGCCCCGGCCTCTTTCAAGAACCCGGCCCCGGCAATGAGCGCCGGCGTTGGATCCGCGCCGCGCCTCAGCAACGCCTCTGTCCTGTCCGGAATCGTGGGGTCTGACCAGATCAGCACTTGAAGATGCTCCTGATCGCGCGTGGCAGGGGTCGCGCGCACCAGTTTAAGGTAGAAATCCGCCGTCGCTGCCGGGCCCATCCCCCCGAGGATCCCCACCACGCAGCGGGGGACCGATGATGCCGCCGATTCAAAACGCCCAAAGGCCGGCAATGAGAGGAGAGGCAACGCGGCTGACGCTATTGGGCCGGTCCGGGTCTTCATGGCAGCCATTCCTACGAGTGAGAAGTACAGATGCTTTCCAATATATTGCACACTGCGTATTGGGTAAAGCCCAAAGTTTATCGGGCGACTTCATGCAGAATGACGGTTGGTGCAAGGAACTTCGATCGCTTCCGCAGTCGTACTTCTGCGGGATCCAGTGCAGACGGCTCGTGAGCTGTCCACCTACCGGCCGGCAATCGGTGGCCGACGTTTCGCGACCAGAGCTGTCTGCCCCTGGATCAGGTCTGTGGCGGGCGGCCAGCAGGACTTTCCCTTAGCCCGGCTCTTCTCGCAGCTCGTAACTGCGGTTCAGTCAGTCCGCGAGTTCGTGTGATGCCACCGGGAGGCACCATTGATGCACAACGCGGTGATCAGTAGGCCGCCGCAGAGTATGGCCCTAATTCAGAATCCATACTTTCGGATGAGATCGTGGACCGCTCGGCCTGTTAGCGAAAAAATCGCCTCTCCTGCCAGCGAGAGGCCCGCCGTAACGCCTCCGAGTATTGCGATGTTCGTCAGCCCAGCCCAGATCCCGGGAGGCTTCACTGGGATAAGAAGAAATCCGATACCGTTGGCGGTCCCTGCCACCGTGATAACTAGTGCCAGCGGTGGACCTTCCCCCGAACAGTCCGGTGTGGCTAATCTGCGGCACATGGAATCGGCGCTGGCCTCTTGGGGCGAGTTCAACGTGGGCGATCGCCGCGATATCCGCGCTGATCCTTGGCGTGGTCCTGGCGTGTGCGGCGCTCATCCCGGACTATGAGCTGTGGATGTTTGGCGTCGAAGTCCTGGGGGAGCTCTCGCGGGAGGGGCCATCGCCGCGCTGGACACCCGTGCGATCCTGAGGACGACACCCCAGGTCATTCGCTCCGCTGGGATGTCCAGCACATCGTGTCTTTCGTACTCCGGCTGGTGATCTTCGCTGTGGGCGGCGTTTTGCTGGTGTTGTCGGTCCCAGCGGGGCTGCGGGTGGTGGCGCTCGGAACCATCGTTGAGCTCATTGGGGCGGTGATTTCTCGTGGGTGGCGCTGGTGGAGATTCTGCGTTGAGAAACGAACGACGGCGGGAAGTTCCCGCCGTCCAGCGCCGAGGTTCTATCTAGCTTTCCGGACAGCGGCCACGAGCACGCCGGCCGTGCCGAAGAACTTGTTGCTGCTCGGATCGCTCACCGTCTTGATGCCCAGATCTGCGAGCAATTCGTCGTGCTTTTGCGGCAAGCCCGGCAAGGGCAGAGGGTGGTGCGGCCAGAACTAAATCCAGGGTCACGTTTTCGTAGGCTTTGTCGAGTGCTTAGACCAACAGCAATTTTACTAAGCAGCCTTTTGACCAAAAGCGGGCATCGCCAATTCCGACCGTCTAACGATCCAGGTAGTCCACATGATGCGAACTTGGCTACTTCGCCCAAAGAATTCCAAGGGGCAAGAAGAGTTACGCACTAAAACACTCGAGCTCCTGGTTGGCCGGAGATATTCACGGACGGTGCGGGAACCTTGAGAGGTCGTCCGTATCGTTGGCGTCGCACCCCTCGCAGCAGTCGGCCACCGGGGCGCCATTCACGGCAGCGTCAGGCCTCATCTGCAGGGGCAGAGACCACTCCGGGCTCGCCTGCGCAGCAGGCGTCGCCGCGCCAGGCATCGACACCTTCCCGGACGGCGATGCCCGCGATGATCAGGGCAGCGATGATGATTCCCGGGGTTGCATGCTGGGCCTCTCCCCCGCCGGCAAGGGATCTCACAGCGTCAACGGATACAAAGGCATCGGCGCAAAGAAGGACAAGGCGATGATTCGAAGCGTCACACGCTCATGCTTCTCCGGATCCTTCACAGAGAACTGCAAGGACAGGGCCGCCGCGGACGCAACCTCCACGATCGACTCCAGTCCACAACCGATCAGGCCGAGAAATCCGCAACCCCTCGCGCACTGTGCCACGACGCCCTCGATGACGTTTTAGGTGATGGTAGCGGCCGCGAACAATCTGATCCGGCCCATCAGGACAGCCCGGCTCCCCCGGTACCCCGCCACCCCCCGCGGAACTGCTTGAGTGTCGAGACCAGAGCGGCCAAAGTTGACTGCAGTCAAGGGAGCATAGGTGAGCGGTCCACGGCCGGGTTGTCGTGGACCGCTCTTTTGCGTTGGTTCGGGCGCTTGTCCTGGCGGGTGCGGCTCGTGATGGACTTTGGTCGTTGTCAGACTGATATTCGCGGGGTGGTTGCCGCAGGACGAGGTTGCTGTGGGGGCCGTCGGTGGCGCAAGGCGGACTTCATCGCGAGAGCTCGCGCCAGGAGGTCTGAAACATCAATCAGTTTCTTTCCTGCGCGCGTACTATCGACATCGATAAGCGGCAGTTCCGTGCAAGCTTGAAGTACCACGTCGCTTCGAAGTGAGGCGCATAGTGTGAGAAACTCTCGTTCAATTTCGGGCGTTGAGCCGCCGGCAACCTTGACGTCGTAGATGAGATGGTGCAAGGACTCGGTTTCGACAGGCAACTCCACACTAAAGTGTTCCGCGAGAGTCGCATATGACGACCAACTGCCCAAGTCCATGGTTTGCCTGCTGCCGAGCAACGCCACGCCATGATCGGCGGGATGGTTGAGGCGACGTAACTCTTCGACGACTACCTGCGATGGGGTAATCAACCGTGCATCGAGTTCGAGGGCGTCAAGCCGATCAGCAAAGTAGTTCAGAGTGTTGCAGGCAATCACGTAGTAATCCACTTGCGGAGAAATCTGTCGGGCAGTATGTTCCAATGCGCGCCAAACCTGCTCTTCGCGCTTTTCCAGTTCCATCGAGTATCCGAGTTCTGGAACAGAAGCAATGATCACGTGCGGGGCATGGACATCGCCCTCATAAGTGGTGCCCAGCATGACCCTGTTGTGGTGAAGGACTTTCGTCCACAAGTCAATGCCGGCTTCGGGACCAGACCCAGCAATGATCCCGAGCCTCGTTTCGCCAGTTGGTGATGAATAGTTATTCACTTGCGCCTTGTTTCAGGTAGGTCAATGAACGTTGTGCAAACGGCCGTGATCTTCTAGTCGAGTGCAGAGAGGGCCTGGGCACTTGTCTGGTCGAGAACGCGCAGCAGATTTTCGCCCATCAACTTGGCTAGGTCGTCTGATGACCAGCCTCGTTCAGCGAGTCTCTCGATGAGCACGGAGAAGCTCGAGACATCAGTCAATTCATCGGGAAAGTCGTCACACCCGTCGTAGTCGCTTCCCAGGCCGATATGATCGATACCCGCAATATCTCGAGCATGTTCAATGTGCTCAATCAGGTGATTGATCGTCGTAGAGGGCCGCAATCCGACTCGACCATTCACATCCCACGCATAGTAAGCCTCATCAAGGAACGCTGGAACGAACGCGATCATGATGACGCCTCCATTCGCTGGAAGTGTTTTCAGGATGGAGTCAGGGACGTTCCTAGGGTGCCGGCATAGGGCTTGGCATGCGGAATGGCTAAAGATGACCGGGGATGTGGATGTCTCGATCGCATCCTTCATTGTGTCTGGGGAAACATGCGATAGGTCAACAAGGACACCAAGCTCGTTCATCACCTTCACGGTCTCGCGTCCAAAGCTGCTGAGACCTCCATTGATTGGCGTGTCGGTGGCCGAGTCGGCCCAGGGGTTATTTGAATTGTGTGTAAGCGTCATGTACCTGAGGCCTAGCCGGGCCAGCATGCGCAACGTGGCGTGTGAACTGCCAATGCTGTGCCCGCCTTCAGCACCAAGTAAAGAAGCAATTCGTCCGTCCCGCCAAATTCTCCGTACATCTTCGCCGGTGCGGGCAAGTTCAAAAGCCTCCGGATACCTCTTGAGCATTCTGTACACAAAATCGATCTGTTCGAGAGTGAACTGCACAGATTCAGATTCAGTTGGGGCCGCGGGTGAAAATACAGACCAGAACTGTCCTCCAACTCCTCCGCGCCGCAGTTTGTCGATATCAGTATTGAAGCGGGAACCGAGTTCAAGGCCTTCGACTGAGTAATTCGCGGTTTCCCTGGAGGCCCAAGGAAGATCGTTGTGTCCGTCAATGAGCGGGACACGACTAAATGCTTCTACTGCAGCAGGGTGGGTAAGGGCGGGTTGTGTGGACTTCGTTGAAGTCATTTCCAGGTTTACCTGATTCTCTTGGGGGGCATCTCTGCACCCAGTCTTAGCGGAGGCTTCTGTACCGACTCGTAAGGGTCGATGCAGGTTAGTAAGGCATCGATCGAGTGGAAATCAGCCCGGATAGCAGTTGCGCCAGGCGCGCCGTCTGCTCTGGAATGGATGCCACAACCACATGTTCATCAACAGAGTGCGCACCACCGCCGACCGCACCCAAGCCGTCAAGGGTGGGTATTCCGAGTGCGGACGTGAAATTTCCGTCAGATGCTCCACCAACAGCAACTCCTTCGAGCTCGGGGAGGCCCAGCACTCTTGCGGCTCGCCTTGCATGGTCGAAGAGGACACTCGACATATCTGACCCCATGGGTGGGCGATTTGGGCCTCCTGAAACATGTACAGACGCCTCCGGGTTCAAGGTTGTTAGTCCACGAATCTTCAAATCGACTCGATTTTGCTCTTCCGACGTTTCGGCTCGTACGTCTACCGTCAGCAAGGCCGAGGCAGGGACCGTGTTCGTGGTGGTCCCGATAGTTCCACTGGTCGGTACGACAGACGTGCCAGCGTTCAGATCACCAAGTCCAGCAATTCTTTGTATTTGCGTTGCCATTTCGAGACCGGCGTTTATCCCGAGTTCCGGTTCAAGGCCGGCATGGGCCGCTCTGCCTCTCACTTCAATTTCATACAATGAAACGCCTTTGCGGGCGATCTTCAATGCACCGCCGGGGGCGGCCGCTTCGAGCACAAGCACCGCCTCGACCTGTGTGGCCTCCGATTCAATGAGTGAGCGGGATGTTTGGGATCCAGTCTCCTCATCGCCAGTGATAAGTATGGTGACGCCATCAAGAGCATCCAGGCCCTCATGCTCGATAATGAGGCTGCAAGCAAAGAGACCTTGGACAATGCCGACCTTCATGTCAAAACATCCAGGCCCTCGCATGATCCCATCGACAACCAGTGCGGGAAGTTCGGTCAAGGATCCAATTGGCCAAACGGTATCGTGGTGTCCAAGTAGGAGGGCCCGGCGATCACCCGACCCGATCTTCCACAGCAAATGCGGCACATTCCCTGTGCGAACTATTTCAGGAGGCTGCCCGAGTAGCCGCTGTCCGAGCTCGGCCACATAGGCTGCAGACGATTCAAGTGCAAGGTGGTCACCCGAAGGCGATTCCCGCTCGACCAGTCCCAACGACGCCTCAATCATGTCTACGGAAACGTCGCGGGCGGCGTCAAGATACGAGAACTCTGTCATGCTTGCTGCTCCTGGATGTCATTACAGGCTTCTTACCTGGATTTGGCGCCGGTCGGCGAGAAACGGGCACATCGATATTGATGGGTGTCCGCGCCAGCCCTTGGCAGGCTGACGCGGACGGGTGTCACTACGACAAGAATCTAGTCAGATACTTTTCTATAAAGCCGGCCGCCATAAAGAAATTCAACGCCATCGATTACTAAGTGTTGGAATTCGGAAGCCGATCCTTCGGGATCAGCCATGAATCTGGAATTCGACAGCATGTGAACCTGGGATGGCTGCCCGTCTGGTTCCCCATCTATGTCAAGCTTTGCGGAAGCAGCCAGCAGAAGCTGCCCGTCCTCCCGCCGGGTCAACTCGAAGCGAGTCGTAGTAGTTTCATAGGTACCGAGCAGCCCACTGCTGTCGAAGTCATCGCTGACGCCTTCAGCGACGGGTTTGGGATAGGTGAGTCCCAGTTCAGCACCAATTGCAGTCTCCAACTCCTTTGCCAGAAGAGACCCACCGCGTGAGTTTGTCAGGATACTCATGGCCACTTTTGCTTCGGGAAATGTGTGAAGAATGGCATTCTGGCCGATAGTAGCGCCGGCATGGCCAACAGCAGTCGCAGTCCCCCAGTCCGACAAAACCCACCCCAAGCCCCATGCCTGATCCACAGTGGAGACGGTCGATAGGTCGAACTGCGGCGTCCGCATAAGTCGCACTGATTCCTCGGACAGGATTCGCTTGCCATTCAGTCCGAGCCCATCGCGCATATGGGCCGATGCAAACATGAGCAGATCCTCAACTGTGCCCGTAATTACTCCGGCCGGGCCGTTGGCCCTAACGAGAGCCCATTCCTTGGTCGGGACAACCCGTTCCTCGGATGTCGGATCTGCACTTGCCAGGTGACCGACTGCAGCACGGAACAGCGGGGCATCCTTAGTCCTGGTGATGACGTGGCTGAGGCCCAACGGTTCATAGAGATAATCAACCAGCACATCATCCCAGGCCTTCCCGCGGAGAACTTCAATGATCCTTCCGGCAACGATGAACCCGGAGTTGCAGTAACTCAACGGTCCTCCGGGTGCAGTAATGCTGCTGGCTGTGGACAACGACGCAACGTACTTCTCAATGCAGTCATCGCCATACCCTGTGTCAGTGAAGAGATCACCGTCAATGCCACTTGTATGTGTCAACAAGTGGCGCACGGTAATCAGGCCCGAATAATCAGAGTTAGCGATTTTGAAGTCAGGAAGAACATCAACTACCAAGGTATCGAGAGTGAGTTTCCCCTCGTCAACCAACTGCATGATGAGAGTTGTGGTCCAGATCTTCGTGATTGACCCGTATTGGAAGATCGTCTCCGGCGTGACCTCGACACCAGTGGCGAGACTGGTCACCCCGGTCGTCAAAACACGCAGATCAACCTCGCCCTCTGAATCAAGAGCAATCAAACCGACCTGCACTCCCGGGACGGCGTGCTTCTTGGCGAGAGAATCAAGCCTCTCCTGCCATTCCGGCGTGCTCAACAGATCTGACGGAATTGTTACGGACATTAATGCTCCTAAGAATTATTGTTCCCAGCGGGAGAAAACTGAACCGGTAACCAGAGTGTTTTTTCCCTGGCAGTTACTCAGACAGGCGGATCGACCAAGGGTCAATAACGCCAGACTGACTAGCCGTGAATCCCTGAATGAAGACCGTGTTCTCGGTCCATCCCAACGGAAGGACATCTGCATCCGAGACGAGGGCGCGTTCTGCCGCCTGCCACTCAGGACATCCCGCAACTCCGACAGTCTTCATTGCTGCAGCAACATTCTTGTTGTAGGTAGGATTCTGAATATTCGAAAAGTTATTCGATGTTTCGCCGCTGAAGTAAGGAACCAGTACGCTAGGAAAATAGTTGCTGACGTTCATGTCTGCAACGTCCCAATCAGATGATCCTGGCGTAAAGAGCATGTCAATTATGGTCGGGGCATCTGCAGATTTCAGGGTCACCGCAACTCCCAGTTTCTTCCATACGTCTGCCTGATGCTCAAAAGCCGCATCCTTCTCAGCTCCAGCGCGGTAAACGAACGTGATGGCCAACTTTTGGTCGTCCTTGCTGCGTACGCCGTCATCCGACATCTTCCATCCGGCATCATCAAGCGTCTTAGCCGCGGCATTCACATCGAATGCCGGAATGGACTTGTAGACGTCGTCGAGAGTACAGATGCGTGGCTCCCCGCCAATAAGGAGGGATTGGGCAGGACTTCCCTTACCTCCAGCAAGAATATCGATGATTTCCGAGGTGTTCGTGCTTTGTACCAAGGCCTTCTTAACCGCAGGATCTGAATTTACTCGTGAACTTCGCTGATTGAAAAACAACTCACTAGGAGCAAGCTGGATGGAAAGGCCCTTCATGTTAAGTGCGTTAAGCCGTCGGGCATCCGCCCCCGTGACATAGGCAGCATTCGTGCTTCCGGAAGCAAGCAGGTTGGCCCGTGTTGTGTTGTCGTTCACAACAGTGATCACTACAGACTTCGGCAGTCCTGGAGTTTCAGAAGTTGTTCCTTCGGGGCCCCAGCTATACCCTGAACGGCGGGTCATCGTGTAGCTTTCTCCTGGCTTCACGTCCGTGAGATTGTAGAGACCCGTTCCGCCAAAAGCTCCAGCAAATTTGGAGGGGTCCTTGAGGGCAGCGCTACATGCAATGGATACACGGCCGACGTTCTCAATGAGGAAGGGCGATGGTGTCGTCGAGGTCAACGTAACCCTTCGCGTCGCGTTGTCCGCCGTGGCCTTCAAGTCCTCCGGAACGGTCGCGCCCAACTCGGACGAGTTATTCTTCTCATCCGTAATCCAGGTGAAATTATCGGCTACTGTCTGGGCGGTCAATTCAGATCCGTCATTGCAGGTAATTCCAGACTTCAGGGTGAAGCTGGCTTCTGTGGTCGTCGCCGTCCATGATTCAGCCAAATAAGGCCTTAGCTTTCCATCACGATCCAAAGAAATCAAACTATCATAGCCAAAGGCCATCACCTGTTTGCCGTCTGAAGATGGATTTACAAGCGGGAATAGGTTCCCGGGATCTGTAGTACCTGTGAATTTCAGTGTCCCGTCGGTCACGATCTTCCCGGAAGATGCCGTTTCGCCCGGGCTGGAACCGCAGGAACTCAAGGCAAGGGCTCCTGCGGCAAAAATCGCAGCACAGGGGATCAATTTTTTGTTCATGAAAGCATCCTTCAAGTTAGTGATTTCCAGGAGAGAGGTATAGCAAAGTCGTCGCTGGTTAAATGAGTCTCTGTGATTCGGAAGCACTTCTGGCTCCTGCAGCCTCGAACAACGGAACTCCGACTTGCGGGACTGCCTCGATCAGCAACCGTGTGGAAGGATGCTGGGGGTTGGCCAGAACTTCGTCCACGGCACCGAACTCCACGAGGTTTCCTTTGTCCATGACCGCAACGAAGTCACATACATAGCGAACAATTGCCAAGTTGTGTGAAATGAACAAGGAGGTCAGACCCAGTTCCGACTGGAGCTTGCGAAACAGGTTCAAGACGGTCCCTTGAACGGAAACATCCAAGGCAGACGTCATTTCATCGGCGAGCAAAACCGACGGCTTGGCGCCGAGAGCACGAGCTAAAGCCACTCTTTGACGTTGCCCGCCAGAGAGTTTCTGGGGGTATCTTGACGCGAAACTACGATCCAGTCCCACCAGTTCAAGTAACTGGTGAGTCTCTGCAATGAGCGCGTGTCTTGATCGCCGTACAATTGTTGACTCTCCAGGTTTCCTGTCACCCGCGCGAAGTCCCTCAATGATCGAATCTCCGATGGTCATTCGAGGATTCAGTGAGGAGTATGGATCCTGGAAGACCATTTGGACAGCCCGTCGGTGGCGTCTGCTGGCGCTACCGGATCCCAGCAGGGACTTCCCATCCAAAAGGACTTCGCCTGAAGAGGCACGCTCCAGGCCTATAGCTACCCGGGCAAGAGTCGATTTGCCTGAACCGGATTCCCCCAACAAGCCAACGGTCGAGCCGGCGGGTACAGTAAATGACACGTCCTTCACAGCACGAACTGTCTTTGATCCATGTCCGAAATTCACTACGAGATTCTGAAATTCAAGTGCCGTCATGATGACCGCTCCTTCATGAAGTCACCAACTGTTGCCAGCGGACGGGTTTTGTCTGTTGTCAGCGTTGGGATTGAGGCCATGAGCGCACGTGTGTAAGGGTGGACGGCCAGACCAGCGACCAAATCCGGAGTTGATATGTCTTCGACCAGCTCTCCCTGGTACATGACCAGAACCCGATCGCAGAACCCGGTAACCAACGCTATGTCGTGGGAGATGAACATCACGGCTGAACCGTGTTCAACTGAAACTCGGTTCAAGACTTCGAGGACTGTTCTTTGGACAGTTGCGTCAAGCGCTGTGGTGGGTTCATCAGCAATGATCAGGCGTGGATTTCCCATAAGGCCCATCGCAATCATGGCTCTTTGACGCATGCCTCCGGAGAACTGGAAGGGATATTGGTTGAAACGTAGTTTGGGATCAGGTATCCCCACTTCGTCCAAGCGATCGATTGCCATCTTTTTTGAGACAGACGCCGAATGATGTCCGTGAACTTTGGCGACCTCAGAAACCTGTGGACCAATTCGTGTTGAGGGATTGAGGGAAGACATGGGGTCTTGGAAGACCATTGACATTGTGAGACCGAGTTTGGATGCATGCGAGTCGATTTCTCGCCGGCTCAAACCGGCAAGTTCCACACCATCAAACGTGATGGTGTCCGCATCGACACGAACAGGGTCTTCAATGAGCTGGCTGATTGCGAGGGCCGTGAGGCTCTTCCCTGACCCAGACTCTCCCACAATGCCCACCCGTTCACCGGCCGCAACATCAAAACTTACACCGCGTACTGGAGTTATCCAGTTTCCGTGAGCGGGAAATGAAACGTGCAGATTCCGAACTGAGAGGACGTTTTCTGATCGCCCCTGCGCCTGGGTTTCGACCTCCAGTGCTTGCTCCGTCGTGTCCTTCCGGCCCGGAAAACCCGCCATCTTTCGAATCGAAATTACCGAATTCACGCCCAACGCGCGCCCAATAGTGTCCCCAAGCATTGTCAAGACAATGCCCGCAAGCGTGACAGCCAGTGCAGGCGTCAAGGCCGCAGCTGGGGAAATATAGAGCCTGGACAGTCCTTCAGCAAGCAACCGGCCCCAGTCATAGGCGGGAGGCTGCAAGCCGAGGCCCAGGAATGAAAGGCCGGCCATCGCAGTGAGACACCCCGCCGCGATCATCGTTGCGTTGACGACCACCACATCTGTGATGCTGGGGATGATGTGCCGAATGAGGATCATAAATCTGGGAACACCGAGAATTTTTGCGGCGCTAATGAAGTCACGGCCGCTAACGCTGGCGGACATGGTCTGACATAGCCTCGCCATGCTCGGTACGTAAGCCAAACCGAGGGCTACGACGGCGCCTGTGGTTCCCTGACCAAAAATTACGGCGAGGAAGAGCACCAGGAGCAAGGAGGGGAAAGCGACCATCATGTTCACGCACGCAACGATCATTCGCCCTATAGCTGGCGGCAGGACACTGGGCAGGCAACCGATAACGATGCCCAAAGTCACTCCGATGACGGTCGCCACCATTCCATAGATTAGGGATAGCTGTGTGGCGACAAGCGTCCGAAGGAGAATGTCGCGGCCTGAAGCGTCAGTACCCAACCAATGGTCAGGGCTGGGGCCTTGAGCAATGGAGGTTACGTCCACAGCGGCCGCTTTTTCTCCAAAGAGAATTGGAGCAAAAATTGCAATTCCAATGAGTGCGAGAGTCCCAAAGATGGCAGTCGCACCCGTTGCCGTTCGAGCCTGTTGCATGAGTGACCGAAGCCGACCGGTACTTACTGCAATGGGGTCTTGGTTGGTCGATGACATGAGTGCCTCTAAGTCGTTGTGATTCTAGAACGTGGATCAAATGCCGCGATGAGCAGATCCACGATGAGGTTAATAAGCAAAATAATTCCGCCATAGACCAGGACTATGCCCTGCACCAAGGAGTAGTCCCTATCCGCGATGGAGCCGACGACGGTGGACCCCATTCCCGGCCACGCGAACACAGTCTCAACGAATACGCTGCCCGCAATCAGACCTCCCAGTATCAAGCCGGCCATCGTCAACGTTGGCGTAACCAAATTCGCTAGGATGTGCCGTAGATACAGCCGACCCTTACTAATTCTTTTGGACCTCGCCGTCCTAACGAAGTCTGCTTCCAACACAGAAAACGTCTCGGCACGCACAATGCGTGCAATAGCGCAGGCTGAAGGTAATGCCAACGAAAGGACGGGCAATACATAAGAGGACGGTCCTGAACGACCTGCCACTGGAAAAATCGGGGAGCTTATCGCGAATAGGAAGATAGAAATTGCTGCAACAACGAACACTGGAGCCACGGTAAAGAACCCCGTGATCGCGGAGAAGGTGGTGTCCAGCCACTTCTTGCGACCGCCTCGTGTCAACTCAGCGACCAGCATTCCGAGCGGAATGCCTGTAACAAGAATTACGACGATTGTAATGACGGCTAGCTCCAACGTCGCCGGCATTCGCTGGACGATGATATCGAATACTGGGAGCCGGTTGCCATAGGAAATACCCAGGTCCCCGTGAAAGAGTCTTTCCCAGAAATGGAAGTATTGGTTAAGCCACGAGTCGTCGAGGCCCAGCTCTGCCCGCCTGCGTAATACTTGTTCAGCGCTTGCGTCGGCACCCAGCGACAGCCTCGCAGGATCCCCAGGTAACAAACGAACCATTAAGTATGCGGCGGTGACGAGGACTACGACCGAAACTACTAAACGTGTAAGACGGCGTGCGACGTATGCAATCCATGGGTTGCGAGCTCCAGCCACCGCGACTTTCTGCGGCACAACCTCGTCGTTGTGTTCAGGCGACGGTTTGGTTGTTGGCGGAGGCAAGCCAATCCTCTGATCCGTGGATATTGGGCTTTTCATACATTCAAGTCTTCCAGCGTGACGCAGATCATGTACAGTGCATGGTGCAGCGATATTGGATTGAGGATTGTCACATCGGACAACTCATGAATACCATGGCTGAACCAAGAGCGGTCCTCCCCGGTTTCGGTCTGAAATCCGGAGTCCAGCTGTGATCTGGGTGGTGGTGAGCTTGCGGAAGCTCAGCGCTGAGCCGCGGAGGTGTGCCAGGCGGCCAGTGATCGGTTCGGTGGGGCCGTTTGCGGACGCTCCCGCAACAAAGTGGCGCCGCTTTGGAATGACTCAACAAACCTGGACCCATGTTGTGGCGCACACTACATCTTGAATCCGGAAGAGCCAGTAGCAGGGTTCTCTTGTACTAGTGCGAGGCGACAGATTTATGTGGTTGATTGCGCTCGGTCGCAGCCGGCCCAGGGAGGACCCATCTTCGGACGGCGCACGCGGGTCGAGGCTGCGAGTGCTGCGCCGGCCGCTACCGGGTTTGGTTGGCCCGCGTACTGACCGGGTGCCGGAATCGAGTGTTTGGTTGCCGCGCCCTCCAGTGCAGACGAGGCTGCCCGGGATCTGGTGCGCGCACGGGAGGACATCCGCGCGGACCTTATGCGGGCGGGGAAACGGGTTTCCAAACTTCTGCTGCGCCGCGCCTGGTCTACTCCGGGGGGGAGGCCTGGACCGATGCCCACCACACCTGTTGCACCGCCAGCACTTCGAGTACCCCGCCTTGGAAGCGGCCTACGAAGTCAGCCGTGAAGCGGCCGAACTGACACTGGACCGGAGGAACTGTCTGGACGCGAAGATCACTGCTCCGGCCGCGACTGATCGTTACGCCCCTGTCGTCCGGGCGTTGATGTGTTTGCGTCGGATTTCCGTGCTCACCGCCTTTGGCTTGGCAGTGCAGATCGGTGACTGGACCCGTTTCACCGCCAGCACCATCGGCGCGTACCTGGGACTGTTACCGACGGAACATTCCTCCGGAGCTTCCCAGGTCCTTGGGCGGTATCACCAAGACAGGCAACACCATGCCCGGCGCCTCCCGGCACCGCCGTCGCCCCTATGACAACGTCAGCCGTGAGACGCGTGCCCGATGGGAAGCCGCCGACGAGCGCTCCCGCGTCCGTGGTCATCAAGGCAACCACCGCCTGCATCACCAATGGGACCAGTTCGAAGCCCGCCATAAACGCCGGGTCATCGCCAATGTAGCCGTCGCCCGTGAACTGGCCGGCTGGTGCTGGTCGCTCGCCGCACCGGTCAACAGGAACAGCCATGGATGGATGCATAGACGTGTGCCCTTCCCGGCCAGGCCTGATGGCTTGCTGGCGTGGAGGAGACCTGCGATGCGCCTGTGGACAACCGGGCAACACAACCGGCGACGCCCGATATTGCTAGACCAGCGGCACCCGTCCAGCCGAAATCCTCGTCCTGCGGTAACCAACCCGCGCATATCAGCCTGACAGCGCCCAAAGTCGATCAAGACGCGCCAGCCACCATGACTAGCCCCGAACGAACGCAAACAAGCGGTCCACGACAACCAGCCGCGGACCGCTCGCTCATACCCTCTTGACAACAAACCCCTACTTACCATGTGTACTGCCCATCAGCCGTTTAGCCAGCGTTCCTGGGCAGTACAACTAGCTCAGCTTGGTGTTGAGGTGGGTGGGGGCGACGGCCTGAATATCTGGATACCGGTGGCCAACGAGGCCGCAGCACTACTGATCCTCGGGACCGGAACGTATCGGCGTAGCACTCGGGAGCCCTTACATGCTGAATAGTCCCGTTTCCCATGACACATCTGTGACAGCTGGGCATGTTCCAGTGGATGAATCAACGCAAACCGCGGCTGCGATCAGCCGTGAGGCAGCGGCGCTTGTAGCCGGTAGTGCCCTGTTCAGTTGCAGGCTGCCGTGGCGGTTGAGTCGGTGGCCTCGCCACGTCCTGATCCACGGTAATTGTGGATCACTTCCAGGAGTCGTTCACCATCCAACGCATGCGCAACGATTCCATCACGTCCAGTCATGTCCTCCGCGGCGAGCATCGCGTTGAGGATGGCCTCTTCCGTTGCATCGGACACGGCTTCGAAAACAGGAGTCAGTAGTTGGTGTGGGACTGCCCTCAGCTCGTGGGTCATGGTGAGGTCCGGGCTCCCGTAGTACTCACCGGGGATGCTGTCATTGCCCGTTGAAAACGCAATCATGATGTCGCCGCTCGAATCGGATGCGGCACCGCCCACGCGAGAGAGTCCGACGGCGGCACGCATCGCAAGACGACGGCATTGACCCGGGAGCAGCGGCGCGTCCGTCGCCACGATCACGATGATGGAACCGGCACCCGCGGGAAGGCGGTGATACGCGGCAGAAGAACGGGAGGAAATCGGAGGGGGCACCTCCGACGCGGGAATCAGGGATCCGACAGGTACGCCGTCCACGCGGAGGGCCTCCCGAGTGCCATAGTTCGCCTGCACGAGAACACCGACCGTCCATCCGCCGTCCATCTCGGACAAGACCCGGGAAGAGCTGCCGATTCCTCCTTTGAACTCGTGGCAAAGCATTCCGGTTCCACCACCGACGTTTCCCTCGGCCACCGGACCGGGTTGCGCAGCATCGAGGGCATCGAAGACGTGTTGGGCGGTGACGTGTTGGCCGTGAATATCGTTCATTACGCCGTCGTATGTTTCGCCAACGACCGGCATCGACCAGTACGTGTCCGTTCCGGAGGTTCGCGTGTCGTATTCGGCTATCGCATCGCGGACCACTCCGACGCTGAAGGTGTTCGTCAACCCGATTGGCGTTGTCAGCAGCCCGCTCTCACGGACCCATTCGAGGCCGGTTAACTCACCGTTGCCGTTCAAACTGACGGCACCGGCAAATACGGGCTTGTCGCGCACGTTGCCGGCACGCGGCTGGACGATAGTGACACCCGTACGCACCGGACCGTCAGATGATGGACTTGTGCCGGAGATGAGGGTCGTATGACCGACGCGGACTCCGGCGACGTCCGTTATTGCGTTGTGGTGCCCCGGGGCAAAAGAACCGATTCCGAGTCCAAGATCCCGAAGGCGTGTCATAGGTGTAGTCCATTCTTCTATTCGTGTGGTGGCTGTTGGGTGTAATTCATCGATTTACCCCTTTTGTGAATTCTCTTTTCTGTCGACTATGTACGAGCCACGACTATCAAAGCCCACCACGCGAGAGCCGGAAGCGAATTCGCGCATGAAGCATTCGCGCACAACGGAGCGCCATGCCCGTGCTGCGCCGGGATGTGTCCGGCGGAGTGACTCAATATCCTCCGGTGTCGCCACTGCGACAACTGTTGACTGGGAGGCGGCCGAAACGTGCGGGTGATCGTCCGCGTCCGTCACAATAAGTTCAGTTGCCTCAAGCAGCGGCCTCACATGCATCGGACTCCCGGGGCTAACAGAACCAACGATTTCGCTTTCAAGATCCCAAGTGATGAGCAGCCGATCTGATGGGTCGGACCCATTGATTGCGTCGTCCATCTGGCCGTAGAAATTCGGAAGGTACTCCGTTGGGACGGCGCCTAGTTTGACGATGTTGAAGAATGCGTTCCGTCGAACGAGTGGATCAACTGTCCACGTTATCGTGTGCATTGATGACTCAAGTGCCCAGGCGCGCTGGTGCAACTTGATTGCTTGCCCGACCTTGCGTCCCTGCATTGAACTGGAAACGCCGGTGATGTGGCTGTGGAGGGAGCGCTGATCAGGTTGTCCGCAAAAGCCGACGCTCATCCCGACGAGTTTGGATCCAACAAATGCTCCGGATACGTAGTTTCCTGTCTTGGCCAATACCCTCAGGATGCCCAGGGTCATACTTAGATTCGACGCATCTGGCCGCCATGTGTCCTTGTAGAGCTCATAGGCATCAGAGAGTTCGTCGGGTGCGCTAATCGTCCGCACGGTGACGCCGGCCGAGGCGGCAGCAGCTTCTGCGAGTTCGTGAGCCCGCGCGGCGACGTTGGACGCATTGCCCAGAGTGATTTCAGTCATACATATAAGCGTGCCGGAGGGACTGGCCGGGTTTCTTGTGCGTCGGCACTCAATGTGAGCGGTACACAGTGCGAGTTGACCAACCCCTGGGTAGTCTCCTGCGTTAGCGGACATGAGAATGCCCACTTCGCCGAAACACAGGCAAGGCCCCGCCAGAATGATTGGAAGGGCCTTGCCGAGACCGTCGCAATGTCTGCGATGGACGATTAGTGCGGGACTGTGGTGTCAGGACTTTTGGCAGGGATTAGCCACGGTCCGGACGCACGGATGCTGTGTGTACCGTCATTTCGGCGAGCACACTTGGGATTGGCTCGACGCCAAGTCCTGGTGCTGTCGGGATCTTGATGTATCCATCCTCCAACACAAACGGTTCAGTGAGGTCCTGCTCATAGAAGCGGTCGGATGCCGAGATATCGCCCGGCAGCGTGAATCCGGGCAAGCCCGCCAGCGCCGAGTTCGCAGCTCGTCCCAGGCCTGACTCAAGCATTCCACCACACCACGCCGGAATACCGTTGGCGCGTGCGAGTTCATGGATGCGTTTTGCTTCCACGTACCCGCCCACGCGCCCCGCTTTGATATTGATGACATCCGCTGCGCCCCACGCAATCGCGTCGGCAGCTCGTTCGGCGGACACGATGGACTCATCAAGGCACATGGGAGTCCGCATCGTCTTTGCGAGGATCGCGTGTTGCCGCAGGTCATCCTCGGCCAGCGGCTGCTCAATCAACAGCAGATCGAATTCATCGAACCTGCGAAGTGTGGGGGCATCGGCCAGCGTGTAGGCGGCATTGGCGTCGACCTGAAGAGGGATGTCGCCGTACTTCTCGCGAACCGCGCGCACTGGCTCAATGTCCCAGCCAGGCTTCACTTTGAGCTTGATCCGCACGTACCCTTCGGCAAGGAAGTTTCCCACGACATCGAGGAGTTCGGGAATGGAGTCCGCAATCCCGACTGACACCCCCGACTTAACCTTAGAAACAGTGGCTCCGAAATACGAGGCGAAAGAACGTCCGCTGGCACGCAGCTGCGCATCCAGTATCGCCATCTCCAGGGCGCCCTTCGCCATCCGATGTCCAATAATCGGTCGAAGTACGTGCCCCACCGTCTCCGCCGTGATCTCGTGGCCAGCTGCCTGATGAGCGAACAGCATGGGCACGAGATACCTTTCGAGAACTGCCCGGGTACCGTCCACGTATTCCTCGGAATATAGAGGATCACTCATAGCCACGCACTCCCCCCAGCCGATGGTCTGCACACCGTCTTCGAGGGCTGTAACCTTCACCAGCAGAGGCCGTCGTTCGGTCTGTGTACTGAATGAAGTGGTGAATGGGCTCTTGAGCGGCATTCTTACCGTTATCAGCTCAACTTCGATGATGTTCATGCAGAATTCCTTTCGGTGCGCGTGAACCGCGGGTGTGTTTGCCAAGAGGCCAACGAACTTAACCTTGCCCGTTGGGGGGCGTCTAAACATCGTTCGATCGAACAATGCTTCACCCGTCGACCATGCCGCCCGCACACCGACTGCTGGGCGGGGGCCCATGCCATGAATTCTCAGCCGAAAAGGCGTAGCTGCAATATGAGACCAAACCGTGTGTCGGCGTCGGAAAGGTCGATGTCGCCGATCTCGCAAAGCCGCGCGAGACGAAATCGGAACGTGTTCCGATGCACATGGACGGCGTCAGCGGCCATCCTGATATCGCCAAAATGCTCCAACCAGCTCTTAAGGGTTTCGACGTAAGCCGTGTTGTGTTGTTCGTCGTGTGCGATAAGTACCGCAAGCGGCCCACTCACCTGGACACCATCGTCTGCCAACGTGCTGGCAATGCGCAGCATCAGCCATGCCACCTGCACATCGTCCAAAGTCTGAACAGGTCCTTTGTCTACGGCGCCACTTTGCAGGACGCGCAGGGCAGCATCCGCTTCTGATCTTGACTGATCGAGATCCGCGGCACTGAGAGCTACTGAACCGACTCCCGCGAGAAATCTACTGGTCGAATCCATGCGAGCAATAAATTCACGGGCCAGCCGAACAGCCCTCTGCTGAGCACGCTCGTCGTTGGCGCGGAGGGGCACCACAGCATAGATGGTGCCGCCGACCAGGGCCGCAAGCGCCCCTGGGGACAGCGGGTGGAGGTACATGTTCAGCGAACTCACCACCCGCTGCAGCTCGGCTTCTGAACGAAGCGCGTCATCAGCGAACCCATGCCTGGTTCCAAAGGCGATGACACAGGTGGAAAGCGAGGCAATGTTCAATTGTTTGGCGGCGTCCCTCGCCTGCTGACCTCCCTCGATCAAAGTATTCACGAGTCCCAGACGCTGCCTGGCAAACGAGTCAGAACTTGCCCGGGCACGCAACATGGTGAGGGCAACGACGCTTGCTGCTTCTACAAAACCCTGTTCGCGCCGGTCCGTAAGAGGTTCGTGCACCACCGCCCAGATCGATCCAAGCACTTCCTCGCCGGCCTTCACCCTCATGGCCACACGGGGAAACTCGGTCGGAATGCTCGGATGGATGAAGACCGGACGGTCAGATGTGTAAATGCGTCTGAAGACCCCTTGGGCACGGTGATCATCCTCGTAGACATCTGGCACTTGCAGGCCAAGGATCGTGAGCCGGCGCGATTCGTCAGTGCCGGCTTGGTCGGCGGAAAAGGCCAAGACCCGCGAGGATAGGTCCTCAATGGTCACGGGCGCCTGTAACAGGTCCGCGACCATGTTCGCCAGTTCAAAAAGATCCGTAGGTTCGTCGGAACCGGTTCCCACCGCGAGCCCGTTGGAGTCAAGGACGCTCAGCGCTGAAGAAAGCATCGACGCTACTTGGATCCAGGAAGCACCGCGAATGAGTCCGAAGATCACGATGCCCGTCTCGGCGACGGCCTCCGCGATTTCCGGCTCATTTGGGATTGGTTCCTTCATCACGAGGGCCACCGCCCCATCGGACGAAAAGGACCTTATCTGCTGGGCAGCGGCCTCCGCACTCGCCGTTCCCACCCAAAGCACCACCGTACCTGGCACCACGGTCGGCGGATCATACGGATCGAAGAAAGCCACCGCGCTGACGCTGGTTGCCGGATCAAAGGGTCCGGCCTCAACGGAGAGAAGCGTGGAGCCAAGTCGATCGAAAAGGCGGCCGAGCGTCGCCGTGCCAGAAACCCCGGAGGGGTAGTGTAAATCGACCATGATGGAACTCTCTCTTATGGGGCACAGGCGAACATGTACGGATCGCCCTGCTGGACGCTTCCCGTCACCAGGACGCTTGTACGATACTCGCGCTTCCAAGCATTGAACAGCGCCACGGTTTCATGTCGGTGCAAGTTACACAGAAAACGGGTCCGATGCTGTTCTTTTTGTACAAGACGCTCTACACCGGATTGGTGCACCGTAGAAAGTGAACATTTCGTGACCCACTCTCAGGAAGGAAAATCCGATGAATCACGCTGATCTGCTCGAATGCGTCTATCGCGTCAACGTCAGCGTCGCCCCATCCCCGTCCAGCGCTTCCGCCTTTCTCCGGCTCGTGTCGGTCATCCATCGTCGGGGCACGGATGTGCAAAGCGTTGCTTACACGGTCACAGCTGACAGCAATGCCCACATGACCGCTACATTCAAGTCTTTTCCGGGGCGGGCCGCTACTCTCGTTAGATCTCTTCAAGGTGCCGTCTGCGTAACGGATGCCTGGCTGGAGGTCTGGTCTACCGACGACTGGGCGCCCCAGACCCTTTAGGAAGCCAGTGCCTATCCGGAAATTGTTGATCGGTTGAAACTGCTTTGCCATACGTCAACAACGCGTCGTTCCATGTCTGTGACGAGGTAACTTGACCACCGTTCGAATGCCGAGCAGGGGTGGGAGATCCCGAGTTGAGCAACATCCCCCACGTCGAGGCCACTCGTCTTCTCCAGCACGGTGTGGTGGTCGTACAGCTTCCTGACCACGCCACGGGCCTCGGGCTTTGCTTGGCCGTCAACCCCGGACGCGGCCAAAAGGACCGTGTACCCGGCATCGTACGGAAGATCGCGCTTACCGGCTCCGACGACGGCGAGACCGGGTTCAGGTGTTGACAACACCACTGCGCGCACTGCTAAGGCCGGGATGAGGCCTGGGATAGGACTAACCCCTGCGTAGGTACCGTGGTCGTGGGCTACGTAGCAACGGCGACACTGGCCGTCGCCCTTCGGGCAAGACCTCCGCGTGTCACCCCCAAACCGTCCATCAACGACCACTGACCGCCGAGGCACTCGCGTCGGCTCAGGTTCCCATACTGTTGAATAGTTGGTCGATTCAACGAATAACATGGCATCGGTGCAAGACTCAGAATTATTAGCGCAACCCATCAACGAATAGTCCCGCGCCACCAGACCCGCCGTTAATTGTCCGACCAGACGTGATCCGGTCGAGGCAACTCAGTCGGATAGGATGGACCACTTTGCCCGAAATTGATTGGCTAGAGGCCTACCAACTACTTAGAACTGGCCCACATCGAGACATGGTTGCAAACAGTGGCGAGTCATGCTGGGCAACCAAGACGTAGCACCAAGGGAACGGTAGCCCCGTCTGAAAACAACAGGCCATATCCTAAAGCAACGTTGTGCCAGACAACGCACTTGGATACGCGGTTACTACGTCGCTCGGTGCAAGCCGCGCGTCGAGACTCACCTCGCGGGATCACCCCGCCATGCGAGCCATCCGTCCACGACGAAGACCTGTCTGGACCCCAATCCGATGACAACACCCCCACGCCGCGCCGACCCATGACCTGACAAAGCTCTCCCCAGTCAGCCGATTGACTCCAGCAACGAGCCAAAACCAAAAACTTTGTCGCAGGATCCCGAAGTCATGTTGCCCTCAGTCCCTCTACCCATGAAGAGGTGTAGGCAAACCACGACCTACCGGACGAACGAAGAGAGGAACGCATAACACCAGTTCAGAGCGAGCGGAGGGCCTAGCAGCCAAAGCCCTGACCCCACTCCCCCATAACTGAACAGGCCAACCGGCGGCCAGGCACCAGCCGGCACCACACATCAGAGACTCGTGTCCACATTTGTACACACTTTAAAGCAAAAACCCCCTCTGACGAGGGGGTATGCCGTGCCCGAGGTGGGACTCGAACGGGATTCCAAGCCTTGGAAACACTGGGAAATGGCGGAAATATGCGGAATCCGGGCCAGTCCGGCGGCTGTACAAGGCAGTCCAGGGTAGAAAGTGTGGACAATGTCCACACCGTTTTCTCTCTTCGTAGCGATGGCAGATCGCTCATGTTCTTGGGCGGAAGCGGTGCCACGGAAATAATGGACGACGACGAACTGAACGCATGGCGGAGCCTGAATAGCATGATTTGCCTCGCCGGGACTCCGCCACATGGACCGACAAGCGGGCCAAATGTTCAGCGGGTCAGTGGTTGCCTGTTGTAGTGCCGTCTTGCACACCGGTCTCACAGGGACAGGACAAGCCCGGACAAGGCTAAGGCTGGACACGAATAGCCCTACGCGGATACCCCCTCATATAACCCACGCACCCGCGGAAGCGAGGACCTTGGACCGTCTACTGTCTGGAAAGTTGTGTGGTGCACGCCCTGATTACGAACCTGCCCTTAGCTTGCATCAACGGTGATCCCGGCGCCGGCCCCGGCTGTCGGGTTGCGTGTTGCGATTCCGCGTGCCGGCGCCGGAAAGCTAATTGGGTCCTAAAAGTGGAGAGCAGAGGCAGCGCCATACTACAAACCAGGCGAGCGTCAGCCTGCCGTCTTGGCAATGTAGACGTCGCAAGGAGCATTGTGGGCCACGCTGCTAGCGACGCTGCCAAGTACACGGCCGAGCCCGTGCATACCCTTGTTGCCGACAACGATCATTCTGGCTTCGACCCTCCTTGCTTCGTCGAGCAGTACCTGAGTCGCGGTTCCGCGGACAGCCGCGTAGGTGACTTTGAGATTGGCCGAGCTCAGTTCGGCAGCAGCCTTCTGCGCCGTCTTCTCCGCATTCGCTTCATGGCTGGCCACTCGATGGTCACTTCCGGTACCAAACACTATGGTGCCGTCGTCGTCGTAGGCCGTGACAACATGGAGCGCCGCACCAAGCGATAGGGCCAGGTCCCTGGCGGCATCAGCGGCACTCTTAGCTGTGACGCTGCCGTCTACCCCTACAATGATGGCTCCGGTCATGACTGAATCTCCTTCGTATTTTATGAAACGGCGTGAAAGGTTGGCTGCTATTCGGAGTCGTACCATTTGGATTCGAGGTGATCGGCAACGACCCTGCGAATGGTGCCTGAGTGGGAGCGCAGGACGATGCTGGTGGTTCGAACAAATCCAGGCATACGCCGAACTCCGTCCACGAGTGCGCCGTCGGTGACACCAGTGGCCACAAAATAGCAATTGTCTCCCCGAACCAGATCGTCCTGGTCAAACACGCGATCCAGGTCATGGCCGGCTTCGAGGGCCTTCGCTTGCTCAGAGGCGTCAATAGGCGCCAAACGCGCCTGGATGAGCCCACCCAGCGCCTTCACCGCACAGGCAGTAATTATGCCCTCGGGAGTTCCGCCGACCCCCACACACATATCTATGCGTGAATCGGGCCGAGCGGCATTGATCCCCCCTGCCACATCACCGTCCAGCAGCAGCCTGGTGGAGGCTCCGGTCGCCCGGATATCAGCGATCAACTGCGAGTGCCGTGGGCGATCGAGGACCGCAATCTGCAGGTCGTCAACTGCCACACTCTTGGCTCTGGCGAGGGCACGGATGTTTTCACCGACCGGTCGCCTGAGGTCGATGACCCCGCGGCCTTCCGGGCCGGTGACAATCTTGTCCATGTAGAAGACAGCACTGGGGTCAAACATTGATCCGCGCTCTGAGACGGCGATGACCGAAAGTGCGTTTTGACGTCCGGCGGCCGTGAGGCTGGTGCCATCGATCGGGTCGACAGCAACGTCCCACGAAGGCCCTGTGCCGTTGCCGACGTGCTCTCCGTTGTACAGCATGGGCGCGGCGTCTTTCTCACCTTCACCGATCACCACCACGCCATCAAAGGCGACGGAACCGAGGAAATGCCGCATTGCGTCCACGGCCGCACCGTCGGCGGCGTTCTTGTCACCCTTGCCGATGAAGGGGGCGGCCCGGATCGCCGCGGCTTCGGTGGCTCGCACCAGCTCCATCCCCAGATTGCGGTCAGGAGCATCGAGCGAGGTGATGGATTTTCTGTTCACGTGGTTGATGATACCGAAAAGTCGATTAGTGGTCGACCACTTGACCACTTACTTGACTGGTCGACCACTTTAGGTTTACCGTCGAAAGCGTGCCCGACCCAAGAGGTTGAGGGACCGGGTTACCGGCAAGGGACCCAGCACGTCAGAGTTGCCGTCAGGGAGTCAGTCCCTCAACATCAAGGAGTAACGATGCTCGCCGTCGTCGGATTCGCTACGCTCGGATCATTTATGATCGCAGTCATGCGCAGATGGGCCACCGCGTTTGTGGCCATCATTTGCGCTCCAGTCCTGTTCGCTGTGATCGCAGGTTTCGGCCCGGACCTGGGAGACATGGTCATGTCTGGCCTGAAGACGGTCGCTCCGACCGCCGTTCTGCTCCTCTTCGCAGTTCTCTACTTCGGCGTCATGATGGACGCCAAGCTCTTCGATCCCATATCGAAGCTCATTCTTCGACTCTCCAAGGGAGATCCGGTTCGGATTTGCGTCGGCACTGCTGTGCTGTCCATGGCCGTGGCCCTGGATGGTGATGGCACCACGAGCTACATGATCATCTGCTCGGCCTTCCTGCCCATCTACAAGAAGCTCAAGATCAACCCCCTCATCATTGCAACGGTCGCTGCCATGTCACTGGGACTCATCTCCGGGTCCACTCCTTGGGGAGGCGCCGCCACCCGGGCCATCAGCGTGCTGCAGCTGGATGCAACTGAATACTTCGTCAGCCTGATCCCCTCTTTGGCCCTTACCTGTGCGTTCATTCTCGCGGTCGCCTACATCCTTGGCCGGTCGCAGAGGAAGCACGTCGATGCAGCCGCCGTTGCTGAACTGGCGGCGGAGATCAAGAACGGCACTCACCACATCGGCGAACGTCCTACCTGGCGAACCTGGGTAAACGCCGGCCTGACCATCCTGCTGCTGGTTCTCCTGATTGCCGGAGTCGCACCGTTGGTGGTCCTCTTCATTGGCGCCTTCGTTATCGCCTTGCTCGTCAACCACCCGAAGCTGCATGACCAAGGCGAATCCATCAAGCGACACGCAGTGAGCGCCGTACCCGTTGTCATGCTCGTCCTTGCCGCCGGCGTCTTCACTGGGATCCTGTCTGATTCCGGCATGATCCAGGCCATGGCTGATGCGCTGCTAAGCATCGTCCCGACGTCGATGGGTGCTCTGCTTCCGCTCTTTACGGCCGTCATTGCCATCCCGCTCGGATTCTTCATGTCCAATGACGCCTTCTTCTTCGGCATCCTCCCGGTACTCTCCGAGTCCGCGTCGCAGTACGGCATCCACGCCAATGAAATCGCCCGTGCAGGTGTCGTAGGCCAAATTTCCCACATGATCGGACCTGCGTCTGCTCCCCTGTGGGTACTCCTCGGGCTTTTGAAGAAGGACCTCGGAGAGTTCCAGAAGTTCTCGATTCTTTGGGTTGCTGGTGCCTGCCTCGCCTTCATCGGCTTCCAAATCCTCACCGGCGCCATCAGCGTTACCGGCTGATCGCCCCCACTGATTCCTGGTCCGTCAACGAGACCTGGTTATAAAGAAAAGGAAATACCGTGACTACATCCAAGCAGTACCGATTGGCCGTTCTGAACGGCGATGGCATCGGCCCGGAAATCGTTCCCGCGTCCGTGAAGATCCTTGACGCCGCGATGGCCGCTGCCGGAGCGCCGGCCATCGACTGGACCGAACTGCCCCTGGGCCGTGAAGCGATCGACACCCATGGCACCGCCGTCCCGGACGAAACCCTCCAAGCCCTCGCCGACGTCGACGGCTGGCTCCTGGGCCCGCACGACAGCGCGTCCTACCCCGAACCGCACAAGTCCGCATTGAACCCCTCGGGCACCATCCGCAAACACTTCGGACTCTTCGCCAACATCCGCCCCTCGAAGGCCTTCCCCGGCGGAAACGCCATCGTTGAAGGCACCGACCTGGTCATCGTGCGCGAAAACACCGAAGGCTTCTACGCCGACCGGAACACCTTCGCAGGCACCGGAGAGTTCATGCCCACCCCGGACGTAGCGATCATGCACGGCATCATCACCCGCGCCGCCACCGAACGCATCGCACACTCCGCGTTCCAGCTCGCCCAGTCCCGGACCAAGCAACTGACCATCGTGCACAAAGCCAACGTCCTGAAAATGACCACCGGCCTGTTCCGCGACGTCTGCAAGGAGGTCGCACAGCAGTACCCCGACGTCACCGTCAACGACTTCCACATCGACGCCATGACCGTGCACCTGGTCCGCCGCGCCAACAAGTTCGACGTCATCGTCACCGAAAACATGTTCGGCGACATCCTCTCGGACCTCGCCGGTGAAGTCGCCGGATCCCTGGGCATCGCACCCTCGATCAACTCCTCCGACACCCACGCCATGGCCCAGGCCTCCCACGGCTCCGCCCCGGACATCGCCGGAAAGAACATCGCCAACCCCATCGCGATGATCCTCTCCTCCGCCATGCTCCTGCGCTGGCTCGGCGCGAAGTTCGACGACGAGAAAGTCCTCCAAGCCGCCGAACTGGTCGAAAAAGCCATCGAAGCGACCGTCCTGGACGGCACCACCACCAAAGACATGGGCGGCACCGCCGGCACCAGCGACTTCGCCGACGCCGTCGCCACCCGCGTCACCACCGTCGCCCACGTCTAACCACACCACCCACACGCCGGGCGGGAACAAACCACCCGCCCGGC